>UQHZ01000004.1 GCA_900541055.1 uncultured Collinsella sp.
ATGCAGCAGGGGCTCTCAATGTTTTTATGTCCTGCTCATATCGTCTCTGCCGGCACCTGGGGACACTCCTTGCGGGGCGTCCCCATTTTGTTTTCATCCCGCACGTTTTGTGAAACACGGCTAACTTTTAGGCAAAGTAGTAAGACATGGGCAACTTCTGCGGTAAAGTTAGTCGTGGAAAGTATCCAAAGGCTAACTAGCAATCATCGCGAAAGGCGGCCCATGGCCCTACGTGAATCCGGAGAAGACTATCTCGAATCGATCTACGTTCTGTCGGAACGTCAGGGCGTCGTGCGCTCGATCGACGTTGCGGAGTACCTCGGTGTAACTAAGGCGAGCGTTTCCAAGGCCATGGCGACGTTGGAAAGCAACGGCTATGTCGAAATGGGCAAGCGAGATGTTCATCTGACGGAGCGTGGTCTGGAGGTCGCTCGTCAAATGTGGGAGCGTCACTGCTTTTTCGTGGGGCTGCTAGAGGATGCGGGTGTTTCGGCTGAGGTCGCGTCGCAAGAGGGCTGCCACATGGAGCACTGCCTAAGCGAGGAAAGCTTCGAGAAGCTGAGGGCGATGCTGGGACGGGACGGTGCTTCGGCGCCAATAATGACCGACTAGCACTCCCGCAGCGGCGCGCCTCCCGCGCCGGAACGGCGCGGGACAGCGACCGAGACGAGTGGTCCCACCAACTAAGTCCAACTCAGACAAGGAACCCCACCAGCAAGCGATGCCCAAGAACCGCCAGCAACGTTACCGCAGGCCGGGGCCGGGCTTGGTTTTGAAAACATTCCGCACTGATATTTTCTGTATTGAAGACGTCGATGATGCACCCGTATACCATTGACGTCGACACCATCAGATGCGGACCGCGCGGTGACCCCACATTCCGCTGGCGCCCACAGGGCTGCCCTCGTTTCCTGACATGTCCCGCGCGGGCCGCGGCGAGCCGAGACCGCCGCATGACCTAATAGGAGCATGGAGCGATACCGCGGACCCGATCAACCGCATTCTATCGCGCCCCGTCAGTGTGCCGTCTGCCCGGTCCAGGCGAGCACGGAAAGAACGGAGCGAGACATGAGAACCGAATCGACACCCGGCGCCCGCGGGCCGGTCTTCTGCGGGGTCGACACCCACGCCGACTCGCACTGGCTGTGCGTCCTCGACTGGAGGGGCCGCAGGGTCCTGTCCCGCCGGTTCCCCGCCGACGCGGCGGGCTACGAGGCGCTCGCCGGTGCGATCGCCGCGGCCGGGGAGCCGGCCTGCGTCGCGATGGAGGGGACGTCGTCCTACGGGGCGGGCCTCACCAGGCACCTCGCGTCGCTGGGGATGCCCGTGCGCGAGGCGCTCTCCCCGGCGGGGACGCAGAGGAGGCGCCCGGGGCAGGGAAAGTGCGACGAGGCGGACGCGGAGAGGGCCGCCCGCGCGGCGATGTCCGGCTCAAGGCTCGGGACCCCCAAGAGCCAGGACGGGTGGGTCGACGGGGTGCGCTGCATGCTCGCGGCGCGCTCCGGGGCGGTGAAGGCGCGGACCTCGGCGATCAACACCGCGAGGTCGCTGCTCACCACCGCGCCGGAGGGGCTCAGGTCGAGGTTCCGCGGCATGGGAGGGCCGAGGCTGATGGAGGAGCTCCCCTCCGTGCGCGCCGAGGGCGCGCTGGGCGCCGCGCTCGGAGCGCTGGCGGACCTGTGGGCGGCGGCGCGCGACGCGGCGCTCGACATGGAGCGCGCGATCGAGGCGTCCCTGGAGGAGAACTGCCCCGCGCTGCTGGCGATGTACGGGTGCGGGCCCGTGAGCGCGGCCAAGCTCGCGGTCGCGGCCGGGGACAACCCGGGCAGGCTGCGCTCCGAGGCGTCGTTCGCGGCGATATGCGGCGCCTGCCCCATCCCCGCCTCGAGCGGCAAGACCGTGAGGCACAGGCTCAACAGGGGCGGCGACCGGCAGGCGAACAGCGCGCTGCACGAGATCGCGAGGCAGAGGGTCATGAGCGACCCCGAGACCGCCGAGTACGCCGAGAGGGCGAGGGCGCGGGGAAAGAGCGACAGGGAGGTCATGAGGTGCCTCAAGCGCTACGTGGCCAGGGAGGCGTACCGGGCGCTGATGCGCCCGCACGAGATCAGGAGGCCCGAGGACGCCTCGGAACTCGTGGCGGCCAGGCGCGCGGCGAAGGTCAGCCAGGTGAGGGCGGCGTCCATACTGGGCACCAGCGAGAAGTACATCTCGATGCTGGAGAGGGGCCAAAGGGAGCTCAAGCCTATAAGGAGGGCCTACGAGGCGTGGGTCGAGGCCGGACTTCCGCTCGATTGGGACAGGCAGGCGTTCGAGGCCGAGCGCAAAATGGATTCTAAAAGACACCTTGCCAAATAGGAGCGTCAGACCAGAAGTGCCCCCGTTCGTAGCTCCGAAGGAGCAGAACGGGGGCACTTCATTGGTCGAGGATGTTTTCAAAACCAAGCCCGGCCCCGGCCGGACAGCCCACGAACGCTATAAGTTCTTGACACCCATCGCGCGCATGGCGTTCAGGATGGCGATGATCGCCACGCCTACGTCGCCAAACACGGCAAGCCACATGTTGGCAATGCCCAGTGCCGCGAGCACCAGGATCAGCAGCTTAACGCCCAGCGCAAAGATGATGTTCTGCCAGACAATCGCCATGGTCTTGCGCGCCACGCGGATCGCGCGGGAAATGTTGGACGGCTTGTCATCCATGAGCACAACATCGGCGGCCTCAATCGCGGCGTCGGAACCCATAGCGCCCATGGCAATGCCAACGTCTGCGCGGGTGAGTACGGGCGCATCGTTGATGCCGTCGCCGACAAAGGCGAGCTTGCCCTTGCCCGATTCGGCTGCCAGCAATGCCTCGACGCGCTCGACCTTGTCGCCCGGCAGCAGCTGCGCGTGGAACTCGTCGAGCCCTAGCTGCTTGGCCACCGCGGCAGCCACTTCCTCGCGGTCGCCCGTGAGCATGACGGTACGTTTGATGCCAGCGGTGTGCAGGTCACAGATCGTCTGTTCGGCATCGGCCTTTATGGTGTCGGCAATTACAATGTGGCCGGCATAGATGCCATCGACTAGCACGTGGAGGATGGTGCCGACAACCTCGCAATCGGGCGCTTCGACTCCGGCCGCGGCGAGCATCTTTGCGTTGCCAACGACGACGTGCTTGCCGTCGATGGTTGCCGTCACGCCATGGCCCGCGTCGTTGGTGGAGTCGCTTACGCGCTTGGGGTCGACCTCGCCCTGGTAGGCGACACGCACGGACTGCGCGATGGGGTGATCGGAGAACGACTCCGCAAGGGCTGCGACCTCGAGCAACGACTGCTCGGTATAGCCAGCCTCGGGGTGCACCGCGACCACCGAGAACGTGCCGTTGGTGAGCGTGCCGGTCTTGTCAAAGACGACGGTGTCCACATCGGCGAGCGTCTCGAGGTAGTTAGAACCCTTGATGAGGACGCCCAGCTTGGATGCGCCGCCAATGCCGCCAAAGAAGCTGAGCGGGACGCTAATCACGAGCGCGCACGGGCAGCTGACGACCAGGAAGGTCAGGCCGCGCAGGATCCAGTCGGACCAGGCGCCGGTGACCAAGCCGCCGCCGAGCGCGAGTACCGCGGCAGCGCCGGTGACGGCGGGCGTGTAGACGCGGGCGAAGCGCGTGATAAAGTTCTCGGTGCGCGCCTTCTTTTCGCTGGCATTTTCCACGAGCTCCAGGACGCGTGCGACGGTGGACTCGCCAAAGGGCTTGGTGGTGCGCACGTGGATGAGGCCCGTCATGTTGATGCAGCCGCTGATGATGTCGTCGCCGGACTTGGCGGGGCGGGGGATTGACTCGCCCGTGAGAGCGGCGGTGTCGAGCTGGGTTTCGCCCTCGACGATGACGCCGTCGATAGGCACGCGCTCACCGGGCTTGACCACGATCACGGTGCCGACGGCGATGTCATCGGGGAAGACCTGCTCGAGTGTGCCGTCGGGCTGCTCGACGTTAGCGTAGTCGGGCGCGATGTCCATCATGGCACTGATCGACTTGCGGCTCTTGCCCACGGCGTACGCCTGAAACAGCTCGCCGACTTGGTAGAACAGCATGACGGCGGCACCTTCGGCCATGTGCGGGTCGGTGTCGGGGAAGAGCACCATGGCAAACGCGCCGATGGTCGCGACGGCCATGAGGAAGCTCTCGTCGAAGGCCTTGCCGCGGCGGATGTTATTGAATGCCTTTTGCAGCACGTCGTAGCCGGCAATCAAAAACGGCACGAGGAACAGCACAAAGCTGGCGTAGATGTCGCCCGGGGTGCCGAATGCGGCAGTGAGGGTGCCGAGCTCATCGAGGGCGTACACCACGGCAAAAATGCCCAGCGCTACCAGGATGCGGTTGCGCTTATGCTCGAGTGATTCTTTTTTCTTGCGCTTCTTCTTTTTCTTTTTGGGGTCGGCGGTGGCCATGACTCGTATCCTCCCATTTGAATGAATGAACACTCGCTCATATAATTTCGCGAGCAAAGGCCGCGGCAAGCGCGGCCTTGCAGGTTGGCGTAAACCTGGGCTAGAGAATGATCTCGCAGTCCGGCTCGGCGTCGGCCGTAAACTCAACAACGCGGTTGAGCACCTCGTCGAACTCAGCATCATCGGCCTCGAGCGTCAGCTTCTGGGTCATAAAGTTGACGGACACGGATTTGACGCCCTCGAGCTTGGCCAGCTCGTCCTGAAGCTCGCGCGCACAGTTGGCGCAATCGATCTCATCGAGCTTGTACTGCTTTTTCATGGTGGGTTCCTTTCCCGTTTTTGCGGCTTGGGTGCAGGCCGCGCTGGTACCGTGGTTGGCTGCTATTCGCAGATGTGGCTCATGCCCTGGTTGAGCATGGTGTAGACGTGGTCGTCGGCGAGCGAGTATAGGATATTGCGCCCGTCGCGCCGGAATTTAACCAGGTGCGACTGCTTGAGTGTGCGCAGCTGGTGCGACACCGCGGACTGCGAGGTTTCGGTCGCTTCGGCGATGTCTGCCACGCAGAGCTCGCGGCCCATGAGGGCGTAAAGGATCTTGATGCGCGTGGTGTCGCTGAAGACCTTGAACAGGTCGGCGAGGTCGTAGAGAAGCTCCTCGTCGGGAAGGTCCTCGGGCGAGCAGGTGGTCGGGATCGCGGGTTCGGTGGCCTCGGTGTCGGGTTTCGTTTCATCAACGCGGATGCTCATTGCAATATCCTTTCATATGAACATACGCTCAAATAACTTACTTCCGATTATATGAGCGTATGTTCATATGTCAATAACGTTTAAGTAATTCATCGCACAAAATGATGGGGAATAGTGGACGAGATCCCGGACTGAGCGTTTTTTGATAGTCGATGCCAAGGTGGGCACCATCGTGCCGTGCAAAAAATGGAGTATTCTGCAACTATAGGGGGTCCGCTAATTTATTGCAGGTCATATAATGCAGTTCAAGAGTTATCTTAGGGTGTTAATCCGATGAGTTCTTCCTCAAATGTTGCCTAACGCTCTCACGCAAGAGCGTTTCGCTTCACATTTGGATCCACTCGAGGGTGATAGACACCCGACCCTGCTGAATACTCGCAATTTTGCACGTCGCTAGGGTACCCACCTTGTTAGCCGGCCTAGTCTCCGGCCCCGAAGACCCTGCCCTCGGGCGCGAGGCTGCTTGTTTGGGCAAATGATGGGCTGTCGGATTCGACAGTCTGCATGTCATCGATTGCCGGAACTTCATTAATTGTCGGGTCATCCAGCGTGATGCCTTCGAGCGTTGCTTTTTCAAGGTCGATTCGTTGACGCTCTTCGGAATCCTGGCGAAGCTGCTTCTGAATTCGCTTTTTCTCTTCTATAAACCTTCTGAGCACAAACTGTCTCAGGTCCTCTTGCATGATTTGAAAGTCTTTTGGCAGACGCGAGGGGCGTACGCCCTCTTTCCGCTGGATTGCTTCCATGACCCTAACAAAAGAGCTGGCATGCATAAAGGAATAACGGCTGACGGTGATGATTCCGTACCCCATGGACGCAAGTGCATTCTTGCGCTCCTCATCGATGGCGCGGTCTTCTTCCGCGTCATGATAAAAACCGTTGTATTCAATGTCTGTGCGAGATTTCTTTAGATACGCATCCATAAAGAACTTTTTGCGTCTCGTGAGATTCTTTGCGGCAGTGGTGACCTGCACCTCGTAATCGGTCTCAATTCCCTTAATACCAAGCCCTCCTTCGCTTTTGGGCAGCGTTAGCATCATGACAAAGGCTGTTTCCATAGGAGACCGGCATCCGTCGTGCACACATTGGATCGCCTTTCGGGCAAGGGCCAGACCGTCGCATCTGGTAATGGAATTAAAGAACTGCTTTAACCTCTCGGTCGAGGTGAGCGCGAAACGCTCGGTATAGGAGGTGGAAGAGTCGGTTCCAAGGGAGTAAGCGCTGCACAATTCAAAGTAGTACTCCACCAGTTCGCGAAAAGGGAGATAGGTGGCGGCCTGAAGTGCGCAAAGCTCAACGCCAACAATGAAGATGCCATCTTTGAGTTCTTTAAAGCGTGAGTTCGAGAATCGTTTTGAAGAAACGTGGCATTGACAGTTCATTGCATGGCGCGCATTCCTGCGATCAAACACCATCACCTCGAGGGAATCATTCGCGTCGAGGGAAACATCATGTTTGGTGAGCCATTCTGCGGCTGCGTCAAGGAGCGTTCCGGTGGGACATGATCCGTAAATCGCGGCAGGGTTACAGGACTCGATGCCTTTCGCAGACACCGAATGCGCGGCCTGGTAGACCGCTTTTGCAGTGGTATGTGACAATACGATACTCATGGTATATATCGTGTCAGCTAATGCCGTGTTGATGGCGCTGAGTGAAAAAGTCGTTTTAGAGGTCTAACCAAATGCTGTCCAAAAGCTTGACGCAATTATGGGTTGGTATGCCCTAAATAAAAGTTTTCGCAGCTTGGCTATAGCATAGAAATACTCAATTGCTGCACATTTGATATCGATGCATCGCCATCCGACAACGAATTACGTGTCGGGAATTGGCCGAAATCGTTCAAAATGAGGGTTCAGAATTTGTGATGGCAGATCTATCTGTGGAACGTAGGGCGGCCTCGCTGCGGGGTTTTCCGCTGCGAGGCCGCTCGTGATCTACCCCCGGGGTTTGTCGTAGACGTTTCTACTTGGCAAACAGGTTCTTGAGGTTGAACTCGGCTTGGACGGTGCGGAGCATGAGGTCGGTGTCGTCGAGGCCCAGATGCTGCTCGTTGGCGTCGGCGGCGAGGGTTCCACGGCGGCGCGCCCAGTTCTCGAGCGCGGCGGGGGCGGATTCGCGGGGGAGCGAGCGGACGTCGGCATCCAGGCTGCGGCAGATCTGGCGCGAGTCGATGACGATGATCTTGCCGGCGCGGCGTGCCTCGGCGTAACCGTCCAGGTGGATCTTGAACCAACTGTCCTCAAAGGCGGCGTTGTGCGCCATGTACGGGTACTTCTTCATAAGCTTGAGCAGCTGCTTCTGCAGTTCCTTGTTCTCACGGAACGGCTTTTTGCCGTCGATGTCGTCCCAGGTGATGTGGTGGATATTCGACAACGGCACATCCTCGCCGCGGTAGATGTCGGGCAGACCGCAGTAGTGCGCCTCGGCGTCGTGCGGGGCGGCGTCGCTGGTGAGCTCCATGATTTCCCAACCCACATTGATGATATAACCGCGCTCGGGTGCACGGCCGGTGGTCTCGATGTCGATACCGAGCACGGTGCCCTGGATGGGCTTGCGGGCGTAGGCCACGCCGAGCGCGTCGCGGTCGCCGCGGATTTCGCGCATAACGGACGCGGCGGTGCGCTTTTGCATCTTGCCGATGGCGGCGCAGGTGTCGGCATCGGACAGGCCGCGCGAAAGCGTCGCGGGCGTCACGTTGCGCAGGCGTGCCTCGCCAATCTGGTCGCACAGGTCGCGGTTGCGGTCGGCCAGGTCGCGCACGGTGGCAAAGTCGAAGCCGGGGTCGTCCTCGGCGGTAAAGTACTCGGTCTCAAGCACTTTGAGGGCCTCTTCGCCCTTCTGGCGCTCGGACTCCATGGCGCCGTGATCGCCATAGATAAACATGGGAATAAACGGCTGGCGCTCGTATTCGAGTGCTTGTGAAACGTTCATATAACTGCTCCTTGGATGGGCCGCGTCGTGCGGCTCAGGGTCATTAAGATGTGGCGAGATGATAGTTTACCATGGGCAACTATTGGCATCGCGCCTAGGACAACTACAATACCCTAGTTGACCGCTAGGACTTTTACAATGCTGCCGAAAGACACGAAAGGTTCCATCCGTCATGGATTTGCTGATTGATATTCTGCTCGACGCCGGCAAGGACACGCTCTCGCTGGTACCGTTCTTATTGGTGACATATCTGGCCCTCGAGACCCTGGAGCACGTCGCGGGCGACAGCGTTAACGGCGCCATCAAGCGCGCCGGTGCCGCGGGCCCCGTGGTTGGCTCGTTGCTGGGCATGGTGCCGCAGTGCGGCTTTTCGGCAATGGCGGCCACGCTGTACGCCGGTCGTGTCGTGACCTTGGGCACGTTGGTGGCGGTGTTCCTTTCGACCTCCGATGAGATGCTGCCGCTGTTGCTCGCCGAGCAGGTGCCCGTGCAGACCATGGCGATGCTTTTGGCTTCGAAGGCACTGATCGCGCTGGTCACGGGCTTTATCGTGGACGCCGCCATTCGCGGCCTGCGTCGTAACGCTCGCGCGCATGCGGCGATTCGCCGTACCGTGCTGGGGACCGCTGCTAATTCGGCTCATGTGAACTGCGCGCACGACGACCACAGCGGCGGTGACATCATCGACGAGGTGGCCGAGGCGGGCGTGAGCGCCGACCACATCCACGAGCTGTGCGAGCGCGACCATTGCGGTTGCGATGAAGACGAGGACGAGCACGACCACGGACATGGCCACGATCACGGTCATGAGGGCGAACATGAACACCATGATGGTCACGGTCACTCCCATTCCCACGAGGGCGCGCCCGTCCTGTCGATCATCCGCAGCGCGATCTCGCACACCGTGCAGGTCTCGGTATTCATTTTTCTGGTGACGCTGATTCTGGTCGCCGTGCTCGAGACCTTCGGCGAGTCCGCAATTGAGCAGTTCCTGCGCGGCAACGAGACGCTTGCGGTCCTGGGCTCGGCACTCGTCGGCCTGATCCCCAACTGCTCGGCTAGTGTCGTTATCACGCAGCTGTACCTGGAGGGCGCGCTACAGCTGGCGCCGATGCTCGCCGGCACGCTCATCTCTGCCGGCGTGGGCTACCTGGTGCTGTTCCGCACCAACCGCAGCGCCCGCGAAAACGTCCTGTTCCTGATCATGATGTACGTCATCGGTGCCGGCTGGGGCCTCATCCTATCCGCCTTCGGCCTCTAAGTGGGCCTAACAAAACGGGCTTCAAAATAGCCATGCTCGGCGCCTGCACAATGCGGCGACGCATGGCATTTTGAAGCCCGTTTTTTGTTGAGCCATGGATTTTGAGCGCTCACACCGCCCAAAGCAAAAAGCAGATTTCCGGACATGTCCCAAAAATCTACCTTGGTTAGCGGAGCAGCTCGGTGAGGTTGCGTTTAAAGCGAGCGCGGTCTTCGCTGGTAAATGCCGCCGGTCCGCGAGTGCGTCCGCCGGCGCGGCGCACCTTCTTTTCCTCGTGGCGAATAAACAGCTGCATGTCGATGGTCGCTTTGTCGTAGACGCGCCCGCGCACACCGATTGCGGCGGCATCGCGGCCGAGCACCATGCTCGCCAAGCCAATGTCCTGCGTCACGACTACGTCGCCCGCCTGCAGGCGTTCGACAATGGCAAAGTCGGCGCTGTCGGCGCCCACGCTCACATCGAGCGTCGTGACCCAAAAGCCGCGTCGCGCGTGCTCGGCATCGCGCGGGTCGTCGCGGCGAATGTGCCGTTCCAAGTTTTGCGTGCTGTTGCCGGCGATAACAACGGCGACGCCCGCCCGCCGCGCGCAGTCAATCGACTCGCGCGTGACCGGGCAGGCGTCGGCATCAATAAAGAGCGTTCGCGGCATCTAGTGCACCAGTTTGCCAAATTGAATAGCGCGAACAATCAGCGTAACGCCAAACACCAGCAGCGCGGCGCCGCTAAAGATAACGAGCATCTTGGCCGACCACAGCGGATAGATAAACACGAACATGCCGGCGATGATGGAGAGTGCGCCGCTCAGGATAGCGAGGGCGCGGTTGGACGAAAGCTCGGACTCCAGAATGGACATGACACCTTCGACAATCCAGCCAAAGCCGGCCACGATAACCACCATCGTGGTGAGCGTCGCGGTCGAGAAGGCCTGGTTGCGCAGGATTATGACGCCGCCCAAGATAATGAGTAGGTTGGAGATGATGCTCGTCACGCGCCAGCCGGTGGGCAGCAGCGGCTCAAAAATGGCAGTGAACAGCCTGATGGCAGCAGTGATTACAAAGTAAAAACCCAGGACAGTCGTCAAAAAGACGAGGGACTTGGCGGGTGCAAAAAGCAGCGCGATACCAGCAATGAGCGCTAAGACGCCCGTGATGGCGTAGATCCAGCGTACGGCCTTGACGGCTTTGCCCGCCATGCTTTTCTCGTCAAATCCAAACTGGCTCGATTTTTGGTCATCGTTCTTAAAGATGCCCATAATGTCTCCTTTCCGTGTGGTGCACGTCGCGTTCATTGCTCTCCGTGCGGCGTACGCCAAAAGTGCTGCAACAAGTATCGCCCAAGGGCGCCGATGCATGGGGCGGGAAGGACGAATTGCCGCCCCACATTCCCGAATTGTTACTTTTGTTCCCGCCCCAGTGAGGATTAATCAACAATTGTAGAACATTACGCCGTTGTATGTAATTGCCTAGGTTTTAGGTTAGATTCTCCTAAGAACAATTGGCTTGTATTGGGGGTCCCTATGAACGAAGCAGTTCCCGCGGCGCCGGTAAGCGCCGAGTTGATGGCAAAGCAGGGTTGCGAAAAGCTCGGCTTGAACGCGTTTGATGCGTTGGTTCGCCGCGCCCGTACGTGCCGTCGCTTTGACGAGTCCATGCGCGTGCCGCGTGAGCTTTTGCTTGAGCTGGCGGAGCTGGCGCACCTGACTCCCTGTGGTGCCAATGCTCAGCGTCTTCGTTTTCATGTGGTGAGCGGTGCCGAGGATTGCGCGCGCGTATTTGATGAGCTCGCGTGGGCCGGTGCGCTTAAGGATTGGCCGGGTCCTGCCGAGGGTGAGCGCCCGACCGGCTACATTGCGATTTTGGCCGAGCGCGCCGTTCCGGGTAAGCCCGCCGCTCCCATTACCGAGGCCGACACGGGCATTGCCGCGCAGACGATGATGCTCGCCGCCCGCAGCGCCACGCCCGAGGTGGCAGCCTGCATGTTCAAGGCCTTTACGCCCCACGCGATCGATGCCATGGGACTCGATAACGACAAGTATGAGCTCAAGCTGATCATGGCGTTTGGCGTTCCGGCCGAGACACAGGTGATCGATGCGATCGATTCCAACCCCGACGGCTCCATCAATTATTGGCGCGACGAGGCGCAGGTGCACCACGTACCCAAGCGCTCGCTTGCCGACGTGCTGCTGTAGTTGTGCGTCGTTGCGGTGCAATCCGGCGGCAAAATCACCACAAAGGCACCTGTCCCCTTTGTGGTGGTACGAGGGGAGGGTGTGTGGCAGATTTGTATTTGGTGCGGCATGGGCAGACTGAGCTCAATGTGCAGAGCATTTTGCAGGGCTGGCACGATTCGTCGCTTACGGCGCGCGGGCGCGAGCAGGCGCTGACGGCGCGTACGGCGTTTGCGGCGCGTGGCGTGGCCTTTGATCATGTGTATTCCTCGCCGTTGGGCCGGGCGCGGCATACGGCCGAGCTTATCGTTGGCGAGGGCCGTTCCATAGAGCTGGTCGATGACCTGCGTGAGTGGCATTTTGGCTCGCTGGAGGGCACATCAAATCGCGAGATGCCGCCGCAGCCCTGGGGTGATTATCCGGTTGCCTTTGGTGGCGAGTCGGAAAGTGAGCTTCAGTCGCGCATGGTCGCGGCGCTGTCCCGCATCATGGCCAGGCCGCAGCACGACTGCGTGCTGGCGGTTTCCCACGGCTCAGCCTGCCAGGAGTTTCTTGAGTATGTGACTGGCGAGGGGGAGCTACCCGACAACGGTGCCGTGCTTCATTTTGGCTATCGCGACGGGGCGTTTTCGCTCCTTGATTGGTAACGAACGAAAGGACCCCTATGAATAAAGACCTGTATCTGGTTCGTCATGGACAGACGATATTTAACCTTAAGCGCATCATTCAGGGGTGGAGTGACTCACCGCTTACGCAGCTGGGCTGCGATCAGGCGGCGCGTGCCGGCATGTTTTTGCGTGCGCGCGGCATTGAGCCCGATCATGCCTACACCTCCACACTTCATCGCACCGAGCAGACTATCGCCAACCTGTGGCCGGGCTTGGCGTACGAGCGCCTGGATGGCCTGCGCGAGTGGTTCTTTGGCGACTTTGAGGCCGAGCGCGTGATGCTTATGCCCGAGCGCCCGTGGCGCGATTTCTATCGTCAGTTTGGCGGCGAGGGCCAGATGCAGGTGCGCGAGCGCATGGTGGCGACGCTGACCGAGCTTATGCAGCGTCCGGACCATATGTGCGTGCTCGCGGTAAGCCATGGCTCGGCCATCAAGGAGTTCATGGACCACGTGAAGGGTGCGGCGGCTGACGAGCGCGATCGCGTGCCGGGCAACTGCTCGGTGCTGCATTTCGTGTTTAACGACGAGGCCGGCACGTTTGAGCTGATTGAGATTTTTACGCAGGAGGATTACGCGCGCGAGCTGGGGCTTGAACCGCTTGTGGCTACTGCAGGTCCGCAGCGCGGATAACGCGAGCGCGGCGGCACGGGTCGCCGGCATAACTTCTCGACGCAAAAGGGGCGGAGATGCATGTACCTGCTGCATCTCCGCCCCCTGTTTGTTGAGCTGCCGATTTTTGTGCTGGGCGGTCTGGTCTTGCTAGAACCGCGCGACCTGGTGCGTGAGCAGACCTGTCGGAACCTGCGGCGCGCCGCCGCTGACCTGCGCAGCGGGGAAGAGCACGGCAACGGTAAAGTTGAACGGCTCCTTGCCGGTGTACGTTCCGGCGGAACGGGCCTCATCGGCCAGCAGCTGCGACGCCCCGGTCAGCGCGGCAGCGTAGGCGGGGTCGTCGGCCAGTGCCGGCTCCGGTGCTTGGTCGAGCATAGCGCGGATGGCCCCGACGGCGTCCTCGCGCTTGACCTCCCACGCGCGGTGCGTAATGCCCGCGGGGTCGGTGACGGCGTAGAGCGACGCGCCCTCTTTGGCGGCGCCCAGGATGATATCCATGACGGGCGAGGCCTCGTAGGCGAGCGACACGGGGCGCGGCTGCACCTTGAGCTCGGCGATCGCGCGCGCGGCGGCGGCCACGTCAGCGCTGGCATCGCCCTTGCCACCCGCAAGTACACTCGTCGGGCAGATCGCCACGACACCCGTCACACGTCCCGGCTCGCCCGAGCATTCGTACACGTAATACGCCGCACCCGGGTCCTTGAGCATCAGGCCATCGGCAATGGCTCCGCGCAGAGCATCGTTGCCGCTCAGGATGCTGCCCATTGCGGGCAACGCCTCGAGCACGCGGTCCTGAGCCGGGCGGATGCAGGGAAACGGAAGTGCTTTCATGGGCGGTCCTAACGCACGAGTCGGTTTGTTCGCGGCTTATTATGCCCCAACTTGGCCGCTCGCGTCCCAGAGCACGTTATCGGCGAGCGCGATTAGCACCTGCTGACAACGAACGATATCGGCGTGGGGCACATATTCGTTGGGCTTGTGGGCGAGTGCGAGCGAGCCTGGGCCATAGCTCATGCAGCTACGGTTACCCGTCTTGCCGGCAATGACGGCAGTGTCGGTGTAGCCGGTAAAGAAGCCGACGGTCGTGTCCGCGTCCGTCACGTCATCGGCGGCACGCTTGAGCGCTGCTAGAAGGGGAGAGTTCGGGTCGCGCTCGATGGCGGGGCGGTCGCCCGTCACGGTGTAGCTGCCATGGCAGCCGGGAACGGCGGCTTCGGCGACGGCGATGGCCTGCTCTACCATGCGCGTCGCGGCGGCCGTATCGGTCGGCGGGGTCAGGCGCATGTCGACCCAGACTTTGGCGCGGTCGGGTACGACATAGGGACGGTAGCCACCTTCGATCTGTCCAAACGTGATGGTCGAAGGCCCCAGCTCATCGTGCGCGGGCAGCGCCACAAACGCGCGACGGAGCGAACACACGACCTCGGCCATGGCGGCGACGGCATCCGCGCCCTTCCAGGGCTGGCTCGCATGCGCCGTCACGCCAGCCATTTCAATCTCGAACCACGTACGCCCCTTGTGCGCCACCTGGATCTGTCCGTCGGTGGGCTCGGTGTCCAGCACCCATTCACGCGAGCCGACCCAGCCAGCATCGATCGCGGCTTCTGAGCCGCGCATAAAATCTTCCTCGTCGACCGAGCAAATGAGAGAAAAGCCGCGGTGGGGCAGCGCGCCATCCGCCACCACGCGCTCGAGCGTATGGACCAGAGCGGCAATGGCGCAGGCCAGACCGCCCTTCATGTCGCAGGCGCCGCGGCCATAGAGCTTATCGTCCCGCACGGTCGCCCCGAGCGGCGGCGTGTCCGCGTCCCAGCCATCTCCCAGGGTGACGGTATCCATGTGGCAGATGTAGACGAGCCGTGGCTCGTCGCTCAGTCCCGGCACGGTGACCATAAGGTTGCGGCGCCCGGGCAGCACCTCGAGTTCCTCAACCTGCACGGCATGGAGCACCGGATGGCTCAGCTGTGCCACCCGGTGCTCAACCAACACTTTGATATAGCGTTCAATCTCGCCCTCATACGCACCTGGGTCGGAACTGTCGATCCGCACGAGCCCTTGCGTAAGCCGCCAAGCAAAATCTGTATCAACCATAGGCACCTCACAGATAGTTAGGTCAACATACAGATTGTATGCCAAGAAGCGGCTCGGTGCATTTAATGGAGCGCTCACAAAAACGGGGGCGCCTCTCGTGCGAAAGGCGCCCCCGTGGGCATTCAATGTCAGTGACGGGCAGGCCACATGGGGAACTGCCCGTCAGATCAGCCGGCGCTACTTGATCACGCGCACGCGATACATCGACGGAATCTGCTTGAGCGCCTCGATGGTACTGCTGTCCAGATGCTCGTCGGTGTCGAACATGGTGTAGGCGTTCTCGCCAGCGGACTCGTTGGTCATACGCTGCACGTTGGCGTTGTCCTTGGCGAGAATGGCCGTGATCTGGCCGATCATGTTGGGCACGTTGGCGTGCAGGCAGGCGATGCGGCTTGCGGCGCGCGCCTTGCCCATGCTGCAGGCGGGGTAGTTGACGCTATGTGCGATGTTGCCGTTCTCCAGGTAATCCTTGAGCTCGCTGATGGCCATATCGGCGCAGTTGGCCTCGGCCTCGCCAGTGCCGGCGCCCGAGTGCGTGGTGATAAACGTGTTGGGCATCTTGACGGTCTTGGGCGTGGCAAAGTCGCAGCTAAACCAGCTGAGTTTGCCCGCGCGCAGGGCGGCGTCGACGGCGTCCTCGTCAATGATGGTCTCGCGTGCGTAGTTGATCAGCACGGCGTCGGGTGCCAGCAGGTTGATCTGCTCGGTACTGATCATGCCGATGGTGTCGGCCTTGCTGGGCACGTGCACGGTGAGGTAGTCACAGCCACGGCAGAGGTCCTCGAGCGTGCCCACGCGCTGCACATCGCGGCTCAGCACCCACGCGTGCTCGACGGAAATGAACGGGTCGTAGCCGTAAACGTCCATGCCCAGGTCGACGCAGGCGTTGGCGACCTTGGAGCCCACGTTGCCCAGACCGATGACGCCGATGCGCTTGCCCTTGAGCTCGCGGCCCACAAAGGCCTTCTTGG
The DNA here is from genome assembly GCA_900541055.1 of uncultured Collinsella sp. Classification (GTDB taxonomy): domain Bacteria; phylum Actinomycetota; class Coriobacteriia; order Coriobacteriales; family Coriobacteriaceae; genus Collinsella. Next base: position 15,879 of record UQHZ01000004.1, read on the forward strand.
CTTTCTCGGCATCGACCTGGATCTCGGGGTCGTCGGCGTTGTCGCGCACCCAGTTCATCGACTGCACTACGCCGCGGCTCGAGAGCACCAGCATGCCCAGGACGAGCTCCTTGACGGCGTTGCTGTTGGCGCCGGGGGAGTTAAAGACGACGACGCCCTTCTTGGCGTACTCCTCGACGGGGATGTTGTTGACGCCGGCGCCGCAGCGGGCGATGGCGCGGATGCCCTCGGGCAGCTCGTAGCCGTGCAGGTCGGTCGAGCGCATCAGGATGGCGTCGGCCTCCTCGGCGGTGCTCACAAATTCGTAGCCCTCGCCAAACTCGACTTTGCCGTCCTTGGTGATGTCGTCGATGGTCTTAATCTTGCGCATGAAAAACTCCTTAGCAGGTTTGGTTTAAACAGGTGGTTTGAAGTGGCTGGTCGGCCCGCGCGTTGCGGGCTAGTTAGATCGCGGGCTCAAACTACGCTGCGTTTCGAAGTCCTTCATGTACGAGGCCAGTGCCTGCACGTCTTCCATGGTTACGGCGTTGTAGACGCTGGCGCGCATGCCGCCTACCAGACGATGGCCCTTGACGTTTTGAATCTGGTGCTCGGCCGCGCCTGCGACAAAGGCCGCGTCGAGTTCGGCGTCGCCGGTGCGGAAGGTGACATTGGCGATGGAGCGGCTGTCGGCCTGCGTGGTGCCATGGAACAGCTCGCTGTGCTCGAGCAGGTCGTAGAGCAGGTTGGCCTTGGCCCAGTTGCGCTCGGCCATGGCGGCAAGTCCGCCGGTCTCCTCGACCCAATGGAACACCTTGCCGCACACGTAGATGCCAAAGGTGTTGGGCGTGTTGAGCATGGAGCCCTTGGCGGCCTGGGTCTTAAGGTCCATGTACTGCGGCGTCTGCGCAAAAGCGGGGCCATCTGCGATGAGGTCGTCGCGCACGATGACCACGGTCACACCCGCGGCACCGGCGTTTTTCTGCGCGCCGGCGTAGATGAGGCCGTAGCGCTCGACGTCGAGCGGCTGCGACAGAAAACAGCTCGAGACATCGGCGACCAGCGGCACGTCGCCGCAATCGGGCAGTTCGTGGTACATGGTGCCAAAGATGGTGTTGTTCTGGCAGATGTAGACGTAGTCGAGCCCGTCGCCTGCGGCCTCGGTGGCAATGCGCGCGTTGATGTCGGCCATGGTGGGTATGCGGTCGAAATTGGTGTTCTCGGAGCTCGCGAGCAGCACGGCCTCGCCGTACTTGGCGGCCTCCTTGTATGCCTTGTTGGCAAAGTTGCCGGTCACGATGTAGCCGGCGCGGCCGCGGCGCATGAGGTTCATGGGGATGCCCGCAAACTGCAGCGTGGCGCCGCCCTGCAAAAACAGGACGCGGTAGTTGTCGGGGATGCTTAGCAGGCGACGCAGGGTTGCCTCGGCGTCGTCGATGATCTGCTGGTACATGCTAGATCGATGGCTCATCTCGAGCACGGACATGCCGCAACCGCGGTAGTCCATCATCTCGTCGGCGATCTCGGCGAGCACGCTTGTAGGCAGTGCGGCCGGGCCAGCTGAGAAGTTGTGCACACGTGCCATCTTCTAGTCTCCCTCGTAGTCGTTTGAACGTTCGGGATACTTTAGCACAGTGGAGCGCCAGGCGCGACCGCATCACGGTAAAACTCGACTGCGCCGCTATGATTTACAGGATGGTTACATGGGGGAGAGGTGACCTTACTCCTCAGGCAAATCCAAATCTGCGAGCGAAGACATGAGGTTCTCTAGGCGCTTGATCTCTTCGCCGCAAATTAGCTACCTCCTGCCCGCTACGACGCCAGGGTGGCGATGACGGCTTCGTCGCCGGCGTATATGAGGGTGTTGCCGTCGGGGATGATCGTTTGGCCGTCGCGCTTGAGCATCACCACGATAAAGGGGTGCTTGCCTTGCGGCACATCGCGCAGACGCTGGCCGGCCAGGCGACCGTGGGGCGTCACGGTGACCTCGCGCAGCGTAACCTCGGCACGCTCTTCAAACGTCGGTGCGGCCATAACCAGCAGGTCGCCTTCCTCGATGACGGTATCGCCATTGGGCAACACCGGGTGCGCACCGTCGCGCAGCACCAAGGCCACCAGCATGTCCGTTGCGCTGCCAATATCGGCGAGCGAGCGTCCGGCAAACGGATGTCCCGCGCCCACCTTGAGCTTAACGAACGACATGCCGTCCTCATCGCGGTAATCGTTAAACGTACGGCGCACGTCGCCTTCCGCGTCGATCATGTCGAGCTTCTTTGCCGCCGCCGGTAGCAGCGAGCCCTGCACCACAATGCTCGACACGGCAATCACAAACACCAGGTCAAACAGGTCGTGACCGCCGGGAACACCGGCCACCACGGCAAAGAGGCTAAACACGACCGAAGCCGCGCCGCGCAGGCCCGCCCAGCTCACGAGCGCGATCTGGCGGGGGTTCGTCCTAAAGGGCGCCAACAGTAGGCCCACGGCGATGGGGCGGCTCACGAAGAGCATGAACGCCATGAGTGCCAGGCCCGGCAGCAGCATTTGCGGCAGGCGGGCGGGCGTCACGAGCAGACCGAGCAAAAAGAAGATGGTCATCTCTGCCATCTCGGTGAGGGTGTCGAAGAAGTGCGCCATCTCGACCTTGCCGGTGATGTCGCTCGCGCCCAGCACAATGCCTGCCAGGTATACGGCCAAAAAACCGTTGCCGCCCAGATAGCTCGGCAGTGCGTAGGCGACGATCGCCACGGCGAACAAAAAGATAGTCTGCGCGCCCTCGGCCGTTGCGTGTGCGCGCTCAATCAGACGGCTGGATGTCCAGCCGATGGCAAGGCCCAGGCCAACACCCAGGATGATCTGCTTGGCCAGCAGCACGGGAATGTCGATATTGCCGCCCGCCGCGAGGGTCGCGAGCACCGCGGTGAGCATGTAGGCGACGGGGTCGTTGGAGCCCGATTCGACCTCGAGCAGCGAGTCGGTCCCGCCCTTTAGCGATAGGTTGTGCTCGCGCAGCACGCTAAAGACGCTCGCCGCATCGGTCGACGCCACGACCGAGCCCAGCAGCAGACCGTCGATCCAGTCGAAGCCCAGTGCGAAGTACGCAAAGGCGCCCGTGATGCCGGCGGTGGCGATAACGCCGAGCGTGCTCAGCAGCACCGCGGGCGCGGCGACAGGCTTGGCGCGGTCGATGTTGGTGTTAAAGCCGCCGTAGAACATGATGAACAGCAGCGCCGTACTGCAGACGGTTTCGGTAAGCGCGTAGTCGCTAAAGTCGATGTGCGCCGGCCCGTTAACGCCCAGCAGCATGCCGAGCGCGATAAAGATGAGCAGGGTGGGGAAGGGGAGCTTTTTGCCGACGGGCTTGATGGTCAGGCACAAAATGATGACGAGGCCGATAAAGAGAAGGATCTGGTTCATGGATAGTGTCCGCTCCTGGGTGGTTGGCGTGGCACGGTCGATTGTCTGTGGTTATTTGTACCCAAAGGTGGTGGGTTTATGGGTCCGAGCTGCGGGCGTTCGCATTTTCGACACGAGGCGGGGGCGCGGGTGGCGCTGGTTGGGGCGTTGGTGCTGGTGGCGCGGGGTTTCCGGGGCGTGCTGGCGGCCGCTGACGACCGTTGGCGGCTTGCGGTACTTTCCAGCTTTATTGCAACGGAGTACAATGGGTAACGTTTAAGTTCAACTTGAAGTTTTAGTCGTGGCATCGGGCTTCGGCCGTAATGCAGGGAAAGGCGTTCCATGGCGATCTATGTGACATCTGATGCTCACGGGCACGTGCGCGCGCTGGACGAGGCCCTTTCCAAGATCTCGCTGACGTCCGACGACACGCTGTATGTGCTGGGCGACATGATCGACCGCGGTCCCGATCCGGTCGGTGTCATTAACTTGGTGCGGTTGCTGCCCAACGCTCGCATGCTTAAGGGCAACCACGAGCAGATTATGCTCGACGCGATCATTGGCCAGGACCCGCTCGATGCCGAGACCTGGGATATCAACGGCGGTTGGACCACGCGCCAACAGCTTAACGAAATGGAATTTGAGGCATACGAGGAGCTGGTGCGCTGGGCTGCCGCCCTGCCGCTCTATGCGGTGACCGAGACTGCCGAGCGGCCGTACCTGCTGGTGCACGCCGGTATCCAGACCGAGGCGGCGCGTGCGTTTTTGCTTGAGCATGGTGTCGATTGCGGCGACGGCAGGGGAGCGGTCGATGCCGATAGCGAGCTGTTGCAGCAAATGCTCGCCGTGCAGTCGTCCGATGACTTGCTGTGGATTCGTCACGGCTACTGGGATGCTCCGACGGGACTGCTTTCTGCCGAGGGCAAGGGCCCGGTCGTGGTGAGCGGCCACACGCCCACGGTGTCGCTGGGGCGTTATTGCGAGGTTGGCGGCCTGGCAGGGCTCGATAAGGAGTCGGGCCGCGGGCGGATGGTGCGCTTGGGTGGCGAGGATACCGCCGGCGTGCCCGATCGCATCGATATCGACTGCGCGGCGGCCACCGGTTCCGAGTTCGGTCGTGTGGGTATCCTGCGCCTGGACGACGGGGCCGAGTTCTACGCGAACATTCTTCCTGGCGAATAACCTTGTTCCGCCGTTCTACCGAACGGCGGTCACGTTGACGCTACGCAGCCCCGAAGCACCCCATCTTGTCGTTCAAACCGTCGCTCGCGTATAGAAGTACGCGTCGCTCCTCTTTCGCGCCAACCTGGGGCACTTCGAGACTGCTCGCTGTCGGTGCCAAAACATCGACGTTTCTTTTCTTCAAATTGATTCGAATTAGGCGCCGTACGGGTTGCGGGCTCGTTCTATGCGTTGGCGAATGTGGGCGTATTCGACAATCAACAGCACCAGCAGTAGGGCCATGATGGCCAGGTAGCTCACCACGGCACCCATCAGGCCCAGCAGGTTGATCAGGATTACCGGGAGTATCACGCTCACGGCAAAGCAGATCAGGTAGATCTTGGTGACGTCGCCGGCGTGGCGCAACACCGTGATGATGGCGTAGATAAAGTCGATGGCCGCGGTGACGCCGCCGGCGACAACCATCAGCAGTGCCAGCGTGCGGTAACGCTCAAAGTTGAGGCCGTACATAAAGCTCATAAGGGGAATGCCGGGGCCTGCCATAAATGCGGCGCACACGCCGGTAATGGCCACGATCAGCGCCATAACGGCAATAATAATCAAGTCAAAACGGCGGCGTTTGCGCGGGTTCGCCCAAATGCTCGACAGGCGCAAGAGCTGCGGTTTATAGATAAAGCCAATGCCCAGCAAAATGGCCTGCGCCGGAAAGAACAGGGCATTAAAGTACAGCTGGTATTTGTAGGCCAGCGTGCCTTCCATCACAAACTTGGGCATGCTCTCGATAAGGTTGAACAAAAAGAGCGCGCCGAAGAGCGGGGCGCATTGCGCAAAGAGGCGGCCGACTTCGCGTAGGCTCACGCGACGCGATTTTTCCGTTTCGAGCAGAGCGAGCGGGGCAGTGACCAGCACAAGCGAGGCAATCGCGGTGACACCCATGGCCATGGCCGCGATGGGCATGCTGCGCGTAAGGAACAGCGCCACGCTAAAGACCGCGATGACGCCGACGGAGCGCAGCGTTTGGCTCATGCCGGCCAGGTAGAGTTTATCGGCCTGCTGCAGGCGGCCCTCGTACACGTCCGCCACGCCGTCGATCACCTTATAGAGGTAGACGCCCAGGCCGATCGTCGCCATGTGCGCGTCGTAGCCGCGGGCGCTGCTGTATGCAAGGCCGCAGGCCAGCGCAAGCGCTCCGCAAAGCCAGCGATTGAGCTGGTAGGAGGCAAAGGACGTCTTCTCGTCGATATCGGAGACCTGAAAATTGCGAACGCCGTAGTTGCACGCGATCATGATGAGCGTGCCGGTGACAAAGGCGATGGAGAACTTACCGGCTTCCTCGGCGCCCACAAGCTGCGTGGACACAATGGTGAGCAGGGGAAATGCGAAGCCCCACACGGCGGTGCCCAGGGTATTCCAGAGATAGTCGCGGCGGGTGGCGTGTTCCTCGTATTCGGCTTCCTGCGTGGAGAAGCCGCCGCCGTAGACAGCGCCGAGCAGGCGGTTCCACCACGCGTTGACCATGCGGTGGATGGGGCCGGGCTCGCGATCGCGCTCTCGGCGACGGCGCGTGGCCTGTCCGCTGTCGGGGCCGCCGGCGTTGCGCTGGCTCAGCTCCTGGATGCGCGCGAGCTCTTCGGCCGTGTGGGAGGCGGGGAACAGGCCGTTCTCGATGCGTCCGCCCTGGGCCTTTGCGGTGTCGCTGCTCGCTACAGCGGGGTAGGCGACGCCATTGCGGCGGGCGATGGCGCGGCGGATGCTATCGAGGGGCGTGATGCTCAAGGCGGTTCCTTTCTCTTACTGCACTCTAGTATAGACGCGGTGGTGTTCGTTCGTGTTTTTGCAGCAGTCGGCACTTAGGGACGTTCCTTATGTGCCGGCACTTTGGGAACGTCCCTAAGTGCCGGCATCCGGGGGCACTCCTTGGTTGTTGCCTGTTCAAGAGTGTCCTCAACGACTAGTCGTTTAAGAACGTCCCAATGACTAGGCCGCTTGCCTGCGATTTTTGACCGTTGGGCGGGCGCTTCGCCGTTGCCGCAAAAACGTTTTTGCATATCGGGTACAACGGGCTTTACGTGAGTAAAGTGCGCGCCGCGTCCACGTGTCGCGTTTTTAAAGGAGGCCCCATGCCTGGTGTTACCCCTGCAGAAGTTCTGTCCAACTTTGGCATCACGCTGGTCGAAGACCCCGCCGAGAACCAGCCCCGTCTGCTGGTCGATCTACCCGCCGCGGAGCTCGTCGAGCACGCCATCCGCCGCGAAGAAGGTCGCATGGCATCCAACGGCGCGCTGGTGATCGAGACGGGGGAGCGTACCGGCCGTTCTCCCAACGATCGCTTCATCGTTGACACCCCCGATGTTCACGACAAGATTGCCTGGGGCGCCGTCAACCGACCGCTTTCGATCGAGAGCTACGAGACCATCAAGGCCGGTATCGTCGACTACCTCAACGAGCGCGATGTGTTCGTCACCCGCGGCATGGCCGGCGCCGACCGCAACCACACGCGTCGCCTGCTCGTCGCCTGCGAGCGTGCCAGCCAGGCGCTCTTCATTAAGCAAATGCTCGCCCGTCCGCTCGCCCGCGAAATCGCGCGCACCGGCGAGCCGGACTTCTGCGTGCTCGCCGCGCCGGGCTACCAGTGCGATCCCGCCATTAAGGGCCTCAACTCCAGCGCCGCCGTGGTCATCAACTTCCAGGAACGCGTGATTCTGGTTGCCGGCACCGGTTACTCCGGCGAAATCAAAAAGTCCATCTTCAGCGTCATGAATTACCTGCTGCCCGTCGAGGACGACGTGCTGCCCATGCACTGCTCGGCCAGCATGGATCCCGTCACGCACGAGACCGCCGTGTTCTTTGGCCTGTCCGGCACCGGCAAGACCACGCTTTCGGCCAATCCCACGCGCCTGCTGATCGGCGACGACGAGCACGGTTGGTCCGACATGGGTATCTTCAACATCGAGGGTGGCTGCTACGCAAAATGCGAGGGCCTGGACGCCTTCCACGAGCCCGAGATCTTCAACGCCGTCCGTTTTGGCGCCATTTGCGAAAACGTGGTGCTCGACGAGAACCGCAAGCCCAACTACGACGACATCTCGATCACGCACAACACGCGCGTGGCCTATCCCGTGGAGCACATTCCTAACGCGTGGACCAAGGGCATGGGCACCACCCCGAGCGTCGTGTTGTTTTTGACCTGCGATGCCTTTGGCGTGCTGCCGCCCATCTCGCGCCTGACGGCCGACGCCGCCATGTATCACTTTGTGACGGGCTTCACCGCCAAGATCCCCGGCACCGAGGTCGGCGTCACCGAGCCCACGCCCACGTTCTCCTCGCTGTTTGGCGAGCCGTTTATGCCGCTCGACCCCATGGTCTATGCCAAGATGCTCGGCGAGCGTATCGCCGACGGTCGCACGCGCGTGTACCTGGTCAACACCGGCTGGATTGGCGGCGGTTATGGTGTGGGCCATCGCATCAAGCTTGCCTACACGCGCGCCCTGGTGGCCCGCGCCCTCGACGGTACCATCGAGGACAGCGAGTTCTTGCACGACGATATCTTTAACGTCGACATTCCCACCACGTGCCACGGTGTGCCCGACGGCATCCTGGTGCCGCGCCAGTACTGGCAGAGCACCGCGCGCTACGACGAGGCCGCGCACAACCTGGCGGTGATGTTCGAGGAGAACTTCGAGAAGAAGTACTCGCACCTGCCCGAGTCCGTCAAGGCCGCCGGCCCGCACGCTCAAGTACACGCCGACGCTCGTCATCGCGGCCGCGGGCTGCTGGGACTTCGCCACTAGCTTCGCCGTGAGTCCATATCCACCACAAAGGGGACAGGCACCTTTATGGTGGTTTTGCTCGCGTGGATGACTCGGGTTACAATACGCCTGACATATCGTCCCCTTCTCCGGATGGGGACAGCGCAAGCGTTCTTGTGACGGCACCGTAGGACTTTGAAGGTGGCCGTCGTGAGGGCGCTTTTTGTTTAGGCGCCCTCACTCGGGCGCGCATAATGAAGGGAGAGCGTATGAAGAGCTTTATTGCCGAGGATTCATTCTGGGAGCTGTTTCCGCAGGCAGCGGTCGGTGTTGTGGTCGTGGAGGGCATGAAGCCCACGGCTCAGATTCCTCAAGAGGACGTGGATGCGATTGCGGCGTTTCTCGACCGCGCCAATATCGATGCGGAGCGTCATCTGACCAGCGACACTATCAGCGAGAACGCACCGGTCAAGGCATGGCGCGAGGCCTATCGTTTGTTCAAGACCAAGAAAGGCGCGCGCTGCTCGATCGAGAACTTGCTCAAACGCGTGCTCAAAGGCAAGCCGGTGGGCCACATTACGCCCGCGGTGGACATCTACAACACGGTGTCGCTGACCTACGCGCTGCCCGTGGGAGGCGAGGATCTGCATGCGATCGAGGGAGACCTTCGCTTGAAGGTGACCGACGGTGGCGATGCGTTCTTGCCGCTTGGCGAGGAGGCGGACGATCCGACGCTGCCCGGCGAGCTCGCCTACATCGACGATGCGGGCGCTGTGTGCCGCTGCTGGAACTGGCGCGACGGCGTTCGCACGGCGCTGTCCGATAATTCGGCCGATGCGTTCCTGGCGATTGAGTGCGTGGAGTCCGAGCGGATGGGGGATTGCCAGGCTGCGATCGATCGTTTAGCCGAGCTGCTTGAGCGCTATCTGGGAGCGACGGTTGTCATTAAGACGCTTGTGACCCGCGACAATCCTTGCGTGGAGCTGTAGCGGCGCCTAGAACCTATTGATGCCCCAAACCACCACAAAGGTGCCTGTCCCCTTTGTGGTGGTTTTTATGTTGATGGGTTAACAAATGGGGTATTTGGGTACGGGTGTCGCCTTATGCGACTAAGATGTTTACCCGTAAGCATTGTGCAAGCGAAAGGCGGTCGTCTCCCATGCAGCAGAACGACGAGACACGTTTCGAGGACTTTGTCGGACTGATCAGCGGGCTCTACAAGGAGATTCAGCGCATTAAGACATCCGAGGGCGCAAGGCTGGGCCTCAAGGGCTCCGACGTTATGTGCCTTTACTATCTTGAGCGCAGCAAGGACGGCCTGACTGGCGCTGACCTGGCTCGCATGGCAGGCGTGACCCGCGCCGCCGTCTCGCGTACGCTCGCGCATCTGGAGGAGGGCGGCTACGTCGAGGTCGATGATTCGGGCGATGCCGCCGTTAAGTATCGTGCTCCGGTGCGCCTGACCGCTCTGGGCGGCGAGAGCATGAGCGAGGCGGACCGCATCATTCGCGAGGTGCTCGATACCACCGGTAAGGCTATGGGTGTGGAGCAGCGCGAGCAGATGTATGCGTCGCTGCGCACGATTCTCAACACCCTGCGCGAGATCTAAGGCCGCCAAGGCATTTGCTTCCAATTAACAACTGCACAGTCCCGTTTGAGCGCGTATGCCGTGCCGGGGCATTGCTGTCAAAATTCCCTGCGCGGGACCTGCGCAAGAAAGGATTCGCTATGTCCATTCGTATTATTACCGATTCCGCGAGCGATATGTCGCCGGCTGAGCACCCAGCATTGGCCGTTTTGCCACTGTCCGTCACCTTTGGCACCGATGTGTACATGGATGGCGTCGACATCGATCACCAGCGCTTTTACGAGATGCTCGTGGAGCGCGATGAGCTGCCTAAGACCGGCCAGGTCAACCCGTACGCGTTTTCGCAGGCTATTGCCGAGGCGCGTGAGGCCGGCGATGAGGCAGTGATTATTACCGTGGGCGCTAAGCTTTCGGGTACCAACCAAAGTGCCCGCACCGCACTTGCCGAGGCGCCGGGCGGCGATGTGTATGTGGTGGATAGCAATAACGTTACCCTGGGCGAGCGCGTGCTGGTTGAGTACGCGCTGCGTTTGGTGGACGAGGGCCAGGGCGCGGCTCAGATCGCGGCGGCTGTCGAGGCCGTGCGCGACCGCGTGGTGGTTATCGGCCTGCTCGAGACGCTTGAGTACCTCGTTCGCGGCGGTCGCCTGTCTGCTGCGGCTGGTGCTGTGGGCACGTTGCTCAATGTGAAGCCCGTTGTGGCAGCGGAGGACGGTCTGATCGTGCAGCTGGGCAAGGCTCGTGGCTCCAAGAACGGCCGGAACCTGCTCAACCAGAAGGTCGAAAAGGCAGGCGGCATCGACTTTTCCATGCCGCTGGCGCTCGGCTATACGGGCCTTTCGGATGCGGTGCTCAAGAAGTATATCGAGGACAGTGCGGCACTGTGGGCTGGTCACACCGAGGGCGAACTGCCCGTTCACACCATTGGTGCCACCATCGGCACCCACGTAGGCCCCGGCGCCGTAGCCGTAGCCTTCTTCCAGCCCGCCAACTAACCGACCTGCCATAAACCACCACAAAGGTGCCTGTCCCCTTTGCGGTGGTTTATGCTTTTCGGGGTGGAAGGGAGCGAGCAATGACGTCTGAGGGCTTTTTTGAACGGGTGTACGAGGTGGTCGAGCAGATCCCCGAGGGGATGGTAGCCACGTATGGCCAGGTGGCGCTGCTTGCCGGTCGTCCACGAAGTGCGCGGTACGTGGGGTATGCCCTGCATAGCAATCCGCGCCCCGGCGAGATTCCCTGTCACCGCGTGGTGTTTGCCGACGGCCGTATCTGTGAGGGCTTTGCCTTTGGCGGCCCCGATGCTCAGCGTGAGCTCTTAATGGGGGAGGGTGTGACGTTTACCGATCCCGTGCACGTCGACTTGGCCGCCTGTCGCTGGCTTGCCGGACTCTAACGGCTCTGCCGTGGCCAAAACCACCACAAAGGCGCCTACCCCTTTGTGGTGGTTTAGTTTACTTGGGCTAACTTATGGAGAAGCTATGGCGGCGGATATTGATGCTGCAAAGTAAACCACGGCGAACTATATTGGTTTCAGCAACGGAGCAGGCAATAGGCGATGAAAAAGCCTGCCCTGTTGAGTTTGATTCGCATTCCTCCCCTCTGTGCGATTCAACGGTGTACTTCGGGAACAGGCCCGCTGGCAACTAACTGCCGGCGGGCCTGTTCCTGTTTGTCGGGGGAGTGCGATGGACGGAGCCGAAGCGGTCCGGCTCCAAAAAAGGCGGACGCCGTAGCGCCCGCCCTATAGCAATCGAAAGCTCAAGCCAGCAGATCGGCCTAGTACACCATACCCATGGCGTCCTGAACCTCTGCCAGGGTCTGCTCGGCGATCTCGTTGGCGCGACGGTTGCCCTCGTGCAGCACGTCCTTCACGTAATCCAGATCGTTCTCGTAGCGCTGGCGACGCTCGCGGATAGGTGCGAAGTACTCGTTGACGACCTCGGTCACGTACTTCTTGAGCTGGCCGGAGCCGCCCATGCCAATCTCCTCGGCAATTTCGACCTCGGAGCGGCCGGTGCAGATGGCGGCTGTCGAAAGCAGGCCGGACACGCCGGGGCGGTTCTCGGGATCGAATGTGATCATGCGCTCAGAGTCGGTCTGGCTTTTCTTGATGCGCTTGGCCGTCTCCTCAGCGGTCATCGAGATGTTGATGGCGTTGCCGTAGCTCTTGCTCATCTTGCGACCGTCAAGGCCGGGCAGTAGCGGGGTCTCGGACAGCAGCGCGTCGACCTCGGGGAACACCTTGCCGTAACGGTTGTTAAAGCGGCGGGCGATGGTGCGGGTAAGCTCGATGTGCGGCAGCTGGTCGCGGCCGACGGGTACCACGTTGCCCTTGCAGAACAGGATGTCGCAGGCTTGATGTACCGGGTAGGTGAGCAGAAGGCCGGTGAGCTCGTGGCCCGAGGCCTCCATCTCGGCCTTGACGGTGGGGTTGCGCGCCAGCTCGGCCTCGGACACCAGCGACAGGAACGGCAGCATGAGCTGGTTGGCGGCGGGCACGGCGGAGTGCGCGTAGATCATGGTCTTGTCGGGGTCGATGCCGCAGGCAAGGTAGTCCATGACCATGTTGTACACGTTGTCCTGGATGTGCTCGGTCGTGTCGCGGTCAGTGATGACCTGGTAGTCGGCGATGAGCACGTTGGTCTTGGCGCCCATGTTCTGCAGCTCAACACGGCCCTTGAGGGTGCCGAAGTAGTGGCCCAGGTGCAGACGGCCGGTGGGGCGGTCGCCGGTGAGCATGGTGAACTTCTCGGGCGTCTTGGTCAGGCCCTCGCGAATGGCGTTGCTCTTTTGCAGCGCGACTTCGTAGCTGTTCTCGTTTGGCATGATTGCTCCTAACGTATGTTCATGGGTCAAGATGATAACGCGTTTATTGGAGGGGTGGTGCGTAAGTAGGCGAGGGGCGGGAGAGGGACGCGCGTGGTGCGGCATGTGCGATGGGTGCGGCGCGGCCGTGCTTGGCTAACGGTGCCTTGGCACATCCTTGGCAGCTTGCCCTAGAGCTTGTGGTGGCGCTCTTCTTTGCGCTCCTCGGCTGCCTGCTCCTCCTGCTTAAAGGCGGGGTCGTCGGGGGTGACCAGTTCGTCCTCGTGCGTGCGCTTGTTGTAATGGTGGCGCAGCACGGGTTCAAACAGGTGCAGGTGCTTGGCAAAGGCCGCCGAGCCAATGGCAAGCACGGTAAAGATGAGCACGCGCATGGGCACCTCGACCTGATTGATGGCGGCGGCGCCGGCCGAAAGCATGATGCACCAGGCATAGATGAGCAGCACAGCCTGTTTTTGGTTGTAGCCTTCTTGGATCAGGCGGTGGTGGATGTGGCCCTTGTCGGCCTGCCCGATGCTAATGTGGGCGCGCTTGCGGCGCACGATGGCGCTAAACGTGTCGATGATAGGCACGCCGGCAACGATGAGCGGGATGATAAGCGAGGTGAGTGCGGCGGTGCGGCTCACGTTGAGCAGCGAGATGGAGCCCAGCGCAAAGCCCAGAAGCAGCGACCCCGAGTCGCCCAAGAAGATGCTTGCGGGGTTGAAGTTGTAGCGCAAAAAGGCCAGACAGGCGCCAAAGAGCGCAATGGAGAGCGCGGCGGCGTCGATGCGGCCCGAGAGAACGGCCATCGAAAACATGGTGAACGAGGCGATGCCGCAGATGCCCGTGGCCAAGCCGTCGAGGCCGTCGATGAGGTTAATGATGTTGGTGAATGCCACCAGATAGATTACGGTGATGGGGTAGGCGAGCCATCCGAGCATGATCTCGCCGGGAGCAAACGGGTTGACGATGACGCCGATTTTTAGGCCGCCCATGCAGGCGATAAGCGCGGCGAGGACCTGTCCGGCCAGCTTTTGCTTGGGCGTGAGCTGGAAGACGTCGTCGATAGCGCCGGTCGCAAAGATGACGGTAAAGGAGAGCGCCAGCATGGGATAGCTAATGTGAAGGCGCGGGTGCGGCACCAGGACGGGTGGCCAGCCTAGGTACCAGGTGCCTAGGATTTGCACAATGCAGGCAACGACCAGGCCCAAAAACACCGCCGTTCCGCCCAAACGCGGGATGGGCTTGGTGTTGATGCGGCGCTTAGAAGGATAGTCGACGGCATCGAGCTTAATTGCCAAGCGCTTGACCAGGGGCACCGCGAGGAAGGTCGTGATAAAAGCCGCCGCTGCCACGCATAGGTACGGTATGTAGCTCGGGGATGAAGCCATGAATCTAAAAACCGCCAAGCGTCGAAGGAAAAGGTCAAAGGTTGCTACGCGGAAATGGCATAGCTGTCCCATGATACTCGACCGAGGGGGGTGCGGAGGTTTGCACCGTGCGATTATCACGCGCATACCAGATATTGGAATGTTGTCGATGGCTTGTCGGGATGCCGGCGGGGATCCATATGGACTGTATGGTGATTTTCGGCAAAAGAAAACCACCCCCCACGTTACGAAAATGAACCCACCTAAAACAGGTGGGTGCCCTCATCGACTGTTCCAGCGTCCTTAACAACGAAGGATACCTGTACTAGGCACGACTGTGTGGGCTCCCTAAATAAACGCGACGGTTCACCCAGTTGCTCCGCGGGGGGCGGAATAACTACATCATAAAGCGGCACTTTATCGATTCCAGTCTTGACATTACAAAAATCGTGTCGGACGATTACGGCGCCTTAGGGACGGAGCCGTCTACCCGGTCTGGCCCTTTACGTTTGAGCTGCTGAATCGTTGTTTTGGAGCATGTTTTTATGCCGACGTCGTTGACCGAACTTTTTTCGCCCGCCTGCCATTTGTGTCCGCGCCGTTGCGGTGCGGCGCGCGATGAGGGCGCGCACGGCGTCTGCGGTGCTAACGACACGCTCAAGGTGGCCCGCGCCGCGCTTCATATGTGGGAGGAGCCGCCTATCTCGGGCGAGGCCGGTTCGGGCACGATCTTCTTTAGCGGTTGCTCGCTTAAATGTATCTACTGCCAGAACCACGAGATCTCGACCGGCAATTTTGGCCTTGAGATTTCGCCTGAGCGCCTGGTCGAGATTATGCTGGAACTGCAGGACCAGGGTGCCAACAACATCAATTTGGTGACGGCGACGCACTATGCGCACCTGTTGCCTGCCGTGATTGCCGCGGCACGGGCGCGCGGACTGGTTATCCCGATCGTCTACAACACGAGCGGTTATGAGCGCGCGAGCGCCGTGGCTGCCTTGGGTGACCTGGTTGACGTGTGGCTCACCGACTTTAAATATGCCGATGCGGCGCTTGCGCAGTCGCTCTCTCATATAAAGGACTACCCACGTGTGGCTGTGTCAGGCCTGGCTCAGATGGCGCGCGAGATCGAGCGCCGCGGGGGAGAGCTGGTGGATGAGGGCGGGCTCATGAAGCGCGGCATGATTGTGCGCCATCTGGTACTGCCGGGACATGCAGACGATTCGTGTCGCGTGCTGGACCTGGTGTGGCAGACGGTGGGCGATGTGCCGATCTCGGTCATGAACCAGTACACGCCCAATGCACTTATGCGCGAGCAGGGCGGCGACCTGGCGCGTGCCGTGACGCGCGAGGAGTACGAGCGGGTGCTCGACCATGCCGACGACCTGGGCTTTACGACGATGTTCTGGCAAGAGGGCGGCGCGGTAGACGAGAGCTTCACCCCGGCCTTCGACACCACCGGTGTTCTCACCAGTGCAAAGTAGTGCGTTCGTCGATGAATTTTCTGGGACGGGGATAAAAAATCATCGAGAGCATCGCCTGTTCGAAAAGTTGCCAAAATAGCCGCGTCCCAAAAAGACTGGTTATTGGGCGTTGACAGTTGGCGAGCCGTAGGTAAAATATCGACTTGTCCTGGGGACGTAGCTCAGTTGGGAGAGCGCTGCCGTCGCATGGCAGAGGCCGAGGGTTCGACTCCCTTCGTCTCCACCCTTGGATTTGATAAGCCGCTGACATTGTGTCGGCGGCTTTTTTTAAAAGAAAGGGCTATACCATGGCCGAGCTTGAGTCCCAACCACTGTCTGCCGAGGAGCGCGCCGAGTTGGAGGAGCTCCGCGCCGAGAAGGCTCGTCGCGAGGCCCAGGAAGAGGCCCGTCGCGAGCGCGAGGAGCTGGCTGCCCTGCGCGCCGAGCGTGCGAAGGTCGAGGAGGTCGCCGCGAACGCCGCATCCGAGCGCAAGCCCGCGCCCGCACCCAAGCCCGCTGCCGCGAAGCCTGCACCTGCCGCGCCTAAGCCTCAGCCTAAAAAGGCCGCTCGTCCCAAGTCCGTCGAGCCCAAGTCGAGCCGTGACGAGATGACCTTTGCCCAGCGCATGGTTACCTCCAAGGAGCCTACGGGCGAGAACGAGATCCCTGGCATGGCGCCGGCTCAAAAAATCATCATTGTCCTTGCCCTCATCGCGTTTGTCATCTTTATGGGCTACACGATCCTGACCAGCATGGGCCTGCTCTAACCGATTTGCATCGGGCAACATGTCCGCATGCTCTGCTCTCGTCCAACCCTCAAATTCTGCACCACACATCCGAAAGGTCGCCCCATGGCTTTGACCGACATCTCGCATCCCACCGACATTGCAATGCTCACCGATCTGTACGAGCTCACTATGGCCCAGGGCCTGTGGGAGAGCGGCAAGGCCAATGAGCAGGGTTGTTTTACCGCGTTTTACCGCGATCATCCCTTTGGCAGCGCCTATGCTGTCATGTGCGGCACCGCCGAGCTGCCCGAGCTGGTCGAGAACCTGCGCTTTACGCCCGAGGATATCGACTACCTCGCATCGCTTGAGGCCCCGGCCGGCGGCGCGATGTTCAAGTCCGCATTCCTCGACTACCTGCGCGATTTTCGTGCGCATGTAAACATCGACGCCGTCCCCGAGGGCGAGCTCGTCTTTCCGCGCGAGCCCATGGTGCGCGTCACCGGTCCTGCGCTGGAGTGCCAGCTGCTTGAGACGGCGCTGCTCAACATCGTCGGGTTTCAGACGCTTGTCGCCACCAAGACGGCGCGCGTGGTGCTCGCCGCTGACGGTCGCCCCGTGGCGGAGTTTGGCCTGCGCCGCGCCCAGGGTCCCGATGGCGGCCTGGCCGTTGCGCGCGCGAGCTACGTTGCCGGCTGCTCCTCTACGTCCAATGTGCTCGCCGGCCGCCGCTACGGTATTCCCGTCTTTGGCACGCATGCGCACAGCTGGGTGATGAGCTTCGATTCTGAGCTCGAGGCCTTCCGCGCCTTTGCCAAGTCGAGCCCCAAGAACTGTACGCTGCTCATCGACACCTATGACGTGCGCGAGGGCTGCGAGCATGCCATTACGGTTGCCAAGGAGATGGAGGCGGTGGGCGAGCGTCTGTCGGCTATTCGCATTGACTCCGGCGACCTCGCCAAGCTCTCCAAGTATGTGCGCGGTCGTTTCGATGCCGAGGGCCTGCCCTATGTGGGGATCTCGGTTTCCAACGATCTTGACGAGTACACGATTCAGTCGCTGCTGGACCAGGGCGCGCCCATCGATAGCTTTGGCGTGGGCACCAAGCTCGCGACCTGCTACGACCAGCCGGCGCTGGGCGGCGTGTACAAGCTTTCCGCCCGTCGTGCGAGCGAGGCCGACCCGTGGACGCCGGTGGTCAAGCTCTCCGAGCAGCCCTACAAGCGCACGATCCCGGGCGTGCAGCGCGTGCGCCGTTATTACGACGGCTTTGGCGGCCCGGTCTGCGACATGATCTACGACGAGGACCATCTGGTGGGGGAGGGCGCCGCGCGCGGCAATACCCTCGTGGCCGTGAATGATGCCGCCCTGGTGACCGACGTGTCGGAGCTTGAGTATCGCGAGCTGCTGGTGCCGATCGTGCGCGATGGCAGTGCAGTGGCTCCGCGTGAGAGCATCCAGGACGCGCGCGAGCGCTGTGTTTGGGCGCTCGATCATCTGGACGCAGCTTTCAAGCGCTTCCTGTACCCGCAGACCTATGTGGTGGGCATGGAGCAGGGCCTGGCTCATGTGCGCGACGAGCTCGTGCGCAAGAATATGGCCGCGGCCTCGGCTTTCCCCTGGGCAAAATGATTCCTTGGGCGGTAGGGGCGAGTCACGCTCCCTTGGCCGCCAGCTCGGCCGTTCGCTGAACAGTTGATTGGTTTGACGTATGACGACTTCTTATAAAACGATGGCGGTAAAGATCGGTTCGTCCACGGTGGTGGGCGCCGATGGCAAGGTCAACCGCGCCTTTATCGGCGGACTTGCCGATCAAGCCGCAGCGCTGCGCAAGCTCGGCTGGCGTCTGGTCGTGGTGAGCTCGGGCGCTATCGCCTGTGGCTATCCCGTGTTGGGCTTCGACCGCAAGCCGGTCGGCGACCTTCCGAGCCTGCAGGCCTGCGCCTCGGCTGGTCAGTGCATCATCTCGTCGGCCTACGACGAGGAGTTCCATGCGCGCGACCTGCTCACCTCGCTCGTGCTGCTCACGCGTCACGACACGGCGCGTCGCACGTCCTACCTGCACGCGCGCGACGCCCTGCTGCGTCTGGTGGAGCTGGGCGTGGTGCCGGTCGTCAACGAGAACGACACCGTTACCGTCGACGAGATCAAGTTTGGCGACAACGACACGCTGGCGGCGCTCGTGAGCTGCCTGGTTTCCGCCGACCTGTGCGTGACGCTGTCCGACATCGACGGCCTCTACACCGCCAATCCGCACGAGGATCCGACGGCCGAGTTTGTCCCGGTCGTGCATAAGATCGATGCCAAGATCATTGCCTCGGCGGGTGATTCTTCGACCTCGGTGGGTACGGGCGGCATGATCACCAAGATTCGCGCGAGCCGCATCCTGATGACGGCGGGCATTCAGAGCGTAATTTGCTCGGGCGAGGAGCCCGATGCCCTCGTGCGTCTCGCCCGCGGCGAGAGCGTGGGAACCCTGTTCGATCCGCCGGCGGAGCGCCTGGACATCGCACCCCGCAAACTGTGGATCGCGCTGGGCGACAAGGCCCACGGCTCGGTGACGGTTGATGACGGTGCTGCGAAGGCGCTGGTCAGCCGTGGCTCTTCCCTGCTTGCGGTGGGTATTCGCGAGGTCGATGGCCAGTTTGCCGAGGGCGATGTGCTCGATGTGTGCGATCCGAGCGGTATGGTCGTCGCCCGCGGTATCGCCGAGGCCGATTCGGACGTGCTGGAACTTGCTGCCGGTCGCCGCCAAGACCAGATTGCCAGCAACCGCCTGCTGGCAGACCTGGCCGAGAAGC
Organism: uncultured Collinsella sp.; assembly: GCA_900541055.1. Lineage (GTDB taxonomy): Bacteria > Actinomycetota > Coriobacteriia > Coriobacteriales > Coriobacteriaceae > Collinsella. The sequence continues at coordinate 34,937 of UQHZ01000004.1, forward strand.
CCGCGATCCACCGAGATAATTTGATCGTCTTCGCCTAACGGGTCGACGCTGCGCGCCGCCCAGAGCGACAATTTGTCATTCAAAAGGCGAGGCATGACCATCAGGTCTATGCCTAACCAATTGACGCTGCAAACGCCCCTAAGCGGCAATCTGACGTTCAATCGTCGGGCATGACCAAAAGGTCAATGCCCTCCTCTTTCACGTCACCTTGCTCGCTCTGGGTCGTTTTCGCTGGCGTATGCTCAACCTGCGGCGCAATGTCAGAAACCAAGCCGAAAACAAAGGCCGAAGCCCCAAAGGACTTCGGCCTTCTTCATCTCAGGGTTCCGTCGTATTCAACCATGGCAGGTTGTATTGACATACGCTCCGCGGCCGTCTTATAGACCTCGAAACGGTCGCGCCGCCCTATTGCCACAATCTCGGCAATCTCTACTGTTCCGTCCTCCCGAATTCGAAAAACCATCCGGAGCCCCGCGTTTCGCCATTTAATCTTTTTGCAGCCGGCGAGCTCACCGTGAAGCGGCGTTCCGATTTCATCAGCACGTGTTTTTAATTTTTCCACTGCTACGCGGACAAGCCTTCGCTGAGAACCATCAAGTTTTTGATATTCCTTCTCGACATCTCGATTCAAAAAGCCAACGACAAAATGCCCACTCATTCGAAAAGGTCCTCGTCGGAAATCGCATCGGGATCCATCGACTCAAACTCTGCGAACTCCTCGGCAGTTAAGGCGTCCTCAAACGGAATGAACTCGTGCGGACCATTTTTGATTCGGTCCGCCGCAATGCGGTCAATCTCAAGTTCGCGCAGATAGCGCAGCGCACCGTACATTTCCTCATAGGCAGCATAGTCGATAATCACGGTATCGATATCATTATGATCAGCAATGAACTGAGGCGCGCGTTTTGCGCGTTTACGAATGGCGGATAAGGACTTGCTTGCTTCGGTAGCAGAAACAACCTGGTCTTTTGTAAACACCGGTTTTTCCAGAACGAGTGGGGACATTTTGACCTCCAAAAAAAATAATCTGGATTATATTTCAAAGTATACTTCAAAATATAATCCAGATTTTTATTCAAAAGTAAAAAGCCTTATCGATTCTCGATACTACCGATGTTTTTGAGCTCGATGGAAATGAGGCCGTTGGGCTCGTTGACGAACTCAATGTACTCGGAGTTCGAACCCATCTCGGCCGGGAAGCTGATCTCGATACCCGTGTCGGTACGGATCTTATGATTGCGCACCGCCGCGCGTTCGACCTGCTTGCGCTCCACGGGCACACACTCAGGCACCTTCTCCTCGGTCAGTGCCGCGCGCACGCTCTCCTTGATGACCGGCTCGTCCTCAAAGACCTCGTCGACGATATCCCAAGGCGGCAGCTCCTCGTCATCCTCGACCTTCTCGGCCACAGCGGCCTTAACCTTTGCGAGCGCCACGGCCGTGTTGGCACCGTGCTCCCCGGCGACTTCCTCGACCACACGCGTCACGGTGTCGATGACCTCCTTGCCCGATACGCCCGTGTCGCACTGCAGCAGGCCATCGGGGATAAGCATACGGTCCTCGCCGGCAATCTTGCGTTTCTTGTCCACATAGCCGATCTCCATGGTGCTCGCGCGCACGATGGCATAGCTCGGCACCTTTTGCGAGGGGTTCGGCAGAATGGCGTAGTGGCGCGCGATGTCGTTGCGCACCTCCCCTTCCTCGCGGCCCACTTCGTGCATAAAGGCCTGCTTGGAGCCCAGCAGCATCACGGCAAACCAGCGGGCATCCTCATCGTCGTCAAAATCAGCCACGAGCACGTCGGTGGACTCAGCTTTCTCGGCCTTGGTGAGTTCGGAAGAGATGAACTCCGCAATCTGCTGCGACAGGTCCACGAACTCACGCTCACCAAAGAAATAGCTCTTGAGCTCGCCGCCGAATGCGGAGTTCTCGGCAAACGTGGCACGCTTGTTATCGGCCGAAGTGCGCGCGCGACGCAGATGTGTGGTCACGAAGTTGCGGACAGTACGGCTTTCGATATCCAACTCGCGCTGGCTCATGACGTTGACGGCAGAGTCAAAGTCCAGGATATGCAGAATCGCGTGATTGATTTTCATATACGGCATTCCGTTCTAGATCGATTTCGGCACGAATCAGTATAGCGGTCGAGCCCGCCCCAGGCGCTTCGAAGATTGGTGCATCGGGGACAGGTTGCTTGCACCAATGGTTAGCGCAGGAGCTCGGACTGCCAAGCCTCGAGCTGTTCTGCCAAACTCTTACCGGCAGCGGGCACGTCGATCTGGGGTCGTTTGGGCAGCAGCGCACACTTAAGAATCGCAACGATGGTCTGCGAGACAAAGCGTCGTGTATCCTCGTCAAAGCCTTGCGCAGCCTGGAGCATCACGGGCAGGCTCTCGCGCAGATTCCCAGCGATATCCGCAAACCGCTCAGCACCCGTAGCCTCAAACACGGAGAACAACGCATCTACAAAACGCTCGCGTTCGCTAGGCGACACTGCAAGCAGCATCTCACGAATGGAACCATCAACGTATCGAGCACCGGCAGACAGGCGCTCACAGTACACGAAGTCGTGACCATCAACCACCCAGCTAAAGGGATTGTGCTGCAGCAGGCTGAACTCGGTGCTCTCAACGATGGCATAGTCCTCCTGTGTCTCGAACATCATGCCAAAGATCGACGACCGAGGTAGCGTCTTGTCGATTCGACCGGAAAGATCGGCAAAGGCGTCGCCGTTCAGAAACTCCTCGACGAAGCCCGGGCCATCATGGGAATACGCCCGTTCGATTCGTTCACGGGCAACATCGGAGCACATCGCTGCACCGTACACCGCAAGGTTTCCACCCTTGGAATGACCCCCGCACAAAAGCGGCCCGTCAATCGCATCCGCCGCCTCGTCCACATAACGCGCCGCGGATTCCTGGGCCGGCACAGGACACCGGAACGCCATGTTAAAATCCTCTTTCCAGCCCACAATCGTGCTGTCGGTCCCCCGGAAGGAAAGATAGCTAAACCCCGCCGGAAACCGGAACGTCATGGCTGCAAACTGCTCCGTCGCCACCATATCGCTCACAGCACGATAGCCGCAAACGTGCACGCCACGGTAGCGAGGACTTGCTGCCACGGCCTCCAACAAGGCCCTGCTCCCCTCCGGGTCCCACAAGTCGTCAATCATGTCCCGGTAGCACTCGGCACGCAGCAGCTCGCGTACGTCTAGGCCCTGCCAGTTCGTCAGCTCCGCCATATCACCCGGCAAACGCAAATAGGACAACCACGCAAAGACGAGGCTATCCACCGCGCAGAACGGCCGCTCCTCAAACGGATCAAACGCCGTCTGGGCATAGGTCAAAAAATTAGTCGAATCCGACATGGCCCTCCCATCAACTATGGTGCATTGGGATGGTGCATTGGGGTCAGGTTACTTTGTACCAAAAAGGCGCCCGGACCGTGTGGGCCCGGACGCCTTCATTGTAGCTTTTCGCTCTGGCGAGCTTGATTTAGCAGGAAAAATCGACGCTGTCGATGATGTCCTTGAGGGCCTTGGCGGAGACGGTGAGCTCATGCTGCTCGTCGTCGTTCAGCGGCACGGGGACGCGGCAGACAACGCCGTCGCGGCCAACGACGGTCGGCATGGAGATGGCAAGATCGGACAGGCCATACTCGCCCACCATGAGCGAGGAGACAGGCAAAACGGTCTGCTCATCGCGCATAACGGCGGTGCAGATGCGCTTGACGGCCATGGCGACGCCATAGTAGGTGGCGTGCTTCTTCTCGATGATGGTGTAGGCGGAGTTCTTGACGTCCTCGGCGATGCGCTTCTCGGCAGCCTCATGCTCCAGATGGCCGTGAAGCTCGCAGAAGGTGTTCAGCGGAACGCCGGCAACCTGAGCGCTGGACCAAGCGACAAACTCGGAGTCACCGTGCTCACCCATGACGTAGGCCTGAACGTCGCGCGGATCGACCTCGACGTGAGCGCCGAGCATCTGCTGCAGACGGCCGGTGTCGAGCACGGTGCCGGAGCCGATGACGTGACCCTCGGGCAGGCCGGACATCTTGATGGCGGCGTAGGTCAGAACATCGACCGGGTTGGAAACGATTAGCAGAATGCCGTCGAAGCCGGACTTCTTAATCTCGGGGATAATGGACTTAAAGATGTTGACGTTCTTGTTGACCAGGTCCAGGCGGGTCTCACCGGGCTTCTGGGCAGCGCCAGCGGTGACGACGATCATAGCGGCGTCGGCGACATCGGAATAATCGCCGGCGTAGATCTTCATCGGCTCGGCAAACGTCATGCCATGTGCGATATCCAGGGCCTCACCCTCGGCACGGTTCTTGTCCACGTCGATGAGGACCATCTCGGAGAACAGACCACTCTGCATCAGTGCGAACGCCGAAGACGAACCGACGAAACCGCAGCCGACAATAGCGACCTTCTTCTCGTTAACCATTAGAAACTCCCATCTCTCTCCACAAACAAACCGCCCGGGAACGACCCGAGCGGCTTGTCGTAATCCCAATACATCCAATCGGGACTTTGATTATGCTCCTATTCGCAGCCAAAAATCGACCGTTTACCGAAATTGTTTGCAGAATTCGTAAAATAACTGCACGAAATCGGTTTCGAGCTATTGACGAGTCGAAATAGGTTTCTAATACAGGCCCGCCTCGCGAATGGCCTCGACAGCCAAAGCGATCTGGTCGGGCGGCAGGACCAGTGCCATACGCACGTGCCCCTCGCCCGAAGGGCCAAAGCTCGCGCCCGGCGTCACCACAACGCCGGCCTTCTCCATAAGCTCCTCGCAAAACGCCATAGAATCGGTGCGACCACCGGGAAGCTTGGCCCACACAAACATAGAGCCATGCGCATTGGGACGTTCCCAGCCCAGGCCCTCAAGACCGTCGCACAGGGCATCGCGGCGCTCCTGGTACTTCAGACGCTGCGCCTCGACCTCATCGCGCGGACCGTTCAGGCAGGCGATGGCAGCCTTCTGGATCGGGAAGAACATACCGAAGTCGATCTGGCCGCGCAGCTTGGCAAAGGCAGAGACCACGTCCTCGCGGCCGACCAAAAAGCCGATGCGGGCACCGGTGACGTTAAACGACTTGGAAAGCGAGAAGAACTCCACGCCCACCTCAAGCGCACCGGGATACTGCAAGAAGCTGCCGCCGGGCTCGCCGTCGAACACGATGTCGGAGTACGCGTTGTCATGAACGATGAGCAGGTCGTGCTCGCGGGCGAAAGTGATGATCTCCTCGTAGGCCTCGGGCGTGCCCACCGAGCCGACCGGGTTGGCGGGCAGCGACACGATCATATACTTGGCACGATCGGCCACCTCGGGATCGATACCCGCCACATAGGGCAGGTAATTATGCTCGGCAACCAGCGGATAGTATTCGAGCTTGGCATCGGCGATCTTGGCACCCGCCTCGAAGACCGGGTAGCACGGATCGGGAACCAAAATAGTATCGCCCGGATCGAGCAGGGCCAGGCCCAAATGGCCCACACCCTCCTGCGTGCCGTTGCACGACTGCACCATGGACGGCGTAATGCCGGAGACACCAAAGCGACGCTCGTAGTAATCGCACACGGACTGCTTGAGTTCGGGCAGGTCGCGCAGGGCATACTTCCACATCTCGGGATCTTGGGCTGCCTGCGTGAGCGCCTCGACCACGTGGTCGTACGGCTTAAAGTCGGGCGTGCCCACGCTCATGTTGTAAATGGTCTTGCCCTGAGCCTTCAGCGCGAGAAGCTTGTTGTTGAGCGAGGCGAAGACCTCCGCGCCAAAGCGGTCGAGACGCTGCGATGCCTGCATGGTGCCACCTTTCGATATAAAAAAGCGGCGCTCCGACAAGAGCGCCGCGCGATACGGGCCATCAGATTGCAAAAGTGTAACGCTTGCAACCCCCGTATTGGTTCAATTTAGCCAACCTTAGTCAACTGGATTGAGCGCGTCGATCTGCGCAAGCCACAGACGCGAGCTGGCGTCACTCGGCATGCGCCAATCGCCGCGCGGGCTGAGCGTCACCGAGCCCACCTTGGGACCATCGGGCAGGCAGCTGCGCTTAAACTGCTGGGCAAAGAAGCGACGGTAGAACGTACGTAGCCACGTGTGGACGGTCTTGGCGTCGTAGACGCCCTCGAAGCTCTTGAGCGCCATGCGGTAGATCTTGCCCGGCTCAAAGCCAAAACGCAGCAGGTAGTAGAGGAAGTAGTCGTGCAGCTCGTACGGGCCCACCAAATCCTCGGTCTTCTGCGCAATCTCGCCGTCGCCCGTGGGCGGCAGAAGCTCGGGAGATACCGGCGTATCGAGGATGTCGAGCAAGACCTCAGCAATACTCCCGCCAAAGACATCGGCGGCATAGCGAACCAAGTGACGCACGAGCGTCTTGGGCACGCTCGCGTTGACGGCGTACATGCTCATGTGGTCGCCGTTATAGGTAGCCCAGCCGAGCGCCAGCTCCGACAGGTCGCCCGTGCCGATGACAAAACCGCCAGCCTGGTTGGCCAAGTCCATCAAAATCTGCGTGCGCTCGCGGGCCTGGCTGTTCTCGTAGGTCACGTCCTGAACTGCCGGGTCGTGCTCAATGTCCTTGAAGTGCTGCTCCACAGCCGCGTGGATCGAAACCTCGCGGAAGCTCACGCCCAGGTCGCGGGCAAGCGACTCGGCATTGGACTTGGTGCGATGCGTCGTGCCAAAACCTGGCATGGAGACCGCCGTGATACCCGTGCGCGGCAGCCCCAGTGCATCGAAGGCGCGAACTGTCACGAGCAGTGCCAGCGTGGAGTCCAAGCCACCCGAAAGGCCGATGACCGCAGCCTTGGTACCCGTATGGGCAAGGCGGGTCTTGAGGCCCGCAGTCTGCAGATTGAGGATCGTCTCGCAACGCTCGGCCAGGTCGCCATGGTCAGCCGGCACAAAGGGCGCGCGGGGGAAGACACGGTAAATGTCGAGTGCATCGCGCAGGACAGGCTCGTCTGCCAGCACGCCCTCAAACGAAAATTCAACGGTTGTGGCCTCCGGCGCATCGTCCGCGCGCGTCCACGTCGTCGAGCGACGGCGCTCGGCAACCAGACGGTCGAGGTCAACATCGGCAACCGCCATATCGCAGGTAAGGAGCTTCGTCGCCGCCAGCTTAGAGCCGTTTTCGTAGACGAGGTTCTCGCCCGCAAAGACCATATCGGTCGTGGACTCGCCCTCGCTCGCGTCCGCATAGGCATAGGCACAGTACAGGCGCGCGCTTTGATTAGAGATAAGGCTGCGGCGGTAATCTGCCTTACCGATAATCTCGTCCGAGGCCGACGGGTTGAGAATCACCGTCGCGCCGGCAAGCGCCATCTCGGTCGAAGGAGGCGCCGGCACCCACAGGTCCTCACAGACCTCAACGCCCAGCACCAGGTCCTCGGCTCCCTCATCACAGCAGCGGTAGATAAGCCCCGAGCCCAGCGGGACCGGACCCTGACCGGCAAATTCAACCCACACGGGATCCGCAGGCGCCGGAGCAAACCAACGGCGCTCATAGAACTCGCCATAGTTGGGCAAATACTTCTTGGCCGTGAGGCCCAAAAGCTCGCCCGCGCAGCACACGGCGGCGCAGTTGTAGATATTCTCGGCAACCGCAACGGGAAGACCGACGGTAAAGACAATCGGCAGCTCACGAGTCACATCGAGGATATGCACCAAAGCAGCCTCGCAGGCATGCAGTAATGTGCGGTTATGGAACAGATCGGCCGCGGTATAGCCGCACAAGTTAAGCTCGGGCAGCACCAGAGCACGAACGCCGCGCTCGGCAGCCTCGCGAACAGCCGCCAACGCAACCTCGGCATTGCCCTCGACATCGGCAACGCGAATCTGCGGCGACGCCGCCGCCACACGCAAAAAGCCATCGTTCTTATTAGCCGAAACGCAGCATTGCCTTGTTGATCTGGACACTGGAGGCCCCTTCTACCCTGAGATTCAGTCTAACGAACGTTCACATACCTCTAACTAGCCAAAGCAACCTCCCAGTTTACTGAGAGGCCAACCTGTGCTAAGAGCATGTATTTCAAAAATATCTTTAATTAAAAAAGGAGAAATCGATAATCGACTTCTCCTTTAAGCGAGGCGAGTAAATTCCGAAACTAATGGCAGAATTTATCCATGTAGTCCTCAAAGTCGAACACTTCTACCACGACGCCCTCTTCCTGAAACTCTTTCAGTTGCTCCAAGAGATCTTTGTTAATAACGTCCATGCAGAAACCTCCTCTATCTAATCAATTGTAGTATATCTGCTTTCATGCAATTTTCAACCAACTTGTTTAATTGCTCCTCGTTTGCCGATAGTCCCTCTTTTTTCAAAATGTCGCGCACCTCGTTCTTAGTAATCGGCTTTTCAAACAACGAAAGCAAAGCGAACGAAAAATCATTAACCGCACACATTCTATGGGTGGCACAACTCAGCAGTACTCTTAACCCCTCTTTTGAGCGTCCGACTTCTTTCACAAACGAACTTTTAACCAATTGAAAACCATTATCGTGCATTACATAATCGGCATCGATATTTGTATTCAGCAATCCATAATGCAACAGTTCTTCTATCGCCCTTGTCAGCTCGAGATCGCCCTGATCAAGGATAAGAGAAATGCTACAATCAGCCTCCAATAAACGGGCCAACTTAAGGTATACCAACTGGGAAACAGCATAGACATGATGGTATTCAGAATTATAGAAGTAGGCAAATGGCTCAACGAGCACGACAGAGGTCTTGGAATCCAGCCAGATTCGATCAGCTGGATTTAGACTAGTTAGCCGTCGCTTTACTTTGGTCAAATGTCCCTTATACCTGACAGCGTGAATAGAATCTAGGATCCAGGTCACCTCTGAAATATGAAGCCGCTGGGGCAAGTCAATTGTGTCGCTACCGTTTATGACCTCTTGCATATAAAAATCAATATGATGCTCATCAGATAAGGATTTTGCTTCATTTAAAGTTAAACCAGTGCCTGAAACATAATCCACTTCGAGGCGCAAATCCTCATATTGGGACTTCGGCATTACAGAGACACCATACTTATCGGGATGATTCCAAACATCCGACCCCATAACGAGACCAAAATTCGTAAATCCTCTCGTGGAATATGGAACACCACATACCTGTTTTGAATAATTCAAAACATTCTCTGTATAAGCTAAGGTGTTCAGAGCCTCTTCTTTAGTTTCGGTCGGAAAGCCAATCATAAAGAATAGATGAACAGGAATACCCGCATTGAGACAATCATGGATATTGCGATCAATCCAATCAACTCTCGTGTTCTTCTTCATTAGATCAAGAACTCTTTGGTTGTATGACTCGAGGCCAAACTGAATCTGCCTACATCCACTTTGGTATATCTTGTTGAAAACGTCTGTACTTAGGGTTGGAGAGAACCTCGTTTCTCCATGCCAGAAAAACGTTTTTCCCGATGCGTTTATTTCATCCGCGAGTTGCTCCATTCTTTTGCCTTCGAATGTTTCATCCACAAAAGAGAAAACTCTCGTGCCGTATTTTTCATTTAACCGACACATTATTTCAAATACTCTCGATATGGGCATCTTTCGGTAACAACCACCAGTAGCACCGGGAATGGTGCAGAAGGCGCAATGATTAAAACACTGCCTAGAGGAATAAACCGGCAATATTAACTCAGGCATGAAGTATTTAGAAAGGGCGAAGCCATCGAAATCGGGAACTGTATCGTTGATAAATGTTTGCTCAATCCGATGGTTTTTATATATCTTTCCACCTTTAGCATGGCAAAGGTTTGGAACACAGTCGAGATTGTCATCACCAGAGTCAAGAGCCTCAAGAAGACGTGCAAGCGGCTCTTCGCCGTCATACATCATTATCGAATCAATGTATTCAAAAAAGGGATGCCATTCTTTCATGCAGTCATCTGCTAAACGAGTAATGTAATTGCCGCCCAATGAGACGTGTTTAACAGATGGACATTCTTCTTTAATCAGTTTCGCTAACGTAACTGCGGAAATCAATTGGAAACAGCCGCTCACCGAAATCCCAATAAACTCGATTTTTCCCTCTGAATACGCTTAAGAAAGGCAGTTTCATAGAAGGAAATAAACGGATTATGCAAGGTATCCGCAAGCGATTTCATTATTTCTGGTGTCGAATAATAATCATAGGGCAGATCTATGGAGTTGAACGTGTATTTAACTCCATATGAGACGTGATTTATGATATAGAGTGCATTTCTAAAAATGTTTTCAGCATATTGTCTTTCTTTTAGATTAAAGTATCTCTTTGATCTGAAAATATCTTTTGCTTCGTCAACATTAAGTGCTGACTTTTGTATCAACTCGATTGTTAATTGAACATTCGAACTAAACGAATCCTTTGATTCCCGATACCTTTTACAGCACTCTTCGACATGTCTAAAAGATAGGAGGTCATCGTAAAATTCCACGTTTAAGTCAACAATGTCAACTTTGTATTGTTCAACCTCTTGAAGATATGACTTCAAAACAGGCAAGGCAAGATACGGCCCCACTGGACTCCATCCTGGGGGAAATACTAAAAGCGTTTTAGGCATATCAACGTCACATCTTTCGCAAATAATTCAATTGAAACACAACTACCATCATAATTGAAAATACACCAAGTCCTGTAACGAGAATTGAGAACATCGCGATGCTCGTGAACAGCGAAACAAGGAGTGTTGAAATAACAACAGCAACCGATTGCAAAGACTCCCTAATTGAAAACAGGCTTATCGATTCAGATCCGTCTCTCGCCAAATCCTGCAGCGATGTTATGAGAAGCACATCTTGAATGGCGTTTCCGGCGCCGACGATAAAAAGGAAAATAAACGATATCCCAGACGCATAGCGATAGCCAAACGCCAGATACGCACCGAGCGCAAGATACGTCACAAAACAATATGATTTAACGCAATCGGAACCACTGATTAAACGACCATATATTGTATTTCCGAACAACAGTCCGATTGTAAGACTACTCTGAAGGAATCCGTATTGTATCGATGACGAGTCAAATTGCAATTGCGCTATAGCTGGCAAAAGAGAATTCAGAGAGCCGAATGCCACGCCACTAGAAATATCGATTAATAGGAAACCAATTGCCAAGTGCTTCGCGCTAAGATCACTAAATGCAGTCCTGTTTTTTTCATTTTTGCTTATCCCCTCTTTATCATTAACCTCGATAACCGACGGAACATCTCGCAGCAACCAGAACGACGCGGCAAAAGAAAGCGCGTCTAATGCAAGAACAGCCTCCGCCCCAAATTGAGCGACAACAAAACCGCCGGCAACTGGCCCCAGAACCATCATCAAATTCTGCAGAAACCCAAACGAATTATTAATTACGTCGCGATTGATACTATTCGTATTGGCTCTTAACAACGAGTAAAAGCAGGGCATTTCAACCGTTCGGCAAAGCGATACCGCGCACGTAATAGCAAACATACTCCATTTACTATCAACAAAAATATAGCAAACGAATAATCCCGCGCGAATTAAGTCTGCCAATCTCATGGCCTGCAGTGTCCCGATACCCATCTTCTGAGGCAGCTGCGCGAGCGCAACTGAAAACAGAGAGGGGGCAAATCTGCAGCAGACCATCAAAGCAGTTGCAGAAACATCGTGAGTTACCTCGTAAATCAGCATTGGCAAAGCAATATTCGCACACCAATTGCCTATTTCGCTTATCCCTCTAGCAATATATAGGACCCGAACCGGATGGCTAGCTCTCAATACCGTGAACATCACGATTAACCTCGTATTTCAGGCCTCGTTCATCCCTTAATAGGAATCCATAATCAACCAAGTACCGCCTCAACACGGCATAATCAGGATAGAGCTGTGACAGCACACGATTAACCTGAAGCTCCGTATAACTTGTATTTAATTCAAAGAAAGAGACGGCCCATAGCAGCATGATTCTTTTATAGCTTTCCTTTTTTGGAATTGAAACCAGCTCGCCATTCTTGAGAAATCGTTTTTTAAAGTCTATTAGCTCATCCATTCACATCCTCCATTTCATACGCATCTAATACTAAAAATGCATACGCTTTAGGTCATCTCATTCGGCTTCTATATTCGAACTAAACTCGAACTAATCTAAATGATTTGCTCAAACACTCTTCGAAAGCTCGTTTTTCACTCTGAGTAAAATGCCCTTCCCAGTCAGTCCACGAACAGGAAGGCAACTCACAACGAGCGGAGTCGAAGCCCTCTGCCGTCGGTCGTTCAAAATGCACGATAACCTTTTCGATATCCCCATCTGTTATCAGGTCAGAATGAACGACCTCGGTACCGTCTTCGAATGTCATATATGGGTACATCACGTAAACCACCTCGCAATCGTAAATCCAGTTTAGCATCAAGCTATTGCACCAAAGACAGCAAGCCCCCCTTGATGAGTTGATGGTATCTGTTAAATGTCACGTACGATTCACATCTGGTGGGTACCCTGATGGCTACACGAAACGAAGCAGATTTACACCGGGAGGACCCCGTATGACAACCAAGTACACCGACGCGCCGCGCACGCGCGTCATGACACCGGCCGCGCTCAACAACGGCGTTCACGAAAACCATTCCATCGGACAGACCATGGCCATCGCGCCCAAGAAGGGCCTGTTCGATGACATTTCCATTCCTCAGATCATCGCTGGCGCCGCAGCCGCCGCCACAAGTGTCGCGCTTGCTTCCAAGATTGGCATCGCTGGTTCAGTAATTGGCGCCGCCGTGAGCTCGGTCATCACCGTTGTGTCCTCGCAGGTCTACCGCCACTTTATCTCTGCCAGCGCCAAAGCCCTCAAAGGTACGCACGCCGACGTCGACTACCCCGCCGGCGCCTATGAGCCCGTTGAGCTTAATGCCGAGGAGCACCTGGGCGGCGCCGCGACTACGCAGGAGATGCGCCAGGTTGCGGGGCGTGCGACCACGGCGCGCGTCGCCCCTAACAGCCTGCGCGCCAAGGCCGCGGCAGAGCGCAGCCAGACGCAAAAGAAGGTCATCGTCTTCTCGATCGCCATCGCCATCGTCGCGGTCATCGCCTGCACCGGCGCCATCCTTATAACCACCGCCGGTGAGGGTCTGGGCGAGCGCCCCGAGCCAATCCTTTCGTCGCGCACGACCGAGAGCGATGCAAATGGCAACACCCAGTCGCAAGATCAGCAGGCGCAGACGGACGATACGCAAGACAGTTCTACCTCTGCCAATTCGTCCTCGAACACCCAAAACCAATCGCAGGGCACCGATTCCTCTACGGCCAACAGCAGCACGCCGTCCGGCACGACCGACTCAAGCCAAACGACTGGCGGTTCGCAGCCGAGCACGGGCGGCCAGACGAGCGACACCGCTTCGGGAACGGGCACAGTAGACAGCAACAACACCAACAGCTCGAACAGCTCGAGTGGAACCGCGTCCGGCACGGCATCTGACAACTCGAGCCAAGGCACGGCATCGGGCAACTAAGTACATTTGCCTCTCATAGATAACCGACCTGTACAACGGGCGCGAATCGAAAGCGGTTCGCGCCCGTTTGCCTTGGGCGCCGCCATGGCGAACGCTATGCGATGGTAAGATGCTTTACATGTGTAAAGAGGAGATTTGCCATGAGCAAGACAATATTTAGGCCCACGCTTTCGCTGGGCAACCACATCTATCTGTATCGCCTGCTGCGCGATGCGATTGGATGCGGCAAGCAAACGTTTATGACGCAGGTCGAGGAGGCGCTCGCCGCTGGCGACATGACCGCTTATGACCTGGGCTTCGAGTCCACGCGCGAGCTGCTCGAAGAGCTCGACGACTGCATTAAGCTGACCGTCTTTAAGGGCGGCCGCCTGTATGCCACCGTCATCGCCAACGAGGCCTGGGATACCGCCCTTGCCAAGGGCGAAGACAAGCCCAAGGCTGCCAAGGGCGCCAAGCAGTCCTACAAAAAGAAGAAACGCGGTGAAAAGGACCTCAAGGCCGTGCGCCCCAAGCACGTTAAGCGTCCCGAGCCCGAAGCCATGGTTGAAGCCGTGCCGGAACCCGAGCCCGATGCAGAAATCGAAGTCGCTATTGAGGTAACAGCAGAAGCCGAAACCGAAATCGCCGCCACGACCGATCCCGAAGCCATATCCGAGCAGGAAGCCACTGCGGAGCTCAACGAGGCTCCCAAGTCGACAGCCGAAGAAGCCGCTGACCAGCCCGAAACGCCTGCGTTCCAAAACAGCGATGTCTTTGGCGACGAGGCTGAGGACGATCAGCCCGAAGAGCCCACAGAACAGGACGCTGCCGAGGCGGCATCGGAGCCCGAGGTACCGCAGCCTGCCATCTCGCTCACGGTCGTCTATGACCCCGAGAACGCCAACGCCGGCATCACCACCATGGCATCCACGCCCATCGAGGCAAAGTCGAGCGTCGAGAACGAGAACGCGATGCAGGTTGAGGTTGAAACTGCAGTTGCAGACGCGCCCGTCACCGTGAAACCCGCAGATTCCACGACCAAGCCGAAAACGACGCCAGAGCCCGCGACCGTCATCGAGTCCGTGCCCACCGCTGCTTGCGACCAAATTCCCGCACCGGCACCGGCTTCGGCACCCGCAGCAGCCCCGACCCCCACACCTGCAGCGCCCGCCATCCCCAAGGACTTCCCCGTCGATTTCACAACCGAGATCTTCTGCCCCGGCCCGCTTCTGCACCAGCTGTCAACCTATCTCCCCTACGGCGCCGACACCCTCGGCATCGTCGGTGAGTACTACTGGATCGCCCGCGAGCGCGGTACCATCGAGGTCGCGCGAAACCGCGCAAGTTTCCCCCTGCGCTACACGCAGGCCGGCGAGCGCCGCGAGGTTACCGTGCGCATCCGCCGCAACACCACCGGCGGTCTCGGAGCCGCCTGGACCATCGATAAAGTAGAGCCTTCTACCAAGTAACAAAAAGGGACGATAACCCTCAAGGTTATCGTCCCTTTCTCGTTAGGTCACCTGAGCTCGACTAATCACGCGTCAGCTTGCGGTGGATACGATGCGGCTGGGCTGCATCCTCGCCCAGGCGCTCGATGCGGTTGGCCTGATAGGCCTCGAAGTTGCCCTCGAACCAATACCAGTTGCCCGGATTCTCGTCGGTGCCCTCCCACGCCAGAATGTGCGTGGCGACGCGGTCAAGGAACATACGGTCGTGGCTAATGACCACCGAGCAGCCCGGGAACTCGAGCAGCGCCGCCTCGAGCGAGGACAGCGTCTCGACATCGAGGTCGTTCGTGGGCTCGTCGAGGAGCAGCAGGTTGCCGCCCTGCTTGAGCGTAAGCGCCAAGTTCAGACGGTTGCGCTCGCCACCGGAGAGTACGCCAGCGCGCTTCTGCTGGTCCTGGCCCTTAAAGCCAAAGCTCGCCACATAAGCGCGGCTCGGAACCTCGGTCTCGCCGACCATCATGTGGTCCAGGCCGTCCGAGACGACCTCCCATAGGTTCTTATCGGGGTCGATGCCGGAACGGTTCTGGTCGACGTAAGAAATCTTGACGGTCTCGCCCACCTCGAGCTCGCCCGAAGTCAGCGGCTCCAGACCCACAATCGTCTTGAACAGCGTGGTCTTACCGACACCGTTGGGGCCGATGACGCCCACGATGCCGTTGCGCGGCAGGGTGAATGATAGGTCGTCGATGAGCACACGGCCATCGAACTCCTTGTGCAGGTGATGGGCCTCGAGTACCTTGTTGCCCAGACGCGGGCCCACAGGGATGCGGATGTCGGTCCAGTCGAGCTTCTGGCTTGCGCGGGCCTCGGCCTCCATCTCCTCGTAGCGAGCCAGACGAGCCTTGTTCTTGGCCTGGCGAGCCTTGGGCGAGCTGCGTACCCACTCGAGCTCGGCCTCCATGCGCTTGGCGAGCTTGGCGTCGCGGTTGCCCTGTGCCTCGATGCGCGCGGCCTTGGTCTCCAGATACGTGGAGTAGTTGCCCTTGTAGGGATAGAGGTGGCCGCGGTCGACCTCGCAGATCCACTCGGCAACGTTATCCAGGAAGTAGCGATCGTGTGTGACGGCAAGCACCGCGCCCTGGTAGTTGTGCAGGAAGTGCTCGAGCCACAGGATCGACTCGGCGTCCAGGTGGTTCGTGGGCTCGTCGAGCAGCAGCAGGTCGGGAGCTTCGAGCAGCAGCTTGCACAGGGCCACGCGACGGCGCTCGCCGCCGGAAAGTACGTTGACCGGCATGTCGGAATCGGGCAGCTGCAGGGCGTCCATGGCCTGGCCGAGCTTGGAATCGATATCCCAGCCGTCGGCGGCATCAATCTCGTCCTGGAGCTTTCCCATCTCGGCCATGAGGGCGTCCATGTCGCAATCCGGGTCGCACATCTCCTCGCCGATCTTGTTGAAGCGATCGACCTTGGCGATCATGTCGCCAAATGCCATGCGCACGTTCTCGATGACGGTCTTGTCATCGTCGAGCGGCGGCTCCTGCTGCAGGATGCCCACGGTGTAGCCGGGGGTGAGCCTGGCATCGCCGTTGGAGACCTCCTCGATGCCGGCCATGATCTTGAGCAGGGTCGACTTGCCCATACCATTGGGGCCCACGACGCCGATCTTGGCACCGGGGTAGAAGCTCAGGGTCACGTCGTCAAGGATTACCTTGTCGCCATGGGCCTTACGAGCCTGATACATCTGGTAGATAAACTCCGCCATTTGCCTGTTTTATCCTTTCTACCTGCTGTTTCCCTATTCTTGTTTCGCCTAAGTGGAAACGAAATGGAAAAACCAGCTCTGAAACGTAACGAAAAAGGGGCATGGTTGCCCATACCCCCTAATACTACCTGGGAAAAGTTCCCCCGGAACATACTATGAACTGCGTACGCTAGTTTTCCGCAACCTTAGCGAGCGGCTCGCTGCGATTTGCGCCACAGCAGATACGAGTAGACGTAGACGGCTCCAACCGAACCAAACGCCAGAACCGCAATCACCGCGGCGACGACTTCACTCGAAAGCACGCTGCCTGCCACGCCCATCACAATCAGGCCAAAGCCCAGCACCATAAAGCAGGCACCGCCAAAGCGCTGCGTACGGCGCCAGTTCTCGGGATTGGCAAGCGCCCAAGGCGTCTTGATACCGAGCGTATAGTTCTGCTTCACACGCGGCAAGTAGTTGCCTACGCCGATGAACAGCAAGCCGACAACACCGGAAATCAGCACGTTGACCGAACCGACCGCCGGCACCACGCCCCAGACCGTAAGCTCTCCCAGCCAGCTTATGACGCACATGAACAAGGTGAAGGCGATTACGAAGCCCTGATAGAACTTGCCCGAGGTTCGATATGCCTCACCTTTGGGATCGATGCGCGGCACCACGCAGAACATTGCGAGAAGCACCAGAGGCAGCACGCCGAGCGCGGAGGCCATCCAGCTGGGACCCCAACCGTCGACGGCGCCGTTCGCGCCCCAGTGCGTGGGAATCTGCCCAGGCAAGCTCGGCATCACCATGAGATGCGCTACGACATTGGCGACGCACAGAGCGACCAGCGCAATCCACACGCGCGACGATACCCCCGTGGGGTGAATGCCCTTGTTTTCGTTATTCATCCTTATCACCTTCCGTGTTTGTAAAGCCCATAAACCAACCGATCAAGTCCTGCATGACGGTAGTGTTTAAGCTGTATACGATGTTTTGACCATGACGTTCGTCGGTTACCAACCCGGCGTTTTTGAGCGTCGCCAAGTGATGGCTCAGCGACGGCTTACTGATATCGAAATGCTCGGCAAGCTCCCCCGCCGTGCAATTGCCCTCGCGCAGCAACTCCAAAATGCGCCGTCGCGTTGGATCGGCAAGCGCCTTAAAACCCTCTCCCGGCATAAGACCCCCCTTTCATCATCTCTCATGACGCGCACACTATACTCGATATTTAGATGTTTGTCTAACTATCTAATACAGGAACATCTATAGAACATTTGTTCGTATTTAGCTACAATGGAAGTTGAAGCAGATGGGCCAGCTCCCTCTACCCGAGAAGGAGATGGACTATGAGTATTGACGATGTCCTGACGTTGTTATTGCTTGTAATCGCGGCTGTGGAGCTCGGCATCCACATTGGAGGTCGAATGAAATAGCCGCCCCCGCGTAATGCGAAGACGGCCACTTCTCACGCCATAAACGTGTTTCGGAGTTGGCCAACCCGCTGCAACGGGTGCCATCTGCTTCAATCTTATGCGAATCCCGATCCCATTTCAACAAGCCCAAGGGCTCAAATGGAATCGCAATAATACCTATAATGGCGATAGCTAAAATACGACCGACTCCCCATCGGAGGATATCTATGACCGAAACCACAGCCGCAGCCGCCATCGAGACACGCGACACCAAGCTCGAGATTATCATGGGCCGCGAGGCACTCGATAAGCTCGCCGATGCTACGGTGCTAGTGCTCGGCTGCGGAGGCGTGGGCTCCAACTGCTGCGAGGCACTCGCCCGCGGCGGCATTGGTCATTTCGTCATTCTGGATAAGGACATCATCGCGCCCAGCAATATCAATCGCCAGGCCATCGCCTTTCACAGCACCGTCGGCAAGCGCAAGGTTGACGTGATGGAGGCCATGATCCACGACATCAATCCCGCCGCCACCGTCATCAAGCGCACCGAATACTTGCTGAGCGACAACATCGATGATTTCTTCGCGAGCGTTTTGGAGCAGACGGACGGCAAGCTCGACTACGTCGTCGACGCCATCGACACCATCTCGGCCAAGCTCACCATTGCCAAATACGCTCAGGACCACGGCATTCGTTTGGTTAGCTCCATGGGCGGGGCCAACAAGCTCCATCCCGAGTGCCTCCGCTTTGCCGACATCTTCGATACGGTGCGTGACCCCATGAGCCGCATTATGCGCAAAGAATGCAAGAAGCGCGGAATCAAGAGCCTGCATGTACTGTTTAGCTGCGAGGAATCGGTTAAGACACAGCCCCGCGATCCTTCCAACATCCACGAGCGCACCGAGCTGGGAACCGCCAGCTTTATGCCGCCCATCATGGGTCAGATGATCGCCGGCGAGGTTATCCGCCAGATCAGCGGCCGCGGCATCGAGCGCGTGCGCACCGATGGCCAGCGCCTAGACTAGCGGAGCGCGCCGAGATGGAGCCCCGGTTATTTGATGCACACTGCCATCTTGATTTAATGGCCCACCCGGACGCCGTTGCCGATGAGGCGACGGCGCTGGGCTTGGGTCTATTTGACTGCGGCATCGATCCACGCGACTTTTCGGCCGCAAACGAGCGCGCTCGTCGCCACCCGGGCATCATCGCCGGCGTTGGGCTTCACCCCTGGTGGCTCGCCGATGGCCACTGCGGTTTTGCCGAAGTCAATCTGCTTTGCGAAGTTGCTGCCCAAGAACGCTACATCGGCGAAGTCGGACTCGACTTTTCCGCGCGCTTTGCTGGAAGTGAGCCGCTACAAATACAGGCACTTAACCGGCTCTGCGATGCGCTCGTGCAGCATCCTCTTACCGGGCGCGTGATATCAATTCACGCCGTTCGTTCGGCAGGAGCCGTACTGGACGTCCTCGAATCGCATGGACTACTCATCCCAAACCCCGACTCCCCCGCTATCATCTTCCACTGGTTTAGCGGCACTTCGGACGAACTCACCCGCGCGCGTAATGCGGGCTGCTATTTTTCCGTCAACGAACGCATGCTCGCGACCAAGCGCGGTCGCGAATACGCACGACAGATTCCACTCGACCGCCTACTGCTCGAGACCGATGCACCGGCCGAGCCAAACACAGAAACAAGCACGCAGTCGCTCATCAGGTCGCTCACAAGGACCTCAGAACGCATCACCTCGCTCAAAAACTGCGACGCAAAGCGCATCGAGTCGATAGTTTTAACAAATGCGCGCTCTGTTTTTGACCTTCGCTAACCCCTGGTGTGCAAAAAATGCCAAATATGAGTACTGCTACCGGAATGGATACATTTCTTTTAACTTTCCAACCGCCAGAATAATCCCCGATTGTCCGCTAATTAAAGCTTTTACAGTCATTCATCCTGCGTTTTCGCAAATCTTAAACCCCTCCAGACGCTCAAATCACGTCTGAAGGGGTTGATTTTGCTGCGACTAAATTAGTCACAGTACTCATATTTGGCATTTTTTGCACACCGGGTCCCGAGGAGGCGCCTGCACCTCCCCGGGACCGCTCGGCTATTCGACGATTGGTGCTCCGTGGCCCCAAGAACCTTCCATGCCGCACACGGTCGAGGCAAACCCGGCAGCAAAGTCGAGCGCGCGCTCGATGGCCTCGGCGCCATCTTCACCACGCTTGGCGGAATCGAGATAGCACATCAAAAACGAGGTAAGGAACGAGTCGCCCGCCCCCATGGTGTCCTTCATGTCCGTTACCGGTTTAGCCAGCTGGCGGTAATAACGATCGCCGTCGTAAGCAATGCAGCCCTCGGCGCCCGCCGTAGCCGACACAAAACGCGGACCCAGGCCCTTCACCCATGCCAGACGCTCGCGAATCTCATCCTCACTCGCAGCATCCGCCGCACTAAAGAAAGCGAAATCGACGTAGGGCGCAATCTGCTCGTAGTACTCGTCGGTAGAGTCGTCCGAAAAGTCAAAAGAGACCGTGACGCCCGCAGCCTTCAACTTGGGCAGCTCGCGCTCGGTAAAGCAATAGTTGCCCGAATGAACCACATCGAACTGCTTCATGTACGAAAGGTCAAAGCGATCGAGGACATAGCGCGCATCGCCACGGATACCGCCCTCGTTGGAGCCAAGGAAGACACGGTCACCGTCAACGACGGTCACGCGAGCCGCTCCGTTCTCGCCAATCATCTGCTCGCACTTGTCAAGCTCGATACCCTCATCCTCGAGGCTTGCAATGACATGCTCGGCAGCGGCGTCATTGCCAAAAATGCCCATGTATGCGGAGCGTGCGGCACCGCATTTCTTGGCATAAACGGCGAAGTTCACCGCGTTGCCGCCAGGATACATGGTGTGGATATGCTCGTAGCGATCGACGACGTTGTCGCCAAATCCAAGCGCGTTAACGTTAAATGCCATGGTATTTACCCTTCTAGTACTCGACGACGCCCATGTAGCGACGGAAATCGGGATCATGGTCAAACACCTTGCCGCGTGCGGCACGCAGCTCGCAGTTCATGGCGTAGAACAGCACCGGGTCCAGATAGGCACGGACGCTCGCCGGCACGGCTTCCATACCGTACTCCTTGGCATCGAGCACCATCAGCGTATCGGTATGCGTCTTAAGGAACGCCAGGGCGCGCTCGTCCATAGCACGGCACTCACTGGAGCCCATCTGCAGGAAGTAAAAAACGCCATCCTGAGTAGCCTCGAAGGGACCGTGGAAGTACTCGGCAGAGTGGATGTAGCTGCAGTGCTGCCACTGCATCTCCATAAGAGAGCAGATAGCGAAACCGTAGGTCTGGCTAAAGTTGGGACCGCTGCCCAGAATATAGAAGAACTCGTGCTCCTGGCAAAGTTTGGCAAAGCGATCGCCCAGCTCGGCATTTACCTTCTCGCGTGCCGGGGGAAGAATCTTATCCATCTCGGCAATACCGGCATACATATCGGCAAGATCGGCGTAGCCCTCCTGCTGATCGAGCAGCTCTGCCGCAAGCGACAGCGAAATGCCAGCGGGGACCTCGGCCTGCGGCACGCCCTCGCCCCACGGGTAGACCCACGTGGTCCATTTACCGGTGTCGATCTTAGATCCAGCGTTGTCGGTCTGGGCGATCACCGTAGCGCCGGCAGCAAGGGCAATCTCGCAGCCCTCGACGACCTCCGGGGTGTTGCCACTGTGGCTACAAGCGATGACCAGGGACTTCTCGCCCAGACGACGCGGACGCATGATATCGAACTCGCGAGCCGTATAGATATACGAAGTGAAGGTGGTTGCCTCGTGCTGCAGAAGCTCATGAGCCGGGATCAAATCGATCATGGAGCCACCGCAAGCAATCCAGTAGACGCTGTCGAACTTGCCCTTCTCGGCAATTGCCTCTTTGATCAGATCGTGTGCGTTCATATCCAGTTCCTTTCTTGTTTGGCCCGCAATCAATGACGTTGGTTGCGTAGCCGATAGTTGGTTTAGTCAATCAGATATTTCTCGAATGCGGCCATGTTCTTGGCATCTGCCGCCGCCGGGTCATCGTAGTAACGACCGTCCGTGATTTCCTGGCCCAGCATGCCGTCGAAACCATGGGCGTTGAGTGTGGCGACGAAGGCGTCCATATCGTGCTTGCCATCGCCCCACACCAGATGGCCATACGGGTCACCGTCGATAAAGTGCATCTCGTGAATTGCCCCATCACCAAAGGCAGCAAACCAGTCCTCGAGCGTCTCGCCTGCAACGCCCATCGCGGTTGTATCAACCATGGGCTGTAAGTACGGACTCGCGACCTCGTCAATCATGCGCTTCGCATCGGAAACCGTCGTCACAAGGTTGCTCTCCTCGGGGCGCAGGCTTTCCATCGTAAGCACCAGACCGTGCTCACCAGCATACTCCGCCAGAATGGACAAGTGCTCGCGGCTGCGCTTCCAGGCTTCCTCGCGGTCCTCGTCCCAGTCGCCCCAGCCCGAGTTGACGGACATACGGTCGCACCCAAGTACCTCGGCAAGCTCAATGCCGTGCTTAAAGTACGCCAGGCTGCGCTGTTCATGCAGCGGTTTGCGTGCGCAGTACTGCCAAGGATAGACAACATTCTCGGGGCACAGAGTACGATACCTAAGCCCACGGTCTGCAGCCTTTTTCGCCAGGACCTCAGCCTCAAAGTAGCCCGTGTGGTCGAGCGTCACATGCGGCTCCGCACACCACAGCTCAATGGACTCAAAGCCCAAACGCTGCTGCACATCAAGGAAGTAATCGAGCGACCACATGATGTAGTGGATATTCATACCCGCAATCTGTTCGCGGCGCAGCGTCGGTTTGGATTCAGACATCTTATACCTCCTTATTTCGATCGAACACGATTTGTCCGTCCGACATCGTCATATCAACCGCAAGATCGCGTGCGCCGCGATAATCGAGGTCGAACACATCCCGATCGAGCACGCAGATATCGGCAAGCTTGCCAACCTCAAGCGTACCCAGCTCGTCTTCGCGCATCAGATCGTACGCGCCCCCGGCAGTCCAAGCGCGCAAGAGCTCGACAAGCGTCAGTGTGTTGACCTCATTCACGGGCAGTCCGTCATCGAAGTATCCGCCGCACGCACTGTAGATTGACTCGCCCAGGCTCGGAATCAACAGCGGCAAATCCGTGCCACAGCACACTGTGCATCCGGAATCTTCCATGCCGCGGCGATTCCAGCTGTGCAAAAGTCGCGTCTCGCCAATTTGTCGACGCATCATCGACAAGCAATCCTCGCGCCGGTCCAGCGTCAGAATCTGCGGATAGACCTCGCAAATTCCACCTAACTTGCCAAACTCGACAAGATCGGTCGGGTCAGAGTTCTCGAGATCGGTAATCGCATGGCGGCGAAGCATCCGTCCATGCTCGTCTCGAGGCAGCGAGGCATAGAGCGCCACGGTGCGGCGAACGGCGCCATCGCCCTGGCAATGCAAGGAATATCGGAAGCCATCAGCATCGATTGTGCGCAGTTCGTTCTCAATCAGATCCCACTCGGGCTCCTCGACAACCGTCTTGCCGGCAACTCCCGCATCGACCGTGTCCTCATAGGGGTCAATCATCTCGGCAAGCCCCGCCCATACGCCGCGATCGGTCATACGGTTGAAGCCAGAAAAACGAACGAATGGTCCCCGGAAGCGCTCTCGCGCCTCGCGGGCATATGCCAGATTTGCACCGGCACCCACCGGCTGCGACATCATAGAGACGCGAACCGTCAGCTCATCAGACTCCTCACGGCGAGCCATTTCGTCGGCAAAGCCGTAGTAGTCATCGAACGCCATCTCCTTGATGGCGGTAACGCCGCGCTCGTTAAGCATACTCATGTAGTCCGAATACCCGGCACGCACCTCGGGCAGCGCGAGGAAATCGCTTATCATACGCCAGATCTTCTCGGCATAGCACGCCTGCGGTGTAAAGCCGTATCGCGCACTGGCGGCAGCATTGAGAACACAGGTCTCCGCGTCCGGCGTAAAGCAGACGACGGGGATATCACCAAAACACTCGTCAAACACAACTGCCGTATTTGCGTTCTCGGCATCCGATGCCAACGTTTCGGGTAGGTTGTGGCCAAAAGCTGCCGCGCAATCCGGATGACCTTCTTTCCATGCACGCAAGAGCGACACGGCCTCTTTGGCATCAGCGACGCCGGACAGATCAGACCCCAACGTCCGCAGTGCCCAGCCCGTATAGAAGGTATGCACATCGATCAGGCCGGGCATGACGGTGCGGTCGCCCAGGTCAACTACCTTGTCCGCCTGGATCAAATACGAAGCTACCTCACACTTGGTGCCAACCGCCTCAATTCGATTGCCACGGACCGCTACGAAACCTTCAAACGGCAGGTCCCCCGTACCGGTAAAGACGCTCTTAGACGTCAGGACCGTCAAACGATCAGACATCACAACCACCTACGCAGGAAGCATGCCAGAGATTGCCGTTACGATCAGGCCAAAGACGACCATGAAAATGAAGAACTTCCAAATGGTCTTCCACCATTGGCCAAACGAGATCTTTGCCACGGCAAGGCCGGCAACCGTCATGCCCGCCACGGGGCTGATGGTGTTGATGGTCTGGTTGGCAAACTGGAGCGCGGTGACGGCGGCTTCGGGATTAAGGCCCATAAGCTCGGTCAGCGGACCCATGACGGGCATGGTGAGCGCCGCAAGTCCAGAGCTCGAGGGAACCAGCAAAGAGAGCAGGCCAAGGACGATATACATAAACGTGGTATAGACGGCGGCGGGTGCACCGGCGAGCGCAGTAGCGAGCGCCTGGAGAATGGTGTCGATGATCATGCCGCCCTCTGCGATGACCAAGATACCGCGAGCGATGCCGATGACGATAGCGGCATACGCAAAGTCGGCAATGCCTTTAACGAACTCCTCGGCGATCGTCTGCTGGTCAAGGCCGCCCAGGATACCGGCAAGCAAGCCCATACCAAGGAACACGGCGGAAATCTCATTCATGTACCAGCCCTGAGTAACAAGACCCCAGACGATAATGCCCATACCGCAAGCAAAATCGATAAGCACGAGCTTCTGACGGGTAGTGAACTCTTCCTCGATGGAGGCATCGGTCACGGAAAACTCAACACGCTTGAGCTTGTCGTCCTCGTACGTAATGGACGACTCGGGGTTTTTCTTGACGCGCATGGCATAGCGCATGGCCCATGCGATGCCAACGGCGGTAAAGATGACCCAAGAAATGGCGCGCAGCCACAGCTGCGGATTGCCCTCGATGCCAATGATGCCTTGGGCGATCAAAACATTAAACGGGTCGATGGTCGAGGCACAATAACCCAGGTTAGGACCAAGGAAGCAGATGATGAATGCCGTCATCGAGTCATAACCGATACCCATCATGATGGGAATGAAGATGGCATAGAACGGCAGGGCTTCCTCAGACATACCAAACGTAGTGCCGCAAATGGACAGCAACGTCATCGTGATGGGAATGATGAGGATGTCCTTGTTCTTGAGCTTTTTAATCACACGGCTCATGCCGGCATTCAAAGCGTTGGTCTTGGTGATGACTGCGAACGAGCCGCCAATCAATAAGACGAACGCAACGACGTCGGCAGCCTCCTGGATGCCCTTAGTAGGCGCTTGCAGGACCGCAAAGATATCCTGGCCCAGATTGATGGTCTCGCCGGTCTCGGAATCGGTGTAGTTCTTATCGACCTGTTCATAGGTTCCAGCAACGGCGACTTCACGCTCACCCGCCGCTGTCGAAATCGTCTTGCGCTGATACCGACCAGAAGGAATGATCCAAGTCAGGACCGCAAAGACAACGATCAGCAAGAACATGATCGTATAGACATGCGGTAATTTGAACTTAAAACGTCTGTTTGTCTTCTTCGCCTTCGTATCTGACATAGATACCTCCAAAGAACTCAAGACTGCATCGCATCTCGCTTCAACGCTTGCACAAGAAAACGTTCTATGACGTTCCATAGATTACCAGCAGCTTTTCCAGTCATCAAGATTATTTCAAACTGATTGCCGCAACGTGGTTGAACGGTTGCGTTCGCACCGTGAACGGCATGGAGACGCCCGGTGAGATGATCCACCGGGCGTCTCCATTCGCAATGTCCTAGATGTCAAAAACATAGCGAGATCCAACGATCCGCTGACGACCGATGATAAACGGCCGCCGCTGCTCATCGAAAAAGAAGGCTTCCATATAAAACAAGGGTTCGCCAACGGGAACTGCCAACAGCCGAGCGACCTCGGGCGATGCGCACGCGATCTCGAGCGTGCACGGGTCGGTAAACGAGGGCGTGCGGCCCGTCCGGTTGCGCACGAACTCAAAAATGGATTGGTTAGATAGAGGTGCCGTTGATAGATAGGCGTTGTCCTCGTAAACGTATATGTTGTTCTCGAGCATGACAGGGACGCCATCGGCAGTAAGTGCGCGCTCAACGCAAATCAGGTCAGTTCCAACGGGAACACCAAAGAACTGCGCTTCGGTGGAATCCGCCGGCAGTATCTTTCTCGAAATGACACGCGCCCCCGGTTCCATTCCGTTAACGCGGCATGCGTCCGAAAAACTCTGGACGTCATCCTTCTGGCGAATCTTGCGCTTGAGCTTGGGGGCATTGACAAACGTACCTTTCCCCTGTCGCTTCGTTAGATAGCCCTGCTGGACGAGCTCCTCAATAGCGCGTCGCACGGTAACGCGGCCAACTTTATAGCTCTCAGCCAATTCGAATTCGTTGGGTATCCGCATGCCCGCCTTATAGGCGCCGGAATTAATTTCGTTTTTAATGATATCGATAACCTGTTGGTACAGCGGTATCGCTGCTTTACCGTCAGTTAGCCCTTCAGTCGGTGGCATATACCCTCTCCCAGCACAATTAAGTCTAAAGCGGGCTCAAGGGCATTCAACAAGCCCTTGAGCCCGCTTTAGCATAAAGTATGCTTGTTGCCGCACCAAAATGCCGGGCATTTACTCATCAGACCCGAAAAACGCGCAACTACCGCGCTCCTAAGAAAGCGTGAGCAGCTCCGGCAGTTGGTCGATAATCTTGTCCGCGGCATCCTGGCTAAAGCCAAAGCGCTCCTCACGCTTGGCAATGACTGTCAGACCGGCTCGCTTGCCGGCGGTGATGCCGGGTACCGAATCCTCAACGCAGCAGCAGCGGTCCGCGGGCAGCCCCAGCAGATCCAACGCATGTAGGTAGATATCGGGCTCGGGCTTGCTCTCCTTAAACTGCTCGCCGCTCACCACGTACTCAAAGGCATCTGACAGGCCGCACGCGTCAAGCACTTCCACGATGCTATTCATGGAAGATGAGCTGGCCAGCGCCACGCGTACACCGCGACGCGGGAGCTCGCGAATCGTCTCCACAGCGCCAGGATTAATCAGGGCCTGATAATCGCGCGGGCGTTTATGTGCCCACTCGTCCCAGCGGGCAAGCGCCTCCTCGCCGGTAAAGTGCCCCTTTCCGGCACGTTCAAACCAATCGACCAGCATATGCAAAAAGAACTGGTGTGAGGCACCGACCTGCGCGTTCAGATCTTCTTGACTCAGGTTCAGCCCAAGCTCTTTGGCAAACGCAGCGGTCTCCCCCAGGTAGTAATACTCGGTATCGACGATGACGCCGTCCATGTCAAAGATAACGGCGTCGAACGGAAATACGGACACGGCACCCTCCCTAACAAAAGGGCGCCTGCAAGCAGACGCCCGAACCATGCACTATCGGCGATTCTAGCCCAGTAACTGATCAAGTGCCACCGCGATGCCGTCTTCGTTATTATTCGCGGTCACCATCTGAGCCACGGCCTTAACCTCATCGATGGCATTACCCATAGCAACACCGATGCCGGCCCACTCGATCATGGACTTGTCATTCTGACCATCGCCAAACGATACGACCTCGCTGGCATCAATGCCTAGCTTGGGCAGAGCGCCCCGCAGCGCACGCGCCTTATCGATACCGGGCGCCGTAAACTCAAAGTACCAGTCGGCCGTAAACATGCCCGAAAGCGTCTCGGTAAAGGGTGCGTACATCTCCTCGTGATGCGCCTGCAGATAGGCCGGATCGCCCGCAGTGAGCAGCTTGTCCACCGGATAGGTATCCGCAACCTCATGAAGGCTCTCGACCTCGCGGATTTTAAGGTCGCATGCGTCTCGCTCATATTTGACAATGTTCTTCTGCGAGCCGTCGGGCAGCGTGATCATGCAGCGATACGAGTCCACGACATGCAGATCGCGGCCGAGCGAAATCATGGGGATCACGTCAAAGTTACGCAGATGGTCGAGCAAGCGATGCAACTCGTCAACCGGCATGGCCTGGTCGAACAGCACCTCGTCGGTCTGAGCATCGACCACGTGCGCACCGTTAAAGGCCACCAGCAGGCCACCGTGGCTCTGAAGATCGAGCTCCTGCGCCAGGGCATGAAGGCCCCACGCGGGACGGCCCGAGGCCAAAATGAGCTTAATGCCCGACTCCTGCGCTGCGAGCAGTTTCTCGCGCGTGCGCGGGCTAATTACCTTCTGGTCATTGGTGAGCGTACCGTCGATATCCATTGCGATGGCCTTGATTGCCATACGTGCCTCCCTGTCATTGAACAACCTTGTCTGAGCCATCATACAGAACACCCACGGCGGCGCTGTTTGCAGCGGGAAAAATGTCATATTGTCCCAAACATGAACGGCGCGCGTTCGACGATTGCGATGCCCGTCGAGGCGCCTCCCGATACATTCCATCCTATCCAAACAGCAAAGGGCCCGCATCCCAACGGATACGGGCCCTTGTCGGCTATGCGTTAGTTTTCGCAGCGAATCCTACTTGCGGTGAGCGCGGTAGAACTCAATAAGCGCCTGGGTCGAAGCGTCCTGCTCGGCCTTGGCGGCGTCATCGTGGAAGGCAGGGGTGATCTGCTTGGCAAGCTGCTTACCCAGCTCAACGCCCCACTGGTCATAGGAGTCGATGCCCCAGACCGTGCCCTCGACAAACGTGATGTGCTCGTACAGGGCGATGAGCTCGCCGAGTGCGAACGGGGTCAGCGTGTCGCCGAAGATCGAAGTCGTCGGACGGTTGCCCTCAAAGCAGCGGGCCGGGACGATCTGCTCGGGCGTGCCCTCGGCGCGCACCTCATCGGCCGTCTTACCAAAGGCGAGCGCCTTGGTCTGGGCCAGGAAGTTGCCCAGGAACAGCTCATGCACGTCCTGACCGCTGTCGGTTGCGGGGTTGGCAGTGTTGGCGAAGGCGATAAAGTCGGCCGGAACCACCACAGTGCCCTGGTGTAGCAGCTGATAGAAGGCATGCTGGCCGTTGGTGCCGGGCTCGCCCCAAAAGATCTCACCGGTATCGGAGGTCACAGCGCTGCCGTCCCAGCGGACGTGCTTGCCGTTGGACTCCATGGTGAGCTGCTGCAGGTAGGCCGGAAAGCGGTGCAGATACTGGCAGTACGGAAGCACGGCGTGGCTCTTGGAACCGAAAAAGTTGACGTACCAGACGTTGAGCAGGCCCATCAGCGCGACGGCGTTGCTCTCGAGCGGCGTGTTGCAGAAGTACTCGTCGATGGCATGGAAGCCCTCGAGGAACTGCTGGAAGCGCTCGGGGCCGAGCACGACGATCAGCGATAGGCCCACGGCGGAGTCGACGGAGTAGCGGCCGCCGACCCAGTTCCAGAAGCCGAAGGCGTTGGCCGGGTCGATACCGAAGGCCTCAACCTTCTCGAGTGCGGTGGAAACGGCGACGAAGTGCTTTGCCACGGCCTCGGCGTTCTGCTCCTCGGAGCCGTCGATGGCACCCTGAGCCTTGAGCTGCTCGAGCATCCAGGTCTTGACCTCGCGGGCGTTGGTAAGGGTCTCGAGCGTGGTGAAGGTCTTAGAGACGATGATCACGAGCGTGGTCTCGGGATTGAGGCCCTTGAGCTTCTCGGCCTGGTCGTTGGGGTCGATGTTGGAAATATAGCGGCAATCGATACCGGCGTCGGCATAGGGATGCAGGGCCTCGTAAGCCATGACCGGGCCCAGGTCGGAGCCGCCGATGCCGATGGACACCAGGTGCTCGATCTTTTTGCCGGTAACACCCTTCCACTCACCGGAGCGCACGCGCTCGGCGAAGGCATACATGCGGTCGAGGACCTCGTGCACGTCGGCGACGACATCCTGGCCGTCAACGATGAGCTGGCCTTTCTCGCTTGCCGGACGGCGAAGTGCGGTGTGCAGAACAGCGCGGTCCTCGGTGGTGTTGATGTGCTCGCCGGAGAACATGGCGTCGCGGCGCTCCTCGAGCTTCACCTCGCGGGCAAGATCGCACAGCAGCTTGACGGTCTCATCGGTCACCAGGTTCTTGGACAGATCGAAGTGCAGGTCGCCGGCGTCAAAGCTCAACTTATTCACGCGGTCGGCGTCAGCAGCGAACCAGGCCTTGAGGTCGATGCCCTCGGCCTCAAGCTTCTCCTGATGGGCCTCGAGCGCCTTCCAAGCGGCGGTCGACGTAGCGTCGATAGGTGCGGCAACAGTTGCCATAAAGTCCTCCTCAGCATACGGGCGCATTCCTCCATGCGCCCGGATAATCAGATGCCTCTATTCTAACGCAGGTCAAGACCGTAATCAGCGAGCGTTGCCAATCGGCCCCCGAACGGCGACCGACCAAAAAAGGGCAGGTTTATTTTGGCAGGTCAAACGCTTTACCAGCCAAATAAACCTGTCCCTTCCTGGCAGGCCATTATGCCGCGGCGCATACGCTGCCGAGCAGCTCGCGCAAGGGAGACCCGATGCCCTCCAGCAGTTCGGGCGCGATGATAGCAAAAACGGGAACCTCGCCGGCACCCACAACGGCGGGCACTTTTCCCTCGGAGACGATGCACCCGTAGGGAACAAAGCCGTCCTCGCCGGCATCGAGCACGGCCATGCGACGAGCGAGTTCGCGCACAAAGCTCGCCGTATCGGCATCGCCGATCGCCAGGACAAAGTCCACGCCCTCATCGGTCGCCAGGGCTACGGCCTCATCGACCAAATCGTCTCCCCCGTCGCCCCCGACCAAGCCGCAACGAAAGAGTATGCGTTCGAGCAGGGCGCGATCGAGCGAGCCCAGCGCCGCCGAAACAAGCTCATCACGTGTGTGCTTGTCGCCTCCCAGCACGACCAGTGCCTTGGTGCCGCCATAGTGGGCAACCAATCGTCCGCACCAGCGAGCCACATCCCCATCCGCAACCAAGCGCGTCGGCATACCAAACCCATAGTTGACCATTGTCCCCACAACCCTTCCATGCTTTATGGTGGTATCGATCGTCAGGCTCATGCTACGAAGCGAGCTTTTCCGAGCTGTTTCGCGCTCTTTAGGGCTGCGTTAAAATCAGATTCGATCCGACATGGCGTCCAGTTACGACAATTAGACGGTCAAAATCCAAGGGCCAAGACGCACGAACAGGATGAGCCAGACAAAAGACAGGCAAAACCCGCCCAGCACATCCGAAACGTAGTGCACGCCCAGATAGACACGGCTGACGCCCACCGCAAGGATGACGCACGCGAGTGCAACCTCGATGGCGGCGCCGAACGGAAGGCCACACACGCCACACCGCACCAACCATATACCATAGCCATAAAACGCCATGGCCGCCATCGAGTGGCCCGAGGGGAAGCTCAGCCCCGGCGCCTCGACAAGCCGAAATCCCTGTGGACGAGGTCGACGCACAAGGACCTTTAACAGCTGGTCGATTGCGCTGATAGCACCGACATTGAAGGCGGCCCAGACAACATGGGGCCAATTGGGCGCCCACAGCATCGCCGCGGCTAGCACACCGACGACAAACGGCAGCGACGCCAAACTCGAGGCGGCTTTCATCGCGGCCGTCAACACCGGCGACCGAAGCCTCTCGACAAGCAGCAAGTAACCCACCTCATCGATTCTTATAGCCCGTCCTTTGAGCACCTTGATCAGCAGGTAAACAAAGATCGCAAGGCACAGCACGAACAGTATCAGAAGTGCAAGATCACCCATATCGATGGTCATCCATACCCCCTCAGCGTATTCAACACATTAAGGCTACCGGCTCACTGTAAGCACTCGGTAAACCGACCAAAATAAACCTGTCCCTTTTTGGCAGGTTTTGACGGTGTCCGGTCGAGCGGGTATTATCGAACAGGTATTCGATAAGAACATGTGTTTGATGAAAGGGCACGGATGGCGCACGAGCAGCACACCTACATCTGTATCGACCTCAAGACGTTTTATGCCAGCGTCGAGTGCGTCGATCGTGGGCTCGATCCGCTCACCGCCAACCTGGTCGTTGCCGACGAATCGCGCGGACGCACGACCATCTGTCTCGCTATCACGCAGGCCATGAAGGACCTAGGGATTCACAATCGCTGTCGCCTGTTCGAGATTCCCGATGGCATCGACTACATTAAGGCCGTACCGCGCATGCAGCACTACATGGAGGTGTCGGCGCAGATCTACGGTATCTACCTGAAATACGTCAGTCCGCAAGACGTTCACGTCTACTCAATTGACGAGTGCTTTATCGACGTGACACCCTATCTGGACCTCTATCACACCGATGCGGAAGGTTTCGCCTGCATGTTGCGCGACGAGGTCCTGGCGCGCACCGGCATCACGGCGACGGTCGGCATCGGCCCCAACCTATTCCAGGCCAAGGTTGCACTCGATATTACCGCCAAGCACGTGCCCAGTCGTATCGGCATACTCGACGACGAGACCTTTCGCAAGGAGATCTGGCCCCATCGCCCCATCACCGACATCTGGGGCATCGGCCCCGGCGTGGCGGCCCGTCTCGAGAAATACGGCGTCTACGACCTGATGGGCGTCGCCGCACTCGACGAGAACCTGCTCTACGACGAGCTCGGCGTCAATGCCGAATATCTTATCGACCACGCCTTCGGGCGTGAGCCGACAACCATCGCCGATATCCAAGCTTATCGCCCGCAAGCGACCTCGACTACCACAGGGCAGGTGCTCTCGAAAGGCTATGCCTACGAGCAGGCCTACACCGTCTTGCGCGAAATGGTCGATGCCGCCGTGCTGGATTTGATCGACAAGCACGTGGTGTGCGACAGTATCTCGCTCTTTGTGGGCTATGCAAGCGAGCGCGCCGACATACGCCGGCTCAACGCCAGCGGCACGGCGCAGTATATAGACGGCTGCGGACACCTGCGCTCGAGCACGTCGGGCATCGAGCCCGCAGCGACCAACGGCCCCGAGCTCGCGCCCCGCGCGCCCAAGCCCGTCCAACGCGAGGACGAACGCCGACGTTTGGTGCGGGAGGCACAGGCGATTGACGGCATCTTTGTGGGCGAACACGGCGGCAAGCCGCGTGGTGGCTATGCCGCGCTCTTTGCGCACTCCAACGCCTCGCGCAAGCTGCCCGAGAGCACTAATTCGTTTAAGAAGATCATGGGCTATTTCGATGACCTTTGGGCACAAACGGTCGACCCCAAGCGACCGGTCAAGCGTATCAATCTGGGCTTTGGCAATCTGGTGCCCGAGGAATTTGCCACCATCGACCTGTTCAGCGATGTTAAGGCCGATGAGCGCGAGCGTGACCTGGCACGCGCCGTCTTGGCCGTGAAGGGCAAGTACGGCAAGAACGCGCTCGTCAAGGGATTAAGCTTTACCACCGGCGCCACCGCACGCGAACGCAACGATCAGGTAGGAGGACATCGTGCCTAAGTCCCAGCAACAGCCGATGCGACCACCGACGCCTTTCGAACGTCTAGCGGACCCCGAGGGAAGACGTCGATCCGCCGACCCTAGTCTCACCGCCAACGGTGCCCTGCGCGCCAACCGTGCCGCACAGTTTATGCCCTTTGCCGCCCTCACGGGATACTACGAACTCGTGCGCAAGCAAGAGATCACCGTCGAACCAAAATGTGAGCTCACGGAAGAGAAAGCCCTCGAGCTTTCGAAAAAGCTCGAGGGCCTCAAACGCGGCGACCTGGTGCGCGTCACCTATTACGATACGTACGGCTATCGTAGCCGCACGGGCATTCTCGACGAAGTGTTACCCGCATTCAAGCTCCTCAAGCTCAAAGACATCGTCATCGATTTCGATGACATTCAAGACATCGAACTGCGCGGACGAGCCTAGACAAGAAAATACATCCAAGGCGGCGCTTACAGCGTCATGACGTAGTAGCCCGCATCCCTCACGGCTGCCTCGAGTACCTCGCGGTCGATCGGGTTTTTAGAACGGATGCGCGCCGTGTGGTCCGCATACGTCACCGTGGCCCACACGCCATCTAGCGCATTCAGGGCATTGGCCACGTTCTGAGCGCAGCCGTCGCAGCTCATGCCGCCGATAAGCAGCTCCTCACGATAGGGGTAGTGGGACTCGTCGGTGTCTGCCACCACAACCCTCTTGGCTTTCTTGCCGCTCGCGCCATCGCTGCAACAACTCTTCCCGTGTGCCGAAGCGGCAATGCGACGCAGCCCAAAAAACATGCCGACGGCAATGACGGCCAGCACGATGATATTTGCAGGATTGAGCAAGTCCTCCATGCGCTTCCCTTTCTTTCTAAGCCTTTTCTAGATACCCCCATGGGGTGTCCCCATCTTAACCCAAAATCATGTCCGTTCGGTCAATTAGTTTCCCTCTTCAAACTTTTTTGTTGACCATGGCTTACTTTCGTGTATAAGTTTTCCTAGCCTAACAATCGAGGGCTCGAAAGGGGCAACGTGACTCGAACCATTGACATCCCAACATACCAAACGGCTGTCGTGCGCAACTGCTCCCCTACGCTCGCAGGTATCAAGCCGGCTTCGCTCTTTACCTATCCCGGCGTTTACGCCAACCAAAACGGAAAAACCGGTGCCGCCCATATCGAAGAGCAACGCTCTCGCCTGCTCGCCGTCATAGCCCAATGCAACCGCGAGCTCCAGCCGCTCGGGATCCATATGAGCGTTTTGGTCTGGCGCCCCTGCGGAGCGCTCATCTATGTGTACCGCCCTGCGGACCTTATGCGATATCTCTCCGACCCCCGCGCCGCGACGGCGCTTGTCGCCGAAGGCTACGATGTCCACAACCTGCCCGCATCCCTGGTGCATCTCGCCGCGCGCATCACGCTGGCAAGCACCAATGCCGCAGAAAGCGCCTATGACGGCAGCGTCTGCGCACTCGCGCGAAATAGGCACTGCGATACGGGGTGCATGTGCGAGTTCCCCCACGAAAGTGGCTATTTTTTGGGCTATCCCTACGAAGATGTCCATCAGTTTATCGTCCAGCATGGCGAAAACTATAAGGTCTTTGGCGCCTGGAAGGTATACACGAACGTCGAACAGGCGCTCACGACCTTTGACTCCTATCGCGCATGCACGCAATACCTTACCTATATCTATCAACAGGGCTGCACCCTGGGACAACTTGTCCAGGCAACCCGATAGAGCATACAAAACGCGGCCGCACGCCGCACAACCGAAAGGAAAACATATGAGCAAGATCGCAGTCGTCTACTGGAGCGGTACAGGCAACACCGAGGCCATGGCAAACTTCGTTGCCGAGGGCGCAACCGATGCCGGCGCCGAGGCAGAGGTCATCCCCTGCGCCGACTTCTCTGCCGACAGGGCCGCCGACTACGACGCCTTCGCCTTCGGCTGCCCCGCCATGGGCTCCGAGGAACTCGAGTACGATGAGTTCCAGCCGATGTGGGACGAGGTCAAGGAGACTCTCGGCGACAAGAAGGTCGTCCTCTTTGGCTCCTATTCGTGGGCCGAGGGCGAGTGGATGGACAACTGGAAGGCCGACGCCGACGACGCCGGCGTCAACGTCGTCGATTCCGTCATTTGCTACGATGCGCCCGACGATGAGGGCGAGGTGGCCTGCAAGGCTCTGGGAGCGGAGCTGGCATAAACCACCCATTGACACGACAGATGCGACGCAAACGGGCTCCAGGTCGTCTTGACCCGGAGCCCGTTCATCTATAAAGCCACGACACGAATGGCACAACTCACCCGCGTATCAAACGACGGACGTTGCAGGCATCGAGTTGCTATGCGTTCTTACGGGAGCGCACAAACCACGCACCAATAGCCGCAAGGCACACGATACCGACAGCAACACCGGTAACAGCGACCGGATTAACGCCGCCTCGCCCATCCAAAGCACCCTTGCGTGATGCGGCAGCAGCGGACGTCGTTTTCGAACCGGAAGACTCGTCGGAGCCGGACTTCTTATCGGACTCGCCCTTGTTGGCATCCACATTCTGCGACATCTCCGACTTCGAGCCATCCTGCGAAGCAACAACTTCCTGCATTCCAGAACCGCCCTGCTTATCGCCGGAGCCATCGCCCCTCTGCGAACCGGTCGGCATGACCGCGGGCGTCGGATTCTTCGTCGGGACCGTAGGAACGGGTACCTCAGGCGTCACGGGTTTTATCGAGCCGCCCGGTTCGACGACACCGGCTTTTACGCCACCGATCTTGGACCAGCTCACACCGGACCCTGCGGACTTATAGGCCGAAAGGGCTCGTAAGGCCTGTACAGTCGCAAGCGCGTTGGCATTGCCGGGCTTACCGTCGGACCCCATGGTATGAGCGTAGCCCTTGCCGTCGGCAACCTCGTAGGCGCAGATTGCAGAAATCAGGCTATTCGCACCCGTTGCAAAACCGTTCTTGGTATTTACGGGATCCTTGCCAAGAGCCACAAGAGCGAGCAGCACCTGGGCATTAGACTCAACGGACCCAAAATCGCAAAGGCCGTTCATCTGGCCCCTCAGGAAGCCGAGCGCATTGTCGACAGCAGATGCAACAGAAGGTTGGCCATTCGAGGCCAGGTCGACGGCGCACGCGTCATCATCGACATAGGGCGCAAGCGCCTGAAGTGCTATAGCGGTCATATCGATGTTGCTCGCACCGCCCGCATCGATGGTGAAACCGCCGTCGGGATTCTGAAACGAAAGCAGCGCGCAAACAAGCTGAGCACGCGTCCAAGAAGAGCCGGACGCACGCAACACCTCATTCGAAATATCCGCCTCGTCAAGGGCAATCAGCGCATAGACCACGTTGTTCGCCGAAGCCACAAGATCTTCGTGAGAGCAAATGTCGGCAACGAGATTCACACCATCGAAAGAGGTGATATCCTCGCCAAGCGCGGTTAGCGCAAGCGCAACTCGCTCGCAATCAGTCACCTTGGCGGTGTTGCCCGACCACTCGGCCTTATGAACGGCAAGGGACTTCTTGTAATTCGCGATAAGTGCGTCGTCAATCTTGCGCCCCGACGTCGCGAAGGCGTAAATCTCCCATTCTTGACCATAGGTGTACGCATCGATCGTACGGTTGACGTCAAAGTACTTGGCAGCGGAAAGGGCGCCTTCGTCGGCCTTTGCCTCGTTATCCGGCGAGGCAACGATTCCGTCAACCGTAATCTCAAAGGAGATGGCCTGGGCACCGGCAGTCCGATCGATCGGCGTACCGGTCACCGTATAGGTACCGGCCTTGTTCGCCGTCAGGACATAGGCGCCGCTCGCCACAAACAAGCCATCGTCAGGAGCACCGTCAACGTGCTTCCAATCACCAAGAGCGCGTCGGTCGATACTCACGGCATCCGAGGCATCCCGACCTTCCTCGGTCGTCACACTCCATTTCATACCGGGCTCGGAAACACTCCAGCCCTCGGCATCGTTCTCACCCGTATAACTCAGGTTGAGTTCGACGGTCTTACCGGCCTTAACGGACGCGGGGACATTTGTGATTGTCACCGATTTCAGTGGGTTCCGGTACGCGTAGGTAACCTCTCGCTTGCCCGAAGAGATGACGCTGCCGTCCTGGTTTTCGACCGTCGCCTCAAACGTCGTCTTACCGGCCTTATACGGCGTAAAGCCAATCTCGCCGCTCGTAGTGTACTCGGCAACCGCAGAATCACTCGAGGTGACCGTGTAGCAAGCGCGATCACTCGCGTTTTCGGGTCCCACAACCGGCGCAGCCTTATCGGTCAGGAAGGCGCCTTTGGCAAGCGGATTGCGACCGTGCAGATAGACAGTCTCGCCGTCCTCGTTATAGCCAAGCGAGACGCTCGTCGCCGGCACATAGCTCGACGTGACCGTCACGCTCTTGGAGGCGATATCGGTATTCGTGCGCGAAGACACCGAAATCGTGGCCTCACCCGACTTCTTAAAATAGAAACAGGCCGATCCGGGATTGGAGCAAATCACGTTCGACGGCGTACCCGCAAAGCGAAAACGCGCATAGGAAACAGGAGTGTACTCGCCCTCGGCGGCATCGGTGTAATGGACACGGACTTCAAGATTCTTGACCTCGGAGCCCGTGACCGCGATGTTGCCGCCCGTCACGTTTTCGCCGTTGTACCAAATCTGGAAATCATCAATCGGCTTGGAGACGGCCTTGACCACGACAGTCGCGATGTCTTCGCTGGTGCCATCATCCTTATGAAGCGTGGCGGTTACCGTACCCACGGCATCGTTGTACACGTGCAGCAGGCCCGTTTCCTCGTTAACGGCGATATCGCCCTTGTTGGCGTCCGGAGTGCCCCAAGTCACCTTGGCATCCGTGGGCAGATCCTTGAGCTCAAGCGTGCCCGAAACGCAGGCGGCCCCGTTCTCGCCCACCACAACATCATCGGGAGACGGATAGAGTACGCCATCGGCGGCAGTTACGGTCTTGCCGGTGGAGGCAGATGTAAACGTCACTTCATACTTGTTGTTTGTGGCAGGACCTTTGGGGGATTCATAGTCCTGATTCTCGCCGAGGTACGGCAAGCCGTCGGAACCCATACCCCACACACTGCCGTTTTCGCCGCGGTTGACGTTGAGATTTTCGACAAAGGCCGCCGTCTTCATGTCATCGGCATCAACGGCATAGGAGTTGACGAGCGCTTTCGCGGGAAAGACGACCCTGTTGGTAAGACCCTCCTGCCAGTATGTATTGATAAGCTGACCGGAACCATAGCTCGCAAAGAGCACACCGCCGGTCGAAGTGGCGGTAGACACACAATTGGAAATCACGCCGCCCTCGAGCGTACGGGCAAAGCCGACAGCGCCCTTGCCCGTAACGGACGTGGAGCAGTTGATGACAGCGCCCTTCATCTGATTGCCGAGCGGACCAAACGATTTGCCGTCCGCTGCTTGCTTGAGCTCGCCGGCAAAAGAGACATTCTGGATGACGCCGGTGGAGCCAACGCTCGCAAACAGCGACTTAACGCCGCCGCCGTTATTAAAGGTAATGGTGTGACCCTGCCCGTCAAACGTACAATTGAGCTCACCCGTGGGACCAAAGAACCATTCGTCATCAATCACGATGTCGTTATCGAGCACATAGTAGTTGCTTGCATTCTTGACATTCATATTCATGAAGTCATCCTGCGACTTGATGTGCTTAACATTCTCCGGCTGGGCAACGGGAGCCGTCGGCTTCTTTTTTTCAAGCGCTTCCTTGGCATCGTTGAGCGTCTTGACCGCCGCATTTACATCGGACTGAGATACATCGTCGCTACCGTTGACGATTTTGGCGTCAGCAAGAGCAGCGGTAAAGGCGGACCAGGAATCCGCTGTGTAGTCTGACTCATTGAGCGCCTCGGCGGCCGTGATAGCTGCGACGAGCGCATCCTTATTGACAACGACGGGAGCAGAGCCGCTCACGAGCAAGGGCAGGCCACCGTTGGACACCCAGGAAAAGCCAGTCGACGGTACATCGGTATTGAGCACGGCGAGTGATTCAGCAGAAGAGAGGTCGGCGGCTTTAGCCGCGTTTCCCTTGTTAAAGCCGCCATAGTTCATCTCGGCAGGCGAGTAACCTACGGTATATAGGCAGTTCGACAGCGATCCGGCCTGAGCCTCACCGACCAGGCCACCGTTCATCTCAACGCCTGAGCCGGCAAAATAGGAATTGACGATCTTTCCGGACGTCATACCGCCGACCAGGCCACCGGCATAGCCATTCCAGCCGCTAAGGTTCACGCTCGCCGTGGACCAGCACATCTGGATGGTGCCAGAAAGTTTCATGGCAATGGAGCCCACATTGTCGGTGCTCGAGACCGAGCCTGTCACGCCCAGGTTCTGAATCGATCCGGTCACATTATTCGCAACGGCCTTGCCGTTAATGGTGACCGTATGGCCCTGGCCATCCAGGGTGCCGTCAACGGTCTCGATCTGCTGGTCAGCGCCCATCGAAATATTCGCGCCGAGCTTGACGGTCGCTCCCGCCTCAATGGTCTCAGGCATATCGGCCGCATCGTTGACGACCACCGTCTCGCCCGAGCGCACTACCTTGGCGAGAGAACCTGCTTCTTCGACCTGTGCGGCCGGTACCGTTTCCTCGGACGCAATAGACTGCACGGCAACACCGGAGCCTTCCTGCTCCTGCGTGCTGCCGCCATCTGCCATGCCGGTTTCAGCGTCGGCAGGAGGCTCATCTTCATCAGGGCTGCCCTGCCCAGCATCGCCCGTCGCGGTGACCTGATCGGCCGCCGCGGCTACGCCCGTGCTCACCTCCTCGGCAAACGCGGTCATTCCCGTGCTCGAACTGGCAAAGATAAACGCCATGAGCACGACGAGGAATTTCCTCGTACCTGTTCGGATGTTGTTGAGCATCCTTTCCCCCTTGGTCTGGAAGATCACTACCCCAATAAGAATCGAGGCCAACCATGTAAAGGGAAACGGGACACAGCGAAACGCCCGCACCTGACAGCATACGGCAATGCCCCCGCATCGAATACGGGATGCTTGGGGCAAAAATGATGTCATCTTCTGCTCACCGGAATCCAGCGGCTCCCAAAAGACCCTCGACACGAGAAGACCATGGGCAAGTAATCTGACTCGCGGGACAGCCCCACACACAGTAACCGCCTTGTCTGGGATTCCCACCCAGTTCCCTTTTATGCGCCAAGCGCACCCATGGTCCGGCTTCTTTTCAAACAGCATGTAATTGTATGGAAGGCCAGGCAACGAGCGCCCGCCGATATCACGCACACATAATTCACCGAAAATGTGGTTGAAAGTCCGCCTGGGCAACGACGAGACCTTTTCCCGAAATGCAAAACGGGGCCGCAGCATCATTGCCACGACCCCGCCCGCTCAAGCAAACTCTCACTCCGAGACGCTGCAGATCATCTATGAGATATTGCCCAAGAACGCCTTGGTGCGCTCGCTCTTGGGGTGGTCGAAGACCTCGCTCGGCGTACCCTCTTCCACGATAACGCCACCATCCATAAAGACGACGCGGTCGGCGACGTCGCGGGCAAAGCCCATCTCGTGCGTCACGACGATCATGGTCATGCCGTCGCGTGCCAGGTCGCGCATGACACCCAAAACGTCGCGAACCAGCTCGGGGTCGAGCGCCGACGTAGCCTCGTCAAAGAGCATGACGTGAGGGTTCATCGACAGGGCACGGGCGATGGCAACGCGCTGCTGCTGGCCGCCCGAGAGCTGGCTCGGCATAAAGTCGATACGCTCGGCAAGACCGACCTTGGTCAGCTCCTCGACGGCAATCTTCTCGGCTTCTTCCTTGCTGCGCTTGAGTACCTTTTGTTGCGCGAGCATGACGTTCTTTTTGACTGACAGGTGCGGGAACAAATTGAACTGCTGGAACACCATACCCAGATGCGTACGTACCTTGTTAAGGTCGACGCCCTTGGCGCACACGTCCACGCCCTCAACGACAATCGAGCCGCTCGTGGGATGCTCCAGACGATTGATGCAGCGAAGCATCGTCGACTTGCCCGAGCCCGAAGGACCTAGGACTACGACGACCTCGCCCTTGTGCACATCCAGATCGATATCGCGCAGGACCACGTTATCGCCAAAGGCCTTCTGGAGGTTCTTGATGCTGACGACGACCTCGTTCGAGTTATTGGTTTCGCTCATGATAGGACCTCCTTACAGACCGGCGATGTGATCGGCGGGCGTCGCGACGACCTGTCCGGCGCTCTTGGCGGGACGCTTCTTCTTGGTTTCGGCCGTACCCAAAAGCCTCGCCTCAAGACCGCTCACCAAGCGAGCAAGCGGCAGGGTGATGACCAGGTAGAACAGGGCGGCAACCACATACGGCGTGATGGACCCCGTCGTGGCCACGATGGTGCGGGCGTTCATGACGATCTCGACCACGCCCACGGCCGCAAGCAGCGACGTATCCTTGTAAAGCAGGATGAACTCACTGGTCAACGTAGGCAAAACATTACGGAACGTCTGCGGAATCATAACGTAGAGCAGTGTCTGGAAGGCGTTCATGCCCAGCGAGCGTGCGGCCTCGTTCTGGCCCTTGGGGATCGACTGAATACCGGCGCGGAAGATCTCGCACAGGTAGGCGGACGAGTTCATGGCCATGACGATGACGCCCAGCACATAGTCATCAACCTTGACGCCGGCCAGCGGCAGGCCAAAAAACGCGATGTAGATCTGCAGGAACGCCGGCGTACCACGGATGATATTCACATAGATGCCGGCAAGGCAACGCAGGATGCGCGACTTGGAGATGCGCATGAGCGACAAGGCAAAGCCAAAGGGAATTGCCAGCGGAAACGCCACGAGCACGATCGAGAGCGACATGAGGAAGCCTTTGAAGACGATCGGCAGGCTCTGGACCAAAATGACCGGGTTCAGGAACAGGCGAAGGAACATGTTGGAATTCCATGCCTTGACCCACGGCTGCCCCTTAAGGTCGGCCAGGAAGCTATCGAATGCCGTCACGCCCTTGATCTCCACCGACGGAATCTTGGAGATCTTCTTGGTCGAACCATCGGCCAAAGTGTAGGTGCCGCTAAAGGCCTCGTCGCCACCCTCGACGGGGAAGGTCACG
This sequence comes from uncultured Collinsella sp., assembly GCA_900541055.1. Classification (GTDB taxonomy): domain Bacteria; phylum Actinomycetota; class Coriobacteriia; order Coriobacteriales; family Coriobacteriaceae; genus Collinsella. The sequence goes on from UQHZ01000004.1 coordinate 77,755, forward strand.
CCGTAGACCTCGACGCGGAAATAGCCGCCGGCGGGCGCCGTCTCGCCAAAATCGATCTTGAGCGTCTGACCGTCGACCTTGCACGTAGGCTTCATGGGCGTACGGTCCATAAGGTCATCGCCCGAGAGCATCGTCAGACGCGTGTCGTCCGCACCAAAGGTCGTGCCATCGGCAAACGTCAGCGAAAGACCGCTCAGTTCCTCGTCGGCATCGGCCTGGACCTCCCAGGTGATACGAGTCTCGGTGCCACCGACCACGTCGCTACCCGAACCGGTATTGGGTCGGGCGGTGATCTTTGCGGTCTCAAGCGCCTGAGCAGTCGAGGGCACGCAGGCCCCCGCGCATACCAGGGCGAGCGCCACAGCCAGGGCACAGGCCAGCTTTTGGAGCATCGAGGGCAGTGGATAGCTCTGGCCCATAGCTCCTTGGTTCAATCGAGACAAGGTGGCTCCTAACGTTTAAGTTGCCGACATAACGGGGCGGTATCGTGCCCATTCAAGAACCGCAAAGGCCCTCTCCGCCAAAACGGAAAGGGCCCGCGCGCAATCAAGTGACTATTTTACTTGATGTTGTACTTAGCCATGAGGGCGTCAACGGTACCGTCGTCGGTCAGGTCCTTGATGGCCTGGTTGATGTCGCCCTTGAGCTTGGTGTTGCCCTGGTTGACGGCGATAGCATACTCCTCACCGGTGCTGATCTGCTTAACCGTATGGCAGGTATTGAACTGCTCGGCGGTCAGCTGGCTGGCAACGGAGCGATTGGTAACCACGGCGTCGCCCTTGTCGGACTGCAGGGCGCTGAAGCACTCGGTGGCGTCCTTATAGGGGACGATCTTGGCCTTGGGGAAGTTCTCCTGGGCAAAGGCCTCGGCGGTCGAACCGGACTGGACGATGATCGTGGCGTCAGCATTGTTGAGCTTCTCGCTGTAGTTATCGGCCGTAATGTCGGCGTTATCGACCTTGGTCACGATAGCCTGATCGTCCATGTAGTAAGAGTCGGAGAACGCGACTTCCTTCTCACGCTCGGGCGTGTCCGTGATGGCCGCGATGGCGACGTCATACTTGGCGCCCGAAGCAACGCCGGGGACGAGTGTGTCGAAGTCGTTGTTGACGTACTCGACATCCAGACCCAGCTTGTCAGCGATAGCCTTGATAAGCTCAAGGTCAAAGCCCTGGTAGTCGCCGTTATCATCCTTATACTCAAACGGCGCATACTCGGCAGAGGTGCCGACGGTCAGCGTGCCGTCCTTGACGAGCGCATATTTCTTGGAGCCGTCGACCTTCTCGACCTTCGCGTTGTCAGAGCTGCTGGAACCGGCATCGGAACCAGAGGTGGCGTTGGACGAGCCGCAGCCCGTCAGTGCGAGGGCGAGCGCCATGGCGCCCGTGGCGGCAAATGCGCCAAGCTTCTTGAGCTTCATAATCAGTCTCCTTCCGGTGACCTCGTTTGATTCAGAGGTCTGCAAAAACTGTTGGATATTATGCACCCGTAAGTGCGAATCTGCAATTAGAAAACTGATTGAAACAAACGCATAACGTGCATGGAATACTCCACTTTGTGACAGTCGTTACTGCTGCAACGACCTTAATAGCGTAATTTCCATCGCATAACCTGCAAGTTCGTTAGGCGTCTCCAAAATAAATGGAAGTGCACGCAAGCGGTTATTCGATACAATATTCTGCATAACCTGCATACCGCCGCCAAACTCCTCGCTACCAAGGTATCCCTTGCCGATGCACTCGTGACGATCTTTATGGGCGCCACAGGGGTTCTTCGAATCGTTGATGTGTACAGCATGCAAGCGGTCGATACCCACCACGCGATCGAACTCGTCGAGTACGCCGTCCAGATCATGGATGATGTCATAACCGGCATCACTCACATGGCAGGTGTCTAGACACACGCCTAGTTTGTCCGATAGCTCTGGACGTCTGGCAGCAGCACCCTCGATAATGCGCGCCAGCTCTTCAAAGCTACGGCCCACCTCGGTACCCTTTCCCGCCATGGTCTCGAGCAGCACCGTCGTCTGCTGCCCCTCAAACATCACCTGACACAAGGTGTCGACGATCATCTGAATGCCAGTATCAGCCCCCTGCCCTACATGCGCGCCGGGGTGGAAGTTGTAGTAGTTGCCGGGTAGTGCTTCCAGACGCTGCAAGTCCTCGGCCATTGCCTCCAAGGCAAACTCGCGCGCCCGCTCTTTGGCAGAACAGGGGTTGTAGGTATAGGGGGCATGCGCCACGAGTGGGCCAAAATCATTTTGCGCCATAAGGTCACGCAGGGCCGCCACATCATCCATGTCAAGGTCTTTCGCCTTGCCGCCGCGCGGATTGCGCGTAAAGAATGCAAAGGTGTTGGCGCCGATGGATAGCGCCGTCTCCCCCATCGCCCGATAGCCCTTCGTCGTCGAAAGGTGGCACCCAATCGTCAGCATCTCCGGCTCCCCCTCATCAGTTGCGGTGAAATAGTTCCTGTTTGGCCCCTATTCTGCCGCAAACAGGAACTATTCCACCGCAACTTATAAAAGGGGCATCAGAGATGCGGGCCGCCAAGCACTTCGGCTACGGGCGCCAACGTCATGACCCTCTACACGTCAGCGTCAAGTTCTAGAGGGCTAGACGGATTGCATCGATAATGCGCGCGCAACGCTGTGTGGCGGCAAGGGGCATGACGGGACTCTCGAGTTTCCCCGCCCGGATGAGCTGGGTCGCATGCTGGATCTCGCCGTAGAAATCATCGACCTCAAACGGGGCATTTATTTCGAGCACTCGTCCGTCGGAGTACTTCACATGGGCGAGCTCGGGGCGATGGAAGCGCTCGATTTCCAACGAGCCCCGCTCGCAGGCAATCGTTAAGCGGCTTTCATATGCTGCCTTTCCGTCGCACACCATATGAATGGGTATGCCGCCGACGCTCATATGAATCTCATCGGCCCAATCCACGCGGCCGCCCGATACGTCACGCCAGCGAACTTCACGAGACGAAACATCGCACGCACCCGCAAGCAGATCCTCAAACCACCCGACCGCATAGCAGCCCATGTCATATAGACAGCCACCCTGTAACGGATCGAGCAGATAACTCGAAGGGGACTCACCATAATCGAGTTTTTGCACGCTTTCGATCGAAACGATACGGCCGAGCTCGCCCGACGCAAGCAAGCCCTTCACGCGAGTATGCATCGGACAAAACCGATTTTTCATCGCCTCCATAAACGGCACACCGCACTCGCGGGAAACGGAAGTGATCGCATGGGCCTCTTCTTCATTCAAGACGGCCGGCTTTTCGCACAGTACGGCCTTTCCCGCGCGCAGCGCCCGACAGACCCAATGCGCATGCATGCCATGTGGAAGAGCCAAGTAGATTGCGTCGACATCGGAGTCGGCAATCAGCGCATCATAAGCCGCATCGCCGCTATTGTCAGCCGTGGCATAACTGTGCGCGGCATCAATCGAAAACGCTCCGCAAAACTCCTCAACATGCGAAGGAGTACGACCGGCGGCAGCCACAAGCCGTGCCCCGTCCACCTCCTTGAGCGACGATGCAAATCGATGCGAAATGTGCCCAGCGCCCAAAACGCCCCAACGAACCTCACGCAAATCATCACATGAATCCCGATGGCCCACGACAGCCCCCTCATCAGTTGCGGTGAAATAGCTCCTGTTTAAGCCCTATTCTGCCGCAAACAGGAACTATTCCACCGCAAGTTATAAAAGAGTCACGAGGAGCGCGTTTTGCCGAAGGCCTTAAGCACCGCCGTCACGGGTCCAGGCTGAAAACGGCGGCGTATGTCGTCCAAGCGCCCGGGAATATCGATGTGCTGTGGGCAGTGCCGCGCGCATTTGCCGCATTTGACGCAATTGCTCACCAACTTGGGCTCGCTTGTGCGCACCGCGCTCGCCGTAAAGTACTGCGATAGACCCGTAAACCAGCTGTGCGCATAACTTGCGTTGTAGGCGGCGAAACACCCAGGGATATTGATGCCTTTAGGACACGGCATGCAATAGCCACATCCCGTGCAGGGCACGCGATTCGATTTTTCAAACTCTGCCAGCACGCGTGCGATGGCATCGAGCTGAGCAGCCGTCATCGAATCCGGCAGGGCCCGATCGGCCAACGCCGTGTTCTCATCCACCTGCGCGGTATCGGTCATACCCGAAAGCAGCATCGTCACCTGAGGATGATTCCACACCCACGAAAGCCCCCAAGCAGCCGGCGTCTTCAGGTACGGATCGCATACGCCATCGAGCACGGCGCGGGCCCGCGGAGGCAGCTTGCCCGCCAGGCGTCCACCCAAAAGCGGTTCCATCACAAACACCGCGAGCCCGCGCTCGGCGGCTGCCATGAGCCCCGCCGTTCCCGCTTGGTAGCGCTCTCCAGCGTAGTTGTACTGGATCTGGCAAAAGTCCCAGTCATACGCGTCAAGCATCGTGAAGAAGTCCGCCGCACTGCCGTGGTACGAGAAACCTATCTGCCGAATGCGCCCCGCCACCTTTTGACGCGCGATCCAGTCCTCGATGCCCAACGCTGCCACGCGCTCCCACTGCGCGGGCGAGGTGATGTTGTGCATGAGGTAGTAGTCGATATGGTCAGTCCGCAAACGGTGCAGCTGCTCGTCAAAAAAGCGGTCGAAATCCTCCGCACATTTGCACGAAGCGTGCGGCAACTTGGTCGCAAGAAAAATCTGGTCGCGCAGACCCAGGCGCTCAAGCGAAGCTCCCACACAAGCCTCGTTACCGGGGTAGAGATAGGCCGTGTCCAGATAGGTTATCCCTTGCTCCACCGCACGGGAAATGATGGCATCGGCCGTCTTCGCATCGGGGTGTCCCGGCGCACCGGGAAACCTCATGCAACCCAGCCCCAGCGCCGAGATACGGTTTCCGCTTTTGGGGTCAACGCGATATTGCACTGCCCCTCCTCTCCCCTCGAAGCCCTAATGAGGCGAAACACAACGGCCACATCATCGAAACACATTGGAATCACAATCGAGAACGTATCGTAACGTAGCAGAAATCGAGCTGTCACGACACCGCTCTAACATCAGCAAAAAGCCCGATGAAAGGAGTCACCCATGCCCGCGCTCAATCTTTGGAACCTCGCATCCCAGCTCAAAAGCACCGATTATCGCTGGGTCGACCTCACCCACACGCTCTCGTGCGACACCCCGCACTGGTTTGGCTTTAAGCCATTTGAGTCCACCAAACTCTTCGACTACCTGCCCGGCACGCCCGAGGACATGCTCGCGCCCATGCGTTGCTTCCAGTATTCGGTCGCCTCGCAGTACGGCACCCACGTCGATGCACCGCGCCACTTCCATGTTGACGGCCGTTCCCTTGGCGAGATCGAGCCCATCGAGTTTATGCATCCGCTCTGCGTAATCGACAAGCACGAGGAGTGCGCCGCCAACCCCGACTTTATCCTGACCGTCGATGACCTCAAAACTTGGGAGGACGAACACGGTCGTATTCCCGAGGACGCTTTCGTCGCCTTCCGCTCCGACTGGTCCAAGCTCGCCGACCTGGAGAACAAAGACGAGGACGGCCAGCCCCACTACCCCGGCTGGGACCTCGACGCCATCAAATGGCTTGTAGAAGAACGCAATATCGGCGCCATCGGCCACGAACCGGCAGACACCGACCCCGCAACCGTGACCACACGCGAGAATGCCTACCCCTACCCCGGCGAACAATACATCCTCTCGGTCGACCGTTACCAGATCGAGGTCATGGACCATCTGGACGAGCTTCCCGCCACGGGCGCCGTCATTTTCTGCACCTTCCCCAAGGTGCGTGATGGCGTCGGATATCCCGCGCGCGTTTTCGCAGTCTGCCCTGCAGCGTAGCGTCCAGGCAAACGTTTCTGTTTATAACAGCCGCCCCACGCACCCACCAATCACCCTGGCAGTATACAATCCATCAGGCGCCCCTTACGCGGGCGCCTTTTATATGGGGAGATGATTCATATGCAGATCAACAAGGTCGCCTTTATCGGCAAGGGCGGCATCGGCCTGCTCTACGGCAGTATGATCGCCAAGGCCCTCGGCAATGACGCCGTCGAATACGTTATGGATGACGCCCGTTTCGAGCGTCACGCGGGTGATGCGCTCACCGTCAACAGCAAGCCCTGTGCGCTCAAATCTGTCCGCGCCAGCGAGGCAACGCCCGCCGATCTGGTCATTCTTACGGTCAAGACGACTGGGCTCGATATGGCACTCAAGACAATGGAGCGCGTCGTGGGGCCCAATACGCTCATCGCCTCGCTGTGCAACGGCATTACGAGCGAGCAAAAGATTGCCGAGCGCTTTGGCTGGGAGCATACCGTTCTTGGTATTTGCCAGGGCATGGACGCCGTATTCCTCAACGGAGAGCTCACCTTCACCAACACGGGAGAAATCCGCTTTGGCGCGGCGGCCGGTACGGATCCCGCAACCGTCACCGCAATCGACGAGCTCTACACGCGTTGCGGCATCGCACACACCGTCGAGGCAGACATCGAGCACCGCATGTGGGCCAAGCTTATGCTCAACGACGGCATCAACCAGACCTGCATGGCTTACGGCGGCACGTACGGAAGCGCCACGAAACAGGGCTCCGAGCAGCGTCGTTGCTTTGTTTCCGCCATGCGCGAGACACTTGCAGTCGCCAATGTCGAAGGCATCGAGCTGACCGAGGCGGACCTGACGCAGATGGTGCGCCTCATCGAAGGGCTCGACCCTGCCGGCATGCCGTCGATGGCGCAAGACCGCGTCGCGCGGCGCAAAACCGAGGTCGAGGAGTTCGCTGGCACCATCTGCCGTCTGGCGGCCAAGCACGATATCCAGACACCGCAGAACGAATGGCTCTATCAGCGCATTCGCGATATCGAGGCAAGCTGGTAGCACCCGGCTCACCACGTCAACAGACTCAACAGCAAAGCTGCCGCAAGGAGCACTCCCCTTACGGCAGCTTTCATCTTCATCTATAACCAGTAGTCGATGTCCCGACGGTTAGAGCTGCAACTCCGACGCCTGGTCCTCATCGTCGCGACAAAGGACTACACCCGCACTTCCCAGCAGCGCGGCCGCGATCAACGCGCCGACCACGATAGAGGCAGCCCCACAAGACCCCTGCATACCCGCGACGAGCGCGGCCGTAGGACCAAGGCAACCAAGCGTCAATGCAACGGCGGCAACGGCGATATCTCGAGCGTTCACAAGACCACTTCCTCCACGAGAAAGACCCTATTTCTCATGAACTAGTGTGCCCCGCGCCCATATGCGCGACGTACCGTCACGGTAAGGGCTCTGTTAGCTCAAGCGCATACATAGAACGGACGTCCCTACGTTGCCCAAAAGCTCGGTAAAGACGCCCGTCCGCCAAATATCCGTGATGCAGAATAATTACCAGCCAGTGTAGTAGTCGGTAGTTCCGGCAGCACAGCCGGAGTCATAGACCTTGCACTCGCCCTTGGAACCAGTAAACGTGGAGCCTTGGGCCTTATCGCCCGCGGCCACGACATAGTAACCATCGGAATCGCGCCAAAAGCCCTCGGCGTCCTGCGTCCATTCGCCCGTGCGGTGGTGATACAACACGTTGCTGCTGTAATAAGTCTCGCGGCGGCCGTTATAGTCATTGACCCCGCTCGAGCGCGTCAGGCCCGAGCCGTTCGCGTAATACGCAGCAGACGCGTAAGACGAGCCGGAGCCGGCGTTGTAATACGAAGCCTGAACGGCCTCAGCGGCCTCGGCTTCGGCTGCGGCAGCCTCGAGCGCCTTGCGCTTGGCATCCTCAAGCGCGGAGCGAAGCTCGTCGAGCTCGGTCGACTTGGCGTCGACCTCCCCCATCGTCAACAGGCTACCCGCACCGTCGATGCAGCCCTGCAGCACAGCGCGCTCGTCATCGGTAGCATAGTCGCCATACATATTCATAATGATCTGAGCGCGCATCTCCAGGGAATCGCGCTTTGCCCCCATCGAGGCGTTCCACTCCTGCATAGAGCCATAACCGTCGCCGCGGTAGTCGACGGGCTGTACCAGCGTCGCCTCGGACGGCGTAGATCCGACCGTATCGGATAGTGTTGCCGCGTGGGCATCAGTTGCGCCGGCGCCCGCCAAAAGTGCCACGGTCAGAGCGGCGGAAAGGGCGGCGGCTTTCGATTTTCGTGAATCAATCCTCATGTAGCTGGAAACCTCCGTAGTGCGTTTTTGCTGCGTTTGAGCTGCGTGTGATTCGATCGCGCTGCATAGTACCCCGAGCACATCGCGACCTGCGGTTTTACTCAAAAGGCGCACGTCAATTGCGTAAAACTCACATCCTCTCAACAGGAGCTTTCCACAACTCGAATGCATAAAGCGTGTCAAAAACCCTGTTTTTGCACCCTCTCTATGCAAAAAAGGCGCCTGTGCAACCATTGTTCGCACAGGCGCCTTGAGCAGGCATTTTATGCAGTTATACCTATCGAGTCGCAAGGGTTCCTTGCACAAGTCGCCCTACTCGTCCAGCGCGGCGAAGGCCTGCTTCAGATCCCAAATGATATCCTCGGCGTTCTCGGTACCGATGGAAAGACGAATCGTGGAAGGCGTGATGTTCTGCTCGGCGAGCTCCTCGGCAGAAAGCTGGGAGTGCGTGGTGGTAGCCGGGTGCACGACGAGCGACTTGACGTCGGCCACGTTGGCGAGCAGCGAGAACACCTGCAGATGATCGATGAACTTCCAAGCTGCCTCCTGGCCACCCTTAATCTCAAAGGTAAAGATCGAGGCACCGCCATGGGGGAAGTACTTCTGATAGAGCTCGTGATCGGGGTGCTCAGGCAGGCTCGGGTGGTTCACCTTGGCGACGTGGCTGTCACCAGCCAGGAACTCAACGACCTTCTTGGTGTTCTCGACATGACGGTCAACGCGCAGCGACAGAGTCTCGGTGCCCTGAAGCAGGACCCAGGCGTTGAACGGGCTAATGCAGGCGCCCTCGTCACGCAACAGGATAGCGCGGACATAGGTTGCGAAGGCGGCGGGACCGGCAGCCTCGGCAAACGAAACACCGTGGTAGGAGGGGTTGGGCTCAGCGATCTGGGCGTACTTTCCGCTCGCCTTCCAATCGAAGTTACCGCCGTCGACGATCACACCGCCCAGCGAGGTGCCGTGGCCGCCAATGAACTTGGTTGCGGAGTGGACGACGATGTTGGCACCATGCTCCAGCGGACGGAACAGATACGGGGTGCCGAAGGTGTTGTCGACGACAACCGGCAGACCGTGCTTCTTGGCGATCGCGGAGATGGCGTCGATGTTGGGGATGTCGGAGTTGGGGTTGCCGAGCGTCTCGAGATAGATGACCGTGGTGTTGTCCTTGATGGCACCCTCAACCTCTTCCAGGTTATGGGCATCGACAAACGTGGTCTCGACGCCAAACTGGGAGAGCGTATGCTCCAGCAGGTTGTAGGAGCCACCGTAGATGGTCTTCTGGGCCACCACGTGGTCACCGGCCTGGGCAAGAGACTGCAGGGTATAGGTGATGGCAGCGGCACCGGAGGCGACGGCAAGGCCTGCCACGCCACCCTCGAGTGCGGCGATACGGTCCTCGAAGACGCCCTGGGTGGAGTTGGTCAGGCGGCCGTAGATGTTACCGGCGTCGGCAAGACCAAAGCGGTCGGCGGCGTGTTGGGAGTTACGGAACACATAGCTCGTGGTCTGGTAGATAGGCACGGCACGGGAGTCGGATGCGGGATCGGCGCTCTCCTGGCCAACGTGCAGCTGCAGGGTGTCGAAACCAAAGGTGTGCTCGGGGTTGTTGATGAACTGGCTCATGCTGATCTCCTTGATCGAACAAAAGTAAATAAAAAGAGAGAAGTAAGTCGCTGTCTCCTGATCACGCCAACGGGCGCAAACAGGAGCCCGGCATTCGTCTTGGTAAGCAATTCATATGCGGGCCTCCTTTCGCATCCCGGTTCCGTGGTTGGCTTAATTACCTACCGCCTTTGTGTGTTTTGAATAGTACGAGCATTGTTTCCCTCGGTCAATCACTTAAAAGCGCTAACCTGTTATCTGTTTTATAGATATCAATCGAAAGGATGGCGCCGATGACCCTTCAGCAGCTTCGTTTTCTGATCGCCGTGGCAGAGTCCGGCTCAATCAACGCCGCAGCCCAGCGCCTCTATACCGCTCAATCCAACATCTCAAACGCCGTCAAAAGCCTGGAACAGGAGCTCCATCTGGAGATCTTTACGCGCTCCAGCCGCGGCGTCACGCTCACCAACGACGGCACCGAGCTTTTGGGCTATGCGCGCCAGGTCGTAGAGCAGGCCGACATGCTCGAGGCACGCTACGAGGACGGCGGCACCCCGCAAGCCCGCCTCGCCATTTCCGCCCAGCACTACGCCTTTTCGGTCGAGGCCTTTGTCAACGTGGTCGAGCGCTGCCGCGACAGCAAGTTCGAGTTCATCATGCGCGAGACCACCACATCGCAGATCATCGATGACGTCCGCGCGTTTCGCAGCGACATCGGCATCCTGTATCTGGACGACTTTAACGCCCGCGTTCTGCAGAAGGCTTTTGCCGATGCGCGCGCGAGCTTCCACCCCCTCTTTGACGCAAAGGTCCACGTATTCGTAAGCGAACGCCACCCGCTCGCCCGCCGCCCGCAACTGTCCCTTGCCGACCTAACGCCCTACACCCGCTACAGCTTTGAGCAGGGCACCTCGAACTCCTTCTATTACGCCGAGGAACCCTTTAGCTACATTCCCTGTGACCGCAACATCCGCGTGTCCGACCGCGGCACGCTCACCAACCTGCTTATCACCTCGAACGGCTACACGCTATCGACCGGTGTCCTCTCTAACGAAATGCAATGGGGCATGGCGTCGATCCCGCTGGCAGACGCCCCGACGATGCACGTGGGTTATATCATGCACGACGAGCGCAGGCCCTCTCCCCTGCTGCAGCAATATCTCGATGAGCTCGACCGCATCATCCGCGAAAGTCAGCCATCTGGGGACGGGGTAGAAACGGTAGATTGCTAGCCCTCGGCGAACGCGGCGCTACAATGGACACCCACACGAGAAGCGTCCAACGAAAGGAACCATGTGAAGGTCATCATCTACACCGACGGCTCGGCCCGATCGAATCCGGGACGCGGCGGCTACGGCGCCGTGCTCAATTACACCAACCCCGCCGGCAAGACCTTTACCTCCGAGCTTTCGCGCGGTTACGCCAAGACCACCAACAACCGCATGGAGCTCATGGCCGTTATCGTGGCGCTCGAGGCACTCAACCGCCCCTGCGAGGTCGAAGTCCATTCCGATTCGCAGTACGTCGTCAACGCCTTTAACAAGCACTGGATCGACGGCTGGAAAAAACGCGGATGGAAAACCGCCAACAAGCAGCCCGTCAAGAACCGCGACCTGTGGGAGCGCCTACTCACCGCCAAAAGCAAGCATAAGGTTGAATTCATCTGGGTTAAGGGTCACGCCGGTCATGAGCTCAACGAGCGCTGCGATGAGCTCGCCACCACGGCGGCCGACGGCGGCAACCTCGATATCGACACCGGCTTTAGCGAGAGCGACCTGTAATATCGTTTTCGCGCAGTTTTATATCCCCACGCGCTACACTCATCCTGTAGACCAAACAACGCAAGGGGGACGTATGCTGCGCATCGCGACCATCGGCACATCCATGATTACCGACGACTTTATCCAGGTCGTCAACGCCAACGACCAAGCTGCGTTTGTGGGCACGCTCTCGCGCGATGCTGATCGCGGCGCCGCCTTCACCGCTAAGCACGGCGGCGAGCGTAACTTCACCGCACTCGACGAGCTCGCTTCCGCCAACGACGTCGACGCCGTCTACATCGGCAGCCCCAATGCACTCCATCACGAACAGGCGCTCGCCTGCATCGCCGGCGGTAAGCACGTTATCGTCGAAAAGCCCTTCTGCGCCACCGAGGCGCAAGCGCTTGAGGTCTTCCGCGCTGCCGAGGCAGCTGGTGTCGTGGCCCTCGAGGCCATGCGTCCCCTCCACGATCCCGCCTTCCACGCCATCGAGGACGCCTTGGGTGAAATCGCCCCCATCCGCCGCGCCTCATTGCGCTTTGGCAAGTATTCCTCGCGCTACAACGAGATTCTCGCGGGACGCGCCACCAATATCTTCGACTGCAATATGGCATCGGGTTCCCTCATGGATATTGGCGTCTACACCGTCGAGCCCATGGTCGAGATTTTCGGCATGCCCTCCGGCCTTACGAGCATGGCTACTCTGCTCGACCCCACCACGCGACAGCTCACGCACGGCCCCATCGACGGCTGCGGTTCCATCCTCGCCAGCTACGGCGGTGGCCGAATCTCCGTCGAGCTCGCGCACTCCAAAATTACGAATGACCTACTGCCCTCGCAGATCGAAGGCGAGCGTGGCACTATCCAGATCGACCATCTGTCCACGCCCCGCAACGTCCGCATCGACTATCGCGGCGACGTCGTACGCGGCTCGGCGACCGAGGCGCCGCGCGAACAGGGCGATAACGGCCGCGTGCTCGACCTGCCCAAATCGAGCAACACTATGGAATACGAGCTCACGGACTTCATCACCGCCATCGGCGGCATCGATAACGTCAAGGAAGAGATTTGGGAGACCCCGGCGGGACGCCACGAGCTTGGCCACTACCGCGATGTCACGCTCGTCTCACTACGCATCATGGATGCCGTGCGTCAGCAGGCCGGCATAACCTTCCCGGCCGACGCAGGCAAGCAGGCATAGCGATGGGCCTCTTCGATACGTTCTTCTCCAGCGTCACCGGCGGCAGTCGAGAGCCTCAAAAACCATCAAACGTCGAGCTCGAGCTGCGCCGCAGGCTTACCGTGCTCGCAAGCGACGAGGCCACTCAAGACACTCCCCTGCGCTATTTCCTGCGCTGGGCGGGGCAAGTCCAAGGCGTTGGTTTTCGCTTTACCAACACCAACCTCGCGCAGGCACGCGCACTCACCGGCTGGGTGCGTAACATGGAAGACGGCTCAGTCGAGATGGAGATACAGGGAGCTCCGGCAAATATCCTATCTCATCTCGAGGCACTTCATGCCTCCTACGAGCGCATGGGAACGCGTTTTCGCCTCGTAGATGCCCAGGCCCGAGCCCCACTTGCCAATGAAGACAGTTTCACTCCTCATTATTAGTATTGTGTGCTAAATACGGTATCATTTACCTACGACCGTTAATAGAAAAGAGGCGAGGCGCATGGCGGTGCAAAGAAGGAATACCAAGCAGCGAAAGCTGGTTCTTGACGCCGTGCGCCAAAGCTATAACCATCCCACCGCCGACGAAATCTACAACGTCGTGCGCGCGCAGGATGACAAAATCAGCCGCGGTACGGTCTACCGCAATCTCAATCTCTTGGCCGACGCCGGCGAAATCCTCTCCATCAAGACGCCGGGCGGCAGCCGCTTCGATCGCACCGTCGAGCCGCATGCGCATATCATCTGCACCTCGTGCAGCCGCGTCATCGACGTACCACTCCCCTTCGATGCACAGCTCGACGCCAAAGCATCCGAGCAAATCGGCTGGCACGTCACGTCGCACTACACCATCTTCGAGGGTCTCTGCCCCGATTGCCGGTAGACGTTTGGAACATGCCTTAAAATCCACCTTTCCGCACTCTGCAACAAAAAGTAGATTTCTAGGTATGTCCCGAAAACTTACTCGGCGAGCAGACGACGCAGCTCTTCTTCGACCGTGCGCACGTAACGGACGCGGTCGTTGACGCCACGCATGGTGGGGTTGCAGCTCTCCATCAGATAGGAATGGCCCACGACGTTGAGCATGTCGCGATCGTTCTCATTGTCGCCAAAAGCCATCATCTCATCGGGCGAAATACCCAGGGCACGACCGTAATCGGCAAGCGCGGAGCCCTTGCCCGAACCGAAACCGATCAAGTCCGTCCATGCGGTTCCCGACGTCATCACTTCGACACGATCGCTAAAGAGGCGCTCGAAATACTCCCGGGCTGCCGGATAATCCACCTCGGGCGTCTGGAAGCCAATCTTAATGACATCCTCGTCGATGTCCTCGGGACGGTCGACCACCGCCACATCGCAGTGGACCACATAGCGCAAATGGTCGACGAACGCATCGTTACCGCTCATGGCGTAGATGTGCCCCTCACACGAAAGGGTCACGTCGGTATGGGGATACGCAACCACGGCATTCGCGATAGCCATAGCAAGGCTACGCTCCATAGAGCGCTTGACAACGGCACGCCCCTCGCTCATCACCAGGGTTCCGTTTTCGCATACATAGGTGAGCTCATCGGCCACCGGGGCAAACAGGTAGCGCAAGCTCGCATATTGACGGCCACTCGCCGGCATAAACACGATACCGCGACGATGCAGCTCATCGATAAGCTCAAAGGCCTCGGAACGCAGCTCGCGCTCCCCCGGATGCAGCAACGTGCCGTCCAAATCGCATGCAATCAGTTTGATTCCCTCAAGACCCATATGCTTCCCCAAAGCCTCCTATCAACAGCAAGACGGACCTTGATTGGTCGCCCCTCAAAGCCCATCTTGCGCATACGCGCGCTTAGCCGCGCACCTTTTTTACGATGGTAAAGTCTGGAGCCATGCTCACGACGACCTCCGCCGCACTCGACGCAAAGCGCCGGCTGGCATCGAACTCGCGTGTGACCACCGAGAGCCGAACACCCTCGACACCCCGGAGCATGCGGCCCAAAACAGGCTGCACCGGCGTATACATGCGCATGGTATGCTCGTCCGAGTCGCCTCGGAAGAGCGGCGCATGCATGTTGCCGATCTCCCAGCACGCATGCGCGAGCGCAATCGGGTCCATGCGGTCAACTTCGACCAAATAAACCTCGGCGCTGCGCAGGCGCACGACAACCGCCACGGGCACCACGCCCGAACGGTCGACGGCGAGCACGTCGCCGTCGACAAAACGACCGCCGTCGGCAGTATCCAGCCGAACATCGATCGTGCGCCCCAGCTCCGTCACGCCCACAAACGCGCATACATCAGCCTGGTCCCAATCGAGCAGTAGCTCGTCAACTTCAAAGACGCCGCCCAGCTTCCGGCGAAGCAGAAGTTCATAAGACGGATCGTTGAGATTTCCCAAGCATGTCGTCGAAACCAAGCGCTCAGGCATGCTCTAACCCTCGACCTCGACGAGCTCGATATCAAAGTTGAGGTCCTTGCCGGCAAGCTCGTGGTTGGCATCGAGCGTCACGGCCTCGGGCGTCACGTCAATGACGACGGCGGGAACGGGCATACCGCTCGGCGTGGACAGGAAAAGCTTCATGCCCTTCTCGATCTGCTCGATGTTGGGAACCTGTTCGGCCGGGAAGGTAATAACCATCTCGGGATTGTGCTCGCCGTAGGCATCGGCGGCAGGAATGTGCACGGTCTTCTTCTCGCCCACCTGCATGTCGACAACAGCGGCGTCGAAGCCCTTGATCATCTGACCGGCGCCGCAGGTGAACTCCAGCGGCTCGCCGCGATCGTAGGAGCTATCGAACTGCGTGCCGTCATCGAGCGTGCCGCGATAATGGGTCTTGACCTTCTTGCCCTGGTTGGACATGGTAACCTCCGTGATAAGGGCGGCGCACAACGCGGGCCGCCGTGAACATATGGCGCTAACTATACCCTAGTCATACAATTCAATGACAGTTTGCAAAGAAACGCTGCAACCGGAGGAACCATGGCATATCCCGTATTTGACCTACACTGCGACACCGCCGACCGAATCGGCTGGGCCACGCTCGATCTCGACCTGCGCTTTACCGCCGGCACCGACGGTTATTTCCCCGGCGACGAAACGCATCCGCAAGATTTCGACCTCATCGAGGGTAACGCCTGCGCCATCTCGCTCGCGAAGATCGGCAACACGCCGTGGGCACAGTGCTTCGCCACGTTTGTCCCCGACGAGATTCCCACCGCCCACGCCGCGCGCTTCCAGGCGCAGATCATGGCGCACATGAGCGGCCAGGCAATGCTCAACCACGACCGCATGGTCAACGTACGCAGCGCGGCAGACATTCGCCCTGCGCTCAAAGATGGCAAGGTCGCCTGCATCCACACCATCGAAAACGCCACGTTCTTTGCCGAGGACCCCGCGCTGATCGAGGTGCTCAAGAGCTTGGGCGTACTCATGTCATCACTCAGCTGGAACGCGCAGGGACCGCTCGCGAGCGGCCACGACACCCACGCCGGCCTCACCGCCGCCGGCATCGAGGCGCTTACGCAGATGGAGCACGCCGGCATGGTGCTCGACGTCTCCCACCTCAACGATGAGTGCTTTGACGAGGTTGTCGCCCACGCCACGCGCCCCTTCGTCGCCAGCCACTCCAACTCCCGCGCAGTTTGCGGCGTTAAGCGCAACCTTACCGACGACCAGTTCCGCACCATTCGCGACATGGGTGGCATCGTCGGCCTCAACTACTGCAGCGAGTTCCTATCCAACGACGCAACCGACAAGACAGCCGCAGACGTCACCTTCGACCAGCTGGCGGCACATATCGAGCACTGGCTTGACCTGGGTGGCGAAAATGTCATCGCGCTCGGCGGCGACTGGGACGGTGCCGCGGTGCCCGCTTTCCTCTCCGACGCCAGCAAGATGCCCGAGTTCCAGAACATGCTCTCCAAGCACTTTGGCAAGACCGTGATGCAGAAGCTCTGCAGCGACAACGCGCTTGCCTTCTTTGAGCGTTATTAATTTCACATCCCTTGAGCGGGCCGACATGCCGAACGGTCGACATGCCGGCCCGTCCCCAATCTGAAGGACCGCTTTTGACGCAGCAGTTTACGATTTCCGTATCCCGACCGGATGGGACGCCCATCCCCGTCGTCGTTACCAAAAAGCGCGTCAAGAACTTCAACCTACGCGTCACATCGAGCGGTGAGGTCCACGCCAGTGCACCGCTCGGCGCCAGCCGCGAGCGTATCGAAGCGTTTGTGAAGCGCAGCAGCGCCTGGATTATCAGTCGACTTGCCCAGCGCGAGCAACGTCAGGCGACGGCACGAGAGCCGCTCAGCCCCTCGTCCATCATTGCACTTTGGGGCAAGCCCATCACGGTACAAGATGCGCTCGATTGCAACTTTGCATCACCCGCACCGCGGCCCAAGCAGGCCACCTTCGCAAGTTTTATGGGTGCCGACAAATCGAACGAACGCCCACAGGCCAAGCGGCGCGCAACCCTCGACGGCCTGACGTCCGATGAGCTCCAGACCCGCATCGACCAGCTCTATGCATCCGAGGTCACCACGGCGCTGCGCGATATGGTGCGCGCGTACGAAATCGCAATGGGTGTCGCCGTTTCCCGCGTTTCCGCGCGCAGCATGAAAACGCGCTGGGGATCATGCACGCCCAAAACCGGCGCCATTCGCATCGCACGAGAACTTGCCGCCTACCCCGTCGAGTGCCTTGACATGGTTGTCGCCCACGAGCTCGTCCACCTGCTCGAGCCGAGCCACAACCAGCGGTTCCACGTCCTGCTCGACACATACTGCCCCAACAATAGAGCTCTGTCGCAGCGGCTCAAGCAGCCGCCCCTCAACAAGCTCTAGCGTCGACTAGCGCACGCGCTCGATCTCGACGCCGCAGCTTGCCAGGGGAAGACCGACGGGAGCCCAAGGCTTATCGAGCTTAACACGCACGCCAAGCAGCAAGGGGTAACGACGCAGCAGCATCTGGGCCACACCCTCGGCTGCCGCCTCGATGAGTTTAAACGTATGCTCGCGCAGATAGCCATCGACATCGTGGCACACCGAGCCGTAGTCAATCGAAGCGTCCAGGTTATCGTGCTCCCCCGCTGCACGCAGGTCGGCATAGAGCACCAAGGACACGATGAACTTCTGGCCCAGCGCGTTCTCTTCGGGATACACGCCGTGGTTGGCAAAGACCTCGAGACCGTCGATAGTAATGCGGTCAGCATGGCGCAGATCGTCATAGCTCACGTGGGGAACCGCCGTTGCGGTGGATATTTCGCCCCTTCCACGGCGGGCGAGCTCGGCGCCTTCAGTCTTGGTTGCATTCTCGGGCAGTTTCTTGTTGCTCATCGCGATCGTCTCCTTCGTTTAGAACCCCGACCGCGTAAACTAACTACACGCGAATCGACAGGTTCTTTTTATCATCGCTCCAGTTGCAAGCATTGCGCGCGGGGCATGCAAAGCAGGCGCGCGACGCTTTGTCGGCTGCATAGAGCAGGCGCTCGAGCGGTTGGCTGTTCACGCGCAGCTTTCGATGGCCCAGAATGGCCGTCTTAATGGCTGCGGCATCGGCCGGCTCAAACGCTACGTCATCGGGCATACCGCCGAGAATCGCATCAGCGACGCGTTCGCTTGCAACATCATGGGATATACCCGATTCATACTGTTCATCTTTGCCGATATCGTGAAGAAGTGCCGTGGCGTAGATGACCTCGCGGTCAAATTCGAGCTGTTCCTCGAGATTCTTGATCCACATAATGCGAGCGACATCCAGCAGGTGGTCAATACCGTGGCGGCAGAAGATGCGCCCCGATTCCAACTGTGCAATGCTGCCCAGGTGCCGCCGGAACAGGCCGTTGGCACAGATGTAATCAATGCGAGGCATGGCACCAAAAGGCGCCAGGCCCGAAGCCATAAAACCGCGACGCGGCGTTCCCTCGTCAGTATTCGATGTAAAGTCGTTGACGACTCTCATAGTTAGCGTCCCAGCATCCTAAAGAATCGCTCCTCGAGCGCCGGATCGGCCTCAAAGACGCCGCGACGAGCGAGCGTCACGGTCTTGGTGCCGGGCTTTTGCACGCCGCGCATGGTCATGCACATATGCTCAGCTTCCATGAGCACAATCGCTCCCTGGGGAGCGAGATAATCCATGAGAGCGTCGGCAACCTGCGCACACAGCTGCTCCTGCAGCTGCAGACGACGGGCATAAACCTCAACCGTGCGGGCGAGCTTGGAAAGCCCAGCCACCCGACCGTTAGGGATATAGCCGATCGCAGCCTTGCCATAAAACGGCAGCAGATGGTGCTCGCACAGCGAGTAAAACGTAATGTCGCGCTCGATAACCAAATCGTTCGAAGCGACGGCAAAGGTTTTGGACAGGTGCTCCTCGGCACTCTGGCCCATACCGCCAGCGATCTCACCATACATACGGGCAACGCGCGCCGGGGTCTCCAGCAGGCCCTCACGAGTTGGGTCCTCGCCTATGCCCTCAAGCAATAGCTTAATGGCGGCCTCGACTTTTTCTTGATCGACCATCTGGGCCTCACTTTTCCGATTTCACGTTCGCGCTATGGTACCACGCCCTTTGGCATCGGCCACAAGCTACATAGTATGGGTCGAATAGACCGGATCGTCCCGCCAAAGCTCCACAGCGTCGCAAAGCGCAACGCCCTCGCGCTCAGCACGGGCGCGCGTGGCGTTCATATCGATCACACGCTGGTTACTCGAGCCTCTAAAACGCAATGAGATATCGTACAGATCCTGAACAAACGGGCCATCCACCAACATATCGAGGCAGACAAGGATACGGTCCGTCACCTCGGTATGATGACGGCCACCCGGCATAAGCTCCTCGAGCACGTCGCCGGTAAAGCACCAAATGGTCTTGCCCGACCCCGCGGGATAAGCAGCACGAACACGCTCGACAAACTCAACGAGCCCCGTCTGATTCTCGGGCTCCATAGGCTCGCCGCCCAGAATCGTCAGGCCATCGATAAAGGGATGGTCGAGGCTCTCGATAATCTTGTCCTCGACGGCACGATCGAACGGCTCGCCCGCAGCAAAGTCCCACGCGACAGAGTTAAAGCAGTTCTTGCACCCACGACGGCACCCGCTCACAAACAGAGAAGTACGAACGCCTTCCCCATCAGCAATGTCGAAATACTTAATGTTCGCGTAATTCATAGGTAACTCTCCCGGGAGGCCGGGACATATCATCCCGTCCTCAAACATTCTCGGCCTTCGGCCTGCGAAACTGCGGGCGGGACGATATGTCCCGGCCTCATGCAAAGGGTAACTCAATGAACGAAGCGAACATCGAGTATAGGGTTCGAGGTCCAATAAAAACCTTGTTGCAACTCAACCGCCATCGCAAGCAAAGCGTTGCTGCAAGTCAACTCATTTCCGCCAAGAACTTCGAGGAGTGAGCAGACCACGAGCTGCATCTCAGCTACGTCAACTTGGCTGCCCCGTAGCGAGGCCCCGGACCTTTGCTCGATATGAGTTCCGCACGAACAGGAGGCGCCAGTGGCGCCTCCGTCGTGAGCCAGGACTGTCCGAAATAGCGAGTAAAGGTCCGGGGCCTCGCTACGGGGCAGCCTGGGATGATTATTAGAGATGCAGCACGCGGTCGCGGATCTCCTCGGTTCGACCCTGGTTCCAGAACTGGGTACCGATGTAGCCGCACGTGCGACGGGCGACATTCATCTTCTCCTGGTCACGATTGCCGCAGTTGGGGCACTCCCACACCAGCTTGCCGTCATCCTCGACAATCTTGATCTCACCGTCGTAGCCGCACACCTGGCAGTAGTCGCTCTTGGTGTTGAGCTCGGCGTACATGATGTTGTCGTAGATGTACTGCATCACGCGAATGACAGCCTTTAGGTTGTCCTGCATGTTGGGAACCTCGACGTAGGAGATGGCACCGCCCGGCGAAAGCTGCTGGAACATGCCCTCAAACTTAAGCTTATCGAAGGCGTCAATCTCCTCGGACACGTGGACGTGGTAGCTGTTGGTGATGTAGCCCTTGTCCGTCACGCCCGGGATAATGCCAAAGCGACGTTGCAGGCACTTGGCGAACTTGTAGGTCGTCGACTCCAACGGCGTGCCGTACAGCGAGAAATCGATGTCGCTCGCAGCCTTCCACTCGGCGCACTTGTCGTTCATGCGCTGCATGACGGCCATGGCAAAGGGCGTGCCCTCCTTCTCGGTGTGGCTGTGGCCCGTCATGTACTTGACGCACTCATACAGGCCGGCATAACCCAGACTAATGGTGGAGTAACCGCCCACGAGCAGCTTGTCGATCGTCTCGCCCTTCTTCAGGCGGGCGAGGGCACCGTACTGCCAAAGAATCGGTGCGGCATCCGAAAGCGTACCCATCAGACGCTCATGACGGCACAGCAGGGCGCGGTGGCACAGCTCAAGGCGCTCGTCGAAGATCTTCCAGAACTTATCCATGTCCTGATGCGAGCTCAGCGCGACATCGGGCAGGTTGATGGTCACAACGCCCTGGTTAAAGCGACCGTAGTACTTGGGCTTGTTCGGGTCATAGTTCAGCGCGTTGGCCACGTTGTTAAATCCGTTACCGGAGCGGTCGGGCGTCAGGAAGCTGCGGCAACCCATGCAGGTATAGCAGTCGCCGTTGCCCGCGGTCTCGCCCTTCGACAGCTTGAGCTCGCGCATCTTCTTCTCGGAGATGTAGTCGGGCACCATGCGCTTGGCGGTGCACTTAGCAGCCAGCTGGGTCAGGTAGAAGTACGGGGAATTCTCGTGAACGTTATCGTCCTCGAGCACGTAGATGAGCTTGGGGAACGCCGGGGTGATCCACACGCCGGCTTCGTTCTTAACGCCCTCATAGCGCTGACGAAGCGTCTCCTCCACAATCATGGCAAGGTCGTGCTTCTCCTGGGGCGTACGGGCCTCATTGAGATACATAAAGACCGTCACGAACGGCGCCTGGCCATTCGTGGTCATAAGGGTCACGACCTGATACTGAATCGTCTGAACGCCGCGACGGATCTCGTCACGCAGGCGGTCCTCAACAACCTCGCGGACCTTTTCGGGAGATGCGGAAACGCCAAGCTCCTCGAGCTCGCGGGCGACCTCGCCGCGAATCTTTTGACGGCTCACCTCGACGAACGGGGCAAGATGGGTCAGCGAAATCGACTGGCCACCGTACTGGGAGGAAGCAACCTGAGCGATGATCTGCGTCGCGATGTTGCAGGCAGTCGAGAAGCTGTGCGGCTTCTCGATCAGCGTGCCCGAAATAACAGTACCGTTCTGGAGCATATCCTCCAGGTTCACCAGGTCGCAGTTATGCATGTGCTGGGCAAAGTAGTCCGAATCATGGAAGTGAATCAGACCCTCATTGTGAGCATCCACAATCTCCTGGGGCAGCAGCACACGCTGGGTCAGGTCCTTGGAGATCTCGCCGGCCATATAATCGCGCTGAACGGAATTGACGGTCGGGTTCTTGTTGGAGTTCTCCTGCTTAACCTCTTCGTTGTTGCACTCGATCAGCGACAGGATCTTGTCATCGGTCGTGTTCTTCTGGCGCTTCAGGCTCTGAACATAGCGATAGATGATGTAGTGGCGGGCAACCTCGTAGCAGTCGAGACGCATGATCTCGTCCTCGACCAAATCCTGAATCTCCTCGACCGAAACAGTGTGGCCCGCGTTCTCGCATGCCTCGGCGACGTTTTGTGCCGCGTAAACCACCTGGCGGTCGGTAAGACGAGAGCTCTCCTCGACCTCCAAGTTTGCGGCACGGATGGCATTGACGATCTTATCGATGTCAAAGACAACCTCGGTGCCGCTGCGCTTGATGATCTTCATCCTCTTGCCTCTTTCGCGTCGTAGTCTCATTGCGCTTCAGAGCCAAACGATGCCCGGCAGGGCGTGCCCCTGTCTTGCGGCGCCGTCGCGCAATCTGTGTTCTCGATAACCATAGTCCCTCATGCGGACAATCCTCGCAGCCAATCAAGGGGCTCAAAGATCTATCCAAATGGGGCGAATAAGGTTCTCGTTCTCTGTCCGCCATCTATCATACGACAAAGAGGCATCTATATCCTGTATTCTTTTTTTAGGTCAAACACAACATATAGTGTTTCAGCAGGTCAAAGCAATTAGTCATTTTGCAGACGCATTAATTATGAGGGGTTCTTGGCAAGTCGGTAAAACGTTACCAACACGGCTACCTGCATGGCAGTTATAAAACCCCCTTAGTCAAGCCGCCGACAAATCCTACCAAAACCAAGCCGCTCACGCCAAAAGAATCCAAAAGATTATGCTTGACCAACATGTTGCGGTCACGGTCGGCCAGAACGTATGCAATCTGCCGGCACCTCTACGGGGACCTTGGATCAATATTTGGTGGCATATTTGACGGCGTGCTTGGTAGCAAAACAAAACAGCCCAGAGGACATAGCCTCTGAGCTGCGAACATTTGGTGGGCGTTAGAAGATTTGAACTTCTGACCTCTTCCGTGTCAGGGAAGCGCTCTCCCCCTGAGCTAAACGCCCGATCAAGGGTGCGCAAGCGCGCAAGGGATAATATAACGGAGCCTGAACTCGGTGGCAAGAACATTTTTAAAAATCGCTTACATTGTGGAATTCGGGGGCTTTGCCATATCCATTTCAAAAGAGCCTGCTGCCGCGATTTGGCTGTCGCATAATGCAAGGCCCTTGCGGTATCGAGCTATGGAAAGACGCCTGCGGAATTGTCCTACCGATAAGCGGACAAGCCTCCAGCTGGTGACTTCGCCGTGGTAAGGTAAGCCGAATTGCTTCCAGACTGTTTCGGGGGAGTGGAATGAGCAAAGAGTGTGTCGAGCAGGTCGAAGGCGCAGGGGCTTCGGTGCCGATGACCGATATATCGAACATTGATGTGCCCGAGGGCACCGACGAGCTCAGCCGCAACACCCGTCGCGCCTGGCGCGAGCGCCTTAACGATGCGTCGTCGCGCAAGATGATCACGGGCGTCTTGGCTACGCTGGTGGGCGGTTCGTTTTGGGGCTTCTCGGGCACCAGCGCGAGCTTTCTGTTCGATACCTACCACGTCGACACCTTGTGGCTTATGAGCGTGCGTCAGATTCTCGCCGGTCTACTCTTTATGGCCGTGGTTGTTACGCGCGACCGCGAGCGCCTGGTTAAGCTCTGGACCACACCCGCCGATCGCAAGCAGCTGCTGCTCTTTACCGCCTTTGGCCTGCTGTTCAACCAGTTTTGCTATCTTTCGGCCGTGCGCCTGACGAACGCCGGAACCGCGACGGTGCTCCAGTGCCTGCAGCTCGTTATCATCATGGGCTACGCCTGCGTGACCGATCGCCGCATGCCGCGTACTCGCGAAGTCATCGGCATTGGCCTGGCTCTGGGTGGAACCTTTTTAATTGCCACCGGCGGCGACCCTACCAGCCTGATTATTTCGCCGCTTGGCCTGGCAGCAGGTCTTATGTGTGCGGTCAGCGCCGCGTGTATGGCGGTGATTCCCGCCAAGATCCTGCCCGAATACGGCAGCCCCATCGTCACGGGTTCGGCAATGCTCACGGCGGGCGTGGTCTCGTGCGTCTTCGTGCAGCCCTGGGCGCATATGCCGGCGCTCGACGCTGCCGGCGTCGAGGCGCTCGCGGTGTTCGTGGTTATCGGCTCGTTTTTTGCTTACATGCTCTATATGCAGGGCGTTAAGGACATCGGCTCGGTACGTGCGAGCCTCATCGGAACTGTGGAGCCGGTTTCGGCGACCATCACCAGCGCCGTTATGCTGGGTACGGTGTTTTTGCCGACCGACCTTATCGGCTTTGCCATGATCATCGTGATGATGTTCCTCACGGTGTAGTTGACGCCGCCGCCAAGACGGAAAAGGTGTTGTGCCGCATTTTCGCCAATTGACGTCCGTGTCTGGAGTTTAGCTGTCGATGCTCAAAATGCCATAAACTAGTAACGTTATGGACTTTTTCATTGCGACTCAATTGCGAGGATTTCTTTATGGCTGGTAATCACTTTAAGGGCAGCGATAGCGGCCGTCCTGCAGTTCCGCCGCGTCCGAACGGGGCTGGTAAGGCCGGCACGCCGGGCGGCGCTGGACAGGGCGGTTCCGGTAAGCGCGTGTCCCCGGGCGAGACGGCGATGTTCACCGCTCTGTACGAGCAGTCTCAAAAGGCAAAAAAGACCGGCCGTGCAAGAGGGAATGTCTTTGCGGGCGGTGCAACCTCCGCGTCGCAGCCGAGCGGGGCTCCTTCGGTGCCTGCGAACAACGCAGGTGCTGCCAACGCCGCGAATGCTGCCGGCAACGTTAATGCCGGCAAGGCCGCCAACAATACTCCCTCTGCCGGTGGCGCGGGGCTTACGGGTAACCTTGGCACGATCTACACCGGCGCCTCCGAGACTGGCACGTTCGCCCGCCTGGATGATAGCGGTGCCGAGTTTGCGGGCTCGGGTTCCAAGGAAGATTATTACGATTTTGGCTTGAACTACGGTAGCGATGCTTCGTCGAGTTCGACCTCTGACGGTCTGGTCCGTCATCGCCATCGCAAGGGCGAGCGCAAAAAGCGTCACACCGGCGCCATTATTGCCGCTGTAGTCGCGGTGCTTCTCGTTGCGCTTGGCGCAAGCGGCTTTATGCTGCTTAACTCGGCAAAGACCGTAAAGAGCGAAGCGAAGGAGGCTGTCGAGATCGTCGGTGGCCTTAAGGACAAGGTCACGTCGGGCGATTTTTCGACGCTGCCTGACGACGCGAAGAAGATCGATGAGCTCTGCGACAGCATGAAGGCGGAGACTTCGAGCCCGCTGTGGACGGCGGCTTCGTTTATCCCGGTGTATGGCAGTGACATCAACGCAGCCCGCACCATGATTGACGCCCTGTCCGATGTCTCGAGCAATGCGCTGGTTCCCATGGCCGATAACCTTTCGCAGGCTACGCCCGGCAAGCTGTTCCAGGACGGCATGATTAACGTGTCCGCGCTGCAGGCGGTCGCCGATTCGCTTTCCAGCAGCTCGAAGGTGTTCAAGAGCGCCAACGAGAAGGTCCAGGGCATTGGCGATACTCATATTTCCCAGGTGACCGAGCTGGTCGATAAGGCCAAGGACGGCTTTGCCACCCTCAACGGCGCGGTTGACGCGGCGGAGAAGGTCGCCCCCGTCCTCCCCCAGATGCTCGGCGCCAACGGCCAGACGCGCAACTACCTTATGTACGCCATGAACAACGTCGAGATTCGTGCTTGCGGCGGCTTTGGCGGTTCGCAGGGCCTGATTTCGGTCACTGACGGCCAGATGTCGATTGGCGAGTTTGTTCCCCGCATTGGACTCAGCGAGGATGAGGCAGTCGAGAGCGTCGACGAAGAGGATGAGGCGCTGTTCGGCAACCACAGTAACCTGTACAACTCGGGCAATACCTATTCGCCTGATTGGCCCCGCAACTCGCAGCGTGTCGCCGCGCTGTGGAAGTCCCAGTATGGACAGGACGTTGATGGCGTCATCGGTATCGACCCGGTGTTCCTGCAGTATCTGCTGGGCCTGGTCGGTAATGTCTCGCTGCCCGACGGAACGGTTGTCGACGGCACCAACGCCGCAAAGGCCCTCATGCACGATGTGTACTGGAACTATCCGGTCGAGGAGTCGGACGGCATCTTTGCATCCGTCGCCAGCGCTGCCTTCGACAAGATCCTTGGCGGTATCGGCGATGTCGATGTTACGAAGCTTGTCAGCGCCGTTGAGCGCGGTGCCGAAGAGGGCCGCCTGATCGCGTGGATGAGAAACGATGATGAGCAGGATGCCATCAAAGAGACGGGCATTGACGCTTCGCTGCCCGATCCGGATGACCCGAGTGCCGATCCTGTTGCCGGCGTTTACTTTAACAACCTGAGCTTCTCCAAGCTCGACTGGTATCTGAACGCCGATACGCAGATTGGCCAGGGCATCAAGAACGGTGACGGCACGTGCTCCTATCGCATCACCGTTACCCTGACGAACATCATGACGCAGGAGGAGGCTGGCAAGCTGCCCGACTACGTTGCGGCGAGCGCACCCGATGCCGCGCGTGACGACGAGCGTCTGAATGTCTCACTGTTTGCCCCGACGGGCGGCAACATTACTGATCTGACCGTCGAGGGCACCCAGTTTGGTCTTGGCGCCGCTACGTGGCATGGAATCCCCTTCTATTCGGGCACCGTTGACCTGCATGCTGGCGAGACGACGACGATCACGTATACGCTGACCACGTCGGCCGAGGCGGGGGACAAGCCGCTTACGCTGCGTCAGACTCCTACATGCCAGGCGGCTCGCGACAGCGCGTCGGCGTAGGGTTTTTCTGGTAGCGCAGATAATCGAGTACCATTTTGGGGCGGACAGGCAATCTGTTCGCCCCTATTTTGTAAGGAGAGCGCATGAAGTACTTTGGCACCGACGGCTTTCGCGGTGAGGCCAACGTTGGGCTGACGGTAGAGCACGCTTATAAGATTGGCCGTTTTGTGGGCTGGTATTACGGCGCCAACCGCGAGCGCAAGGCACGCGTCATCGTGGGCAAGGACACGCGTCGCTCGAGCTATATGTTCGAGGCGGCGCTGGTGAGCGGCCTGGTCGCGAGCGGTGCGGACGCCTATATGCTGCACGTGATCCCCACGCCGGGCGTAGCGCATCAGACTGTGGAAGGCTGCTTCGATTGCGGCATCATGATCAGCGCGAGCCACAACCCGTTTTGCGATAACGGCATTAAGCTCGTCAACAGCGACGGCTTTAAGATGGACGAGGACGTGCTGGAGCTCATCGAGGACTACATCGATGGCAAGAGCGAAGTTCCGCTGGCCACGGGCAACCACATCGGTGCCACGGTGGACTACATGCAGGGCCGCAACCGCTACATTGCTTCGCTCATTGCAAGTGCGAACTTTTCGCTGCAGGGCGTCAAGATCGGTATCGACTGCGCCAACGGCTCGGCTTCCTCGGTGGCCAAGCCGGTGTTTGACGCGCTCGGTGCCGACGTGCGCGTGATCAATGCCGCGCCCGATGGCTTTAACATCAACGTCGACTGCGGCTCCACGCATATGGAGCGTCTGCAGCGCCATGTGGTGGAGCAGGGCCTGGACGTGGGTTTTGCCTACGATGGCGATGCCGACCGCTGCCTGGCCGTGGATGAGCGCGGTCGCGTGGTAGACGGCGACCAGATCCTGTACGTGTGCGGCGTGTATCTGAACAAGCACGGTCGCCTTTCGGGCGGTACCGTGGTGCCGACGATTGCCAGCAACTTTGGCCTGATCAAGTCGTTGGAGCTTGCCGGTCTGAGCGCCGTGACCAGCGGCGTGGGCGACCGTCACGTGTATGCCAAGATGCGCGAGGGCGGCTACAGCCTGGGCGGCGAGCAGACGGGCCATGCGATCTTTGGCGATATCGAGCGCACGGGCGACGGCATTATGACCTCGCTGCGCGTGATGGAAGTGATTCGTGCCGAGCGCGAGACGCTCTCGCAGCTCACGGCTCCGTGCAAGCTGCTGCCGCAGGCGCAGGTGGCCGTGCGCGTGGCGGACAAGGACGCCGCGCTCGAGAACATGGGCGTGCAGAACGCCATCGCCGAGGCCGAGGTTGCGCTGGCAGGCGAGGGCCGCGTGCTCGTGCGCAAGAGCGGAACCGAGTCGGTTATCCGCGTGCTGGCCGAGGCGCCCGACCAAGCATCTGCCGATGCCGCCATGAAGCGCATCGCCGCCGCGCTCGAGGCTTTATAGCTACGCGGTTTTACCAAACCGCGTAGCTGCTCGACGCTGCAAACGGCCCCAAGCGGCAATCTGACGTTCAATTTCAAGGGCGCGACCAGAAGGTCAGCGCCCTTTCATTTCACGTCACCTTGCTCGCTTGGGGCCGTTTTCGCTGACGTTGCCAAGACATTAGCGTCAACGAACTAGTCATTGGGTACCTAGTTATTGGGTGAAAAAAGGGGACGCTGCGGATTGGTTCCGCGGCGTCCCCTTTGCGTTGACGTGTCGGTTATGCCTTACAGCTCGTAGAGCGTGGTGAACTTGTCCTGCAGGTAGCTGCAGTAGTAGCGGGCATCGAACGCCATGCCGCACGCGCCCTTGATGAGCTCCGGCGCGTCCTTGGCGCGGCCCCACTGCCAAATGTGCTCGCCCAGCCAGGCGCGGACGGGTGTCAGGTCGCCGCTCGCACAGGCGCCGTTGAGGTCGACACCGTCGCGGCACATGGCCGGCACAAACATGGCGTCGTAGGCGCTGCCCAGCGCATAGGTGGGGAAGTAGCCAAACGAGCCGCCGCTCCAGTGCGTATCCTGTAGGCAGCCGTGCGTGTCGTCGGGAACGGGAATGCCCAGGTACTCATCCATGAAGCGGTTCCAAAGCGCGGGGATATCCTTGGCTGTGGCCTCGCCGGCAAACAGCATGCGCTCGATCTCGTAGCGCACCATAACGTGCAGCGGATAGGTGAGCTCGTCGGCCTCGGTGCGGATCAGCGAAGGCTGCGCGATGTTCACGGCGTGGTAGAGCGTGTCCTCGTCGACGTCGCCGTAGACCTCGGGTGCGTGACGGCGCAGCACCTCGAGCAGCGGTCCCATAAAGGCGCGGCTGCGACCTACGGTGTTCTCGAAAAAGCGGCTCTGGCTCTCGTGGATGCCCATGGAGGTGCCGCCCTCAAGACAGGTGCGCGCATAGGCGGGATTGACGCCCAGCTCGTACATGGCGTGTCCCGCTTCGTGGATGATGCTGTAGACGTTGGAGATGCAATCGTCCTCGTAGATGTGTGTCGCGATGCGCGCGTCACCCACGGCAAAGCCCTCGCTAAACGGGTGCTCGGTAAAGGCAAGCGTGGTGTCGTTCAGGTTCAGGCCGACGAGCTTCATAAGGTCGAAGCTCATGGCGCGCTGGGCGGCCTCGGGCACGCGGGCGTGCAAAAAGTCGGCAGCGGGCTGCTGGCCGCGCTCGCCGATAGCGTGCACGAGCGGCACGACCGTCGCCTTGACCTCATCGCAAAACGCATCGAAGCTCTCGGCAGAAAGGCCGCGCTCGTACTGGTCGAGCCAAACGTCGTATGGGTCGCGCTTGGGGTCCATGAGTTCGGCCTGATGCTTAAGTTGGGCGACGATTTTATCCACATAGGGCTCAAAACTCGCCCAGTCGTTGGCCGTCTTGGCCTTGTGCCACACGGCATCGGCCTCGCAGGTGAGCCTGGTCCAGGCCTCGGCCTCCTCGGTGGGGATGACGCTTGCCTCGCGCTGGTCGCGGCCGAGCACGCGGATCTCGTCGAGCAGCTGCGGGTTGTCGATCTTGCCGCCGGCGACGGTTTCGCGTGCCAGCGAGTGCACAAGTTCGACAGACTTTTTGCTGGTCAGGAGCTTGTGATGCTCGCCGGCAAGCGTGCCCATGGCGTCGGCACGGGCGGCAGCGCCGTCGGCAGGAGCAATCGTCGCTCCATCGAACTCGGCAATCTTGAGCAGGTACTCGCGAGTCCACAGCTTGCCCTCGAGTTTGCGGAACTTTTTGACGGCCTTGTCGACTTTAGCAGCCTTGACGCCCTTGGCAGCCTTTGCCACGGCGGCCTGGGCCTTCTTATCGAGTTTCTTTCCCATACCGTATCCTTAATCTCGCAGGCCGAGCGCCGCAGACGGGTGCGCGGCCAGTTTGCACAGCTACCTGCCTTGTACCCAGCGCGAACAAAACGGAACGCGGCGATGCGCTCGCGAAATGTGTTATCCTATAGCCCAATGCGTTGACGGAGAGGGTTTTGCCCGCCGTGTCGCCGGCAAGAGAGGGAAGGTCATGGGCTGCAAGCCTTCCTGCGGTGGCAAGGGCTAAGCGTTCACTCCCGAGCAGCGACCTCAACGGGCGCGCGGCCAGTGGCAGCAAAGCCCCAGTAGGGAAGCCGTGAGCCTCGCGACAAGAGGCGCAGAGTGGGCGCGGCGGGCCAGACATCCGCCGGGTCAAACAAGGTGGTACCGCGGAATTTAACCGTCCTTGGGCAATGCACATGCCCGAGGGCGGTTTTTTGTTACCGAACCGGGCCGCGCATCTGCAGCATCGGGCGGCGTCAGCCGCCCCGGCAAGCGAGATGTGCGAGAGACGAAAGGGAAGACATGAGTCTGATTGATGATCTGGTCAAACTCGAGGAAGAGGCCAAGGAGCTCGTCACTAGCGCCGACGACGCCGCCAAGCTCGAGGCTGCGCGCGTTGAGCTGCTCGGTCGCAAAGGCCGTATCACCGGCCTGATGCGCATGATGGGCAAGCTCGCTCCCGAGGATCGTCCCATGATGGGCAAGCGCGCCAACGAGATGCGCCAGCTGATCGAGGGCATGCTCGACGAGCGCACCACCGAGATGAAGGCCGCCGCCCTCAAGCACACACTCGAGCACGAGGCCGTCGACATCACGCTGCCGGGCATCCGTCCGCAGATCGGTCACCAGCACCTGATCAAGCAGATCATCGAGGAGGCCGAGGACATCTTCTGCGGCATCGGCTACACCGTCGAGTCCGGCCCCATGGTCGATACTTCCTACTACAACTTCACTGCGCTCAACGCCCCCATGGATCACCCGAGCCGCTCGGCCCGCGATACCTTCTACGTGGTCGATAACAACCCCGGCAGCGTCGCGCACCCCGAGGCTCACGCCCATGGCGAGTCCGACGTGCTGCTGCGCACCCAGACTTCGGGCGTGCAGATTCACACCATGGAGTCGCAGAAGCCGCCCATCTACATGATCTGCCCGGGCACCGTCTACCGTCCCGACACGGCCGACGCCTGCCACCTGCCGCAGTTCAACCAGATCGAAGGCCTGGTCGTCGACGAGGGTATCACCTTTGGCGACCTGAAGGGCACGCTCGACTACTTTGTTAAGTGCATGTTTGGCGAGGACCGCAAGACGCGCTACCGTCCGCACTTCTTCCCCTTCACCGAGCCGAGCTGCGAGGTGGACGTGAGCTGCCACGTCTGCGGCGGCAAGGGCTGCAACTTCTGCAAGCACAGCGGCTGGATCGAGATCTTGGGCTGCGGCATGGTCGACCCCAACGTCCTGATCAACTGCGGCATCGACCCCGAGAAGTATACCGGCTTCGCCTTTGGCATTGGCGCCGAGCGCGTCGCGGCACTGCGCTACGACCTGCCCGACCTCAGAACTCTCATGACTGGCGATATGCGCTTCTTGAATCAGTTCTAGGCTGCGGCTTGCCCAAGCACGGCACTTCGGCGCTCATTCGTCGCTTGCGTACCAAAGTACGTGGCGCTCCTCTTTCGGGCCGATCTGCCGCACTTGGACAACCCTCGTTTTGTAAGGAATGTTCACAAAGTTGAAGTTTCCACCTGCATCTCTTCGCAGGCTTTCAGTATGAAAGGAGAGCTAGATGCGTGTTTCTTACGACTGGCTCAAGACCATGATCGATATTCCGGAGGATCCCAAGACCCTTTCGGACGAATATATCCGTACCGGCACCGAGGTCGAGGCGATCGACACCGTGGGCGAGTCCTTCGACCACGTGGTGACCGCCCAGGTGCTCACCAAGACCCCGCACCCCGATAGCGACCACATGTATGTGTGCTCGGTCGACGTGGGTGACAAGAACCTCGACGCCGACGGCAACCCCGCTCCGCTGCAGATCGTCTGCGGCGCGCAGAACTTCGAGGCCGGTGACCACATCGTCACGGCCATGATCGGCGCTGTCCTGCCCGGCGACGTCAAGATCAAGAAGAGCAAGCTTCGCGGCGTCGTGTCCATGGGCATGAACTGCTCCGCGCGCGAGCTCGGCCTGGGCGGCGACCACTCCGGCATTATGATCCTGCCCGAGGATACGCCCTGCGGCATGCCGTTTGCCGAGTACGTGGGCTCGAGTGATACCGTGCTCGACTGCGAGATCACGCCCAACCGCCCCGACTGCCTGTCCATGATCGGCATGGCCCGCGAGACCGGTGCCATCTTCGACCGCGATTTCCACGTTGAGCTGCCCGCTATCAAGGCGGAGACCGGCCGCGCGACCGACGACGAGCTTTCCGTCGAGATTGCCGACGAGGGCCTGTGCGACCGCTACGTCGCCCGCATCGTGCGCAACGTGAAGGTCGGCCCGTCGCCCGACTGGATGGTCAAGCGCCTTAACGCCCTGGGCGTGCGCCCGCACAACAATATCGTCGACATCACCAACTATGTGATGATGCTCACCGGTCAGCCGCTGCACGCCTTTGACCTGGACACCTTTGCCGAGCGCGATGGCAGGCGCCGCGTGGTGGTTCGCGCCGCCCAGCAGGACGAGAAGTTCACGACGCTCGACGGCGAGGAGCGTGTGCTCGATGCCGGCATGGGCCTCATCACCGACGGCGAGCGCCCTGTGGCGTTGGCCGGCGTTATGGGCGGCATGGATTCCGAGATCGAGGACGATACCGTCGATGTGATGGTCGAGAGCGCCTGCTTCAACGCCGGTCGCACCTCGCACACCAGCCGCGATCTGTCGCTGATCTCCGACGCCTCCATTCGCTTTGAGCGCCAGGTTGACGAGACCGGCTGCGTGGATGTTGCCGACATTGCCTGCGCGCTGATTGAGGAGATCGCCGGCGGCGAGGTCGCCCCCGGCTATGTGGACGTGTTCCCCGCGCCCAAGACCATCGACAGCATCAAGCTGCGCCTGGCCCGCGTGCACGCCATCTGCGGTGCCGACATCGAGTCCGACTTTATCGAGCGCTCGCTCACCCGCCTGGGCTGCACCGTCGAGCGCGACGGCGAAGACTTTATGGTTACCCCGCCGAGCTTCCGCCCCGACCTGCCGCGCGAGATTGACCTGATCGAGGAGGTCCTGCGCCTGTGGGGCATGGGCCGCGTGACGGCGACCATCCCGGCTGCCAAGAACCACATTGGCGGCCTGACCCGCGAGCAGAAGCTCACCCGTAAGGTCGGCGAGATCCTGCGCGCCTGCGGCCTCAATGAGACCACGACTTTTGGCTTTGCCGCTCCGGGCGACCTGGAGAAGATCGGCATGTCCACCGAGGGCCGCGGCTGCCCCGTGGTGCTCATGAATCCGCTGGTAGCCGAGCAGACCGAGATGCGTCGCTCGCTGCTGCCGGGCCTGCTGCAATCCGTGGCCTATAACGAGGCGCACGGCACGCCCAACGTGCACCTGTACGAGGTCGGCAGCCTGTTCCACGGCCGCGAGAACGCCAGCCTGCCCAGGGAGACCAAGTCCGTGGCGGGTGTGCTCTCGGGCCAGTGGAGCGAGCAGTCTTGGAACATGAAGTACCGCAAGCTGCGTTTCTTCTTTGGCAAGGGCATTGTCGAAGAGCTGCTCGCCCAGCTGCGCATCGAGAAGGTTCGCTTCCGTCCCGTCGAGGGCGAGGGCTATGCCTTCCTGCAGCCGGGTCGTGCGGCCGAGGTTCTGTCCGGCGGCGCCGTGCTGGGCTGGGTCGGCGAGATTCATCCCGAGGCGCGCGAAGCTATGGGCATCGACGAGGTCGTCGTTGCCTTTGAGCTCGATCTGGACAAGCTGATCAAGGGCGCCCGCAACCAGGAGAACTACCGCGAGTTCTCGCAGTACCCGGCTGTTGAGCACGATTTGGCAATTGTGGTCGATAACTCCGTGACCTGCGAGGATCTTGAGCGCCGTATTACCAGCGCCGGTGGCAAGCTGCTCGAGGGCGTTCGCCTGTTCGACGTTTACCGCGATCCCATCCGCATCGGAGCGGGCAAGAAGTCCATGGCTTTTGCGCTTACGTATCGCTCAGACGACCACACGCTCACCAGCGAAGAGGTCGAGAAGGCGCACCAGAAGATCGTCACCAAGGTGTGCAAGGGCGTAAACGGCGAGGTCCGCGGCTAGGTCCTGCACTGGGTATGGGCCAGCGGTGGCTGCCGCCGAGCTCTACGTGACTGCCATGCTCGGTATAAAGCACTGCTGAGCCTGCATATATGACACGCGCATTACATAACGGCGTGCTGCTTTGTCGGCAGTGCGCCGTTTTGCTATGATAGCCCGCGGCGTGTTACGAATTTGACAATACGTAACACTGGCAAGGTGATTTAAGCGGCGTTGCAATTCCGTGCGCCGACAACCGGGAGGCGTACATGCACATTCCAGATAATTATCTGTCCCCGCAGACCGATGCCGTCATGGCGGTGGCAATGGTGCCCGTTTGGGTCCACTGCATCAAGAAGGTGCGCGCCACGCTCGATCGCGAGCACATGGCTTTCCTGGGCATCTGCGCCGCATTTTCCTTCTTGCTCATGATGTTCAACGTGCCGTTGCCCGGCGGCACCACAGGCCACGCCGTCGGCGGCGCACTCATCGCGTTGCTGCTGGGCCCCGAGGCCGCGGCTATCGCTGTCTCGGTCGCGCTGGCGCTGCAGGCGCTGCTATTTGGCGACGGCGGCGTTCTGTCGTTTGGCGCCAACTGCTTTAACATGGCCTTTGTGCTGCCGTTTGTCGCTGCTATCGTGTTCCGTGCGCTCAACAGCCGTCTGTACGACAAGAGCTGGGGCACCTCGGTTTCTGCCATCGTGAGCGGCTGGGTCGGTCTGTGCCTGGCGGCCCTGTGCGCGGCAATCGAGTTTGGTATTCAGCCGATGCTCTTTACCAACGCTTCAGGTGCGCCGCTGTACTGCCCCTTCCCGTTGTCTGTGGCTATTCCGGCCATGTTGATCCCGCATATGCTGGTCGCCGGTGTTGTCGAGGGCGTGGCGACGGCTGCGATCTACGGTTTCATTAAGAAGACGGCACCGAGCATTATCGTCGGACCCGAGGCCGTCGATGGCCAGCTTGCTGCCGAGGGCGCTGCTGCCAAGAAGACCTCGCTGGTCCCCACGCTCATCTTGGTTGCCGTGCTTGTCGTGGCCACGCCGCTGGGCCTGCTGGCCACGGGTGACGCCTGGGGTGAGTGGGACGCCGAGGGCGCCGCGACCGCCGTTCAGGAGGCTGGCGACGACAGCCTGCAGGCTTCGGTCGGTCTCGACACCCCGACCTTTGCCGACGCGCTGCCCACGGGTGATTACCTGCAGGCCTATTCCGAGGAGCAGGGTCTTGGCTTTGCCGGTCAGGCTGCCATGTATATCCTGTCCGGCGTGATTGGCGTGGCGGTGCTCACCATCGCATTCCGTCTGATCTCGCTGACGGTCAAGGAAAGCGGTGCTCATGGCAATAGCCGAGCTGCCTAGCTGGCTTGCGACCGAGGAGCAATACGAGCCCGCGGGGGCTCGGCATCGTGTGATGCAAAAGAATGTCCTGCACCTGGCGAGCCTGCTTGAGCGGGTTCGCCTGGGTGGAGGCGCGCACGAGGGCGGGTCGATGGTCGACCGCGCCCTTTCTTGCGTTTCGGCTCCGGTGCGCCTGGTGGGGATGTTCGTCTGCGTCCTGTGCGTGTGTCTGACGCAGAGTCCGCTGTACCTGATGCTGATGGCGGCGATCGCGTTGGTGCTGGTCGCGGTGCGCCCCGCACGCGGGCTGCGTGCGACCTTTGTACCGGCGCTCGGCGCCACGGGGCTTGCGGTGGTTCTGGCACTGCCTGCCCTGCTGCTGGGCGCGTCTGCCACGAGCGCCATGCTCAAGATCGCGCTCAAGACCTTCATTAATGTGTCGCTGGTGCTGGGCGTTTCGTGGACGCTTACCTGGAGTCGCATGTCTGCGGCGCTTAAGATGCTGCATCTACCCGACGAAGTTATCTTTACGTTTGATATGGCGCTCAAGCACATCGAGGTGCTGGGTCGTACGGCGCACAATCTGTGCGAATCGGTCATGCTGCGCAGCGTTGGCCGTGCGCCCGAGGGATTTTCGCGTACCGATTCGATCGCGGGTATCATGGGCATGACCTTTATCAAGGCGATGAAATGCAGCCGCGCGATGGACGAGGCCATGCTTTGCCGCGGCTTTGCCGGTGCGTATCCGGCTCCCGCGCGCGCCAGGTTTGGCTGGCGCGATGCGGTTTACGCGGTCGTTGTGGTTCTGCTCGCCGTGTTGTGCGCGGTGCTGTAGCGCGGGCGGTCTAGCCGTCGATGTGAGTAGGGAAGGGCGACGTTTTGACGATCGATATGAATAGTGCGGCGGGCACGAACGGTGCGGGCGGCGCCGAGGGCGCGCCGCTTATTGAGTTGCGCGACGTGGTGTTCTCCTATGCGGGGCATACGGTTGTCGATGGCGTGTCGCTGCAGGTCGATCGCGGTGAACTCGTTGCCCTGCTCGGTCCCAACGGCTGCGGTAAGACGACGATTATGCGTCTTATTAACGGCCTTGAACTCGCGGACGCAGGGGCATACCTGTTTGACGGGTGTATGGTCGATGCGACATATCTCAAGGATTCCGCGACGGCCCAGTGGTTCCATCAGCGCGTGGGCTTTGTGTTCCAGAATGCCGATGCGCAGCTCTTTTGCGCCACGGTCGGTGAGGAGGTCGCGTTTGGCCCCGCCCAGATGGGGCTGCCGGCAGACGAGCTCGAGCGCCGCGTGAGCGATGCCATGGAGCTGTTCCAGGTTGCCGACCTTGCCGACGCCTCTCCCTATCAGCTCTCGGGCGGACAAAAGAAGCGCGTTGCGCTGGCTGCCGTCGTGTCGATGAACCCCGATATCCTGGTACTCGACGAGCCTACCAACGGACTTGACGAGGATTCATGCGACATCGTGGTCAACTTCTTGCTGGCCTACGTCGCGGCGGGTAAGACGGTCTTGATGAGCACACATCATCAGGATTTGGTGCGACGCCTGGGTGCCCGTGCAATCTATATCGATCGATATCACCATGTGGTCGAGGCGCCTTCGCCGTCGTATGGAACCGAAAGCGGTGCTACGGACTAGTTGCTGCGTAGAGCGTGCGTAGCCGTCCGCGCGGCTTTGCCGTGATGGTATAGTTATCCAGGTTTTTTATGGGGGTGGCTATGCCAAGCTGGAACATTCATATCGCTCAGACGGAGCGTTTGCTGGAGCGCACCGGTGCGCTTGCCAAGAGCGTGCGCGACCGCAATGCCTTTTTGTTTGGCTGCGTGGTTCCGGATATTTTCGTGGGCTATATGGTCCCTGGCATCGCCGATCCCATCCCGTACCGCATTACGCACTTTGCCAAGCCCGAGCCTATCCCTAAGCCGCGTGAGCACGAGTTCTGGGATACCTATGTGGCACCGTTGCTTAAAAGTTCACCCACCGGTGCGCCAGCCGCGGCGACCTCGATTATCGAGGAGCGCGAGCGACTGAATCGCGTGCACTATCCCCAGCGCTACAGGGATGCTGAGCCGGTTGTCGGTCCCGGCGCTCGTGAGTTCTCGCTTGCGTCCGAAGATGTGGCGCAGTCGCTGCTCGATTTGACACTGGGCGTTTGGTCTCACCTCGTGGCCGATACCGTGTGGAATACGCGCGTGAATCAGTACCTGGAGGCGCACGGCGGCAAACCGTGCGAGGAATTCCGCATTAAAAAGCAAGGCGACTTTGACTGGTTTGGCAAGACACTCGGCATCGTTTCGATTCCGCGCGCGACCGATCGCCTGTATACTGCGGCGACGCGTTTTGGGCAGTATCCCATCCATAAGGAGTATGTGCTCAAGACCATCGGCGTTATACACGAGATCGTGCGCGAAAACCCCGGCGAGCCCGACCATCCGCCATACCGCCTGCTGACCGAGGAATTCTTCGACGCAACGTTTACCGAGGTCATCGAGCTGACCGAGGCGGGTTTTGCCGCCCGTGTCGAATCGCCCGATGTGCCTGCTCTGCCCCTGATTGCTAGCTGCTAGCTGGCCGGCCCGGCAGTGAATAGCTCAACCCAATCGACAAGTAGCTCTTGCCGTAAGGTATCTTCGGCAATGCGCTCCTGTTTGGTCTTTGGGATGTGGGGAAGCCCGGCCTTTTTATGGATGAGCTCGGCTATGTGGTCGAAGCTCTTCTTCTCCTTGATCTGGTCATAGGTAATTTGGATGACGTCGTAGCCCATGCTTGTGAGTGCGGTGGCGCGCTCGGCATCGGAGAGGCTCGCGGCTTCGCTGTCGTGGGCAGAGCGGCCTTGGCATTCCAGAATGACGCCCATGCTGTCGGTGGCGCTTTCGATGAGGATATCGGCGTAGCAGCAGGTTTTGTCATACAGCGAACGTGCGGCTTCACTGAGCGGGATGCGCGCGTTGTTGGCGATCTCGATGCCCTGGCCGCCCTCGTCGCGGGGGAGCGAGATAAGCATGGAGGTCTGTACTTCGAAGGGCGAGGCGGCCTGCCCCGTCATGTGCTCGGCCGCCCAGCGCAGTTGTTTGACGCCGCGCAGGCCTGCGGCTTGCTTGGCGAACGCGGCGATATCCGTTGCGGTAAGAAGCGGCGTGCGCTTCCACAAGTTGGTGTCATTGCCCTTGGTGTCGTTAACTCGCTCCCAGCCGCAGTTGGGTGGAATGAACTTAAGCGAAATAGCTTCATCGAGTTGTTGTTGCGTTCGCTCGCAGGGCTTAAACACTGCAAAGGAGCCGCACATCTCGTAGCACGCCATGAGTAACTGGTTGCGTGAGACCTGCGTGGCAAGGCTGAGCAGCGTGAACTCCGGTGAAGTGACATCAAATCCATGTTCAGTCTGCCTAAACGATCCCGGAGGTGGTTCTTGGGTCAGGAGGTGCGATTTAAACAGGCTTCGCGACCCGGATTGTGCCCGAGTGAATACAAGCCTGTGAAGTGGTGCGTGAAGCAGGTCTTTTACAACTGCATGACTTCCGAGGCCACAACATCTGCGATCCATATTGCCAAGGCTAATGGCGGGGTAAAGGCCTAATACCTGCGGCGGGATGCGGTAGTAGTTAAAGGCGGATTGCCCACAAAGCGTCAGGTCCATAATGCCCTCCTGGCCGAAATCATCTCTTTGAAGCGAGTGATGCCAGCGTCAATCCGGAAGTATGCGGCAAAATCTGAACCCTATGAGCGGACCTGGCTTTTGAGGCTAGTTTATCAGGCATTTTGTTGCGAAAAAACAGGGTGTGCTCGGAGGTTCCAGAATTTGCCGCATACTTCCGAAAACCAGGTCGATTTGGTTCTTGCTAAAACGATTTATCAGCCCTGTGTGAGGTGTGGGTTTGCCACCGGGCGAACACTTTTAGCGCTTGGGGCTTTATTTTTTGGGCCTCGGAGGGCGGATTTCGCGCTTTTGGTAATGAAATGGGTGCGTGCCATGCCGTGCGGTAGGCATCGGTGCACAGAAAAAGGGCCCGGAAGGCAATGCCTTCCGGGCCCTTTGCAATGCAAATCTGCTTGCAAGTGCGATTTAGCGCACCTGGGCGACGTAAGCGACGTTGGTCGAGGAGACCTTATCCTCGAGCTGGACGCTCATGCGGGGATCGCCGGCGGTAGCGACGGTCAGATCGCCGGCCTCGACGTAGCCGAGCTCCTTAGCGGTCTCGATCGCCTTGACGATCGTGCCGTTGACGGTGCCCTGGGTAATCTCGGCCTGGTGCGGGATAACGCCCCAGTACATAATCATCTGCTGGACGGCCCACTCGTGGCGGGAGAACGCGCAGATCGGCATGTTGGGACGGAAGTGCGAGATCAGGCGAGCGGTACGACCGGTGGTCGTCGGCACGGTGATGCACTTGGCGCCAACGGTGGTAGCCATGTTCACAGCGGACATACCCACAACGTTGTTGACGACGCGGGTGCCGTGAGCGTCAGCCGGAACCTCGAGCGGAGCGTGAGCCGGGAGGTACTTCTCGGTCTCGAGAGCAATGCTGGCCTGCATCTTGACGGCCTCAACCGGGTACTTACCGGCAGCGGACTCGCCGGAAAGCATAACGGCGTCGGTGCCGTCGTAAATGGCGTTAGCAACGTCGGCAACCTCGGCGCGCGTCGGGCGCGGGTTCTGCTGCATGGAGTCGAGCATCTGCGTAGCGGTGATAACGGGCTTGTAGGCCGCATTGCACTTGGCGATGATCTCCTTCTGGATGTGCGGAACGAGCTCGGGCTTGATCTCGATGCCCAGGTCGCCACGGGCGACCATGATGCCGTCGGAAGCCTCGAGGATCTCGTCGAAGTTTTCGACGCCCAGGGCGCACTCGATCTTCGGGAAGATTGTCACGTGCTCGCCACCGTTCTCGCGGCAAAGCTTGCGAATGCCGCGGACGGACTCGCCGTCACGGATGAAGGAAGCGGCGATGTAGTCGATGTTCTCGGTCAGGCCAAAGAGGATGTCCTGACGATCGCGCTCGGTGATAGCGGGCAGCGAGATGTTGACGTTGGGCATGTTGACGCCCTTGCGCTCGCCGATCAGGCCGTCGTTCTTAACGACGCAAGTCATGTCCTGGCCGTCGACGGACTCGACCTCGAGGGCAACCAGGCCGTCATCGATCAGGATGAGGGAGCCCTTCTCGACCTCGGAGGGCAGAGCCAGGTAGTCGAGGGAGATGTGCTCAGCGGTGCCGTGGAAATCCTCGGACGTGGGCTGAGCGGTGACGACGATCTTGTCGCCGGTCTTGACGGCAACCTTCTTGCCGTCGACCAAAAGGCCGGTGCGGACCTCGGGGCCCTTGGTGTCGAGCAGGATGCCGACGGGCATACCGAGCTCCTTGGAAATACGACGGACGCGCTCGATGCGACCGTGGTGCTCGTCGTAGGATCCGTGCGAGAAGTTAAAACGGGCGACGTTCATGCCCGCCTTGATCATCTCGCGGATGGTCTCGTCGCTATCGCAGGCGGGACCCATGGTGCATACAATCTTGGTGCGCTTGTACATTCAGACCTCCATCTGACATCGTCTTGCGCTGATAGATAAACCATAAGAAATAAAACTGAGATGATTATAACGAAATGCCGACCGAATACCCCAAAAAATCGACCGTATGCCGAATTAGAAGTTCATTTTTTGCGAAAAAACGGTATATGCAAAAGCTTTACCAACCGTTCTAACCGCTGCTATCTGGGCGATATTTCAGTTTGACGATGCGCCGAAGAAAAAACGTTTTACCAATCTTGAGCATCACACTGTCTGCACCGTTGCGCCTGTGCCGTGTTTCCAGATGGAATGTTTTGGCTAGACGCGTCGCTTTGGGGTACCATAGCTCCACTATCAACTGCCGCTCAGCACGGCAGCCTTGATGAGCCCTTGCCCTTCTCCTGGGAATTATGATCGGGCATCAATCTGCTGAGTGGCCCGAATCCCAGGAGGGGACTCTATATGCAAAAGGAATACCTGTCCGCCGCGGCGGAGGTGCTCAGCGACCAAGGTGT
Source organism: uncultured Collinsella sp. (assembly GCA_900541055.1). GTDB lineage: Bacteria > Actinomycetota > Coriobacteriia > Coriobacteriales > Coriobacteriaceae > Collinsella. The sequence goes on from UQHZ01000004.1 coordinate 119,539, forward strand.
CGATGAGAACCTCGGCCTGAGCAACGACGAGGCGTCGTCGCGCCTCGCCAAGACAGGCCCTAACAAGCTTGAGGAAGCCGAGAAGACGCCGCTGTGGAAGCGCTTCTTTGAGCAGATGGCAGACCCCATGGTCATCATGCTGATCGTTGCCGCCGTTATCAGCGCACTCACGGGCATGGTCAAGGGCGAGCCCGACTTTGCCGACGTCGCCATCATCATGTTCGTCGTTATCGTCAACTCGGTGTTGGGCGTGGTCCAGGAAGCCAAGAGCGAGGAGGCCCTCGAGGCGCTGCAGGAGATGAGCGCGGCGCAGTCCAAGGTGCTGCGCGACGGCAAGCTCGTTCACCTGCCGAGCGCCGAGCTCGTCCCCGGCGACGTGATCATGCTCGAGGCGGGCGACTCCGTCCCGGCCGACTGCCGCGTACTCGAGAGCGCCACGATGAAGATCGAAGAGGCCGCACTGACCGGCGAGTCCGTGCCGGTCGAGAAGCACGCCAACGTGATCGAGCTCGCCGCTGGCACCGACGACGTGCCGCTCGGTGACCGTAAGAACATGTGCTACATGGGCTCCACGGTGGTGTACGGTCGCGGTCGCGCCGTCGTGGTCGGCACCGGTATGAACACCGAGATGGGCAAGATTGCTGGCGCCTTGGCCGAGGCCAAGGAAGAGCTCACGCCGCTGCAGGTGAAGCTCGCCGAGCTCAGCCGCATCCTTACCATTATGGTTATCGTCATCTGCGTCGTGATCTTTGGCGTTGATATCCTCCGCCACGGCGTGGGCAACGTCCTTACCGACCCGACTGCCTTGCTCGACACCTTTATGGTCGCCGTCTCGCTCGCCGTCGCCGCCATTCCCGAGGGCCTGGTCGCCGTCGTGACCATCGTGCTGTCGCTTGGCGTGACCAAGATGGCCAAGCGCCAGGCAATCATCCGCAAGCTCTCTGCCGTCGAGACTCTCGGCTGCACGCAGACCATCTGCTCGGACAAGACCGGTACCCTTACCCAAAACAAGATGACCGTCGTCAAGCACGAGCTCGCTGCGCCCAAGGAGAAGTTCCTGGCTGGCATGGCGCTGTGCTCCGATGCCCAGTGGGACGAGGAGCTGGGCGAGGCCGTGGGCGAGCCGACTGAGTGCGCGCTCGTCAACGATGCCGGCAAGGCGGGCCTCACTGGCCTGACTGCCGAGCACCCGCGCGTGGGCGAGGCCCCGTTCGACTCGGGCCGCAAGATGATGTCCGTGGTCGTCGAGACCCTGGATGGCGAGTATGAGCAGTACACCAAGGGCGCGCCCGACGTGGTGATCGGCCTGTGCACCCATATCTACGACGGCGACAAGGTCGTTCCGCTGACCGAGGAGCGTCGTGCCGAGCTCGTGGCCGCCAACAAGGCCATGGCCGACGAGGCCCTGCGCGTACTGGCGCTGGCAAGTCGCACCTACACCGAGGTCCCGGACGACTGCAGCCCCGCTGCGCTCGAGCACGACCTGGTCTTCTGCGGCCTGTCTGGCATGATTGACCCGGTTCGCCCCGAGGTCGCCGACGCCATCCGCGAGGCGCACGACGCCGGTATCCGCACCGTCATGATCACGGGCGACCACATCGACACCGCCGTGGCCATCGCCAAGCAGCTGGGCATCGTCACCGATCGCAGCCAGGCCATCACCGGTGCCGACCTCGATCGCATGAGCGACGAGGAACTCGACGCGCACATCGAGGACTACGGCGTGTATGCCCGCGTCCAGCCCGAGCATAAGACACGCATCGTCGAGGCTTGGAAGTCGCGCGACCAGATCGTGGCCATGACGGGCGACGGCGTCAACGACGCCCCGTCCATCAAGCGCGCCGACATCGGCGTTGGCATGGGCATCACCGGTACCGATGTCACCAAGAACGTCGCCGACATGGTGCTTGCCGACGACAATTTCGCCACCATCATCGGTGCCTGCGAAGAGGGCCGTCGCATCTACGACAACATCCGCAAGGTCATTCAGTTCCTGCTTTCGGCCAACCTTGCCGAGGTCTTCTCGGTATTCATCGCCACGCTCATCGGCTTTACCATCTTCCAGCCGGTGCAGCTGCTGTGGGTGAACCTGGTTACCGACTGCTTCCCCGCGCTCGCGCTGGGCATGGAGGATGCCGAGGGTGACATCATGAAGCGCAAGCCGCGCAACGCCAAGGACGGTGTCTTTGCCGGTCACATGGGCCTGGACTGCGTGGTCCAGGGCCTAATCATCACCGTGCTGGTGCTGGCGAGCTTCTTTGTGGGCGTGTACTTTGACATGGGCTACATCCACATCACCGATATGATCGCCGGCAATGCCGACGAGGAAGGCGTGATGATGGCGTTCATCACGCTCAACATGGTCGAGATTTTCCACTGCTTCAATATGCGCAGCCGTCGTGCGTCGCTGTTCACCATGAAGAAGCAGAACAAGTGGCTGTGGGCTTCCGCCGCGCTGGCACTGGTGCTGACGGTGATCGTGACCGTGCAGCCGACGCTTGCCGAGATGTTCTTTGGCCCCGTGACGCTTGAGCTCAAGGGCGTTCTTGCCGCGCTGGGTCTGGCCTTCCTGATCATCCCGCTTATGGAGATCTACAAGGCGATTATGCGCGCGGTCGAGAAGGAGTAAGTTAACCTGTCCGGGCCCGCCCCTGCGTGTTTTCTTCTTCGCTGGTCCTCGCGCTTCGCGCTGCGGGATCGCTCAGAAGAAAACACTCCCGGGGTGGGCCCTACGGTATCCTTGCTGGCTTTTCTCCCGCGCGGATGAAAGAGGGCTGAGGGAAAGAAGGTGAGCGGCCGAGCAATTGCTCGGCCGCTCGTTTTGAATAAAGGATGTGCCCTTAGGAAACCCCTCCCGGCGGGCGGGCCCTGCGGTATCCTTGCTGGCTTTTCTCCCGCGCGGATGATAAAGGGCTGAGGGAAAGTTTGTGAGCTGGTCGGGCTTTGCCCGGCCAGCTCTATTTGATTTAAAATACCTGCTCAGTTGTGATTTTGGGTGCTGGGAGGCGCTTGTGGGCAAGGCGAAGGCTAAAGCGAAGAAAAAGACGACGGGGGCGCGGGCTAAGCGCGATCGTCGTCGGAAGCTTGCGACCGAGGCCCCCGCATCTGCCGAGGAGCTGCTGGCAAGCGTGCCGGGGCTTGACGCGCTGCAGGACGTTCCGGCGTTTGATGACCTGCCGGTCGATGAAACCCAGCAGACTGCCTTTGATGATTTCTGCGCACATGCTGAGGAGCCCGAGCAGATGCAGCTTGGCGCCGTGGTGCGCTTAGATCGCGGGTTTCCGCTGGTGGCGACGGCCGACGATACCTTTCGTGCCGAGCATGCCGTGGGGTTTGCCAAGTCGCGCGGCGAGGACGAGGTGCTGCTGCCCGCCGTGGGCGACCGTGTGGCGGTGCGCCGCGCTCCCGGGCACGATATGGGCGTGATTGAGTGCGTTCTGCCGCGCCGTACGAGCTTTGAGCGTTGGCGCGGCCGTGCCCGCGGAGAGCGTCAGGTGCTCTGCTCCAACGTGGATAGCGTGCTAATCGTGCAGGCGCTCGGTGCCGGTGAGGTGCTGCTCGACCGCGTGGCGCGCTCGCTGGTGTTGGCGCTCGACTGCGATGCCGAACCGGTGGTGGTGCTCACCAAAGCTGATCGCTGCGATGCCGAGGAGCTCGAGCGCGATCTGGACCGCGTGCGCCGCCTGGTGGGTCCGGACATGCGCGTGATCGTGACGTCCTCTGCCGAGGGGCGCGGCCTGGACGAGGTACGCGCCTGCGTGCCCGCCGGGAGCTGCGCCATGATCCTGGGCGAGTCGGGTGCCGGCAAATCGACGCTGCTCAATGCACTGCTGGGCCACGATACGTTGGCTACCGGCGGCGTGCGTGAGCGCGATGACCAGGGTCGCCACACCACGGTCGCGCGCGTGATGGTGGCGCTGCCGGGCGACGCCGGCGTGATCGCCGATGCCCCGGGCCTGCGCAGCCTACCGCTCGTGGGTCACGAGCGGGGTCTGGCGCGCGCTTTCCCCGAGATTGTCGAGGCATCGCGCGCGTGCCGGTTTGGCGATTGCACACATACCCATGAGCCGGGTTGCGCCGTTCGCGAGGCCGAGGACGCCGGGCAGATCGACAGCCTGCGTCTGGAAACGTTCCAAAACCTGGCGTCATCCATGCGCGTGAGCGCTCAAATGCTCGATCCCGATGTTCATCTGTAATTGATTTTTCCTATGACAGCCGTCTCCCAACTGTTCGGGAGACGGCTTTTTTGCTGCGGAAAAGCCTCGAAACATGCAGTTTGCTGACGTGCTGACCAAAACCTTGCCACGAGCTTGACGGGCTGGTTAGTTTTTGGTCAGCGATTGGTTTGACATCGAAAACCAAGATCGCGATTGCGCCGCTTTGCACTCTGACCACCCAGACAATGGTGGTACGGGCATTCGCCCGGCACTGCCATGAGAGGAGCGGCCGTGAACAAGAGCAAGCGCATCGCCATCAGTCTGGTCGCGGGCGTGCTCGCTGCTCTGCTCTGCATGGTTTACGGCTCGTCGATCCGCTCGCAAGCCGAACAGGTCCAGGCTGAGACCTTGGCCAAGTACGGTGGCGATCGCGTCGAGATATGCGTCGCGGCGCGCGATATCGATGTGGGCGAGACCCTCGATGAGACCAATGTCATAACCCAGGAATGGCTGACGAGTCTGCTGCCGCGTGACGCGGCGACCGAGCTGCGCCAGGTGCGCGGCGACGTGACGACTTCGCGTATTCCCAAAAACGCCGTGATCTGCAATGTCTACACCAAGGCCGAGAGCCACAAGCTCGAGGTGCCTAAGGGCAAAGTCGCCGTTTCGGTGGCGGTCGATGCCGAGCACTCGGTCGGCGGCGCCACGGGCGTGGGCAGCTACGTGGATGTGTATGTGCAAAAAGACGGCGTAACCGATCGACTGTGCGGCGCGTACGTGATCGATACCAGTGAGGATTCCGGTGCCACGCGCGAGGGCAAGATCGAATGGGTGACGCTGGCGGCTGACCCCGAAGACGTCAAGGAACTGCTGGGAGCCTCGGGCAAGGGAACGGTCAGCTTGACGATTCCCGCCACGGCGCGCGGCAAAAAGAGCGGAGGCGACAAGTGATGAAGGCGATCTGGCTTGCGTGCTGCGCGTGCGGCGATTACGGGCTGTTGCAGCGGGAAGTCGAGGGCCGTGATGCGGGTGCACAGGTGCTTCGCGTAGGTGACCTGGACGGGCTGGTTTCCATGGCTCGGGCGTTTCCGTCGCGCCGCGGGGCTGCCATCATCGCGGCGTCTCTGTTTGATACCGAAGATGTGCGCAAGACTGTTGCGCGCCTGACGGCCGAAGGCCGCGTGAGTCGCGTGGTCGTGTTGATAGAAGCACTCGATCCGTCGGATATCGAGGGGCTGTTTCGCGCAGGGGCGACCGAGGTCATCGCTGCGCACAGTATATGCGGCAACGGGTGCGCGGGCGAGGGAGCGGTTGATTCCGATCGGCGCATGACGATTGAGCCCGATGCTTTTGTTGATAGGGAACCCGGGGCGCCTCGCGCTACAAGAGGCCCGCGTGTTGATGATTATGGAAAAGCGGAAGCCGAGCATGGTCGGCGCCCCCGGAACCCCCTTGTATACGATGACGCTGGAGGGCCGGCGCAGCATGCTGGCGACTCCCCGGCTGTAGATATGGGATACGTGCACGGCGTGAATCTGGCGGATGAACTCGACGAAGTTGAGGGCTTTGCCGGGTGCGGCGAGTTGTCGCTGATGCAGCATGAGCAGATTGCGCAGAACGAGCCTGCCTCGCAGACCGAACAAGCCGCCATGCCGGCTTGGACGCAGCGTGTGGTTGCGGCGGGGGAGACGGGGACGCTGTCACCGACGCCCGCCCCGCCGCCTCCGATGCCGCCGGCAGACGCTGTCGCTTCGCCGCATCGAGCTCCGGTCATCTGCGCCATTTCGGGTTCTGGCGGTTGCGGCAAGTCGACGATCGTTGCCACCATGGCACACACATCGTCGCTGTTGGGCTTGCGTGCCGCCGTGCTCGACCTGGACCTGATGTTTGGAAACCTTTACGACTTGTTAGGCGTCGATGCTCCGCACGATATGGCGGCACTTATCGAGCCGTCGGCGGCGGGCACGCTCACCGAGCCGGATATCGTGGCCGCATCGATGCGCGTCGCCCCGGGCGTTACGCTCTGGGGTCCCGTCGCGGCGCCCGAGCAAGCTGAGCTCATGGCACGTCCGGTGGAGCTACTGCTTGATGTCCTGCGTCGCGAATCCGACGTGGTTTTTATCGATACCTCGGTCTTTTGGGGCGACGCCGTGGCGGCTGCGGTGGCGGCGAGCGACCGTTGCCTGGTCGTTGGCGATGCGGCGGTGTCGTCCGCGGCATCGGCATCGCGCGTCATTGAACTGGCAAGTCGAGTAGGTGTGCCGCGCACGCGCATGAGCGCCGTGTTCAACCGGTTCGGTGCGCGCGGGGCAGACGAGGACGTCGCCATGCGCTTTGAGATTGCCTGTGCGTTGAGCTCCAAGATTCGTATCGCCGATGGAGGGCAGGATCTCGCCGCGCTCATGGCGTTTGGGCGCGCTGACGAGGCAGTGGGGCAGACCGGCGCTTTTGCGACCAGCGTGCGCGAGGCCACGCGCGAGATGCTCGTGGAACTGGGGTGCGCCGTCGGCCCTTGGAGCGATATGGTCGCCGACCGTGCAACGCGCACCGAACGCCCGCGTATCCGCCTTCCCTGGTCGCGCGAGGGTGATTCGCGATGAGCTTGCAAACGAGGATTAAGGCTGCCGGTGCGGCAGCCGCGGCAGCGCCTGTCGATGCGGGGCATCGCCGCGCGGTAAAACGACGCACCAAGCGCGCCGTGATGGACCGCATGGGTTACGACGAAGTGGCGCGTATCAGCGCCTATATCGACCCGGCACTTGCCCGCTCGGAATTGCGTCCCGCGGTGGAGGCGGCGCTCAATGTTGAGGAGCCGACCGATCTCGCGACGCCCGAGCGCGAGACCATCATCGACGAGATTTTGGATGACGTGGTGGGCTTGGGGCCGTTGCAGCCGCTCATCGAGGACGACACCGTTACCGAGATCATGATTAACGGCTGCCGCTCGGCTTTCTTTGAACGCGGCGGCGTCTTGCACCCCATCGAGCATGCGTTTGAGGATGATGAGCAGATCCGTGTGCTTATCGACCGCATCATCTCGCCACTTGGCCGCCGTATCGACGAGCGCAGCCCCATCGTCAACGCCCGCCTCAAAACGGGCTATCGCGTCAACGCGGTGATTCCGCCTGTGGCGATTGACGGACCGATTCTCACCATCCGAAAGTTCTCGGACCGCATCTGCTCGCTGGACGAGCTTGTGGGGCTGGGGTCGCTGCCGCTTTGGTATGCGCAGCTGTTGTCGTGCGCGGTGTCGCTGCGACAGGACCTGGCGGTTGCGGGAGGCACGGGATCTGGTAAGACCACCCTGCTCAACGCGTTGTCATGTGAGATTTCCACCGGCGAGCGCATCGTGACGATCGAGGACTCTGCCGAGCTCAAGTTTGCGCATCATCCGCACGTGGTGCGTCTAGAGGCGCGCGAGGCTTCAATTGAGGGCGAGGGCGCGGTGACGATCCGCGACCTGGTGACCAATGCTCTGCGCATGCGCCCCGACCGCATCGTGGTGGGCGAGGTGCGCGGTGCCGAGTGCTGCGACATGTTGCAGGCCATGAACACGGGCCACGACGGGTCGCTCACGACACTTCATGCGGGTTCAGAACAGGAGACCGTGGTGCGTCTGACGTTGCTTGCACGTTATGGCATCGATCTGCCGAGCGAGCTCATCGAGGAGCAGATTGCCATGGCGCTCGACGGCATCGTGATGTCCGAGCGCCACGCCGATGGCAGGCGTTTCGTCTCCTCGTATTCGGGGGTGCGTCGCGCCGCGTCGGGCGGCGTAGAGCTCGAGCGCTATGTGACTTTCGATGCCGCCGAGCGCACCTGGAAGCTTGACCGCGAGCCGCCGTTTATCGCAGAAGGCCTGCGGTCGGGGACGCTCACACAAGAGGAGGTGGACGAATGGAGGTCGCTGTGCCCCTCGTCGTAGGGGGTTTGGCAGGGTTTTCTGTTGCGACGGCGTGCGGGGCGGAACCTCGTGTGCCGCAGGTACCGCCGGCGGAGCTGGCGCGTCAGGCGCTCGAGACGGTGGCAGAGAAGCTGCCGCGTGAGCTGGTGGAAAACGATCTGCTGAAAAAGATCGCCCGTTCGTGGGCATCGCTGGCTCCGGCGCGTCGCCTTGGCCTCGCGATCGAGGATGCTTCGGGGCGTTTGGCGTTTCTGCTGCTATCGAGCGGTGTCTGCTGCGTTTTGCTAACGATGGTGTCGTTATCGCTCCTCGGATTTGCCTTGGGACTTGTTGCTCCGTTTGCCGTTGGCGCCGCTCGGGATGGCTTTGAGAGCCGGCGCGAGCAACACGATGCAGAAGAGGCCATGCCCGAGGCGTTTACCGCACTTTCCATGTCGCTTGCCTCGGGACATTCACTGGCCCAGGGCATGCGCTTTGTGGGCGCTCATGCGCAAGAACCGGTGCATACCGAGTTTTTGCGGGTGGCGGCGGCAATCGATTGCGGCATCTCGGCGACCGACGCGCTCGATGACTTGCTCGTGCGCATCGACGCCCCTGGCCTTTCGCTTGTGACCTTGGCGCTTAAGGTGTCTCAGCGCACCGGTGCTCCGCTTGCCGACTTACTGTCCGAGGCGTCGAGCATGGTGGGGGAGCGCATTGAGCTCAAGCGCCGCCTGGATGTTAAGACGTCGCAGGCTCGCATGTCTGCGCATATGGTCGCGGCGATGCCGACGGGCATGTGCGCGGTGTTGGCGCTGCTTTCGGCAGATTTTCGTCGCGGTCTTGCGACGCCTGCCGGCGCGGGCACTGTGGTGCTGGGTCTTGCCCTCAACGCCGTTGCCCTGGTGGTTATCCGGCGCATTATGCGGGTGAAGCTATGAGCGCCCCGGTTGCAGTTGCGGCTTGCCTGTGCGCTCTGAGTGTATTTGTCGCGACGGGTTTGGATCGGGCGGATGCACGCAAGATCGCAGAGGCCTGCAAGCGCGAGGCGGTGCTGGTCGCTGCCGCGGGTCGCTCGGTGGTCGATGCTCTGGCCGCGCGAATGAAGGGCGCGGTTGGATCGGGCGGCCCGGCGCGAGTGTCGCTCGGCGAAGTGTCCGAGATGATCGATGTTGTGCGCTTGGGTCTTTCGGCCGGCCTTTCGTTTGATGCGGCGCTTGAGATTTTCTGCGCCAACCGCCGGTCAGTGCTGGCTCTTCGCCTTGAGCGGGCCTGCATGGCGTGGCAGGTGGGCGTGGGCACGCGTGAGGACGAGTTATTGGCCGCCGCGCGCGACCTGGACGTGCGAGCGCTCGAGACCTTTGCCATTACGGTGGGACAGGCGCTCGCCCTGGGTGCTCCACTTGCCGAGACGCTGGCCGCTCAAAGTCGCGAGATCCGTGCGGCTCATCGCGCCGCGGTCGAGCGCGAGATCGAGCGTGCGCCCGTCAAGCTGCTGATTCCCACCGGCACGCTCATCTTGCCGGCGTTGCTTCTGTCCATATTGGGCCCGCTGCTGGGAGCAGGCGGGATGATGTAGGGAGGAATACATGAACACGATGGTCGAAGTTGCTGACAAGGCTTGGAACTGGGCTTTTTGCCGGGCGATCCGCGCTCGCCAGCATGCCAAGGAGCTGTTGCGGGAGGAGAGCGCGCAGGGTACCACCGAGTACGCCATTTTGGTGGGCGTGCTTGTGGTGATCGCGATTATTGCCATCGTTGCATTTAAAGGCAAGGTCCAAGATCTATGGAACGCTATCAGCGAGGGCATCAACAGCCTGTAGAGGGCGAGCGCCCCATCGGGGTGCTGCTGGTGTTTGCTTGCCTGACCGTGGCGATAGCGGCGGTGCTTTGGGGGCTTAACGCCGCGCGGCAGCAGCGTCCTGGGGCCGCCTTCGATTCGGGCTCAGATTCGGCGGTGGCGTCCCAAAAAGATGAGATGCGAGATGCGGACGATTCGGATGTCGCTGTCACGGCGCAAACCTTTCTGCGGACGCTCGACAAGCGGTCTGGCACTGCGACGGATTCGCCTGAGGACAACGCGATTGCGGTCCGGCTTGCATGGTCCGAGGACCGACCGATGACCGAGGCAGCGGCGGATATGTTACGCGCCTACCGCGAGGTGCCAACGGCCCAGCTCGCCCTGAGCGGCTATCTCGATATTAAGGGCAACGTATGGGGCGCCATCGTGCGCGATGGGCGCGGCTGGGTCGATATGGTGACGGTTGCCGCGGATGCTGGCGATGCTTCGTGTCGTCTGCGCGCCGTGCGTCTGGTCCCGCAAACAATAAGCTCAAAGGAGGGATCGTGAAATGCATGGCGTTTTGCGTGAGGAATCTGCCCAGGCGACGGTCGAATACGCCATCGTCACGGTGGCGCTGTTATCGATCGTGCTGGCGATTGTGGGACTTTGGCGTGCTGGCACCGATGGACGCTTGGCGGCGCTGGTTGAGCGGGCGGCATCCCATGGCGTTGCCTCGACGTCGGTTATCGACGCCGCTGCGGGCGCTAAGGACATCGCGTTGTATTGATATCGCGCGCGAGGACCGGGCGCAGTCTACGGTCGAGGCCGCTTTTTTGCTGCCGACGTTTCTGACGCTCATCCTTCTCGCACTGCAACCGGTGTGCCTGCTTTATACGCGCGCGGTCATGGAGTCTGCCGCCGCCGAGACCGCGCGGCTTATGACCACGACGACGGCGGAGGACGACGATCTTAAGGAGTTCACCCGCCGCCGGCTTGCCGCAGTGCCCAACGTTTCGATCTTTCATGCCGGCGGGCCGTTGTCGTGGGATATCGAGCTTAGCCGGGCCGATGCGGGTGGCGTCTCGTCCGTGTCCGTTTCCGGCGAGGTCAAGCCGTTGCCTGTGATCGGTGCGTTTGCGCAGGCTATGGGTGGTACCGCCGAGGGTGGCTACGTTGAGCTCAAGGTCGATGTCTCGTATCAATCACGTCCAGAATGGCTGGAGGGAGATTATGATTCGTGGATTGCTGCATGGGATTAAGCGTTTCTGGTCTAGATGCGTTTTGACGCGCCGTCCGAGCTGCCATCGCAAGCGAGGCGGCTTTATGGGCCGCGCCGGTGTTGATCTGTTTATCGAAGACGGCGCCTATACCACGCTTTCTTCTGCCGTGGTCATCCTAGTGGTGCTCACGTTGTTGTTTTCGTCGACCGCGGCGATATGGAGCATGTCGCGTGCCGGGGATACTCAGGTGGCGGCCGATAGCGGCGCGCTGGCGGGTGCCAACGTAGTGTCGTCCTATCACACGGCTGCCACGGTGGTTGATGCGAGCAGCTTGAGTCTGGGGCTAGCGGGGTTTGCCACGATCGGGACGGGCCTGGTCGCCATCCTCATCCCGGGTGCCGAACCAGTTGCCGGCAATATGGTCGACACCGGGATTGAGATCATTAAAACGCGCAACAAGTTTGCCAAAAGCGCATCGGAAGGCTTACAGAAAATCGAGACGGCTCTGCCGTATCTGATCGCCGCGCGTGCCACGCAGGCGGTGTCGGCGCAGGATGCCGATAGTGTGACCTATACCGGTACGGCGCTTGCCGTGCCCAGGACATCCGAGTCGGACTTCGCTGCGCTCAAAGGGTCAGAGATTTCGACCGATACCATTAAAGGCACATCAGATGATTTAGAGCGTGCGGCCGAGGAGCTGCGGAAGGCTTCTGAGGACACGGCGAAGGCTAAAGAGCGCGCTTGGCTGGCGGATTGTGGTGGGTCGGACAAGGGCTCGGTCAGCAGCTGTTCTTGCATGTGGGAGCGTGCGAAAAGCCTAGCGGATCTCTCTGGTGCTCAAAATCCACATTACGCTTCGAGCGTTACGTGGGAGCCGCAAGTGGCGCTCGATCGCGCGAAGGCCTACTATCGCCAGCGCCTGGCAAATGAGAAGCCGCTTGGCGAGGGTCCGGAAAAACAGGCAGATTCTGCTGCACGAAAGGCGTTCTTCGCGTATGCGAGCGAAGAAGTCGAGCGGGCATATATAACTGAAAAGGACGGCAAAGTTTCCGCCCGCATCCCTTTCCTTCCGCGAAATCCAGATGAGGCGCGGACGACTGAACTCTATACCGATGCACGTTGGCCCACGAGTGAAGTAGATAAAGTTACCTATTTGCATTATGGGACTGACTGTCCAAATTACAAAAAAGGAAAGCCGGGTGGGCTGGCATCCGTCGCAGATTTTGACGGTCACGAAACGTGTAGCGAATGCCATTTCGGTGTGTCGTCTTTAGGGTACGTTGCGATTGCAACGACTTCTGTCGAAAGGGGCTTCGAATACCACTTTGACAAGTTCAAAGAGGCCCTGGAAGACTACGTCGACTGCCGCAACAAAGAACTCGAACTTGAGCGTCAGGCCGAGGATGAGGCCGACCGTGCGGGCAATGCGTTTGACCAGGCCATTAAAGCGCTTTCGGGCAAGCGTCCGCGTATCGCTCCGCCCGGTCGCAACGGCGTGGTTGCCTTTGCGGCTTCGGGTGCCATCTCGAGCCCCGATGAGCTCAACTCTTCGTTTAACACGGCAGTCAGGCTTGGCGATCGCGGTGCTATCTCTGCCGCGGTGCTGGCGCCCGATGAGGCGACGGCACAAAACAACGTGCTTTCGCGATTTTTCTCGACATTGAAGGAACGCTCGGGCGGCGTTGCCGGCGTCCTCGATGGCGTCATGGATGTTTGGGGACGGCTGCTCGTAGGATACGGTGATATCCAAGGTTCGGCCGACGAACTTATGGACGAGATGATTAAGGGCCTAGGAGGGGGCAGCGGCGCGTTGGGCTCCATCGCATCGTGGCTCGGCGATACCGTTTCGGCGTCCGTGGCGGCGTTGGGTCTGGAACCGTGCGACTTGCGCCTGCGAAAGCCGGTGCTGACCGATTCCGCCAACGTCATTAAGAGTCCGGGGTCTGACGTTGCTGGTCTCTCTCAAGCGCAAGACAAGCTGCGAAGTATTCCGTTGGGCGTGACCGATCCCAAGGCACTTTGCGAGGCGTTGGAATATCAAGTCGAACGCACCATTAGCGGTACGGTGTTCACGCTTGCGGAGATTCCTCTGCCCGGCGGCGGCTCCATCCCACTCACCGTCGATGTCGCCACGCTGGTTGGCGCTCTGGGCGGTGGGTCGTAATGAGTATCCGCATGCGTCTGCGCGAGGAGCGCGCCCAAGCGACGGTGGAGATGGCAGTGGTTACGCCCGTTTTGCTGGTGCTGGCACTCATCGTGTACAACGTCATGATCTTTGCCAGCGCTGTCGCGCGCTTCGACCGCGTGGTGCCCGACATCGTGTTGGCGCACGCTGTGGCGCCGGGCGGGGAGGGTGACGAGAACTCTGCCGATGCCTCGGTGACGGTCCAGACTCAAATTCTGAATGCCATGGAAGGCTATGACTTGCAGATCGAAGTGTCGAGCGAGCAAGGCGCGAAGGCATCGGATGGTGGCCTGCTCTCCCTATCCGGTACGTTTAGGACCTACACCTGCACCATGCACTATGAGCCGTGGCCGACTTCTCTCAGCATCGCTGGCGTTCCGCTGGGGGCGCCGACAACGTTGTCGCACGAGCGCGCGGTGACGGTCGATCCATGGCGTCCGGGGGTGGTCATGTGACCGCGGTCTCGTCCTACATCGCTTACGCGCGGGCACTCAACAGGCTGGGTTGGACGCCGGCCGAGTTTGTGGTGGCGGAGTCGTTTGTCGTGCGCCTGCGCGGCATGCTGGGACGGCGTCCGGTTGCCGCCAACGGCCTGCCGCTCGTCATGGCGTTTCCACGCTGCTCTTCGGTCCATACGTGTTTTATGGCCTATCCCATCGACATCGCCTTCATCGATCGCGACGGCAATATCCTCGCGCGCTACGAAAACGTTCGTCCTTGGCGCATGTGCTCCTGCCTCGGCGCCTGGGCCGTACTAGAGCGTCCTTCAATCATTGTTTCGACTCCTGCTCTCCAACGCGTGCCGGCTTAAGAATTGGCGACAGTGGACTTTCGTCATACGAAATTGGGTAAGATGGAGGAGAAGATGCATGGATGTTGAGATCCATCCGAACGCCAAAAAACACTTGACGGAAAAGCAGGTGCTTGGTGTCTGGCTTGCGGTTACTGAGTGCATTCGTCGCGAGTCGAAGGACGAGCCGCCGAGATGGCTTGCGATTGGATGGCTCCCAGACGGACGAAGCGTGGAGCTTGGCGCGGTCGAGCTTGTCCGTGGGTGGCTTATCATTCATGCCTTGTCTCCAGTCCAGAAGAAATTTTGGCAGGAGATTGAACAGGCTCGGCAAAGGGGTCGATGATGGGCAAGACGTATACGGCCGCTAATGGTCAGGTTGTAACGGATGAAATGATTGACGCGTGGTGCGAGTCGTACGAGCGCGGAGAGTTTCCGGATGGCGAACACACCGTTGGTGGGATCGTGCATGGACGGCCCCCGCTCTCAGGTGAGGGGGCGGCAACGCTGTCGGTCAAGATTCCTCTGGGAATGAAGGAGGCCATTCGTCGACGGGCGGCTGCCGAGGGGATGACGCCAAGTGAGTTTGCCCGTGCGGCTCTGAGTGAAAAACTTCTTGCTGCCGGCTGATGCCTCTGACGTGCCGATTTATAGAACCGAGGCTGTGCTCAAAAACTTTTTTAAAATTCTCGGTTGACCGGAACGCGTCCTTGGTTATACTAATCAAGCCTTGAAACAAGGCACACCTCAAATGGCTGGGTAGCTCAGTTGGTAGAGCAGAGGACTGAAAATCCTCGTGTCAGGGGTTCGATTCCCTTCCCCGCCACCTTGAATTGACTAGGACCTCTGAAAAGGGGTCCTTTTCTTTTATCGAGGGCCCCGCGGAAATTGCGACCCGGAATCCGGCGTCAGAATGGGATGCGCTTTCCTTTTGCGGCCCTTGGCGGAAACTGCGTCCCAGATCCCGCGCTCAGAACGGGATGCATTTTCCGGTTGAGGCCTCGAGCGGAAAATGCATCCCAGTCTTTTGCGAAAAAACGGGGCACGCTTTCCGGCCGCCTTCTTCCGGCGCATATGTACATCTCGGCGCGCCATCTCGGGCCCGCCCAGATATTCCTCCCGCTTTTGCGCCACTTTGCAGACCGTTCGGTCGTCTGTCCGCACGCGCGGGTATACTCAAAACGATACTTTTCCTATGCAATACGATGCAGGCTCGACCTGCACGATCCGAAGGGGGCAGTGATGGAGAGGATACTCGGCGTTAATCTCTCTGGCTGGTTTATTCCCGAGCCTTGGGTGACCCCGTCGCTATACGCGGCGACCGGTGCATCCAACGCGGCCGAGCTGCAGGAGGCCATGGGCACCGCCGCCTATAACGAGCGCATGCGCCGTCATTACGAGACGTTTGTGAGCGAGGACGATTTTCGCCGCATGGCGCAGATCGGCCTCAATGCCGTGCGTCTGCCGGTGCCCTGGTATGCCTTTGGTTCGCAGGAGTCCGATGCGTCCTACATCTCGGTTGTCGACTACATCGACCGTGCAATTGAGTGGGCTGCCAAGTACGACATCCGCGTGCTGCTCGACCTGGCAACGGTGCCCGGTGGCCAGGGCGATTCCAACGATTCGCCCACTACGCCAGAGGCTGTTGCCGAGTGGCATTCGTCCACCAATGGCCGTCATGTCGCACTCGACGTGCTCGAGCGCCTGGCCGATCGCTACGGCGAGGCCGAGAGCCTGCTGGGCATTGAGCTGCTGGACACGCCGCAGATGAGCGTCCGCAAGAGCCTCTTTACCATGACGGATGGCATTCCGGCCCACTACCTGCGCAATTTCTATCGCGATGCCTACGAGCTCGTCCGTTCGTATATGCCCGAGGATAAGATCGTCGTCTTCTCGTCGTCGGGGCATCCCGGCGAGTGGAAGCATTTTATGCGCGGCGCCAAGTACAAGAACGTCTACATGGACCTTCACCTGTACCATTACCGCGACGAGTATGCGCTCGACATCACGAGCCCCCGCGGGCTGACGACGGCGATTTCGCGTAACAAGCGCGAGCTTAAAGAAGCGATTTCGACAGGGTTCCCCGTGCTGGTGGGCGAATGGTCGGGCGCGGCGATCTTTGCCAACTCGTCGGTTACGCCCGAGGGCCGCAATGCCTACGAGCGCGTGTTTATTGCCAACCAGCTGGCTTCGTTTGCGCCGGCTGCCGGTTGGTTCTTCCAAACGTGGAAGACCGAGAAGCGCATTGCAGCATGGGACGCCCGCGCGGCGCTCGGTACGCTCGAGCGCGGCATGATTGAATAGGTTGATATGACGCAAAACAGCGCCCATACGGGCAAACTCTATGTGGTCGGCACGCCCATCGGCAACCTGGGTGACCTGTCCCCGCGCGTTGGCGAGGCGTTTGCCGCCGCCGATGCCATCTGCTGTGAAGACACGCGTGTGACGTCAAAGCTGCTGATGCATCTGGGCATTTCCAAGCCGCTTGTCCGTTGCGACGAGAATGTGATCGCCAGCCGCGCCGCCGGCCTGGTCGACCGTCTGCTGGCGGGGGAGACCCTCGCTTTTGCCTCGGACGCCGGCATGCCGAGCGTGTCCGATCCCGGCCAGGCGCTGGTCGAGGCAGCGCGTGAGGCCGATGTGCCTGTCGAAGTTATTCCCGGGCCCTCTGCTTGCGTCACGGCGCTCGTTTCGTCCGGCATTCCCTGCGAGCATTTTTTCTTTGAGGGCTTTTTGGGCCGAAAGCACGGCGACCGCGTGCGCCGTTTGCAGCGCCTTGCCGTGGTTCCCGGCGCGCTCATCTTCTACGAGTCTCCACATCGCATCGTGGCGACGCTCGAGGCCGTGGCGGAGGTCTTTCCCCAGCGTGAGGTTGCCGTCTGCCGCGAACTCACCAAGCTGCACGAGGAGGTCTTGCGCGGGCCCGCTGCCCAGCTCGCCGAGGAGCTGCGTGCTCGCGGCGAGGTAAAGGGCGAGATTGCGCTGGTCATCGCGCCGCCGAGCGAGGATGAGGAGGCCGGTATCGTGCCGGTTGGCGCCGCGGCAGCGGATCCCGACGAGGCCCTGTGCGAGGATATCCGCTCCGCGCTCGAGGAGGGGGAGCCCGCCTCTGCGGTGGCCAAGCGCCTGTCTCAGAAGTATTCGCGCCGCAAGCGCGATGTCTATGCCATGGTGCTCGATATGCAATAGATGGAGGATATCCAGCCCTTGCGCTAGAATCATCCCCTGTATGCAACGTTTTTCTGGAGGACAAACCCCATGGATCAAAGCAAGCCTTCGTTCTTTATCACGACGCCCATCTACTACGTCAACGCCGATCCGCACCTGGGCACGGCTTATTCCACCATCATCGCCGACGTTCAGGCTCGCTATCGCCGCTCCGCCGGCTATAACGTCAAGTTCCTGACCGGTATGGACGAGCACGGCGAGAAGGTCGCCGAGGCCGCAGCCAAGCATGGCATGACGCCGCAGGAGTGGACCGACAGCCAGGCTCCGCACTTCAAGGAGCTTTGGAGCAAGCTCGAGATTTCCAACGACGACTTCATCCGCACCACCGAGCCGCGCCAGCATCATGCCGTGCAGTACCTGTGGGAGCGCATGAAGGAGTCCGGTTACCTGTATAAGGGCAGCTACGACGGCTGGTATTGCGTGCCTGACGAGACCTACTTCACCGATACGCAGGTCCAGAAGGGCGACGAGGAGTACGGCAGCGTCGGCCAGCACCTGTGCCCCGACTGCCACCGTCCGCTTGAGCGCGTGCAGGAGGAGTCCTACTTCTTTAAGCTTTCCGCCTTCCAGGACAAGCTGCTCAAGCTCTATGACGAGCACCCCGACTTTGTCGAGCCTGCGTTCCGCATGAACGAGGTGCGCAGCTTTGTCGAGGGCGGGCTTAACGATCTTTCCGTAAGCCGCACGAGCTTTGACTGGGGCATTCAGGTCCCGTTTGACGAGGGTCACGTGACCTACGTGTGGTTCGATGCACTGCTCAACTATATGACGGCCGTCGGCTACGGTGTCGACACCGACGAGGCGCGTGCCGAGCTGGCCTATCGTTGGCCCGCGCAGTTCCACATCGTGGGTAAGGACATCATCCGCTTCCACTGCGTCATTTGGCCCGCCATGCTCATGGCCATCGGCGAGGCCCTGCCCGAGCACGTCTTTGCCCACGGCTTCCTGACCGTGCGCAATGCCGAGACCGGCAAGGCCGAAAAGATGTCCAAGAGCCGCGGCAACGCCATCGCTCCGCAGGACGTTATCGACATGCTGGGCGTCGAGGGCTATCGCTATTACTTCATGACCGACGTCGTCCCCGGCACCGACGGTGCCATCAGCTTCGATCGCATGGAGCAGGTCTACAACGCCGACCTGGCCAACAGCTGGGGCAACCTTATCTCGCGTTCGCTCAACATGAGCGGCAAGTACTTTGACGGTTGCGCGCCCGCCAAGCCCGCGTCGTTCGATGCGTTCGAAAACCCGCTGGCAAAGATCGCCGATGGCCTGGTCGAGCGCTACATGGCCAAGATGGACGTGCTCGATTACGGTGGAGCTAAGGACGAGGTCATGGAGCTCATCCATGCCGCCAACCACTACATCGAGGACTCCGAGCCCTGGGCGCTTGCCAAGGACGAGGCCAAGGCTGACGAGCTGGCATTTGTGATCTACAACCTGCTCGAGGCTATCCGCATTGCCGCTCACCTGCTGATGCCGCTCATGCCCCAGACTTCTGCCGAGGCCCTGCGCCGCCTGTCGTGCGAGGACGAGGCCGCGAGCGACGACCTCAAGGGCATTTGCGCTTGGGGCTTGCTTGCCGGTGGTCAGCCCGTCGAGAAGGGCGAGCCGCTGTTCCCGCGTCTGGGCTAAGCCGCCGCGCGCCATATCGGCAATTTGCTGTTTAGATGTAAGGGCATGGCCGCAACGGTCCATGCCCTTTTGCTTCAAGACGCCGCCACCATGCTAAGGAGGTAACTATGACAATTTCGCCTTTGGCAAACCCCACGGCAACAAGGGAACTGCTGGAGGAGTTTGGCCTTGCGACCAAGCATCGCCTGGGCCAGAACTTCCTGATCGACAACCATGTAATTGAGCGCATTTGCGAGCTTTCCGAGCTTGCGGGCGATGAACGTGTGCTCGAGGTTGGCCCGGGCGTTGGCACGCTCACACTTGCACTGCTGCAGGAGGCGGCGTGCGTCACGTCGATCGAGGCAGATCCCGAGCTCGAGCCGGTGCTCGATGCCCATGCCGCCGACTACGCCAACTTCCGCTTTATCATGGGCGACGCGCTCAAGGTGACGCCGGGGCAGATTGAGCAGGCTGCGGGCGGTGAGCCGACGGTATTTGTCGCGAACCTGCCCTATAACGTGGCGGCGACGATCATCCTGCAGTTCTTCCAGACGATGCCCGCGCTCAAGCGCGCCGTCGTCATGGTCCAAAAGGAGGTTGCCGATCGCATTGCCGCAACGCCGGGCAATAAGACCTATGGCGGCTACACGGCAAAGCTCGGCCTGTATGCGCGGGTGACGGGGCGCTTTGAGGTGCCGCCGCGTTGCTTTATGCCGGCGCCGCATGTGGATTCTGCCGTCGTGCGTATCGACCGTGTTGACGGCGTGGTGCCCGAAGGACTCGATCGCGAGTTTGTGGCCTGCGTGATTGACGCCGCATTTGCTCAGCGTCGCAAGACCATCCGCAATTCCATGAGCGCCAACGGCTTTGCCAAGGACGTGCTCGATGCCGCCTTTGAGGCTTGCGGTATCTCACCCACCACGCGCGCCGAGACGCTCGATGTTGCTGACTTTGTCCGCCTGGCCCAGGAGCTAATCCATGACGCTTAATGCCGAACGCGTGACGTTTACCAAGAAAAAGAAGACGGTTGCCTGCCCCGTGCCCTTGGCACCGCTTGCCGATACGCATGCGCATCTGCTTTCGTTTTGGGGCAAAGAAGTGCCCGAGACGCTCGTGCGCGCCAAAGCCGCGGGCGTCGATCTGTTGGTGACGATGCTCGACCCCATCGCCGACAAGCGCAGCGTGACGGACTATAGCGACTGGCTCGTGCGCGAAATTCTGCCGATGCGGGATATTCCGCAGATCAAGTATCTCGCTGGCGTTCACCCCTATGGCGCGCCGGATTATACCGACGACATTCACGCACGGGTTGTTGCTGCGCTTGATGACCCTTTGTGCGTCGGCATCGGCGAGATCGGTCTGGACTATCACATGGATTACGACGACGACATCGCGCCGGCGCCCCACAGTGTGCAGATTGATTGCATGGCACGTCAGCTCGAAGTTGCCGTGCGCCGCAATGTGCCGGTGGAGCTGCACCTGCGGCACGAGGACTCGGATGGGGAGCGCACTTCGCACGTTGATGCGTACAACGTGCTGCGCGAGGTAGGCGTGCCTCAGGCCGGTTGCGTGCTGCACTGCTTTGGCGAGGATCGAGCTACGATGGAGCGCTTTGTGGGTTTGGGCTGCTATATCGCCTATGGCGGCGCGGCCACCTTTAAGCGCAACGACGACGTGCGCGAGGCATTTGCGGCGACCCCGCTCGATCGCATTTTGTTTGAGACGGATTGCCCGTATATGGCACCGGAGCCCATTCGTGGTCTTGAGTGCGAGCCGGCAATGATTTCTATCACGGCAAACACGCTGGTCAACGACCGTGTCGATCGTACCGGCGAGGATGCTGAGGCAATCGCGCGAGCAGCTTGGGAAAATGCCTGCAAACTTTTTCAAAAATAGTTCTTGCGTTCGCGGTAGCGCTCCGTTATTCTAATTCCTGCACGCGGGCGTGGCGGAATTGGCAGACGCGTACGGTTCAGGTCCGTATGGGGGCAACCCCATGAAGGTTCAAGTCCTTTCGCCCGCACCATTGATTGAAAGAGCTCCCAGCAATGGGGGCTTTTTTTGTTATGGGCCCATCGCAGGGACTTGAACCTGTGAAGGAGCGAGCGTAAAGAAAACGCGGAGCGTTTTTAGCGAGCTGGCGAGTCCGCTGGCAGGCGGGCGAAGCCGGTGCGGATCCGCGAAGCGGATACGCGGACGTCCTTTCGCCCGCACCATTGATTGAAAGAGCTCCCAGCAATGGGAGCTTTTTTGTTATGGGCCTCCTGTTGGTGTCACGTGGCTGCTTTGTGTGGGTATCCTAGTGCCAACGTGTGCCTATCAGAGGAGAGACCATGCTGTTGTCCGGTATTATCGCTGCTCTTACGAGCTTTCTACTTCCCATCATCATTTTGTTGCTGCTGCTCCCCAACGCCTGCTATGTCGTTGAACAGCAGCATGCCGTGATCATCGAGCGTCTGGGCAAGTTTAACCGCATCGTCAACGCGGGCTTCCACATGAAGGTGCCCGTGATCGACCGCAAGGCCGCCACGGTGAGTCTGCGCACCATGAAAAACGGTTTTGGCATCGACGTTAAGACCCAGGACAACGTGACCATCGGCCTTGAGGTCTCTGCTCAGTACCACGTGAGCTATGACATGGGCGCCGGCCCGGCAGATTCGGGCATCTACAAGAGCTACTACATGCTGCAGGAGCCCGTCGACCAGATGCGCGACTTCATCACCGATGCCCTGCGCTCCTCGATTCCCGTTTACACGCTCGACGAGGTCTTTGCCAAGAAGGACGACATTGCCAAGGACGTCAACGCCACCGTGTCCGAGCAGATGGCCGCCTACGGCTTCACCCTCGTGTCGACGCTCATCACCAAGATCGCGCTGCCGACCGAGGTCGAGAATTCTATGAACGACATCAACGCTGCCCAGCGCAAGCGCGCCGCGGCACAGGAGCTTGCCGAGGCTGACCGCATCAAGCGCGTCACCGAGGCGACCGCCGAGGCCGAGGCTATGGAAAAGGCCGGTGAGGGCATCGCCAATCAGCGCAAGGCCATCGCGCTGGGCATCAAGGACTCGCTCGAGATTATCCAGGAGACGGGCGTTGGCAACGACGAGGCCAACCAACTGTTCATGTTTACGCAGTGGGCCGAGATGATGACGGAGTTCGCTCGTACGGGTAAAAACTCGACGGTCGTGCTGCCGAGCGACTTTTCTCAGTCGGCCTCGATGTTCGAACAGATGCTGGCAGCGGGCAAGGTCCAGAACGAGTCGAAGGAGTAGGCGCGCGTGAAATACACCGTCGTTTGCGTCGGCAAGCTCAAGGAGCGCTTTTGGAAGGATGCCTGCGCTGAGTACACCAAGCGCTTGGGCGCTTATGCCAAGGTGGATATGCGCGAGGTGGCCGATATCGATCCGGCTAAGGCGGGTGGCGTTGACGCTGCGCGCGATAAGGAAGGGGCGGCAATTCTTGCCGCCTTGCCGCCGCGAGCACATGTGATTCTGCTGGCTATCGAGGGCAAGGAGCGTTCGAGTGAGGAGCTCTCGACCCGTCTCGATGACCTCATGCTGCGAGGCAACAGCGACATCGCTTTTGTAATCGGCGGATCGGACGGCGTGAGCGATGCCGTGCGCGCCCGCGCCGATGAGATGCTCAGCTTTGGACGCATCACCTTACCGCACAACCTGGCGCGCGTGGTGCTGCTAGAGCAGATTTACCGCGCCTGCAAGATCAGCCGCGGCGAGCCGTATCACAAATAGGTCGGCAATACGAAACAATGGCATGGGACAATAGCTTCCGTTTTGAGGAACGTGCCTGAGAGGACTATGTGATATGAAGATTGGATTTGTCGGTTTTGGCAATATGGCGAGCGCTATGGCCGATGGCTGGATCGCTGCCGGTGTAGCTGCGGGCGACATGTGCGCCTGCGCGGGTCGCTACGACGCACTGGTTGAGCGCTGCGAGGCGCGCGGCATGGTCGCCTGCCACGATGCCGCCGAGGTTGTCGCCGCATCCGATATCGTGGTCGCTGCGGTCAAACCGTACATGATCGAGAAGGTATTCGCCCCGCTCAAGGATGCTCTTGCCAAAAAGGTCGTTCTGTCGGTTGCCTGGACCTGGGACAGTGCCAAGTGGGAGCAGGTCCTGCCGGGCGTCGCGCATATCTCGACGGTGCCCAACACGCCGGTTTCGGTGGGCGAGGGCGTCATCGCCTGCGAGAAGGCTTCGACGCTTAACGACGAGCAGCGTGCTGTGGTGCTCGACCTGCTCGGTAAGCTTGGCGCTGTCGTCGAGCTCGACACAAGCCTGCTGTTTGTGGGCGGCACGGTGGGTGGTTGCGCTCCGGCGTTTGTCGCCATGGCAATCGAGGCCCTGGGCGATGCGGCGGTCAAGCACGGTATCCCGCGTGCGGATGCTTATCGCATTGTGAGCCAGATGGTGCTGGGTACGGCAAAGCTGCAGCTTGCAACTGGCCAGCATCCTGCGGCGATGAAGGATGCCGTATGCTCGCCCGGTGGTGCCACCATCAAGGGCGTCGTTGCGCTCGAGGACGCCGGCATGCGCAGCGCCCTGGTCAAGGCAATCGACGCAACCCTCCAGTAAAACCGACCAAAAAAGGGACAGTATATTTTGGCAGGTTTTTCCTGCGGTTTTGTCCTTTTAGCGAAAAGTGCCCCGCAACTGGCTCAATTCCAGTTGCGGGGCACTTGCGTTTGCCCAGATAAAACCAACCAAAATAAACCTGTCCCTTTTTGGCAGGTTAGTCCCAGAAGCTGTCTTCTTCGTCCTCGGACTTGGGGCCGCGGTCGACATACATCTTATGGGTGCGCTTCTCCATTACAAAGGCAAGAATCGCAAACAGCAGGATGCCGCCGGCGAAAAGGATGGCAAAACCGGTGCGGGTGCCAAACAAAAAGGAAAAAACTGCGTCCATTGGGTGCCTTCTTGCGTAGTTGAGTTGGGCCGTAAACGCTCATAAGTATATACTTGCCCATACATGTACAAGGTTGCAACCTAAATGGAATGTATATCGCCGGAGGATCTAATGCTTGATATCAAGTTTGTTCGCGAGAACCCCGATGCCATCGATACCGCCATGGCAAATCGCCAGACGTCTTGGGATCGCGAGAAGTTCTTTGAGCTCGACGACGAGCGCCGTGCCGTCATCACCGAGGTCGAGGAGCTCCAGGCCACGCGTAACGCCGAGTCCAAAAAGATTGGCGCCCTGATGAAGGAGGGCAAGAAGGACGAGGCCGAGGCCGCCAAGGAGGCCGTGCGCGCCGTCAACGAGAAGATTGACGGTCTGGCCGAGCGCCGTACCGCCCTCGAGCAGGAGCAGTACGACTTCATGGCTCACCTGCCCAACATTCCGTGCGAGGCTACCCCGTACGGCAAGGACGAGGACGAGAACATCGAGCGTCGTCGTTGGGGCACCCCGCGCGAGTTCGACTTCGACTTCAAGCCGCATTGGGACCTGGGAACCGACCTCGATATCCTCGATTTCGAGCGCGGCAACAAGCTCTCCGGTAGCCGCTTCACCGTCCTCGGTGGCGCTGGCGCCCGCCTGGAGCGTGCTCTTATCAACTTCTTCCTGGACACGCATACCAGCCGCGGATTTAAGGAGTGGTGGCCGCCCATCGTCGTCAAGCGTCAGACCATGTTTGGCACGGGTCAGCTGCCTAAGTTCGAGGACGACGCCTATCACGTCTCGGGCGATAACTTCCTGATCCCCACCGCCGAGGTCGTGCTTACCAACCTGCATGCTGGCGAGGTCCTGGACGCCGACACCCTGCCGCGCCGCTACACTGCCTTCACCCCCTGCTTCCGCGAGGAGGCCGGCTCCGCTGGTCGTGACACCCGCGGCATCATTCGCCAGCACGAGTTCGATAAGGTCGAGATGGTCAAATTCGCCAAACCGGAGGAGTCCGATGAGGAGCTCGAGAGCATGACCGCCGAGGCCGAGTACCTGCTGCAGCAGCTGGGCCTTCCGTACCGCGTGATTAGCCTGTGCACCGGTGACCTGGGCTTCTCTGCCCGTCAGACCTATGACATCGAGGTTTGGCTGCCGAGCTACAACGCCTACAAGGAGATCAGCTCCTGCTCCAACTGCGGCGACTTCCAGGCCCGTCGCGCCAACATCAAGTATCGCGACCCAGAGAACTTCAAGGGTTCGCGCTACCTGCACACCCTCAACGGCTCCGGTCTGCCGGCTGGCCGCACCATGGCCGCCATTCTGGAGAACTACCAGAACGCCGATGGCACCATCACGATCCCCGAGGTTCTTCGTCCCTACATGGGTGGCCTCGAGAAGATCGAGCCGGTCGCGTAACTTAGACGTACAAGCGATTTGCAAGGGCGCTCCATCTGGGGCGCCCTATTTTGTGCGCAGCCCATACCATTCCGTCCGGACAGCTCAATAGAAAACACACGAACATAAGTTCTGTATACAGTCATCTACCTGCTATGCTTTTACTAGATAAGAGCGAGAGGAAGGGGATGCGATGGAACTGTTTGACGAGTGGGTGGTTTTGTTTGAGAGCGACGAGGGCGGGGAGTACCTGCTTGTAACGTGTGAGCCGTCTGGCATGGGTGGCCTGGTGGTGCGGCAGACGAGCGAGGGCCCGTTGACGCAATGGTGCTTTGAGGAATCGCCGCATGTGGTCGAGACATTTGTGGCGCACGAGGGACTTGTAGCTCTTGAGCACTTCTATGGGGTTCGGACATCTAACCAGGTTGCCCGAATGCTGGGCATCTCGTTTGCCGATTACGATTGCGCTCAACGGGTCCGCTCACTCCTTGGGGAACTCGATGCCAAATTTGACGTGGTCGAAAAACCAATCGATCGCACGGAGAGCGCTGGCGTATGCGGAGCAGCGTGAGGTAAATACGCCCAGGAGAAAAAAGTTTGAGATTGCGCTTGACTCTGATGAACTAAAGTGGTTTTATATGTCTTGCGCTGCGGCGTTACCTCAGCTGGATAGAGGGTCTGACTACGAATCAGAACGTCATAGGTTCGAATCCTATACGCCGCACCAATTGAAATTGAAAGCCTCCGGCAACGGGGGCTTTTCTTTTATGGAAACGCCCCATGGATTCGAACCTCGGTCGAGGCGCGAGCGTGAAGCGGACGCGGAGCGTCCGTAGCGAGCGGGCGAGCGCGCCGGCAGGCGGGCGAAGCCGGTGCGGATCCGCGCAGCAATTAATCAACGCATCGTAAAAATTTTCCAAATTGTTGCTTGACCCATCGAGGGGTCACGTGCATAATAAACCGTGCGTTGCGGCGTTACCTCAGCTGGATCTGTCTCTTATACACATCTGACGCTGCCGACGAACTCTAGGG
>UQHZ01000005.1 GCA_900541055.1 uncultured Collinsella sp.
CCCTAGAGTTCGTCGGCAGCGTCAGATGTGTATAAGAGACAGGTTCTTAAACGACTGCCCAACGGCTGTTGAGCACATGGCTCGCATGACAGTCGTCTCTTTTATGTTTCCTTTAGCCGTTGCTGCCTAGGATGGGGGTTAGTCGGTAGGAAGGGAGCGTCTATATGGACGACGCGAGCGAGCGTGCAATCGAAGAGGACATGCTCGATCAGTTCAATTACTTTGATGATGAGGATGAGGAGATAATCGATCGTCGTGAGCCGGCATCGCTTGACTCATTTGATCTGGTCGATGAAGAGCCCGACGAGGACGAGGGCGAATTAACGGAGCCCCCACAGCCTTCGCGCCTTGACTCGCTGCTTTCGAGAGCCCCCATGCACCATGGCGTTCGTGCCGGCGCGCTCCATATGAAAACTGACTGGCACCAGATCGTGACGGCAGGCGATGAACTTGCCGTCGATGCGCCGCTCACCGATAAATCATCCATCATCTGCCGCACCGGCATGCTTATGCTCGCGAGCGGAACGGGTGCCTGGCGTGTACGCGATACCATGAATCGTGTTGCTGACGTGCTCGGCGTCACAATTCACGTCGACCTGAGTCTCCTATCGTTTGAGTGCACCTGCATCGAAGATGGCCACTGCTTTAACGAGGTTGTCAGCCTGCCCACAACGGGCGTCAATACCCATCGCATTTGGATGATGGAGAGTTTCCTCAAGGAAATCGAGACCTATGGTCGTCGCTTCACGGTGCACGAGTATCACGAGATGCTCAAGACCGTTGAGAGTTCAAAACCTGATTACGCGCCTTGGCAACAGGGCCTTGCGGCGGCCTGCGCCTGTGGCGCCTTTGTCTTTTTACTTGGTGGCGGTCCTATTGAGATGGCATGCGCGTTCGTGGGCGCGGGTGTCGGCAACTTTGCCCGCTCCCATATTCTCAAGCAAGGCCTTGGTCAGTTCAGCGCGTTGACGACCGGTGTTGCGCTCGCTTGCGTTTCGTATCTGCTGGCATTGCTCGGCCTTGGCCAGGTCATACCGGGGGCAATGTCGCACCAAGAAGGCTATATCGGCGCCATGCTCTTTGTGATTCCCGGCTTTCCGCTCATTACGGCAGGCCTCGACATCGCTAAGCTCGACATGCGAAGCGGTATCGAGCGCCTTTCATATGCCGTATCGATTATTGTGATGGCGACCCTCGTAGGTTGGATGGTTGCCGAGTGTGTTGGCCTGGCGCCGGACGACTTTGCCCCACTGGGCCTTTCGCCGCTTGCCCTTACGCTCCTGCGCGTGGTGATGAGCTTCGTTGGCGTATTCGGCTTCTCGGTGATGTTCAACAGCCCGGTAAAGATGGCCGCGGCAGCTGGGTTGATCGGCGCCGTTTCCAATACCCTGCGTCTGACCCTTGTCGATGCGCCGACGATGATTCCCTTCCTGGGCCTCAGCACGGGAATGCCTCCCGAGGCAGCAGCGTTTATCGGCGCGCTGATATCGGGTCTGCTGGCAAGCTTGGCCGAAGTCAAGCTCACCTACCCGCGCATCGCCCTCACGGTGCCTTCGATTGTCATTATGGTGCCGGGTTTGTATCTGTATCGCTCGATGTATTACATGTGCACCTTCGACACAGTCAACATGCTCGGCTGGTTTGTGCGCGCAGTGCTCATCGTGGCGTTTTTGCCCGTTGGCCTGGGTGTGGCGCGTACGCTCACCGACCCTCGCTGGCGCCACACCAGCTAATTGGTGCAAGGGGGACAGGTTACTTTGCACCAAATGAGTTGCGGTGAAATAGGGACTGAATTGCTGCTTAAAGGGTCAAAACAGTCCGTATTCCACCGCAACTTATGGGGTCGGGGGTTTTGGTGCCCTGCATCTCCACAAACTCAACGCTTACGAAGCGCGCGCCGTTCGTGTTAGGGTAGTTCCACCACATAAGTAGTCGTAGACGCGCGTAACACGGGCGGGCGAGATGAAGTCCCAACAGCTCCATCTTGCCCGCCCGTTTTTGTTGCGTGGTGCCGCGGCGTAACACAGAAAGGATTTTGTCCTTTATGCCTATCAACAAACGAGAGAGCCTGCTGTTCACCTTTATCATGTGCTTTTGCATGGTGCTCTGGATGAGCATCTACAACGTTGCCCTGCAGCATGGGGCCATCAACGGCGAGGTTGTTGCCGCCGCGTGGCTCGGCTTCCCCGTTGCCTACATTTTTGCCATGTGCTGCGACTGGTTTGTTGCCAGCCCCCTTGCCAAGGGTTTCGCTTTTAAATTCCTGGTCACGCCGGGCAAGAGCTCGCCGCTTGCCATGACGCTCGCCGTCAGCTCCTGCATGGTCGTTCCCATGGTCATCATCATGTCGCTGTACGGTGCCTGCGAGGGTCTGACGCACATGCCCGGCGGCATCCTTGCGAACCTGTATTCCGTGCCCGCGATCTGGATGATCAACATCCCGCATAATTTTGTGATGGCGCTGCCGTGGAACCTTTTGGTAGCCGGTCCGATTTCCCGCTTCGTCTTCCGTCGCGCCTTCCCTGTGGGGACGGTTTTCGAGGAGGAGCATGCCGAGCTCTTGGAGCAGGCTATGGCTCCTGAGTGCGAGTAGCTCGCTTAGGGATCTGCTGAGCGCGGGCGACTTGCTTGGTTGGAGCCCTAAGCGTGGATAGCTCTCTCGGCGACATCGCGGGCGTGAGCGGTGCGCATGACCGGAGGGCCCGTGCTGTTCCGTTGCCCGACGTGCTGGCGCGCAGGACAATCTGTTGGTGCATTCGGCGGCTGCTGAAGCGTTTCGGCAGCCGCTATTTATACGGAGTTTAAATACAACAGTCTGTTGTATTACGTAGAGTGGTATATCTCTAGCAGGAAAAATGCGAGAGACGGAGCATTATGGCGTTGTTAGTGGGACTGGACGTAGGGTCGACGACGACCAAAGTTTACGCGATGCACGAGGATATGACCGAGGCGTGGTGGGGATATCGCCGCCACGGGGCGTGTCAGACAGCGAGCGTGCGCGCCATGCTCGGCGAGCTCGCCGAGCGCTTTCCCCATGAGTCGCTGCGCGTTGCGGTGACCGGCTCGGGTGCGCGCGATATCGCGACCGCGCTGGGCGCCTCGTACGTTCAGGAGGTGGTCGCCAACGCGCTCGCGATCAGCAGGTTCTATCCGCAGACGCGCTGCGCCATCGAGCTGGGCGGCCAAGACGCCAAGATGATCTTCTTCCGCACCAACGATAAGGGAGACATCGAGGTTGCCGACATGCGCATGAACGGCTCGTGCGCAGGCGGTACCGGTGCATTTATCGACGAGATGGCAAAGCTCATGGGGGTCGGCACCGAATCGGGCGAGTTCGAGCAGCTCGCAAGCCGGGGAACGACCGTCCACGAGGTCTCGGGCCGCTGCGGCGTGTACGCAAAGACCGATATCCAGCCGCTGCTCAACGAGGGCATTCCTACCACCGACCTGGCGCTTTCGGCGCTTCACGCGGTCGCCCGCCAAACGATCGGCGGTCTGGCCCAGGGTATCGACATCGAGCCGCCGGTAATCTTCGAGGGCGGTACGCTCGCCTACAACCCCACGCTGGTCCGCGTGTTCCGGGAGCAACTGAATCTATCGGACGATCAGGTTATCGTCCCGCGCGATCCGCAGATCATGGTCGCGCGCGGTGCCGCCCTGTCGCTGACCGACATGTTCGCATCGTCCCAACCGATCGACCTTCCCGACGCTTTTGTCCGGCTGGATAAGCTCGAGACGGTCGCGCCCGCAAGCGGGGAGGGACGTCTTGCCCAGCCCTTTTTTGCCACACCTGCCGAGCAGGCGGATTTTACGGCACGCCATGGCAAAGAGACGCCGGCAAAGGGTCCGGATGCGTATGCGCCCGGAGAGACGGTGCGTGTGGCGCTCGGTATCGATTCGGGGAGCACGACGACCAAGTTCGCCCTGGTCGATGAGGCGGGTGAGCTTGTCGATTCGTTCTACGCGTCTAATAACGGCAGACCGCTCGACGTCGCCCAACAGGGTCTTGTCAGCTTGAAGAACCGCTGGGAGACAGCGGGAGTCACGCTTGCGATCGATGCCGTGGGCACCACGGGATACGGCGAGGAGCTTTTCGCGCGCGCGTTCCACGCCGACTACCATACGGTCGAGACGGTCGCGCACGCCCGCGCCGCGTGCGCATGCGTTCCCGATGCGACCTTCGTGCTCGACATCGGCGGACAGGATATGAAGGCCATCTGGCTCAACCACGGCGTGCTGACCGATATCGTCGTCAACGAGGCGTGCTCTGCGGGCTGCGGCTCGTTCCTCGAGGGTTTTGCCAAAAACCTCGGAATTGCCGTTGAGGATATCGCGACCGAGGCATTTTCGTCCAAAGCCCCCGCCGTTCTCGGCAGCCGCTGCACGGTGTTCATGAACAGCAGCGTCGTTTCCGAGCAGCGGCGCGGTAAGGGTCCGAGCGACATCATGGCCGGTCTCTGCCGTTCGATTATCGAGAACGTGTTCACCAAGGTCATTCGCGTTTCAAATCTCAACCGTCTGGGCGACAAAGTCGTCGTCCAGGGCGGCACGTTCCGAAACGACGCGGTGCTGCGCGCATTCGAGCAGTATCTGGGCAAACCCGTCACGCGTGCGCCCCACCCGGGGCTGATGGGCGCTATCGGTATCGCCCTGCTCGCGCGCGAGGAATGCCGCAAGGGCGACGCCGGCACGTCGTTTATCGGGCTCGATGCCGTGGAGCGCTTCGAGCATCGCGAGTTCGGCGGCGTTACCTGCCGTCGGTGCAACAACCGCTGCCAGCGCGCGGTCGTGGCGTTTGGCGACGGCTCGCTTTACGTCACGGGCAATCGCTGCCCGCGCGGCGGCGCCATCTCATGGGATGAGCTCGTGCGCAAGGTTCCCGCGGCGGAGGAGCTGCGTCCGCAGGGTGCTTGCGAGGCACAGGCGCCCGGCACGGGGCGCGACCGGACCGCGGCTGCCCCCAATCTCTTTGTCGACCGCGAGAAGCTGCTGTTCGAGTCGTACCCCACGGTTCTCGTCTGCGGGGGGCGCGATGTCACGATCGGCATTCCCCGTGTGCTCGAGTTCTGGGACACCATGCCGTTCTGGTCGACGTTCTTCAGCACGCTCGGCTTTAAGGTGCGCGTCTCGGGACGCAGCACCAAGGCGATGTACGAGCGCGGTCTGGCGCACGTCACATCCGACACCGTGTGCTTCCCGGCCAAGCTCGTCCACGGGCACATCCGCAATCTCGTCGACGCCGGCGTCGACCGCATCTTCATGCCCATCATCACGACGGTGCCCACCGAAAACACCGCCTCTACCAGCGAGTGGATGTGCGCCGTCGTAAAGGGATACCCCTACGTGATGCGCAATTCCGATAACCCGGAGGAGCGTTTCGACGTTCCGTTCGATACGCCGCTGTTCCACTGGTACGACGAGGGCGACCGAAACCGCCAGCTCAAGGCGTGGTGCAAGGAGACCTTCGATATCGATGCCGACCTGGTTGCCAAGGCGACCGAGCAGGCGGACCGCGCGCAGCAGACGTTTGAGAACCAGCTGCAGCTGCGCGGCAGGCAGGTGCTCGAGAACCTGCGCGAGGACGGCGGCTACGCGGTGGTGATCGCTTCGCGCCCGTACCACAACGACCCGCTGGTCAACCACGGGCTGCCCAAGCTCTTCTCTGAGCGCGGCATCCCCGTGCTGACGCCCGATGCGGTGCCGGGGGTCTGCAACGTCGACCTTTCCAACAGCCGCATCGACATCGTGAACAACTACCATGCGCGCATGCTGTCGTGCGCGGTCATCGTCGCATCGACGCCCGAGCTCGAGCTCGTGCAGATGGGCAGCTTCGGCTGCGGCCACGATGCGTATCTCACCGACGAGATCGCGCGCATGATGGGCGAGATGGGCTCCAAGGTTCCGATGATGATCAAGCTCGATGAGAGCGACGTCGCCGGTCCCATGGGCATTCGCGTGCGTTCGTTTATCGAGTCGGTCAACCGTCGTCGCGCGGAGGAGCGTGCCGAGGGCGCCCGGGTGCACGCGGTCCATCCGCTCGACGACCCGTATAAGGTCAAGTACACCAAGCGCGACCGGCACGACAAGATCGCGCTGGTCCCCAACACCTCCCATGCGTTCTGCAGGCTCATGACCGCGGCGATGCGCAATCAGGGCGTGCGCGCCGAGGCCCTTGATATCGGGCGCGAGGATGCCATCCGCCTGGGCAAACGCTATGTGCACAACGACATCTGCTTCCCCGCGCAAATCGTGATCGGCGAGGCGCTCGCGGCACTCGAGAGCGGTAAGTACGACCCGCACGACGTCGCCGTGGTGACTGGCAAGTATATCGGCGACTGCCGCCTGACGCACTACATGCCCCTG
Organism: uncultured Collinsella sp.; assembly: GCA_900541055.1. Classification (GTDB taxonomy): domain Bacteria; phylum Actinomycetota; class Coriobacteriia; order Coriobacteriales; family Coriobacteriaceae; genus Collinsella. Next base: position 6,364 of record UQHZ01000005.1, read on the forward strand.
CTGCGCCGCGCGCTCGACGACGCGGGATACGACTATGTCCCGGTGCTCACCAACGACGACGTCGATGCCCACAATGCGCATCCGGGCTTCAAGCTCGGCCTTGGCCCGAGCATCCAGATCGCCTACGGTCTTCCCATAATCGATGCCCTCGAGGCCATGCTTAGGCGCATCCGTCCCTACGAGCTCGAGAAGGGCGCGGCGGACGCTGCGTTCGACCGCGCGCTCGATGAGGTTATCGAGGGCATGGAGCGCTCCGGGCTGAGAGGCCAGGCGACGGGCTTCAAACGCGCGCTTGCGATCATGGACGCCGTTCCGTACGACCGCTCGAACCCGCATCCGACCGTTCTCATCGTGGGCGAGTACCTGCTCAATTTCCATCTCGGCGCCAACCACGAGATCGAGCGCTACCTCGAGGACAACGGGCTCGAGGTCATCGAGGCGCGCATGACCGACGTGATCCGCAAGACCTATTTCTACAAGCATGCGCAGTCGCGCGAGTTCCATGTCGACCTGTCGCTGCCCGAAAAGGCCTGGTACGCCACGGCGGACAACCTGTTCGAGCTCGCGCACGACCGTTGCGACCGCCTGGGCGCGGCGAGCCCGCTCTACGAGCCGCCGACGCGCATGCCCGAGCTCGTGCGCGCGAGCGATAAGATCCTGCACCATACGTTCGATGCGGGCGAGGGCGTGCTGATTCCGGCGGAGATCCTCGAGCACGCCAAGCGCGGCTGCCGCAACTTCGTGATCCTGCAGCCGTTCGGGTGTCTGCCCAACCATGTCGTGGGGCGCGGGCTCATCCATGCGCTCAAGGAGCAGTATCCCACGGCGCAGTTCCTGCCGCTCGACTACGATCCCGACGTGAGCTTCGCCAACGTGGAGAACCGTCTTCAGATGCTCATCATGAACGCCAAGGCGCAGGGGTGCGGTGAGGCGCATGGCGAGACCGCGTAAGGACGCCGATGCGCCCGATGCACGCACCCGTATCATCGAGGCGTTTTGGGAGCTCATCGAGAACAACAGCATCTTCGAGCTGTCGGTTGGCGAGGTGACCCGCGCCGCCCAGTGCAATCGCGGAACGTTTTACTACTATTTTCACGATTTCGATGAACTCGTCGCCATCGCCATAGCCCAGCTGCTGCAGGATAACGAGCTCATCACCGATGCCCTCTGGCATTTTTCGAGCGAGGGCGACCTTTCGGCGTTCGACCGGCGCGACGTCCGCTGCCTGCTGCGGCGCATCGTCATCACCATGAGGGCGGGTGCCGCCGAGCGGGTCGTGCAGGGCATCCATACGATCATCATCGACCGCGTGAGAGAGATCGTCCACCCCGACGGAGAAGAGCTCAAGGCAGATTCGAGCTTTGCGGTGGGCTTTCTGGTCTCGGGCATCATGGGCTTTGTGATGGCGGTCGGCTTTGCCCGGGAGGGCGGCGAGGAGATAGACCTCGAGCAGCTGGGGGACAGCGCGTGCGCGTACCTGAGGGCGGTCGCCATGCAGACGGTGGAAACGGTCGCGCAAGTCGAGGGCGTCGATACATCCGAGCTGCTCGAACGCGTCTCCAAGGAGGCCGATGCCTATCGCGCATCGTGTGCGACGAGTCCCGACGTGGTGAAAGACGCCTAGGGTTTCTCTTGCGGGGCGCCTGTCGCGCATCGCGCGGTGAGTCCCGCGATGCGGTCATAACCTGCATTCATGTGAGCCGGGTTTATAGATATTCCTCCAGCTGTTAACATAGACAACCTGTGGGTAAAGAGACAAAAGCGCCGCCGACGGGCGGGCGTTTTGATTTCGATGAACTCATGTAAGGAAACGAGCATGTTAGATAGATTTACCGATCGCGCGCGTAAGGTCATGTCCATGGCCAAGCAAGAGGCGCTCGATCTTCATTCAAATAAGGTGGGCACCGAGCACCTGCTGCTCGCGCTTGCCAAGGAGGACGAGGGCATTGCCGCCGAGGCGCTGCGTTCGCTCGACATCTCCTACGATGACATCATGGATACCCTCAAAGAGGTCCAGACCACGGTTCCCGAGCCCAGTGAGGAGACCGAGGCGGCCAAGCTCGCCTTTACGCCGCTCGTCATTAGCGTGATGGAGCGTTCATTCCGCGTGGCGCGCGAGAACAACCAGACCTATGTGTCGACCGAGCATCTGCTCATCGGCATCGTCGAAGAGGGCAACGGCATGGCCATGGATATTCTCATGCGCCTGGGTGTGTCGTCCGCCTCCATCAAAAAGGCTATCGAGAAACTCACTGCCAAGGACCAGGACAAGAAGCGTCCGCTCGCCGGAGCCGGCGCCGGTCGCCCCGGTGCGGGCTTGCCGTTCTTTAGCGGCTCGGATGCCTCTCAGCAAAAGGGGGGCGGCACTGACACGCTCAAGCAGTTCGCCACCAACCTCACTCAAAAGGCGCGCGACGGCGAGCTCGATCCCGTGATTGGCCGCGAAAAGGAAGTCCAGCGCATGATGGAGATCCTTTCGCGCCGCACCAAGAACAACCCGCTTATCCTGGGCGATCCCGGCGTGGGCAAAACGGCCATCGTCGAGGGCCTGGCGCAGCAGATCGCTGCCGGCAACGTGCCCGAGAACCTCATGAACCAGAACATCTGGACGCTCGACCTGCCGGGCCTCGTTGCGGGCGCCAAGTATCGCGGTGAGTTTGAGGAGCGTCTCAAGAACGTGATCCAGGAGGCCACCGAGGCTGACGACGTCATCCTGTTTATTGACGAGATGCACACCATCATCGGTGCCGGTTCTGCCGAGGGCTCCATCGACGCGAGCTCCATGCTCAAGCCCGTGCTTGCACGCGGTGCCTTCCAGATTATTGGCGCCACCACGGCCGAGGAATTCCGCAAGTACCTCACCAAAGACCCAGCCTTCGAGCGTCGCTTCCAGACTATCGATGTCGAGGAGCCGAGCGTCGAGGACACCGTCAAGATCCTGACCGCGCTTAAGCCGCGCTACGAGGAGCACCACCATGTGCGCTACACGCAGGGCGCTATCGAGGCTGCCGCGAACCTTTCCAACCGCTACATCCAGGATCGCTTCCTGCCCGATAAGGCCATCGACCTCATCGACGAGGCCGGTGCCCGCGCTCGCATCGCCGCGAATCGTGCGCCCGAGCCGGTGCGCGAGGCCGAGCATCGCATAGAGGAGCTCAAGGCCGCCGCGCAGGAGGCCACCGAGAGCGACGACATGAACAAGGCCGCCGAGATCACCGAGCAGCAGAAGGCCGCCGAGATTGAGCTCGCCGAGGCCAAGGCCGCTTGGACCGCCGAGCTCGACGCCAGCCCGCTCACCATCGACGTGAGTCAGATTGCCGACATCGTGTCCGTGACCTCTGGCGTGCCGGTTTCCTCGCTCACCGAGAGCGAGAGCCGTCGCCTGCTGCAGACCGAAAGCGTGCTCAAGACCCGCATTATCGGCCAGGACGAGGCCGTCGAGGCCGTCGCCAAGGCCGTGCGCCGCAGCCGCTCGCCGCTCAAGGACCCGCGTCGTCCCGGTGGTAGCTTTATCTTCCTTGGTCCCACCGGCACAGGCAAGACCGAGCTCGCCAAGACGCTCGCCGAGTACCTCTTTGGCAGTAAGGACGCGCTCATCAGCTTCGACATGTCGGAGTTCGGCAGCGAGTTCGAGGTCTCCAAGCTTATCGGTAGCCCTCCGGGTTACGTGGGCCACGACGAGGGCGGTCAGCTTACCAAGGCCGTTCGTCGTCACCCGTACTCGGTCGTGCTGTTCGACGAGATCGAGAAGGCGCATCCCGACATCTTCAACATCCTGCTGCAGGTGCTGGAGGAGGGTCGTCTGACCGATAGCCAGGGCAAGACGGTTGACTTCCGCAACACCGTGATCATCATGACGTCCAACGTGGGCGCCCGCGAGATTGCGCAGGATGCGAGCGTTGGCTTTGGCACCACCGGCGAGCAGGGTCTCACGTCGAGTGAGATCCGTGGTCGCGCGATGGGCGAGCTCAAGCGCCTGTTCCGCCCCGAGCTGCTCAACCGTATCGACGACATCGTGGTGTTCCAGAAGCTCTCGGGCGAGAATCTCACCAAGATCGCTCACCTGCTGGTGGACGACCTGCGTCAGCGTTTGATTGCCAACGGCATGAACATTAAGCTCACCGATGCGGCCTATGACAAGATCGTGGCCGAGGGCACCGACCTCACCAACGGTGCGCGTCCGCTGCGCCGTGCCATCCAAAAGCTCATCGAGGACCCGCTGTCCGAGGAACTGCTGGCTGGCGAGTGGGGCGAGGGCGATACCGTCCTGTGCGACGTGGCCGATGACAAGTTTGTCTTTAGCCACGGCACGGGCGAGATCCCGGCACCGCGTCCGGCGGGCACGCTCGGTGGCGATACCGCCCCGGCGGCACCGCACACCGGCAACGCCGCGCCCGTGAGCGGCGGCGTGACCTCGGGCCCCGGCGGCATGATGCAAGCCGGTTCCGGCGCGCTGTAGGGCGTGGCGACAATTTGATACGCGCAATCGAGGCGCTCTGGCAAGGGCGCCTCGATTTGTAGAACTGCGAAGTTGTGACCGTTACGCTATGCGGTCCACCGTTAGCCGATGATGCGAGGGCGCTCGGCGTTTTCGACTGGTTTATGCACGCAAAGTCTGGGAATATACAAGTCGCATGTCTTACTGTCTAACCAGTTGCGCCAAGGAGGCACCATGGACTACAAGATTACCGGCTACGAGCCCGCCCAGCTGTTCCATTTCTTTGAGGAGGTCAGCGCGATCCCCCGTGGGTCTGGCAACGAGAAGGGCATCAGCGATTTCCTGGTCGCGTTTGCCAAGGAGCGCGGCCTCGATGTGTACCAGGACGAGGTCTACAACGTCATCATTCGCAAGCCCGCATCTGCCGGCGCCGAGAATGCCCCGACCGTGATGCTGCAGGGCCACATCGATATGGTGTGCGACAAGCTGGGCTCCGTTGAGCACGACTTTACGACCGATGGTATCGACTTGGTCGTCAAGGACGGTGTCCTCACCGCTAACGGCACCACCCTGGGCGCCGACAACGGCATTGCCGTCGCTCTGATGCTCACTGTTCTCAATGACGATTCGATCGTTCACCCCGCCCTCGAGTGCGTGTTCACCACCGACGAGGAGACTGGCCTGGTCGGCGCCGAGACGCTCGACAAGTCCCAGATTAGCGCCCGCACCATGATTAACCTTGACTCCGAGGAAGAGGGCGTTGCCACCGTCAGCTGCGCCGGCGGCGTCGTCGTTACCTACACCTGCCCGATCGCGCGCGAGCATAAGACCGGTAGTACCCTCACGCTCGACATCTCCGGCCTGCTGGGCGGTCACTCCGGCAGCGATATCCACCTGGAACGCGGCAACGGCAACCTCATCATGGCCCGCATCATCGACCGCCTGATGGTCGCCGGCGAGCCCGCCATCGTTAGCTTTAACGGCGGCACCAAGGACAACGCCATCAACCGTGAGTGCAAAGCTGTTCTGGTCTACGCCGACCACGCTGCCGCCGAGGCCGCGGCCCAGATCGCAATGGGCATCATCGCCGACGTCACTGCCGAGCTCGAGGTCTTCGACCCCGGCTTTACCTGCACCGTCGAGATTGCCGACGACGCCGAGGTCGAGGCCATGGACCAGAAGTCCGCGCTTGCCCTCATCCGCGCCCTGCGTCTTGCCCCTAACGGCGTGATTCGCCGCAACGTCGCCACCGACGGCTCCGTCGAGGTTTCCTCCAACATCGGTGTGGTTGCCACTTCTGACGACGAGGTCAAGATCATGCTGTCACCGCGCTCCTCGATCACCTCGCTGCAGAACGAGTTCAAGGACCGCCTGCAGACGCTGGCCGATGTCCTGGGCTTTGACGCCAAGTTTGAGTTTGAGTATCCCGGCTGGAGCTATGCCGAGCATTCGCCGGTCCGCGACGTCTTCGTCGAGAGCTATCGCGAGCTCTTTGGTTCCGAGCTGCGCATCGAGTCCATTCACGCCGGCCTTGAGTGCGGCCTGTTTGCCGAGGCCCTGCACGGCCTGGACGCCATCGCCGTGGGCCCGACGCTCTCCGATGTCCACACCCCGGACGAGAGCATGGAGCTCGCTTCTGCCGAGCGCTTCTACGAGCTGCTCATCGACGTCCTCAAGCGCCTTGCTGCGTAAAGGTCGCGCTAGCAGCAGTTCGAGTCACGTGCTAGCGGATTGCAAATGACATTACGAGAGGGGGCATCCGAGCTTTTGCGACGGGTGTCCCCTCTCTTCTTTTGGGAAATGGGAGATTACGGACACCTAGCCCATATCCGCCTTGATGAGGTCGAGGGTGCGCTGGCAGTTTTCGCGGACGGGGCCGAGCATATGCTCGCGCAGGTCCGCCATGCCGGGCAGGTCGGCGTATTCGTCCATGACCTCTTCCATGCAAATGGGCACCTCGTAGGCGAGGTCCATCATGGTTGCAAAGCAAAACTTCTCGGATAGCCCGGCATCGGTGAGCGTCGCCTCTAGCGCGGGGTCTCCCATACCGTGGTATCGGCGGATAGCGCCTGGACCGATGCGCCCCACACGATTTTCGCCGCCAACGCTCATGGCAAGGCGCGCTTTTCGCCGCATACGTTCGTATGCTAAGCCCGATGCGACATCGTACATGGGTGCGAGCGCCGCGTTTGTGCCTTTGCCTAGGATGAGCGAGTAGTTTTTAGCGTGTGCGTCAGGCGCTCCGATAATGGCGTTATAGAACAACATATAGGTAAAAAGCACAAGATTCATGTGGTGGGGGACTGTGTTAATCAGTCGTTCTTGGATGTCTCGTGTAGTTGGTCCTCCGTCGGCGGTGTATTTCTGGGTTGGCAATACACCGAGTGCCTGGCAAAAGTCCTCCTGATGCAGCCTTTCGATATTTCCGCTGCTATTGACCATTCTGTCGTACCGTTCAACGACGAGCGCAGCTTCGTCTTCAAATGTGCAATAGGAGACGTTGGCAGTTGGAATGCCAACACGCCGAGCTGTTTTCATGCAGACGAATTCGTTTAAGGCCTGATGTTTGAACCCAACGACACCATTTTTGAAGATATGGGTAGTGGGGGATGACCCTAGACATTCGCACCATTGTCCATCATGCCAAGCTAGTGCAAATTTGCCTTGGTTGCCGCCCAGGGACCAGCTTTCGTTGGAGCCCATCCATGTCTCTCTTTCGTCATCGCGAATTGCTTTGAGCTTGTGAGCGATTTGAGAATTGGTAAGCGGGCGGTATGCTGAGACCCTGCCGTGGGCGGCATCTAATTGATCGGCTCGACAAAACTGAACGGCCCCCGCGCAGTCAAGACCGATATGGCACAAGAGGGCGACGGGGTTGTTGGATGCAACGTCATGCTCGGCGGCAATAGCGCGACGCTGCTCTTGGCTGTCGGGCAAAAGGCCAAATAGGAACGGACGGACGATGTTATGGCCATATGTGCGATTGGAAAGCGGCATTGTTAACGATAGCGGTGCTCCGCGATAGGTTGGGGCGTATACAAAGCTGCAGAGTCCATGCTCGTCTTGCCGGAGAGTGCCGGCGATTTCGCCACAAATGAGGGTCGCAAGCTCCATTTCTGCCATTTATTTCACAACCTTACAGCCAAAGGAGAGGTCTGAAGTGCCGGAAAGGCCTTGCTCGGCTGCGATTTGGGCCAGCAAGGCACCATAGAAAGCTGGCGTTCCTTGTCGAGCGGGTCGTCTGCCTACGCTTGGCTTTGGCAGGGCATTCGAGTTCGCGATAGGGAGGTCCGCTATCGTCATCGGATGTTCGGAGGGCGATGCGATGGAGTCGTTATCGCTTTGCGCAAAGAGACCTATGCCGAGTGCGTTAAAGACGGTCAACAGCTTGTCGAGCCGAATGCCCGTGGCATCTCCCAGCTCGAGCGATGCGAGCAGGCGCTCCGAAACACCGGCCTTATTAGCGAGGGCGGCACGGGTGAGACCCTGAGCCTCGCGTGCCTGGCGCACGTAGATGCCAGCTTGGCGCGGTGTGGTGATGGGAAGGGTATCCACGGCGATCTCCTAACGTGCAGACTTTTGCATCATAGTATGACATGCAAAAGTCTGCATGAAAAGGCCTCATGCAAAACTCTGCATGAGGCCTCATCCGGACGTTTAGTTTTGAAGGGTGTTTTACAGCGCCAAAATCCCCAGATGCTCCAGCAAAATCTTGAGGCCGATGAGGACGAGCACAACGCCGCCCACGATGGTGGCGGGCTTTTCGTAGCGCGCGCCAAAGGTGCGGCCGATCGCTACGCCGGCAACGGAGAAGACAAAGGTCGTGATGCCAATGAGCGACACGGCGGGAACGATATCGACCGAGAGCGCGGCAAACGAGATGCCCACGGCAAGCGCGTCAATCGAGGTGGCGATGGCAAGGATTAGATATTCGCCCAGGTCGATCTTTTCGGCATCCTTGCCGTCGCCTTCGTTCTCGTCCTCAGTAAAGGCTTCCCACAGCATCTTGCCGCCGATGAAGGCGAGCAGGATAAAGGCGATCCAGTGGTCGATGGGGCCGATGATGCCCATAAACTGGCTACCAAGGGCCCACCCGATTACGGGCATGCCGGCCTGAAAACCGCCAAAGAACAGGCCGAGCACCATGGCGACTTTAAGGTTGATCTTCTTCATGCCAAGGCCCTTGCAGATGGAAACGGCAAAGGCGTCCATCGAAAGGCCAACGGCGAGCAACACGAGCTCTGCGAGTCCCATAGTCTGGCTCCCTCTCTGCGGGCGGGCCCGCGTGTACCTCTTGGGAGAGTAACAAAAAAGACCCGTGGCGTACGCGTTGCGCGCACAGCCACGAGTCTCGTTCATTAAGGCAAGCCAGGCCGCATCGGCCAGTGTGTTGACTTGCCGCGCCACCGGAGGCGAACCCGATCACGCGACTACTCCCTCATTTATGCGAATCCCGATGCTACCACACAAGCAGCTCATTTGGGTTGGGCTCTCAGCTGTGTTCGCTCATTCTGTAAGCATCGGATTTCGTGGCTGCTGCGGGGACAAACCGTGAGAAACTATTTAGCGTTTATGGAGCGTACACGATGGGAGCGATGCCTTGGATAAGAACGAGCTGCAAAAGCGTATGGAACAGGCTATTCGCCTGACTGCCCCCGGCCAGCCGATCCGCACCGCCCTCGACATGATCATTGCCGGTCACCTGGGCGCCCTTATCTGCGTCGGCGACACCGAAAACGTGCTCGCTGCCGGTAACGACGGCTTCCCGCTCAACATTTCGTTTACTTCGAACCGTCTGTTCGAGCTCTCCAAGATGGACGGTGCCATCGTCATCGACGGCGACCTCACCCAGATCCTGCGCGCCAACTTCCACCTCAATCCCGATCCCTCGCTTGCCACGAGCGAGACGGGCATGCGCCACCGCACCGCCGCTCGCATGTCGGTGCTCACCGACGCCATCGTGATCTCGGTTTCGGCTCGTCGTGCCGTCGTCAACGTGTACGTCCACGGCAAGAGCTACGAGATTCAGCCTGTCACCACCATCATGAGCTCGGTCAACCAGCTCGTTGCCACGCTCCAGACCACCCGTCAGTCGCTCGATCGCTCCCTGCTGCGCCTGACGGCCCTCGAGCTCGACGACTACGTTACACTCGCCGACATTACCGGCATCTTCTCGAGCTTCGAGATCATGCAGCAGGCAAAGACCGAGCTTAAGGATTGCATCGTCAAGCTGGGCAACCAGGGCAAGCTCGTGCAGATGCAGCTCGAGCAGCTCGCGGGCTCCAGCATGGATACCGAATACGACTTGATGATCCGCGACTACGCAAGCGATTCCTCTGAGGCCAACGCCGAGAAGATCCGCGCCGAGCTGAGCCGCATGACGCCTAAGGACCTGTCCGACCCGCAGCACGTGGCGGCAGTTCTGGGTTATGACGACCTGGACGAGGACTCCGTCATGACACCGCTGGGCCTGCGCACGCTTTCGCGCGTGTCCGTCGTGCGCGACGGCGTGGCCGAGAAGATCGTCGACGAGTACGGCTCGCTGCAGGAGCTCATGGACGACATCAGCGAGGATCCGGAGCGCCTGGGCGACTTTGGCGTCAACAACCCTGCCATTCTTGCGGACTCGCTGTACCGCATGAAGGGCACCAAACAGGGGAACGCATAATGGCGCCCGCATGCGCCGTGGTCGTTGCCGGTGGCAGCGGCCAGCGCTTTGGTAACCCCGGTGGCAAGCAGCTCGTCAATGTAGCGGGCCGTCCGCTTATGAGCTGGTCCATCCGCGCGTTTGACCGTAGCGATAAGGTCGGCCACATCGTCGTGGTTTGCCCTGCCGAGCGTCGTGCCGAGATGCGCCGCCTGGCCATCGACCCGTTTGACTATGACACGCCCATCAGCTTTGCCGATGCCGGCGATACCCGTCAGGATTCCACCCGTGCCGGCGTGCATGCGGTTCCGGCGGGCTTTGAATACGTCGCCATTCACGATGGCGCTCGTCCGCTCATTACGACCGAGGCCATCGACCACGCTATCGACGTGCTCGTGAGCGACCGTGCTCTCGACGGTGTCGTGTGTGGTCAGCCCGCGATCGACACGCTCAAGATCGTCGATGGCGACAACATCGTCGAGACGCCGCCGCGCGAGCTGTACTGGGCTGCGCAGACGCCGCAGATCTTTAGCGTCGACGCCATGAAGCGCGCCCATGCCGCGGCGATTGCCGAGGGCTTTATCGGTACCGACGATTCATCGCTGGTCGAGCGCATGGGTGGGCGCGTCCGCTGCGTCCAGAGCCCGCGCGATAACCTTAAGGTGACGGTGCCCGAGGACCTGCGTCCCGTAACCGCGATTCTGCTTGGCCGCATGGCCGAGGGAGAGGACCTTCCCCATGTTCAGTAACCTGCGCATTGGCCATGGCTACGACGTCCACCGTCTGGTGGAGGGGCGTCGATGTATCATCGGCGGTGTCGACATTCCCTACGAGCGCGGCCTGCTGGGCCACTCGGATGCCGATGTGCTCGCGCACGCCTTGGCCGACGCCATTCTGGGCGCCTGCCGCGGGGGAGACATCGGCAAGCTATTCCCCGATACCGACCCCGCCTATGAGGGTGCCGATTCGATGGTGCTGCTCGCTCGCGTGATGGACTATGCGCGCGAGCTGGGCTTCGAGTTTGTCGATGCCGATTGCACCATTGCCTGTCAGCAACCCAAGATCACCCCGCACCGCGATGCCATGCGCGCCAACCTTGCCCATGCCCTGGGCGTTGACGTCGAAAACGTGGGCGTCGCCGCCACTACGACCGAAAAGCTCGGTTGGGAAGGCCAGGGCGAGGGAATCGGCGCCTGGGCCGTCTGCCTGCTACAGAAAACCGTTAAGGAGTAACGAATGCGTATCTACAACAGCGCTACCCATAAAAAGGAAGAGTTCCAGCCCATCGAGTCCGGCAAGGTCCACATGTACGTGTGCGGCCCCACGGTCTACGACAACATCCACATCGGCAACGCCCGTACGTTCATCAGCTTTGACGTAATTCGTCGCTGGCTCATCGCGAGCGGCTACGAGGTCACATTCGCCCAGAACCTCACCGATGTCGATGACAAGATCATCAAGCGCGCCAACGAGCAGGGCCGTACCGCCGCCGAGGTTGCGACGGAGTTCTCTGACAAGTTTATCGGCGTTATGCGCGCCGCCAACGTGCTCGATCCCGATGTGCGTCCTCGCGCCACCAAGGAGATCGGCCCCATGATCGCCATGATTAAGACGCTTATCGAGCAGGGCCACGCTTACGCAGCCGATAACGGCGATGTGTACTTTGCCGTGCGCAGCGATCCCAACTATGGTCAGGTCTCGGGCCGCAATATCGACGACCTTATGGTTGGCGCGCGCATCGAGGAGAACGAGGACAAGAACGACCCGCTCGACTTTGCCCTGTGGAAGGCCGCCAAGCCCGGCGAGCCCAGCTGGCCGAGCCCCTGGGGCGAGGGCCGTCCCGGTTGGCACACCGAGTGCGCCGCCATGGTGCATCGCTACCTGGGTACTCCGATCGACATCCACGGCGGCGGCTCCGACCTTGCCTTCCCGCATCACGAGAACGAGTGCGCCCAGGCCACCTGCGCCTGGCACCAGGGCTTCTCCAACACCTGGATGCACACGGGCATGCTGCTGGTAGACGGCGAGAAGATGTCCAAGTCGCTCGGCAACTTCTTTACGCTGGCCGAGGTCCTCGAGCAGCACTCCGCTGCCGCCCTGCGCCTGCTGATGCTGCAGACGAGCTATCGCTCGCCGCTCGACTTTTCTTGGGAGCGCCTGGAGGGTGCCGAGAACTCGCTCACGCGTATCGCCGGTACGGTCGAGAACCTGCGCTGGGCCGCGAACCATGCGACGGCCGATGCCGATGAGGCAGCATCCGAGGCGTTTGCCGCCAAGGCCGCCGAGACCCGTGCCACCTTTAAGGAGTGCATGGACGACGACTTTAACACCGCCGGTGCCATGGGTGCCGTCTTTGGCTTTGTGACCGAGTGCAACCAGTACCTGGAGCAGGCGGGCGATGCTGCCGACAAGGCCGCAGTCCTGGCTGCCGCCGACACGCTGACCGAGCTGCTCGATACGTTTGGCGTTGAGCTTCCCGAGCCCAAGGTCGAGCTGCCGCTGGGTCTGCTGGGCGTTGCCGCCGGTCTGGTTGCCTATACGGGCGACGACGTGGACGAGGCTGCTGCCAAGATTCTCGAGGCCCGCGCCGAGGCCCGTGCCGCCAAGAACTGGGATCTGGCCGACGCCATCCGCGACCAGCTCAAGGACCTGGGCCTCACCATCGAGGATACGGCCGCGGGCACTCGTATTAAGAGTCTCTAGTATTTGTCGACCGTTCGAGGTGCGGCAGATTGCCTTGAAAGAGGAGGGCATAGACCTGGTGGTCATGCCCGACGATTGAAAGGCAAGGTGCCGTGGCTCGGACGGTCGATTCTTGTTCGCTATCTATTTAAGGAGGCCGTCCTATGGCCGACAATCGCAAGCGTGCGCCTCGTGGCGGCAAGCAGGCTGCTTCTGGCTCGCGTCCGATTCGCCGCAATGATCGCGCTGCCGCTCCCAAGGGCCAGCGCGATCGCACCCAGGCCGCACGTCCGCAGCGCGATCGCAACCGCGACGCTGTCCAGGCTCCCAAGGGCGAGTTTATCGAAGGTCGTCGTGCTGCCGCCGAGGCGCTGCGCACTGGTTTTCCCGTCAAGTGCGCGCTCATCGCCGAGGGCGGGGAGCGCGATGCCGCCTTGTCGCGCCTGATCGATGACCTCAATGCCGCGGGTGTCCGCATTAAGTACGTGCCGCGTGCACGGCTCGATGCGCTGTCGAGCCATGGCGCTCACCAGGGCATTGCGCTCGAGGTGGGTAATTTCCCCTATGCCGATGTCGCCGATATCCTCGACCGCGCGGGTGACGGCCCGGCGCTCGTCGTGGTACTCGACCATGTGACCGACGACGGCAACTTTGGCGCCATCGTACGCTCCGCCGAGGTCGTGGGCGCGGCCGGTGTCATCATTGCCAACAAGCGCGCTGCCGGCGTGACCGTTGGCAGCTACAAGACTTCCGCCGGCGCCGTCATGCATCTGCCTATCGCGCAGGTTCCCAATATCGCCCGTGCACTCGACGACCTCAAGGCCGGTGGCTTTTGGGTGGGCGGTGCCTCCGAGCACGCCGAGGGCAGCTGCTGGGATGCCCCCTTCGAGGGCCGCGTGGCGCTCGTCATGGGCTCCGAGAGCGACGGCATCTCGCGCCTGGTGCTCGAGAAATGCGACTTTTTGACCAAGCTTCCCCAGCGCGGCATGACCGAGAGTCTCAACGTTGCCCAGGCGACCACCGCGCTGTGCTTTGAGTGGCTGCGCCGCAATGCCGGCGAGCTCATGGGGGAGGAGTAGCGCATGTCCAAGAAGAACCGCGCCAAGTCCAAGGCCAAGCGCTTTGGCGAGGGCTCGGCCAAGCCGATTGTTTCGGCTGCGACCTATGGCGTGGGCGGCAATGCGTTTGCGCAGGCTATCGCCGACCCAGTCTCGACGGTGCACTCCAATAAGCCTGAGCTGCTGGTGGTCGACGGTTACAACGTGATCCACTGCACGCCGCGCTACGAAAAGCTCGTGTACGACCATTCCGACGATCCGTATTCCAGCGACGTTCACGATATGGCGCGCACCGCGCTCATCAACGATGTTGCGGCGTTTGCCCAGGGCCGCTACGAGGCCGTGATCGTGTTTGACGGTGCGGGCAATATCTCCAGCGAGCGCCCCAACCTGCCGGCCCGTGGCGTGCGCATCGAGTTTTCGCCGACGGGCGTATCGGCCGATACCGTGGTGCAGAAGCTCTGCATCGAGGCACGCGAGGAAGGCCGCGCGTGCTCCGTGGTGTCGAGCGACGGCACGATTCAGGCCGTCGTCATGGGCAAGGGTGTCACGCGCATATCGAGCCGCATGCTGGTGGACGAGATCAAACAGATCGATAACGACGTTCACGAGGCAGAGGAAGCTCCGCAGATCAAGATGACTCTGGGCAGCCGCCTGAGCCCCGATGCCCTGGCAAAACTCAAGGCCCTTCGCGGGAGGTAGGGAAGTTGGCGGGGCAATGCTGCCTCGCTAACTCCATTCAGCGATGTCGATCATTCTTTCGAGGCGCCACGTTAGCGCCTCTTTTAGATATGGCAGCCTTGCCGTGAGCGCGTCGTTTCTGGAAAGAATCTCGATTGCCTCGTCAACGAAGCCTTCGAGTTTGTCACCGTCAAACCAGCCCATGTCCTCGACGAGCAACATTTGTTTGGCGGGGCTTGAATGAAATTGTGCGCTGGTAAAACTGTGCTCTCCCGCCCTAAGCTCCTCTAGTGATATGTTGCACCAGAGCGATGAGCCCGAATCGAAGATGGGGGCAGGTCTGCAGGCTTGCGTGTTTACGTTTCGCACGAGGCCGAAGTTGCGCCAATGACGATCGTAGTTGGCAATGATGTCGTCACATACGATCATGCGGTCAAGGGCATCCTTGACGCCTGTCACCCCGAGCTCCTCGCAGTTTGCTACATATCGCTCGTAGTCGGTTAGCCGTTCATCTGCGTTTGCGTGCTGGTTTACATAGAACGCAGGGACATACTCTTCTTCATCAGTTAAGAAGACATCGCATGTGCTCAGGGCGGAAGTGCCCGTGCCCTCGAGCGAGTAAGGCACATAATCGCAGGCGTTTAGGATGCGACGGTGGAGCGCGGTCGCCACCAGCTCGTTATAAGGTTCCTGGTCCAGGTGCGCTCCTGCCTTATGCAGAATTCGACGTTCGCCCTCGCACGTCCAGTACTTTTGAAGATTGCCGTCCGAGGTGTTATCGGGCTTTGCGGCAGCCGCTTTTCCCTCTGGGGCAAAGGGTGCAATGGACAGTGAGACGTCATCAAAGGCGTTATTGAAGAAGTTGATATCCTCCCAGGTGAGACCGGAACCTTGGGGCCTAATCCAATACTGGTCGGATAAGGAGAGGCCGAGATTTCGCTGGACGAGTTCATCGGGAACATCGACTGCGGCTTCTGCAAGCAGGGAGGCTAGCCCAATGCGTGCGAGCGGGATACCGCGGCCGCGCCACCAGATGCGGAAGGAGTCTAGCGATATGGGGCTATTAGGGCCAAATACTCCAATAGGGGCGTGGGCGTAATCGATGTCGGCACCGATGTGGGTAAAGTCTTTTCGCGATGTGCTGTAGACCAGCTGAGCGACTTCGTACGTGCGGTTCATGAGGGTGAACGCGATCTCGCTCTTACCGTGGCCGCGGCGGGGACGTCCCCCCGTTTTGGTCACAGAGCGGAGTCGCGTGTCGACGCTGTCTTTGTCGATGAGCCATACACCAGAAGCCTTGCGGGCCTCAAGTGCTTCGTTTTTTATGAGCTCCTGCACCCTGCGCGGAGTGATGCCGAGCAGTTCGGCTGCTTCCTTGGTAGTAAGCATCGCGAAACCCTTCGTTAGAACGAATAGTTTTATATATAGCAATTGTAATTAAAACTATTCGTTCTGACGAATGGTTTTGAGATGTGGTCGGTCGAAGGGTCTGTTGCGCCCCGTCCGCAATTCCTTTATTCTTAACAGGCTTCGCGCGAAAGCGCCAAGTGTGCCAGTGTGGCGCAACGGTAGCGCAACTGATTTGTAATCAGTGGGTTGCAGGTTCGATTCCTGTCACTGGCTCCATGAGAGTTTCGGGCTCTGTTCCCTTGTGGGACAGGGCCCGTTTCTATTTATGTCTATAAGTCAGCGGGTGTGGCGCCAACCAAGCTTCAGGTTTGTCTCGATCTGTAACACGAAGGGGCGGAAAACCGTTCTTACTGTTACAGATCGAGATGGAAGGTTGAGGATCTGTCCATTTGTTTCAATCTGTAACAGTTAGGAGGAAATAACCTGCCTAGTTGTTACAGATTGAGACAATGCAGGGGGCTAACCATTTTGGCTGGTGCTGCGCAAAAGAATCTGGTTGATGTTAGAGAAAAAGCCCCGCCCATTTGGGCGGGGCTAACAGACCTGCTCGTCTACCCCCTACGACGTCGTAACTGTAACCATTGTCATCGGGGAGGGGATCGTCGCCTGGGTTTAACAGATAGTCTTCTTCGGATTCATAAATGTTGGTTGCGGAGATACTGTTCTTGTAACCACATTCAGTGCAAACTCACGTGTACTTGTGATCGTCAAAACTTGGCTGATTGCTGAGATGGGCGTTGCAACGATCGCATCACCAATCAACATCGGGAAATCTATCGCTCATATCTACACCCCTTTATCGCCAGTTGATATGAGCGATAAAAAATTACTTGTCGAGCCTGATGAGTGCCTGTTCAACGTTGCTCGTCATGTTGTTTTGCTGCGATGCGGCAAGATGGCAGGAAGTGCGAACCACACAGGTGCCAACAACCTTGTGCGAACCGGGGTCTAAGATCGAATTGCCGTCAAAGCTGCTCAAGTACTCATCGCGTTTTTTGGCATCTTTGACGTTTGCGTACACCTCGACGGCTCCGCCGGCATCGCATCCGCCGTCCACGACGGGGGTGTAATCTCCGCTAAGATACACGTCGGAAGAGTCGACCAAATCGGAATTAAAGTAGACGCATGCGGTGTAACCGCCCTGTTTGCCCAACTTATTATTTGGATCGTTGCCCTCCGAAACAGCTTCCAGTGCCGTGATGTTGGCAATGCCCGTGAGCCGTTGCAGGATGAATTGCTCTGAGGGGTTGGTCACCTGCTTGAGCTGGTCGATGCTGTCTTGAAGGTTGGATTTGGCGGTGGAAAGATCGCCGATGACGGAATCGTATTTTCCCATCTTGTCGATCTTCTTTGCCATAGTGTTTATCTCGTCGGTATTACCTGGCATTGCGGGGATATCTTCTTTGGCGGCCTGAGCTTGGGCTACCGCATTGGTCGCGGAATCAGACGTCGACGAATCATAGGGCTTATCCTTCGATTTGTTCAGTTCCTGAAGCTCTTTGATTGCGGCGTCTAAGTCATCATTGCGGCTTTGAAGTCCGTCGGCAGCGGTGTTGAAGGCCTCAACCGCTGCATTGTGCGGTATCTGGTAATTGACGTACCAGTACGCTCCGATAGCAACGATTAAGACCGCGACGACAGAGACGATGACTGTCCTTTTCTTTTTGTCCATAATGAGTGCTCTCCTTTCCCGATATGAAAATGCTAGCGCTTTCTGGCTATTCCGCAGATGCCATGGCTTTCTATTCGGTAAACGGGTTCCTCTCTTGCTGCGACATCAGTCGAATAACTGCGCGCTTGAACTGAGGCCGCCCGAAATGACGGTGGATGCGATGGGGGTGGCGAGGCAGTGCGTGACCGAGTGAGTCTACTTGCACATATGGGTATGGTGGACGAATGGTAAGACTAAGCTGGCGAAAAGCGAACCTGGTGCTCCTTGTCGGATTGGATTGTGCCGATTTCATTAGGCATCACACGGCAAATTATCGGTATAACACGTCGAATTCAATTGTGTGAATGCGTGCGTTGTCGGGACCGGCGTCAATCGTAGAATGTTCGGCGTCGCTCACTTCTGCCAAGACTTTATGGCCGCCGTTGATCCTATCGACGATTTTCATGACGGCTGCCTCTTCTTCTGCCGTCGCGCTCCAGGGGATGTCGCAGAGTTTTTCGCCGTCTTCAGAGATAGCGTCGAGCCAAGCAGCATCCTTTGGAATGTCGGGGTCTTGTTCGAATCGAAGGATGGCTCCAGGTTTAAGCGCTTCGCGCTGGACTTCTACCTCATCTGGTTCGTACATCCAATCGGTGCCTTCAAATTCCTTTTCCCAAAGGTATCCGTATCCGATTGTTTTCACGCTTACAATGTACGTTTTGCCAGAAGAGAGGCCGATGGCTGTTTTCGGCTTAATAAAGAATGCTCCGAAAGCTGAGGCCGCGAGAACCGTAAATCCGCGTCGAGTTAATTCAAGTTCTTCTAAGTTGCCCATTTGGATCTCCTTCTTTAAGAGCGGGCTGTTCGTTATTGAGAAAAATAGACGTTCGTGGGGATATAAAACTGCAGCCAATTCCCTCTGCTCAATGACGTTGGAAGCTCTAATACAATCGATGCGCTAATACCAATCTGGCTTTGAATATTGAAGGTAGACATGAACACGGAGCACTCCTCGATTCGCTCACTGCACTCACCGATTAATAGACGTTTCGCTGTTACGTTTTACGCTGCAAGAATTAGACTGCTTGCTTAGGTGTTAGAGGCATTCGGCATAGACATGAGAAGCCGCGCCAAGTGCCTGGTGCTTCTTGAAAGTCGTGGCCGATCCGGAAAGCGGAATGGCGAAAGGAATAGTTGGATGGCTGTAAATCTTAGAAACGTAAAAGATACGGTGAACCTTGCGGCGGAGGTCCTGGGTGCTGCGGCCGCCGTCATTGAGGGTGCAAAGCAGCTCGGTGTCGATGTTGATGCCGTCGGCGGTGCCGTAAAGGATGCGGCGGGCGGTGCTGCTAACGGCGCTCGTGTCGTTGCCGATGGTATTGGTAAGGGGTTCGGCGCGGCGGCCGATGGCGTCGGCGCGGCAGTTGGCGCACTGGGCGGTGCTGCGAAAGCGTTTCAGGATTCAAGAGAAGCTGCCGAGGCTCGTAAGAAGATCAACGCTGCAAGGCAATCGATTTTTGAAGGAGCGTCGACGGTGATGCCCCTACACAAGTTTGTCTGTCAGCAGGACAAAGCTGCCGATGCTGCGTTTAACGGTTTCGATATGCCCGGCTGTTACCTTATCGCAAAGTATCAAAAGGGCGACCACGATAAGAACTACAGCGATTACCTGGGTATTTACGTTGGTTCGAGCGAGCACATGTCGGAGGATATCGTATCCACGCCCACGCGCCAGGGCGATCCGGACGTTTATGCCGACTACAAGTACCATCAAAATGTGATGCTGTTTGTGTTCCCCTGCGAGCTGAAAGACCTCGAAGAGCGTCGTGATCTTCTTCTGCGCTCGTTTGATGGCAAGAGGCTCTACAACGACGCTGATGCCTCCCTTAGCCGATGGGGCGACAGATGAAGTCCTATAACCTTGATACCATTCAGAAAGTTCCCCTGCGCGAGGTGTGGCCGCATGAGGCCCACGACTTCACCAAGTGGCTGGCCGAGGAGCAGAACCTCGCAACCCTCGGGATGGCGGTCGGAATCGAGCTCGAGCTCATAGAGACGGAGTCCTCGGTCGGATCGTTCAACGTGGACATCTACGCGCAGGAGTCCGGTACGGGCCGCAAGGTGATCATCGAGAACCAGCTCGAGGACACCAACCACGACCACCTCGGCAAGGTGATCACGTACGCCGCCGGCAAGGGCGCCGAGGTCGTCATCTGGGTCGTGGCTCGTGCCCGCGACGAGCACCGCCAGGCCATCGAGTGGCTCAACCAGCACACCGACAGCGACTTCGGGTTCTTCCTAGTCGAGGTCGAGCTCTGGAAGATCGGGGACTCCCTGCCCGCCCCGCGCTTCAACGTGGTCGAGCAGCCGAACGAGTGGACCAAGACCGTGAAGCTCTCCGAGGGGCTCAGCGAGACCGAAAAGGTCAAGCTGGCGTACTGGACGGCCTACCGCGAGGTGGCGGACGGCCATCCGGAGTTCCTCAAGGAGTTCAGCCCGCAGAAGCCCAGCAAGGACCATTGGTCGACGCTTCGCCTGGGGGTCTCGGCATACCATCTCGCCCTGCTCATCGATACGCACAAGGGCCGCACGGGCATCGAGCTGTACGTGGACGACGACAAGGAGATCGGGCACCGCGCCATCGCCAACAGCGGGGTCTTCGAGGAGCGCCTCGGGCTGACGGCGGCACCCTTCGATGCGAAAAAGGCCTCGGGACTGCGCTTCTACAAGGCGGGCCACCCCATCAAGGGCCACCAGGACGCATGGCCGACGTACATCGAGGAGCAGCTCGGATGGGCCATCGAGATGAAAAAGATAATCGCGGAGATCGGGCTCTAGGGCAAGTGCGAAGCCGATAGTCGGGCCTTGTAGATACAGTCGCTCAGAGTATTGAGACAAAACTAGATAGAGGGATGCCCCCAACCTATATATGAATGGCACTTTCTTTAGACTACGTCGTAACAATTATTGGTGGGTGCAGCTCTGAATGTCTCAATCTGTAACGCTGGGGCATTTGCTTCAACCTGTTACAGATCAAGATGGAAGGATGCAGATGGATCAATTGTCTTAATCTGTAACAGGTAGGGGAGGAAAACCGTTCTTACTGTTACAGATTTAGATAACGAGGGAGGCCGGCGGCGAATCGTCTTGATCTGTAACATCTGGACCAATAATCAGCGTCTTGCTGTTACAAAACAAGACAAAAGCGGCGAGGCACCTGACCGTCCTGTTTAAGCGTGGATTTTCCCCACGCTCGATTTCAAACGGGAGAAAATCGACTCTCGTACCTATATGTAGGTACGAATAAGCCGATCTCGAAGATGCGGCAAGGCACGTTCACTCCACTACGCCAAAGTGTTCCCTCGGGAAATGTCACTGCTATGTGCAAATTCACCGTCCTTCATATCCAAACTCAGCAAAACCGCAGGTCAAAGGTATATAGATACGCCCGGCACCGTGTATCTAGAGGTTTTCGTTGACAGCCCCCAAGGTGGCATCGTATTATCTTCTTCGTTCGCGGGGGCGGCGGTCCAAAAGACCAAAGAACCTGCGGATACTTGAACGATTGGGAGTTTGCCCGAGTGGTTAATGGGGACGGGCTGTAAACCCGTTGGCTCTGCCTACATAGGTTCGAATCCTATAGCTCCCACCCGTCAAGTGCCTGTATAGCTCAGTCGGTAGAGCACTTCGTTGGTAACGAAGAGGTCACCAGTTCAAGTCTGGTTGCAGGCTCCATCCGGCGGTGTAGCTCAGTTGGTTAGAGCACACGGTTCATACCCGTGGCGTCACTGGTTCGAATCCAGTCACCGCTACCATAGGTAACACGGTGGCTTCTCAATAGTATGTTGAGAGGCCACTATGGTATAAAGGCAAAGTCCCGTCCGGGGACGACCTGTTTAGAGGAGGGCTTTATGGCCAAAGAGAAGTTTGAGCGCACTAAGCCGCATGTTAACATCGGCACCATTGGTCACGTCGACCACGGCAAGACCACGCTGACCGCTGCCATCACCAAGGTTCTCTCCGAGACCGAGGGCTGCAAGGCTGACTTCACTGCGTTCGAGAACATCGACAAGGCTCCCGAGGAGCGCGAGCGCGGCATTACGATCTCCGTCTCCCACGTCGAGTACGAGACTGCTGCCCGTCACTACGCTCACGTTGACTGCCCGGGCCACGCTGACTACGTCAAGAACATGATCTCCGGTGCTGCTCAGATGGACGGCGCTATCCTGGTCATCGCCGCTACCGACGGCCCCATGGCTCAGACCCGCGAGCACATCCTGCTCGCCCGTCAGGTCGGCGTTCCCTACATCGTCGTCTTCCTGAACAAGTGCGACATGGTCGACGATGACGAGCTCATCGACCTCGTCGAGATGGAGACCCGTGAGCTCCTCTCCGAGTACGATTTCCCCGGCGACGACATCCCCGTCATCCGTGGTTCCGCTCTGGGCGCTCTCGAGGGCGACGCCAAGTGGATGGACGCCATCCGCGAGCTCATGAAGGCTGTCGACGAGTACATCCCGACGCCTGCTCGTAACAACGACCTCCCGTTCCTGATGGCCGTTGAGGACGTTATGACCATCTCCGGCCGTGGTACCGTTGCTACCGGCCGTGTCGAGCGCGGTGAGCTCAAGCTCAACGAGCCCGTCGAGATCGTCGGCATCAAGGATACCCAGAACACCGTCGTTACCGGTATCGAGATGTTCCGTAAGTCCATGGACTTCTGCGAGGCTGGCGACAACGTCGGTCTGCTGCTCCGCGGCATCAAGCGCGAGGACATCGAGCGCGGCCAGGTTCTCTGCAAGCCCGGTTCGGTTACCCCGCACACCAAGTTCACCGGCGAGATCTACGTTCTGACCAAGGAGGAGGGCGGCCGCCACACCCCGTTCTTCGATGGTTATCGTCCTCAGTTCTACTTCCGTACCACCGACGTTACCGGTACGGTCAAGCTCCCCGAGGGCACCGAGATGGCTATGCCTGGTGACCACATCACCATCGAGGGCGACCTCATCCACCCGATCGCCATGGAGGAGGGCCTGCGCTTCGCTATCCGCGAGGGTGGCCACACCGTCGGTTCGGGCATCGTCTCCACGATCATTGAGTAAATTAGCTCTTTGATATAGCTGACTTAGAGAACCCGGCACTTATATGGGTGCCGGGTTCTTTTCTGCAATGGATATTGAGCCGTTGCTGGTGTCGAGAGGATCGATAATGGTCCTGGGTGCACCGTCGATTAGATCTCGTTGGCTCCATTGATGTGTTCCAAATATGAATGGGTTCACCGAGAACCAATTGATTCGAGGTTTTCGTTGACAGCACTTACGTAGAGCTGATAAAGTATCAACTCGTGCCCGTACGGGGCGGAAATGAAAGGTTCAGGATACATGCGTACTCTAGTTACTCTTGCGTGCACTGAGTGCAAGCGCCGCAACTATACGACCACCAAGAACAAGTCGACCATGCCTGATCGTATGGAGATCAAGAAGTATTGCCCCTGGTGCCGTCACCACACGCTGCACAAAGAGACTCGCTAGTCTCTAGTCACATACGCCAGTAGTTCAATTGGTAGAGCATCGGTCTCCAAAACCGAGTGTTGAGGGTTCGAGTCCTTCCTGGCGTGCCAGTCATTATTCCGTAAGCTCCCAATTGGGGGCTTACGGTTTACTCATGTATAAGCGCATTGCGCGGAGGTAACCCAAATGGCCAACAAGAAGAACAAGAAGAAGGCTCAGCAGCAGGCGCCTGCCAACAACGCTGCCGCCAACTCCAAGGTTGAGGCCAAGAAGGCCGTTGCCAAGAAGAACGAGAAGGCTGCGAAGTCCAAGAAGAACGAGAAGCCTGGTTTCTTCGCCCGCACCAAGAAGTATTTCGCTTCGGTCAAGTCCGAGATGAAGCGTGTCACGTGGCCCGATAAGAAGGAGCTCGTGAACTACTCGGTCGTCGTTTGCGCTTCTCTGATCGTCGTCGGCGTCGTCATCGCTCTGCTCGATGCTGGCTTTGGCGAGGCTCTTGCTCTGTTCTCTGGATTGAGGGGCTAAACCATGTCTAAGCGTTGGTACGTCGTTCACACTTACTCTGGATACGAGAACCGCGTTAAGTCCGATCTCGAGCATCGCATCGAGACTATGGGCATGCAGGACCGTATCTTTGATATCGAGATTCCTATGGAGCGTGTCACCGAGATTAAAGAGGGTGGCAAGCGTGAGACCAAGGATTCCAAGATCTTCCCGGGTTATGTCCTGGTTCGCATGGAGATGGATGATGATGCTTGGACGTGCGTTCGTAACACGCCTGGCGTCACCGGTTTCCTGGGCGGCAACGGCAAGCCCGCTCCGCTTTCCCGCGACGAGTACAACAAGATGACTCGTCGTCCCGGTAAGGGCGATTCGCCCAAGCGCACTTCGGTTGATATTCAGGTCGGCACGTCCGTCCGCGTCACCGATGGCCCGCTTACCGACTTTGATGGCAAGGTCTCCGAGGTTAACACCGAGGCTGGCAAGCTCAAGGTCACGCTGATGATCTTTGGCCGCGAGACGCCGGTCGAGCTCGACTTTAACCAGGTCGCTGTCATCGCTTAATTTTTCGTCCGTTCGCGCGAGCGTGCTTCTTCTGTGACTGCTCATCTCAGGAGTGCTTCTAACACGTGCGTGCTTACGATATAGCAAGTACTTCACACTCGTGATTCGAAAGGAATGACCATGGCTGAGAAGAAGGTTGCCAACGTCATTAAGCTCCAGATTCCTGCTGGTGCAGCTAACCCCGCTCCTCCCGTCGGCCCCGCCCTGGGCGCTGCTGGCGTGAACATCATGCAGTTCTGCCAGGCCTTTAACGCCGAGACGCAGGACAAGAAGGGCGACATCATCCCCGTTGAGATCTCTGTCTACGAGGATAAGTCCTTCTCCTTCATCACCAAGACCCCGCCGGCGGCTCACCTCATCAAGAAGGAGCTGAACCTCAAGTCTGGTTCCGCTAAGCCCCAGGCCGACAAGGTCGGTCAGCTCTCCCAGGAGCAGCTCACCAAGATCGCCGAGATCAAGATGCCGGACCTCAATGCCAACGACATTGACGCCGCCAAGAAGATCATCGCCGGTACCGCCCGCTCCATGGGCGTCACCATCGCTGAGTAGCGATTTCTTTAGGTAATGACGGGTGCTCCGACCGGGGCGCCCGTTATATGTGTGCAATAGGGCACACGATACGATGTGGGAGGGCTCACGCCCGTTTAACCACAGGAGGTAATGCACATGGCTAAGCATGGTAAGAGCTATAACGCCGCTGCCGAGAAGATCGACCGCGCCACGCTCTACACCCCCCTTCAGGCTGCCAAGCTCATCAAGGAGCTCGACACCGCCAAGTTCGACGAGACCGTCGAGGCCCACTTCCGTCTGGGCATCGATACTCGTAAGGCTGACCAGAACATCCGTGGTTCCATTTCCCTGCCCCACGGCACCGGCAAGACCGTTCGTGTTGCCGTCTTCGCCGAGGGCGAGAAGGCTCGCGAGGCCGAGGCTGCCGGCGCCGACATCATCGGTTCCGACGAGCTCGTCGCCCAGATCCAGAAGGGCGAGATCAACTTCGACGCCGCTATCGCTACGCCGAACATGATGGCCAAGGTTGGCCGCATCGGTAAGATCCTTGGTCCCCGTGGCCTCATGCCGAACCCCAAGCTCGGCACCGTGACCATGGACGTCGCCAAGATGGTCTCCGAGCTCAAGGCCGGCCGCGTTGAGTACCGCGCCGACCGTTACGGCATCTGCCACGTGCCCCTGGGCAAGAAGTCCTTCTCTGAGCAGCAGCTCGTCGAGAACTACGCTGCCCTGTACACCGAGATTCTGCGCGTCAAGCCCTCTTCTGCTAAGGGTAAGTACGTCAAGTCCATCTCCGTGTCTTCCACCATGGGCCCTGGCGTCAAGGTCGATCCCGCTGTCCAGCGTGACTTCCTGGCTGAGTAACTAACAGTTACTGCCTGAGCAAAGCAAGCATTGCTAAAGAAACCCGGTTCTGCCTCGTGCAGGACCGGGTTTCTTGCTATCTCGGGCCAAAACCACCACAAAGGGGACAGGCACCTTTGTGGTGGTTTTGGCACTTTGGCGTCAATGTTATGGCATCGCAGCGAGCCGGTTCCAAGTGCCCCAGGTCGCCCCGAAAGAGGAGCGACGCGTACTTTGGTACGCGAGCGACGGCTTGAGGGTCGAGATGGGGTGCTTGGGGCCGGCGCAGCGTCAAGCCTTAAAGGTGGTTACCAGGGTGTTCTGGCGGTAGAGGACTCGATGGCCTTGTGGCGCTTGAGCTCGCGGCGCATAGTTTGCGAATTGAGCCAAGCTGCCTGCCAGCCACGGATGGGGTAGCGCGCTTCGTCTAGCTCAAACTGCGTATAGCCGCAGGCGTTGATAATCGTCGTCCCGCACGCGTGTTGCCGCTCGCGCTGAAAATCGGGACCGTAGCTCTGGTGCACATGCCCGTGCACCATGTAGTCGGGATTCCAGGACTCGAGCGCTGTGTTAAAGCATTCGAATCCTCGATGTGCCAGATCATCCAGGTCGCCCATGCCGGCGGCGGGTGCATGGGTGAGCAAGATGTCGCAGCCGCCGACCATCCTCACTTTGCGGGACAGCTTGCGCATGCGCTTGGCCATCTCGCGCTCGGTGTACATGTTGGCACCATCTCGATAGCGCATGGAGCCGCCAAGCCCCGCAATGCGGACGCCATGATACACGTACACGGTGTCTTCGACGCAGATACAGCCGCCCGGTGCATGACGTGCGTAGCGGTCATCGTGATTGCCGCGCACGTAGATGAGCGGTTTGTTGATGACCGTGACCAAAAACTCAAGATAGTCCGGGTCCAGATCGCCAGCGGACAAAATCAGGTCGACACCTTCAAAGCGCTCCTTGCGAAAGCACTCCCATAGGCATCGTTCTTCGGTATCGGCTATGGCAAGGATTTTCATAGGGCGTGGACTTTCGGCTCATCGTCGAGTTGCGGAATGGTGCCCACCACGTTGTCGGCCAGCCAGTCCATCTCGACGATTTGCGTACTCGGCAGTGGGGGAAAGCCCTCGATCTGCACCACGCCGTCTTGGCTATGGAGCTCGCCGCCAAATGGATTGATGGAGCCCTCGACGATGCCATTGCGGAGCAGCTGCACGAGCTTGCGCGTCTGATAGGGCAGGCCCGGAGCGTAGCGAATATCGATAACGCCCGAGCTCATGCCGTACCAGTAGTTGACGGCGCGAACCTGGCTGTCGTCACTGGTCTCATCCCAGGTGCCATGCAGTAGACTTCGCACGATAAGCTCGTAGTATCGGCCCCAGTTCCATACCGGCATGGCGATGCCGACGACCTTGCCATCGACCAGGCGGTGGAGTCCGTAGGCCGTAGGGTCTTCGAGCGACTTGGACATGTCAGCGCCGGTCATGACGCTCACGCCTTCGCGGCACATGGCCTCGGCAAGACCGCCGGCGGGCACATCGCCCCAGGTGAGGATTACCTGCGCGCGGGGGTCGAGCAGCGAGGCGCCAATCGCAAAGGCGTTGATCTCGCTAAGTGCGCCCGACGCAAAGACCGACGCGTGGTAGCCAATGCGGTGGTTGTCCGCCATGCTGGCGGCAAGGGCACCCAGGAGGAACTTGGCCTCGTACATCTTGCCAAAGTACGAACGCACGCTTTGGTGGGGAAGGCCGATGGAGCAGTTGAGGAATCGTACCTGGGGATACTCAACGGCGGCCCTGAGCGTATATTCCATCAGGCGGTGTGAAGTCGAGAAGATGGCCTTCGCCCCGTGCTTGACGGCGGTCTCCACGGCGGCGTAGAACACGTCCGGATCGTGGCAGTCCTCGAATGCCTCGGTGCGCACGATGCCGCCAAAGTGCTCGTCGAGATACTGACGCCCTTGGTCGTGCAAGCTGTCCCAGCTCGACGATGCACAGGGGAATTCATGGATAAAGGCGATGCACAGAGGGTTGGCCACCGAATAAACGGTCTTGCCCATAAAGAAGTTGAGCACGCCGGAGGTGGACTTGGAGGGTGACTCCTCCTCATCGACGCTCGGTGCCTCGACAAGATCGACCTTGTCCTCGTCATTTTTGCCGGCAATGACCAACTCGCGCCAAATCTTGCACAGGCGGTTTACGACGATGTCCGTCGGCGTGTCCAGCAGACGGTCTTGGTTGTACACATTGAGGTAGACGAGCATGGCGTCGGCGGGTGTAATGTCCAGATGGTCGCCGCCGGCGCGAAGGTAGGCGCGCTTAAAGAGCAAGAAGGTGTGGCGCAGGTAGTCGACCTTTTTCTGCGGCCATTTTTCGATAAGGTTATGACCGAGCATCTTGGCGAGTGTCTCGTAGCTTCCCTCGCGCGAGAACTCGATCTCGTATAGGGGACAGACGCGCCAAAAAGCGCAGAATTCACCGTACAGGCGGCTTTCGACGGAGTCCCATTTGCCGGGGTAGAGACGGGTGACCTTGGCCGAAACCGTTGGGGCGTCCAGGAATTTGAGGACGCTGACGCGCTTGTTGCCCTCCTGGACATAGAACCGATGCATGAACTCGGTGACGATGATGGGGTCGCGATAACCCTCGGTTACCTGGATGTCGTAGAGGTTGGACCACTTGCGGGCGAACTCGGTGTTAAACGGCAGCAGGGGCATAAAGTTACACGAAAAGGCAGACTGACGGCCTTTGGTGACCGTGCCGACGACCATTTCGAGCGGAATGTCCCTCAGGCCGACGCTCTCTCGCTGACCTAAGGGGAGCTGGGCAACGAGGCCGTCGAGGTCCGTAAGGTACGGGTGCTCGCTTTGGCTGATGGCGCGACGGCGTCCCTGCTCGCCGCGCTTGCGTGCTTGACGATAGGCCTCTTCCATGGTGTCTACTCCCTTAGTCGTTTAAACAACGATATGAACCATGGTACCACGATGCGAAACCACCACAAAGGTGCCTGTCCCCTTTGTGGTGGCTTTAGGCGATGATGGGGGCGATGGCGCGGATGCAGGCGTCGGCTGCCGTAAAGGTGGTGCTGTCGTCACTGACGATAAAGATGATCTTGCCCTTGATGCCAAAGTCGCCGATCTCGCTAAAGAGCACATACGGCTCCTTGTCAAAGCCCGAGATGGGAAGCACGGCGGCCTTGGTGGCGTCGGTGAGTTCATCTGCCAGCGCGTCCAGTGAAGCCCACTTGGACGTGTCCTTGACCGCGACGGGCACGGCAACGCGCCCAAAGGGCATCAAATGCACGAGCGTGTTCTTGGAGATGTTGGAGTTGGGGACGATGATGGTTTGCCCGCAGGCGTCCTCGATGGTCGTATGGCGCCAGGTGATGTCTTGGACCACGCCCGACACGCCGCCGACCTCGATATTGTCGCCGGGCTTGATGATGCCCATAAAGGTCACTTGCATGCCGCCGATAAGGTTTGACAGCGTGTCCTGAAAGCCGAGCGAGATGGCGATGCCGCCGACGCCAAGAGCGGCGACGAGCGCGTTTGCGTTAATGCCAAAACAGTTGTCGAGGATAAAGCTGCCGCCGATCATCCAGATGACGGCGCGCGCGATGTTGATGAAGATACTCGATGCCGGTAGCGGGTTATCGTTTCGGTTAAGCAGATGGTTCAGGGTCTTGGATACGACCTTGGCGGCGACGGCGGTGCCTATCGCCAAGATGACGGCCCAGATGATGTTGTGGACCCATCGTTGTGCAAAGAAATGAAGAATTGGCTCAAACAATTCCATGTAGGGAAACCTCCTAATGATCGTCCAACCATGATACCCACCAAGAAGCCCGTCCGATCAAATTCGGACGGGCTTCTGTGCTCGATATAAGGTTTACGCGGTGGGGCTGCAAGGCCCGGCGGTGTAGCTTAGCGTCGACGCTTCCAGATAATGCCGAGGATGATGACGATGATGCCGCCGATAAGGCACGCGCCAACTACTGCCAGCGTGTGGTCTCCCGTTGCGGCGAGCTTACCGGTTGTCTTCTTGGTGATGACCTTCGTGGTCGTCGTGTCCGTCTTAGGCGAGGGCTTAGGCGTCGGGGCCGGTGTGGGCGTGGGGTCCACGGCAGCGGAGCCGAAGCTGATGGTGCCCGCGAGCGAGGCCATCTTGCTCTCCCAGCTGTTCTGCCCGATCAGCGCCCTTAGCGCTGACTCGCAGGTACCCCACTCGGTGTGCTTGGTGGCGTTTGCGAAGGTGGGGAAGTCGGTCGTGTTGGTGATGATGTAGTTGTTGGTGGCGACGGTATAGGTCTTGGTGGGATCGAGCGTGCTGCCGTCTTTGGTGAGTGTGGCACTCACAATGCGCTTGCCTTCGGGCTGCGTCCAATCAATCGTCACGTTGATGCCGCCAAAGGAGAGAGCGCTGCCAGAGTCATCGCGCCACTTGTACTTGTCTTGCGCCTCCTGCTCGGTGTGACCGGCCGTCACATAAGCCTGCTGAAGCTCGTAGCTGTCGTTGCAATCGTCGCTAATTTGTAGCGAGTGCTCGAGCGCTGCGAGGAAGTCCGCGCCGGTCATGGTCCAGGTCTCCACGGTGTTGCCGTAGGGCGAGATAGCGATGACGTTGCCGGCGGTCACGTTGCCCGCCGCGATGCCGCCGCGGATGCCGCCAGCGTTTTCGATAGCGAGGTCCGCGCCCGTCAGGTCAAGATAGGAGCTGCAAATCACGTGGCCGATGGTCTGGGCCTTGGTGGTGTCGCCCTCCTTGCTGGGACGGAAATCGGTGGTGCGCACCATTTCCCAACCATGCGTGCCTGCGGCGTCCTCGCCGTAGAAATAGTTGGTGGTGGATGTGCCGAGCACCTTGTTCGATTCGTTTTCAAAGTCCTCGTCGAGCGGCTTGATCTTGTTGCGGACGGCTTCAAGGCGGCTTTGGTAGTCGGAGCCCTTGTCGGGGTCTGCCAAAAGGTCGTTGACGTTCTTGGCGGTGTAGAGCTTCTCGTTGCTGTCGTCTGCAGGGACCGTGACCGTGTCATCGTCGGTCGTCTCGGTGCCATTCGTGTCGTATTTGTACGGAATGGAAAGCAGTCCCACCTCGGCAAAGGCACTGCCCGCCTCGACAACGTGGATTGTCTTGCCGTCGGCTCCCGTTACCTTCTCGTTAAGGTTGATGTGCTCGTGGCCTGCGATAAGGGCATCGACGCCACGGAGTCGCGTGGCAAAGGTCTTTGCGTCGAGCGTGTGCGCGATACACACAACAACATCGCAGCCCTCCTTGCGCAGCTGTTCTGCCTCGGCATTGATGGCGTTCGCGGCACTCGAGAACGACGTGCCCGCGACCAGGTCCGCGCGCAGCGAGGATCCCAGCGACTCATCCATGGCACCCACGACGCCGACCTTGATTTTGTAGTCGAATGTGGAGTGATCCTCGCTATCCTCCCAGGTGCGATCGAGCGTCTTCGTGATGCTCGAGCTCCATACGCCGCTCGTAGACTTCGCGTTCGCGCAGAGCATGGCGAAGGGCGTGCCAGTGGTGCTGTAGCCGGTCATGGTGCGGAGTTTGTCCGCGCCGTAGCTCCAGTCGTGGTTACCCGGCGTGGTCGCGTCGTAGCCGTCGGCATAGAAGGTGTCCATGAGCTCGGCGATGCTCTTGCCCTCGCTCATGGTGGCGAAGGACTGTCCGTGGAAGGTGTCGCCCGCATCGAGCAAAAGATCGGGGCGTTGCCCTGGGCGCTATAGAGAACCGCCAGTCCGTCAAAGCCCACAGTGCCAGTGCCCTTGCTTTCGTTGTAGCTGTACTTGTAGCTGCCGTGGATGTCGTTGGTGTGCATGACGGTCACAGAGCCGTCAATAGCGGCGGGCAGGTTCCCCGCGAAAGCGAGGCTTGGGATGCCTGCGAGCGCGCCGGCAAACAACGCGGCGGCTAACGCAAGGCGGGGGAGTCTTTTCATGGCAGTTTCCTTAGTCCTTAGCCAGAATGTCTGGTTGAATATCGGATTATCGACATAATATGCGAAAACCGCCGCAAGGGCGTCTGTCCCTTTGCGGCGGTTTTGACGTTTGCGCAGATAAAACCTACCAAAATAAACCTGTCCCTTTTTGGCAGGTTTTAGCTCAGCAGCATGCGGTCGTTGGCGAGCTCGCCGCCCGAGACCTCCTCGAACTTCTGCAGCAGGTCGGCTACGGTGAGCGACTTCTTCTCATTGCCCGCCACGTCGTAGATCACGTGGCCTTCGTGCATCATGATCAGACGGTTGCCCAGACGGATGGCGTCGTTCATGTTGTGCGTGACCATGAGCGTGGTCAGGTGGTTCTCGTCGACGATCTCCTCGGTCAGGTTAAGCACCTTAGAGGCCGTCTTGGGGTCGAGGGCCGCGGTGTGCTCGTCGAGCAGCAGCAGGCGCGGCCTGGTGAGCGTGGCCATCAGCAGGGTGAGTGCCTGGCGCTGGCCACCCGAGAGCAGGCCGACCTTGGCGTTGAGACGCGTGTCCAGACCAAGGTCCAGGCGCTTGAGCAGCTCGACGTACTCATCTTTCTCGGCCTTGGTGACGCCCCACGAAAGGCCGCGACGCTGGCCGCGACGCTTGGCGAGGGCCAGGTTCTCGGCGATCTGCATGTCGGCAGCGGTACCGCGCATGGGGTCCTGAAACACGCGGCCCAGGTACTTGGCGCGCTGCGACTCGCTCAGGCGCGAGATGTCGGTGCCGTCGAGCTCAATAACGCCCGAATCGAGCGGGTACACGCCGGCGATCATGTTGAGCAGCGTGGACTTGCCGGCGCCGTTGCCGCCGATCACGGTTACAAAGTCGCCGTCATTTAGGGTGAGGTCGACGCCGGTGAGCGCGCGCTTCTCGGTGACGGTGCCCTTGTTAAAGGTCTTCTTGACGTGCGAGAGCTTAAGCATCTGCCTCATCCCCCTTCGTGTAGGAGCTGCGGAGCTTATAGCGCTCCCAAACCACGGGCACGCACAGGGCCACAGCGACAATCACGGCGGAGAGCAGCTTCATGTCGTTGGCGTCCATGCCCAACTGCAGCACGATGGCGCGGATAAGGAAGTACACCACGGAGCCAAAGACGGCGGAGGCAAGACGGACGCTAAACTGCGTGAGGCCGCCGGGAAGCAGACGGCCGAGCACCTCGCCGATAACAATGGCGGCAAGACCGATAACGATGGCACCGGTGCCCATACCAATGTCGGCATACTTTTGGCTCTGGCAGATGAGCGCGCCCGAAAGGCCGATGAGGGCGTTGGAGAGCACGAGGGCGATCATCTTGGTGGAGTTGGTGTTGACGCCCAGAGCGCGGATCATGTACTCGTTGTTGCCGGTGGCTCGCAGCGCCGAGCCGATCTCGGTGCCAAAGAACCAATACAGGATGGCAACGATAGCCACGGCGAGCAGGATGCCCAAGATGATGGCAACGGTGGACTGCGGCAGACCGGTCATATTGCTGACGGCCGAGAACACGGTGCCTTTGGCAAGAATGGGCGTATTGGACTTGCCCATGATGCGCAGGTTGATGGACCACAGGCTGATCTGGGTGAGGATTCCGGCGAGGATCGCAGGAATCTCAAAGACGGTGGTCAAAATGCCCGTGACGGCGCCCGCGATGGCGCCGGCGCACATACCGGCCAGCACGGCGAACAGCGGGTCGACGTTGTTATTGACGATGAGCACAGCGCAGACGCAGCCGCCGAGGGCAAAGCTGCCGTCGCAGGTCATATCGGGAATGTCGAGCAGGCGGAACGTGATAAACACGCCAAGCACCATAATGCCCCAGAGGACGCCCTGCGAAACGGCGCCCTGTAATGCAATGAGCATGCTTCATACCTCCTAGGATAGGGTGGACACGTGATTCACCATAATAGCGGTAACAATGCATAGAAGAGTTACGGACAGACGTTTTGTTTTACCTGAAACAAGCAGGGCGGACGCCGGTCTACAGCGCCCGCCCCTGTGGCTCAGATATTGAATAACGCGGCTAAAGCGCGAGCACGGGCTCTAGACGCATGCCGCGTATGGCATTACGCGTCCAGGGCGGAAAGGTCGATGCCCAGGGCCTCGGCCATTTCGTCGTTCTTGACGACGACCAGGTCCTTGCTCGAGAGGTGCTTGATCGGCATGTCTTCGGGCTTGGCCTCGCCCTTCAGGATCTTAACGGCCATCTCGCCCGCGGCGTAGCCCAGGTCCTCATAGTTGATGGAGAGGGTGAACAGGCCGCCGGCCATGCACATGCCCTCCTCGCCAGTCACGAAGGGAAGCTTGTTCTCCTTGCAGATCTGGCCGACCTGCGAGGCGCCCGCGGCGATGGTGTTGTCGGTGGGGGAGTACAGCGCGTCGACCTTGCCCACGGCAGACTCGACGACGGACTGGATCTCGTTGGAGCTCGAGACGGTGAAATCGGTGTACTCCAGGCCCAGCTTGTCGAGCTCTTTCTTGGCGGCCTTGATCTGGACGTCGGAGTTGGACTCGGCGGTGCAGTAGAGCAGGCCGACCTTTTTAACGTCGGGCAGGACCTTCTGCATCATCTCGAGCTGCTCGGCGACCGGGGTGAGGTCGGAAGCGCCCGTGACGTTGGTGCCGGGCTTGTCGTTGTCCTGGACCAGGCCGGAGGCGGCGTAGTCGGTGATGGCGCAGCCCACGATGGGGATATCGGCCGTGGCGCCGGCGGCAGCCTGCGCGGCGGGCGTGGCGATGGCATAAATCAGGTTGACGTTGTCGCCCACAAACTTGTCAGCAATGGACTTACACGTGGACTGGTCGTTTTGGGCGTTCTTCTGGTCGATCTTGACCTTAAGGCCGCTCTCCTTGATGGCCTTGACAAAGCCGTCGTTGGCGGCATCGAGTGCGGAGTGCTCGGTGAGCTGCAGAACGCCGATGGTGTAGTCGGAACCGGCGGCAGCAGAGCCGGAACCAGAGTTGCCGCCGCATCCGGCGAGCGGGGCGAGCGCGAGCAGGCCGGCGGAGACCAGAAGGCTCCTGCGGCTGATGGTGATGTCCTTCATATCATTACCCCCAGTATAAAAATGGCTGGAAACACTGCACTGGGACAAAGTGCAAGTGGAACTATAGTAGCGCTGATGTCCATTTTTACAAGCCTGGCGGGTTTTTTAATACAGAATCGGATGGGCGGTACAGGTAGTCGAATGGGCGGCGGAGGGTCTTATGCGGCGGAGGAGGTGTCGTCCTCGTCCAGGGCGGCGAAGAGCTTCTTGCCGTCGAGGAGACGTGTAGTGACGTTTCTCATTCGGCCAATCTCTACGGTACGCAACGTGTCATCGGCGCCTCGGGCGTCATAGACCGTTCCCAGCAGATACGAGATGTCATCGCGCTGCCTGATGGCAAAGGGACGGAGTGTCATCCGTGCTGCTTCGGTTTCGCCGCGTGTCGTGACGCTCGAAATATCAAAACTCACCGTGGTTCCGTGGTCGATGGCCTGCTCGACGAGCTCGCACGTGTCGATGCGCTTGATGGGCGTGCGTGTTGCCTTGGTAGCCTTGCTGCCTGCGCTTGGAACGGGTTCGGGTGTATCGAGGTAGCCGCGAACGTCGGCACTCGCCATGGCAACTAAGTGCTGCGCCATGCTCTTGCGGATAGCGATAGGCGTGGAGCGGTTGCGCATGACCATACCGTGGAGCCGGATGATCTCTTCGTCGGTGAGCGGACGGGTAAGAAGTTTGTAGCCCACGCCGCGTTTGTACTCAATTTCGTATCCGGCATGGCGAAGCGCGGAGATGGCGGTGTAGATGCTGCGCCGCGCCGCCGAGATGGGCATGCGGGCGGGGTCGTCGGGATGGGCGAGGCGCCGAATCAACTCATCGGAAAGCATGGCCTTGTCCTCGCCGGTGTTTTCGCTCAAGAGCTGCAGGATGCGAACGGCGCGATAGGCTGCCATCGAGGCGGCGCCTCTAGTCGTGGTGTCGTAGGTTTCAACAGCGGCTTCGGTCATCGTGCCCACGTCCTTTCCGTTTTGGGTGGCGACGGTATGGAGCCTAGGACGTGGGGCTTTCCCAGGGGCGCAGGGCGCTCTGGGCGGTCGGTAGTCGTCGGCAAACGGCGGGTCGAGTTTTCAACAGCCCTGCTCAACTGACCAAAACCTTGCCAAAAGCTTGACGGATGCTGTTGAAAAAAGCGTCTCTCGACCGATGTCGAGAGACGCTTGTACGATGAGCGTTGGCGTGTGGCGACGCGAGCTAGTGTCCGACGATTAGAAGTCGGCGTTGCCCACGGTGCGCGGGTGCGGCAGGACGTCGCGGATGTTGCCCACGCCGGTCAGATACATGACCAAGCGCTCGAAGCCCAGACCGTAGCCGGCGTGCTTGCAGGAACCGTAGCGGCGCAGGTCAAGGTAGTACTTGTACTGCTCGGGATTCATGCCCAGGTCCTTGATGCGGGCCTCGAGCAGATCCAGGCGCTCCTCGCGCTGGGAGCCGCCGATAATCTCGCCGATACCGGGAACCAGGCAGTCGGCGGCGGCGACGGTCTTGCCGTCTTCGTTCATGCGCATGTAGAACGCCTTGATCTCGGCCGGGTAGTCGGTCACGAAGGTCGGGCGCTTAAAGTGCTCCTCGGTCAGGAAGCGCTCGTGCTCGGTCTGCAGGTCGATGCCCCAGCTGACGGGGTAATCAAACTGGTGGCCAGCAGCGACTGCCTGCTCCAGGATCTCGACGGCCTCGGTGTAGGTAACGCGGGCAAAGTCGGAGTTGGCGACATGGTCCAGGCGCTCGAGCAGACCCTTGTCCACAAACTTGTTGAGCATATTGAGCTCGTCGGGGCAGGTTGCCATAACGTCCTTGAGGACGTACTTGAGCATGGCCTCGGCGTTATCCATGTAGTCGTTCAGGTCGGCAAAGGCCATCTCGGGCTCGATCATCCAAAACTCGGCGGCGTGGCGCGTGGTGTTGGAGTTCTCGGCACGGAAGGTTGGGCCAAAGGTGTACACGTCGCCAAAGGCCATGGCAAAGTTCTCGGCATTGAGCTGGCCGGACACGGTGAGGCTCGCATGCTTGCCAAAGAAGTCCTGGCTCCAGTCGACCTCGCCGGACTCGGTGAGGGGCGGATTTTTGGGGTCGAGCGTGGTCACGCGGAACATCTCGCCGGCGCCCTCGCAGTCACTCGTGGTGATGATGGGGGTGTTGACGTAGACAAAGCCCTGCTCCTGGAAGAAGCGGTGGATGGCGGCAGCCGCGACAGAGCGGATGCGGAACACGGCGCGGAACAGGTTGGTGCGCGGGCGCAGGTGCTGCTGGGTGCGCAGGAACTCGACGGTTGCGCGCTTCTTCTGCAGCGGGTAATCCGGGGCGCTCGTGCCCTCGACCTCGATGGAGGTGGCAGAAAGCTCGAAAGGCTGGGGCGCATCGGGGGTCAGCTTGACGGTGCCGGTGCAAATGAGTGCGGCCGAGACGTTTTGATGGGCGATCTCGTCGTAGTTGTCGAGTGCCTCGCGGTTCATGACGACCTGCAGGTCGCGGAAGCAGCTGCCGTCGTTGAGCGTAACAAAGCCAAAGTTCTTCATGTCGCGGACGGACTTGACCCAGCCGGCGACGGTGACGGTCTGGCCGCCGAGCGACTCGGCATCGGCATAGAGCTGCGCGATTTTGGTGCGGTTCACGTATCCTCCCATAACGGTTGAATGATAGTTATCCATACAGTTCGATATTCTAGCAGCTCGGCTCATTTGGGCTATACAGATAAAGCATTGGCGGGATGGTTTTTCAAACGAAAAGCGCCCGCGGCCAAATGGTCGCGGGCGCTTGACGAGGTGCCTTTTGGCTGTGTGGCGCGGGGCCTGGCTACTTGGTCTTGGCAACCAGCAGCGGGTCGCCAAGCTTGACGAGCGGGTTGCCGCCGATAAGCGTTCCAGACTCGCCGACATGGTCGATGCTCTTAAGACGATCGAGCTCGGAGACGATGACGGTCACGATGTCCTCGTGACCAGCGGCCTTAATGGCCTCGCGGTCGAAACTGATGAGCGGCTGGCCTGCCTTGACCACATCGCCCATCTCGACAAAGCGGGCAAAACCCTTGCCGTTCATTTCCACGGTGCCCAGGCCGACATGGATGAACACGCGAAGACCGTCCTCGGTGATCATGCCAATGGAGTGGTTGGTGACAGTGGTGGCGCCGATGCGGCCGTTGGCGGGCGCATAGATGGTGCCGGTAATGGGCTCGATGCCATAGCCCTGGCCAAGCATGCCCGAGGCGATCGTCTCGTCGGGAACCTCGTTCAGGTTGACGAGCACGCCGTTGACGGGGGCATAGATGACGCCTTCGCGGGTGGCGAAGCTTGCTGCGGGCGGAACGGACGCCTCGCCGGTCGAGGTGAAGGTGGACTTAAGCGAATCGAGCAGACCCATAGTTGCCTCCAACTTAAATAGGCGCATATCGCGCGTTTGGTTTGCCGGAAACGTTTCACATGTGTTTCGCGGCTTGGTCAACGCCCCTATTCTACGCTGCTCAACGATACCTCTGAACTGGGATTATGTGATATATCAGTTGAAGGGAAACTTATTGCCGGAGTGTTTCTGCGCCACGGGTTCAAGTGGGGTACGCTTGAAGGCGAAAAACAAGGGCGCATAATTTGCGCGAAGGGAGCACATATGATTGTCGAGAACCATGCGCTGTGGGGCGAGGAGCCGACCGAGGATTATCCGGCGACGTTTACGTATTTGGGTGCCGAGCCGTTGCCCGATAAACCGAATGGCCGCCGCCCCGCGGTGATTATCTGTGGCGGAGGTGCGTTTACGCATATCGCTCCGCATGAGCAGGATCCTGTGGCGTTTGCGTTTTTGGATCACGGTTACCAGGCCTTTGTGCTCAACTATGTCACGAGTTCTACGGGTGACGTGAGCTTTCCGCACCCCCAGGCAGATCTTGCCAAGATGGTTGCCACGGTGCGCGCCAACGCCGACGAGTGGCATGTCGATCCTAAGCGCGTGTGCGTCGTGGGATTCTCGGCGGGCGGCATGATCTGTGCTTCGCTGGCAACGCAATGGAAGACTGGTCCCTTCGCGGGCTTGGCAGGGGCGTGTCCGGACGACATTCGTCCCGATGCCGTGGTGCTGGGCTATCCATTGCTCGACTTTGCCTATGTGCGCGACATGCAGACGCGCGATCCGCGCATTGACTTGCGTGTGCCCAAGACGGGCGGCAAGACGGGGCGCGATTTGCTCAACGACTACCTGTCGATGGTGACGGGTGGCGAGGCAACTGACGAGCATTTGGCCGACATCTGCCCCACCACGCATGTTTCGCGTCAGATGCCGCCGACCTTTGTGTGGGGCGTGTCCGACGACAAAACGGCGCCGATCGCGCAGGTCTATCCGTTTGCGCAGCGCATGGCCGAGGAGGGCGTTGCATGCGAGATGCACGTCTTCGACCAGGGTGGTCACGGCCTTTCGCTCGGCAACGCCAACACCGCGGTCGACAACGAGGACAAGCAGGTGGCAGTCCGCCCTTGGATTCGCCTGGCCTTCCGCTTCCTGGAGCGCCACGGGTTTTAGTTACGGCGTTTTACCAAACGCCGTAACCACTTGACGCTGCAAGCCCGCCAGGGCGGCAATCTGCCTTTCAACTTCGGCGGCATGACCAAAAGGTCAATGCCGCCTCGTTTCAAGGCACCTTGCTCGCCCTGGCGGGCTTTCGCCGTCGGTTCCAAGACATCGGCGTTGCCATGGCCTAGATGCGGCACTTGGGGACGTTCCTTTTGCGCCGGCACTTGGGGACGGTCCTTGCAGCAATCTGTCGATTGAACGTCGTTGCGTGTTCACGCTATCATGTAAGCTTAAAATTGGTTAGCCATGGCAAACGGTTAGCCATGGTGAACATAAATACAACGCCCTGTGGGCGCCGGGGGAGGAACACGGACGTGAAGCTCGATACACTCGAGATTGGAAAGGACGCCGTTGTCGCATCGGTGGCATCGGACGATCAGGCACTCCGACAGCATATTTTGGACATGGGTCTAACGCCGGGCACCGAAGTCACCATGATGAAGTACGCCCCCATGGGTGACCCGCTCGAGATCCGCCTGCGTGGCTACGAGTTGACACTGCGTAAGGACGATGCCGCTCGCATCGAGCTCGTGGGTATTCACGACACCGATACAGGTCCGCGCGCTAACGCCGCAATCGGCACGACGGAGCATCCGGCCCTGGGCGAGGGGACGTATTCGCCCCGTGCGGCAAAGACGGCCGTGCCAGAGGGCGCGCCGCTGCACTTTGCCCTCGCCGGCAACCAAAACTGCGGCAAGACCACGTTATTCAACCAGCTGACGGGCTCCAACCAGCACGTCGGTAACTTTCCCGGCGTGACGGTCGACCGCAAAGATGGCACCATCCGTAACCATCCCGAGGCGAGCGTTACCGACCTGCCCGGCATTTACTCCCTGTCGCCGTACACAGGCGAGGAGGTCGTGAGCCGTCAGTTCATCCTCGACGAGCGTCCGGACGCCATCATCGACATCATTGACGCCACCAACATCGAGCGCAACCTGTACCTGACACTGCAGCTCATGGAGCTTGACCGTCCTATGGTCATCGCGCTCAACATGATGGACGAGGTGACCGCCAACGGCGGCGCCGTAGACGTCAACTTGCTCGAGAGCCTGTTGGGCGTGCCCGTTGTCCCCATTAGCGCTGCCCGCAACGAGGGCATCGGCGAGCTGGTGGACCACGCCCTGCACGTGGCGCGGTTCCGCGAGCGCCCTGGTCGCCTGGACTTTTGCGCGCCCGACGGTCCGGACGGCGGTGCGCTGCATCGCTGCATCCACGGTATTGCTAACCTGATCGAGGACCATGCCGTGACGGCGCACATCCCGGTGCGCTTTGCGGCGACCAAGCTGGTCGAGGGCGATGAGCTGGTAACCGAGGCGCTTCACCTGGATCGCAATGAGCTCGACGCTATCGAGCACATCATCACCCAGATGGAGGGCGAGGCCGGCACCGACCGCCTATCTGCGCTGGCCGATATGCGTTTTAGCTTTATCGGCGACGTGTGCGGGCGTTGCGTCGTCAAACCGCACGAGAGCCGCGAGCACGTGCGCTCCGTCAAGATTGACCGCATCCTGACAGGTCGTTACACAGCCATTCCGGCGTTTCTGGTGATCATGGGCCTCGTCTTTTGGCTGACGTTTGGCGTGATCGGCGCGGCGTTGCAGGGACTCATGGAGGACGGTATCGCTGCCATCATCGCCTCGGCCGATGCGGGCCTCAAGGCGTTCGGTACCAACGACGTGGTGCGCTCGCTGGCTGTCGACGGCGTGCTTACGGGCGTGGGCAGTGTGCTGACCTTCCTGCCGATTATCGTCGTGCTCTTTTTGTTCCTCTCCATTCTGGAAGACTCCGGATACATGGCGCGCGTGGCCTTTGTCATGGATAAGGTGTTGCGTCGCTTTGGCCTGTCGGGTCGCAGTTTCGTGCCCATGCTCGTCGGTTTTGGCTGCACCGTGCCGGCTATCATGTCGACCCGTACGCTCCCATCCGAGCACGACCGCAAGATGACGGTCATGCTCACGCCGTTTATGAGCTGCTCAGCCAAGCTGCCGGTTTACGGCTTGCTGTGCGGGGCGTTTTTCCCGCAGGCGACGGTTCCCGCCATGGTCTCGCTCTATCTGATCGGTATCGTGGTCGGCTGCGTCGCGGCTTTGGTGCTCAACCGCACGGCATTTAAGGGCGACCCGGTGCCGTTTATCATGGAGCTCCCCAATTACCGCCTGCCGAGCGTCAAGACGACGGTGATGCTGGCATGGGATAAGGCCAAGGACTTCATCACCAAGGCCTTTACCATTATCTTTGCCGCGACCGTGGTCATCTGGTTCCTTCAGACGTTCGACATCCGCTTTAACGTGGTCGCCGACCAGTCGCAAAGCCTGCTTGCCGGTCTGGGTAGCATCATCGCGCCGGTGTTGGCCCCGCTCGGCTTTGGCGACTGGCGCGCCTCGACGGCGCTCGTCACGGGGTTCATTGCCAAGGAGAGCGTCATCTCGACGCTCACGGTGCTTTTGGGCGCAACGTCGCCCGCGGCGCTGTCGACCATGTTTTCGCCGTTTACCGCCTACGTGTTCTTGGTCTTTACGTTGCTGTACCCGCCTTGTGTGGCGGCAATCGGCGCCGTCAAGAGCGAGTTGGGCGCGCGCTATGCCGTGGCCGTATTCGCGTTTCAGGTCGCCGTTGCCTGGATCGTGGCGTTTGTCGTGCATTCGGCGGGCATATTGCTGGGGTTGGCTTAGTTATGAATTGACGGCGCAACCTCTGTGTATCGAATTGTTTTCGGCCCCGCATCTGTACTGACGGATGCGGGGCCGTTGCTATATAATCGCCTCCGCTCAAAACGATTGGAGACGTTATATATGACTCAGACAAGGCAAGACGGCATCACGCTCAAGCAGTGGCTCCCACTCGTCGGGCTCACCTGCTGTGCGTTCGTGTTCAACACGTCGGAGTTTATGCCCATCGGCCTTTTGACTGATATCGCCGCGTCGTTCTCGCTCACCGAGGCCCAGGCGGGCATCATGATCTCGGTCTATGCCTGGGGCGTCATGCTGCTGTCGCTGCCGCTCATGGTGTTCGCCTCGCGCTTTGAGTTCAAGCGGATGCTGCTGGGCGTGCTGGCCGTGTTCTCGCTCGGTCAGTTCCTGTCCGCTGTGGCGCCGACCTATCCCATCCTGGTCTGCGCGCGCCTGGTGGTCGCTTGCGCACATGCCGTGTTCTGGTCAGTCGCCTCGATTATGGCCTCGCGCCTGGTCGACACTCGCCACGGCGCGCTCGCCATCAGCATGATCGCTACGGGCTCGTCCATCGCGCAGATCTTTGGCCTGCCGCTCGGTCGCGCCATTGGCTTGGCCGTGGGCTGGCGCATGACGTTTGCCGTGGTCGGGGGCCTCTCAGCCATCGCGGTCGTCTACCAGGCAGCGGTGTTCCCGGCCATGCCGGCGGGTGAGCGCTTTACTGTCAAACAGCTGCCCGAGCTGCTCAAGAACCCGCTCCTCATCGCGCTCTACGCAGTTACGGTCTTCATGGCGACCGGCTATTACGCAAGCTACAGCTATATCGAGCCCTTCCTGGCGCAGGTCGCGCACGTCGATGCGGGCGCCATTACCATGACGCTGACGGCGTTTGGCTGCTCTGGTTTGCTCGGAAGCTGGCTGTTTGGCCGCCTGTTCGATGGGCATCGCTTCCCGTTCTTGGCTATCACGCTCTCCGGCGTGCCGGTGGCCCTGCTGCTCATGGGGCCGGCCGCATCGTCGCTCGTGACAGTGCTTGCCGTCTGCGCACTGTGGGGTTGCTGCGCCACGGCCTTTAACGTGGCGTTTCAGGCCGAGCTCATCAAGCACACGCCGGCAGATTCGTCGGCCGTCGCCATGTCGATCTTCTCGGGCCTGTTCAACCTCGGTATCGGCACGGGTACCGCGATCGGCGGAGCCGTGGTTTCGGGTCCCGGTA
Organism: uncultured Collinsella sp.; assembly: GCA_900541055.1. Taxonomy (GTDB): domain Bacteria; phylum Actinomycetota; class Coriobacteriia; order Coriobacteriales; family Coriobacteriaceae; genus Collinsella. The sequence goes on from UQHZ01000005.1 coordinate 49,294, forward strand.
TCGCCTGGATCGGCTTTGTGGGCGGGGCGATTGCCGTCGTGGGCGTTATCCTCGCCATCACGGTGATGTTCCCAGCCATCCGCCGCGCCAAGCCCGTCGCCTAATCACGTCCCCTCATCAGTTGCGGTGGAATACGGAGTGTTTAGCCCAGTAAACCTGGTAAACAGTCCGTATTTCACCGCAACTTATTTTGGGGGAGGGGATGCGCGGCGGGCATACAATGGATGGCGTTGCGTGAAAGTTACCCGGGAGGTTGCTATGTGGGCATACGAGACGACGTTCTATCAGATCTATCCGCTGGGCTTTTGCGGGGCTCCGCGCGAAAACGCCGCGCCCGTTGCCGAGGATGAGCTCGCCCAGGCTGCCAACGCCGCGCCCAACCCCGATGCTCCTATCATGAAGGTCGCCCAATGGGCCGACTACATGCAGGAACTCGGCGTTGGCGCTGTGCTCATCAACCCACCGCTCGAATCTGATAGCCACGGCTACGATACACGCAGCCTGCGCCATATCGACCGTCGCCTGGGTGGGGACGCCGACTTTGCCGCCGTATGCGACACGCTGCATGCCCATGGCATCCGCGTGGTGCTCGATGCCGTCTTCAACCACGTCGGCCGCGGTTTTTGGGCCTTCCGCGATGTGCAGGAGCGCAAGTGGGACTCGCCGTACAAGGACTGGTTCCACATTAGCTTTGACGGCGATTCCTGCTATGGCGATGGCTTTTGGTACGAGGGCTGGGAAGGCCATTTTGAGCTTGTGAAGCTCAACCTGCAAAATCCCGCTGTGGTCGATTACCTGCTCGAGTCCGTGCGCCGCTGGGCCGAGGTCTTTGGCGTCGACGGCCTGCGCCTGGACGTTGCCTATATGCTCGACCGCGACTTTATGCGCCGCCTGCACGTCTTTACCCGTGAGCTCAAGCCCGACTTTGTGCTGATCGGCGAGACGCTCCACGGCGACTACAACCAAATCGTCAACGACGAGATGCTCGACTCGTGCACTAATTACGAGTGCTACAAGGGCCTGTATTCCAGCTTTAACTCGGTCAACATGTTCGAGATCGCCCATTCGCTGCACCGTCAGTTTGGCGGCGACCCTTGGTGCATCTACCGCGGCAAACATCTGCTTTCGTTTGTCGACAACCACGATGTGCCGCGCCTGGCAAGTATCCTCACCGACAAATCCTGTCTGCGTCCCGCCTACGGCATGCTCTTTGGTATGCCGGGCATTCCGTGCGTCTACTATGGCGGCGAGTGGGGGATTCCTGGCGAAAAGGGCGACCCCGATGGTGACTGGGCTCTGCGACCTGCGCTCGATGAGCCTGCGCCCAACGAGCTGACGGCGTTCATCACGCAGCTCGCACACCTTCGTTCGGCCGACGACGCGGCGGCCCGTGCTCTCAACTACGGTGCCTATCGCAACGTGGTGATCCAGAACAAGCAGCTGCTGTTCGAGCGCGCCTGCGACGACGCGACGGTGCTCGTGGCGGTCAATGCCGTGAACGAGCCCTATACCTTTGGAGCCGGCGAACTCAACGGCTCCTTCGTCGACCTGCTTGCCGACGGTGCGCCCACGGTCGAGCTGACGGGTATCCTCGAGCTTGCACCCTACGAGGTGCGCTATCTGCTGAGGGCCTAGCTCGTGGCCACGCTGGATGAGGGTTATCAACATATTGAGCATGGGTTTGAGCCCGTGTTTGACGAGCGCTCGCGCATTTTGGTGCTGGGGTCGTTTCCCTCGGTGCTTTCGCGCGCCAATTCCTTTTATTACGGCAACCCTCAGAATCGCTTTTGGCGCGTGATGCCCGCGTGCCTCGGTGTGCCTGTGCCGCCCAACGAGGGCGACCCTTTGGCAAGCGGTGAGCCCGCGACGCTTGATGCCTCCATTGCCGCCAAGCGGTCCATGCTGCTGAACGGCGGCGTGGCCCTGTGGGATGTGATCGAGAGCTGCGACATTAAGGGTTCGAGTGACGCCAGCATCAAAAACGTCGTTCCGGCGCATGTCGAGCGCATTACCGGCGCAGCTCCTATCGAGGTCGTTGTCTGTAACGGCGGCACGGCAGGGCGGCTCTACAAGCGCTATCTACAAGAGCGCACCGGGCTGCCGGCCATCGTTCTGCCGTCGACAAGTCCTGCCAATGCGGCATGGCGCCTGGAACGCCTTGTCGAGCGCTGGCGCGAGGCCGTTGACTGGGCTGTAATTTAATTTAGATTTTTGTTTAAGCGTGGGCGCCCAGACGTTTCAGAACGCCTCGCCAGATCGGCGCGGGCACGGCTGGCTCGGCGCAAACCATGCCGTCGGCGTCGACGTTGGCGGCATTGCCGCCGCCAAGTCGCTGTGCATGCTCGACGGAGCAGCCCATGCGCACAGCGCCCACAAGCTTATCCATCGCTTCCGAAAATGGTCGGCGCAAGAGGCCCATGCGTGGGGAATGGCGAAGCGCTGCGATGCCGCCGCCGGCGCAGATGGCAACGCCGCCACACCACAATTGGTCATGGCGCTCACATGCCTTGTGCAGGCGAACGGCGGTCCCACGCGCCTGCTCAGCGCCCTCTTGTGCGGCTCGAATCACGGCATAGACACGCGTTCCCGTGCTGCCAAAGTGCTCAAGCGCCTGCTCGATAGCAGTCAACGCCTCGTCGTCAGCCATATCTTCAATGGCCAGCACGATGCCATCGGCAACGCTGCCGGCGTCATTTGCCTTCAAGTCGACCGGGCGGGGGAGTGCGGTGCCGGAAAGTTGAGCATAGGCGGCGATGGCATTCTGCAGGTCCCAGAGCAAAAACTCAAGATCGGCGCTATTGGGAATGTTGATATACGCAATGTTTTGCAGCGTTTTTGGTACATCGCCGCGCGCGGTCGGCTCCATGCTGCCTCCTTTCCGGTTGGTTTCCGTTTAGGTTACACCGTCCGGCGGCGCCCCGCCGCGCTATCCTAGTGCAACCCTTACGAAAGGAACGCCATGCGTCTGCCCATGAATACCTCGCTTGCCACGCTCAAGCCCTCCGGTATCCGCCGGATTAACGCGCTCGCCGCCCAGCATCCGGGGTGCATCGCGCTCGCGCTCGGCGAGCCCGATTTTCCCACGCCCGATGTGATTAGCGCCGAGGTGACCGCCGCACTGGACCGCGGTGACACGCACTATCCGCCCAACAACGGTCGCCCCGCCCTGCGCGAGACGCTGTCCGCATATATGGGCGACGCGGGCCTGGCGTTTTCCGCCGATGAGGTCATCCTGACCGACGGTGCGACCGAGGCACTGTCGGCAACATTCATGGCCATGCTCAACCCTGGCGACGAGGTCATTATCCCCACGCCGGCCTTTGGCCTGTACGAGAGCATCGTCGTGGCCAACCACGCCAAAGCGGTCTTTTTGGATACGGAGCCTGCGCAATTTCAGATTGACGAGGATGCGCTTCGTGCTTGCGTGACGCCGGCGACCAAGGCCATCGTCATCTGCTCGCCCAACAACCCCACGGGCTGCATCCTCAACGCAGCATCGCTCGACGCCGTGGCACACGTGGCAGAGCAGGCGGGCATCTACGTGGTCTGCGACGACGTATACAACCGCCTGGTTTATGTGGATGGCTACGAGCGCTTTGCCCAGCGTCACCCGGAGCTTCGCGATCAGACGGTAGTCATCGAGAGCTTCTCCAAGCCCTGGGCCATGACCGGCTGGCGCCTGGGCTGGCTCGCAGCGGCAACCCCCGTCATCGCCGAGATCGCAAAAGCCCACCAATACCTAGTATCGAGTGCTGTCTCCTTCGAAATGGACGCCGCAGCCCGAGCCCTCACCGTCGACCCCACCCCCATGCTCGAAGTCTACCGAGCCCGTCGCAAACGTGTACTCGCAGCCTTAAACGCCATGGGCCTCGACGTAGTAGAGCCCGCAGGAGCCTTCTACACTTTCCCGAGCATCAAAAAGTTCGGCCTAACCAGCGAAGCCTTCTGCATCAAAGCCATCAAAGAGGCCAACGTAGCCCTAGTCCCCGGAAACTGCTTCGGCACCGAAAGCCACATCCGCCTAAGCTACTGCGTCTCCGACCAAGATCTGGACGAAGGCCTAAATCGCCTGTCCACCTTCATTTCAACCTTATAGCCCAACGGGACGCAACACATCAGCCCACCGACACAAGGGTTATGCGTGGGGCGCGTCGCTCAACGGACACGAGGATTCGTAGCAAAGTTACCGCAGCTCCGGTCCGAGGGGCCGGGTTGAGATTTTCGTAGATTCCGCACGAGCCGAAGAGCACTTAATGTGCTCTTCGTGCGAGCCAGGACTTGACCGAGCGAAAATCTCAACCCGGCCCCTCGGACCGGAGCGTATGCAGGGTTTGTGTACGAATCCTCGTGTCCGTTGACCGACGCCGGGGTCCCCGCCATAATACTTTCGGTTCACGCACGAATCCGCTGCCAGAGACAGCCGGCGCAAACGGGTCTTACCCGCGAGCTTAATGGGACTTCCCGCCAGCCGAGGTGGTCGAGTAGATATGTCTTCTCGCCCCCGTCGCTCATGCAGCGCGGGGGCTTTCTTTTTGGACATGCCCCCGTCACGTCCTTGTGGCGGACCGTGCCCGGAAAGAATTCGAGGAGGTGTAATTCATGCCCCAGCAGTACAAAATCGACAAGGTTGCAGAGATCGAGTCCCGTATCGCCGAGAACGCCGGTCTGTTCGTCGTCAACTACAACGGTCTGACGGTTAAGCAGGCTCAGGAGCTGCGTCATCAGCTTCGCGAGTGCGGCGCCGAGATGAAGGTCTACAAGAACAACCTGGTCAAGATCGCCCTCAAGAACCAGGAGCAGCCCGAGATCGACGAGATCCTCGCCGGCCCCGTCGCTTATGTGTTCTACGAGACCGAGCCGGTCGAGGCCGCTAAGGCCCTTAAGGACTTCTCCGCTAAGTCCAAGGGCGTCCTTGAGATCAAGGGCGGTATCTCCGACGGCAAGGCCGTTTCCGCTGATGATGTTAAGGCTATCGCCGAGCTGCCCACCAAGGATCAGCTTCTCGGCCAGATCGCCGGTCTCATCTCCGGTTTCGCTCGCGACATCGCTGTCTGCGTCAACGGCGTTTCCTCTGGTCTCGCTCGTTCGATCCAGCAGGTCTCCGAGCAGAAGGCAGCCTAGTTGCTGTTTTCACCCGCGGCGGCAACGCCGCACCCCTGGCGCATTCGCGCTGTGTTTTAACTGATCTCCGTGCATCCGCACGGAAACCGAAAGGACTTAGAAATGGCTAAGCTTACCACCGATGAGATCATCGATGCTCTTAAGGAAATGACCCTTCTCGAGGCTTCCGAGCTCGTCAAGGCTATCGAGGACACCTTCGGCGTTTCCGCCGCTGCTCCTGCCGCTGTTGTCGCCGCTCCCGCTGCTGGCGCTGCTGAGGCCGAGGAGAAGACCGAGTTTGACGTCGTGCTCGAGGGCTTCGGCGACAACAAGATCCAGGTCATCAAGGCCGTCCGTGAGCTCACCAACCTTGGCCTGAAGGAGGCCAAGGAGGTCGTCGAGGGCGCTCCCAAGGCTGTTCTCGAGGGTGCCAAGAAGGAGGACGCCGAGGCTGCCAAGGAGAAGCTCGAGGCTGCTGGCGCTGCTGTCACCCTCAAGTAATCAGGCTTTCTCGCCAGATTTCTTTAAAGACGGGGTTCGCATTGCGAGTCCCGTCTTTTTTGTTTTCGGTCCCTCGGCATCGGTTGCTCAAACTGCCATATTCTGTGATTTGCGTCGTATCGGGTGCCCTGCCGTTGGGCAATAAAATTGCACCATTCGAGCAATAATTTGCGTTGACCTGCTGAAGAATTGCCTCTGCCTTGTAGCGACATATAGTTCCAGCGGTAAGATGCTTGGGTATCGCAATTTGGTCTGCGGCTGTGTGCCGCACGCATGGGGCGCTTTTGCGCCTGCGAAAGGATCTTTGAATAACATGAAGGCAATCATCCCCGCCGCCGGTCTTGGCACGCGTTTTCTGCCTGGCACCAAGTGCACGCCCAAAGAGATGCTGCCGGTGCTCGACAAGCCCGTCATTCAGTACGTCGTCGAGGAGGCACTTGACCCCGAGGAAGTCGACGACGCCATCATCGTTACATCTCCCGGTAAGCCCGAGCTACTGAACTACTTCCAGCCCGATCGCTCGCTCGAGAACCTGCTGCGCGAGCGCGGCAAGAACGCCTATGCCGATGCCGTCGCCCACGCTGGCGGTATGCCGGTCGACTTCCGTTATCAGTACGAGCCCAAGGGCCTCGGCCATGCTATCCGCTCTGCTGCCGACGCCGTGGCAGGGGAGAACTTCCTGGTTCTTCTGGGCGACTACGTTGTGCCTAATCGCGACATCTGCGACAAGATGCTCGCCGTTTCCAAGGAGCACGGTGGAGCTTCGGTTATCGCCGTCGCTGCTTGCTCGCCCGAGGAAGTCAGCCGCTACGGCGTTATCGCCGGCGAGCGCGTCGGTTCGCTCGAGGGCGCCGAGGACGTTGCCGATGCAGAGCCGGGCGCTGTCTGGCGTATCGGCGGTCTGGTCGAGAAGCCCGCTCCCGAGGCTGCTCCGTCCAACCTGTACATCGTCGGTCGTTACCTGCTGAGCCCGCTGGTTATGGACCTGCTCGCCGATCAGCAGGCCGGCAAGGGCGGCGAGATCCAGCTCACCGACGCCATGGCCCGTTCGCTCGACCGTGAGGCCATGTATGCCGTCGTCATCGACCCGCTGTCGGGCTACGACACCGGCACTCCCTCTGGCTGGATGGCCACCAACGCCCTCATGGCTGCAAGCGATCCCCGCTTTGCCGATGCCTTCTGGGACGCCATCGACGAGCGCGGCGGATTGATGCGCAAGTAAGCCTTCGGACATCGACATTTACGGGCGCGGGCCTCGGTTCGCGCCCGTTTTTTATAAGAGCTGCGATTGCCGGCTCTCTGTTCACAGAAAATATATGAACAGATGTTCGATACACACCCATCTACCTGCGTGTTTTCTGTCGAAAAACTTTGCTACTCCAAAAACTCAATCGCGTCAAGGCTTTTCTTGCCGAACGGTCGGTACCTGATAAACTATTAGGTTGCGATAACTGGCGAAGCTATGCCTCGCCAACCCACCGAGCATTTCCGTGAAGGAGGAAAAACCTGGTGACCTACGCATACACTGCCACTGAGCGCAAGCGCGTCAGCTTCGGGAAAATCCCGGAGGCCATGGAGCTCCCCAACCTTATCTCTGTTCAAAGGGAATCCTTTGAGCGTTTTAAGGACGAGGGCCTTCGTGAGGCGTTCAAGGAATCCAGCCCCATCCAGAGCCAGAACCATGTTCTCGAGGTTACCTTCGGCGAGCATCAGTTCGGCGACCCCGCGCACACCGTCGAGGAGTGCCGCGAGAAGGACATGACCTATCAGGCCCCGCTTCTGACCGACGTCCGTCTCACCAACAAGGAGACCGGCGAGATCAAGGAGCAGCTCGTCTTCATGGGCGACTTCCCCATGATGACCGATCAGGGCACCTTCATCATCAACGGTACCGAGCGTATCGTCGTCTCGCAGCTCGTCCGTTCCCCGGGTGTGTACTACAGCTCCGAGATGGATTCGGGCAAGCAGATCTACAAGGCCCAGATCATCCCGTCCCGCGGTGCCTGGCTTGAGTTTGAGGTCGACAAGCGCGACCAGCTCATGGTCTCCATCGACCGTAAGCGCAAGCAGAGCGCCACGATGTTCCTGCGCGCCCTTGGCATTGCCGTCACCAACGACGACATCATCGAGCTGCTCGGCAACTCCGATGTGATCAAGCGCACCCTGGAGCGCGACACCGCCCTCACCCGCGAGGATGCCCTTATCGAGATCTACCGTCGCCTGCGCCCGGGCGAGCCTCCCACCGTGGACGCTTCCCGCAGCCTGCTCGAGGGCCTGCTCTTTAACCCGCAGCGCTACGACCTGGCTCGCGTCGGTCGTTACAAGGTCAACAAGAAGCTCAACCTCACCACCGAGGAAGAGGTCACGGTGCTCACCGACGAGGATATCGTCGCGACGCTGCGCTACCTCCTGTCCCTCGCTGCCGGCGAGCAGGGCTTCAAGGTCGACGACATCGACCACTTCGGCAACCGCCGCATCCGTACCGTCGGCGAACTCGTCGCCAACCAGTTCCGTATCGGCATGAGCCGTATGGAGCGCGTCGTCCGTGAGCGCATGAGCTCCCAGGACATCGACGAGATCACCCCGCAGTCGCTCATCAATATCCGCCCGATCGTGGCCTCCATCAAGGAGTTCTTCGGTTCCTCGCAGCTCTCGCAGTTCATGGACCAGGCGAACCCCCTGACCGGTCTGACCCACAAGCGCCGTCTGTCCGCACTCGGCCCTGGCGGTCTTGCCGGCCACAAGTCCGGCTCCAGCCGCCGTACCAACGTGCCGACGGCCGTCCGCGACGTTCACAACTCGCACTACAGCCGCATGTGCCCGATCGAGACCCCCGAAGGCCCCAACATCGGCCTGATCGGCTCGCTCGCCCTCTACGCCCGCGTCAACGAGTACGGCTTCATCGAGGCCCCGTTCCGTCGCGTCGAGAACGGCGTTGCCACCGACCAGATCGACTGGATGACCGCTGACGAGGAAGAGAAGCACGTCATCGCGCCGGCCAACACGCCGCTCGATCCCAAGACCAACGAGTTCATCACGACCGATGCCGAGGGCAAGATCGTCCGTCCGCACACCGTGATCGCCCGTACCCGCGACTTCGACGGCTCCTTCGGCGCTCCCGCCGACGTGCCCGTCGAGGACGTCGACTACATGGACGTCTCACCGCGTCAGATGCTCTCCGTCGCAGCCACGCTGATTCCGTTCCTCGAGCACGACGACGCCAAGCGTACGCTGATGGGCGCTAACATGCAGCGTCAGGCCGTGCCGCTGGTTCACCCCGCCGCTCCCTATGTCGGTACCGGCATGGAGCGCCGCGCCGCTCTGGACTCCGGCGAGGTCACCCTGGCCAAGAACGCCGGCGAGGTCATCTTTGCCGACGCCGCCAAGATCATCGTCAAGCATGCCGGCGGCATGGACGAGTATCACCTGGCCAAGTACCAGCGCTCCAACCAGTCCACCTGCATCAACCACCGTCCGCTCGTGCGCGTTGGTGACACCGTTGAGCAGGGCGAGCCCCTGGCTGACGGTCCTTCGACCGATCATGGCGAGCTCGCACTGGGTCAGAACCTCACCGTGGCATACATGCCGTGGGAAGGCTTCAACTACGAGGACGGTATCGTCGTGTCCGAGCGCCTGGTGGCCGAGGACCTGCTGACGACCATCAACATCACCCGTCACGAGATCGACGCCCGCGACACCAAGCTCGGCCCCGAGGAGATCACCCGCGAGATCCCGAACCTCTCCGAGGACATGCTTGCCAACCTCGACGAGGACGGCATCATCCGCATCGGCGCCGAGGTCGGCCCTGGCGACATCCTGGTCGGCAAGGTCACGCCTAAGGGCGAGAGCGCTCTGACCGCCGAGGAGCGCCTGCTGCGCGCCATCTTCGGTGCCAAGGCCCACGACGTTCGCGACACCTCCCTTAAGATGCCTCACGGCGCTTACGGCCGCGTCATCGACGTTGTCCGCTTTAGCCGCGAGAATGGCGACGATCTGGCCCCCGGCGTCAACGAGCAGGTGCGCGTCTACGTCGCCCAGCGTCGTAAGATCCAGCAGGGCGATAAGATCGCCGGCCGCCACGGCAACAAGGGTGTTATCTGTAACGTTCTGCCGGTCGAGGACATGCCCTACATGGCTGACGGTACCCCGATCGACGTTATCCTCAACCCGCTGGGCGTTCCTTCGCGTATGAACGTCGGCCAGCTGCTCGAGTGCCACCTTGGCTGGGCTGCTGCCTGCGGTTGGGATACCGAGCAGGCCGACTCCGACAAGTACGTCCCCGGTCCGTTCTTCACCGCCACGCCTGTCTTTGACGGCGCCAAGGAGGACGAGATCGCCGAGGTCATTCGTCGTGCCAACAAGAACATGCTCAACAAGGCCACCGCTGCCTTTGGCGATCACATGCGTCCCGAGTTCGTCACCCAGCTTGACGAGCGCGGCAAGACCCGTCTGTTCGACGGCCGCACCGGCGAGGAGTTCCGCGAGCCCATTACCGTGGGTACGTCCTACATCCTCAAGCTCGGCCACATGGTCGACGACAAGATCCACGCCCGCTCGACCGGCCCTTACAGCTTGGTTACCCAGCAGCCTCTGGGCGGCAAGGCCCAGTTCGGCGGCCAGCGCTTCGGCGAGATGGAAGTTTGGGCATTGTACGCTTACGGTGCTTCCAACGTCCTGCAGGAGATCCTGACCGTCAAGTCCGACGATACCGTGGGCCGCGTCAAGACCTACGAGTCCATCGTCAAGGGCGAGAACGTTCCGGTTCCGGGTATCCCCGAGTCCTTCAAGGTTCTCGTCAAGGAGATCCGCTCCCTCGCGCTGGACATCGAGCCCATGCACGATGCCGACGAGGACGCCTCCGCCCCTGTGACCGCCGAGGAGACCTCTGCTCTCGACGACCTGGCTGCGCTCGCCGGCGTTGACGCCGACGTCGAGGCCGAGGATGCCGAGACCGCCGAGGCACCCGAGGCTGTCGCCGCCACGACCACTGATAAGGAGTAGTTGACTGTGGCAGATTTCGAAGCTACTGATTTTGACTCGGTAAAGATCTCCCTTGCCTCCGCCGACCAGATCCGTTCCTGGTCGCACGGTGAGGTCAAGAAGCCGGAGACCATCAATTACCGTACCCTCAAGCCCGAGAAGGACGGCCTGTTCTGCGAGAAGATCTTCGGTCCTGCCAAGGACTGGGAGTGCTCCTGCGGCAAGTACAAGGGCATCCGCTTTAAGGGCATCGTCTGCGAGCGCTGCGGCGTCGAGGTCACCTCGGCCAAGGTGCGTCGCGACCGCATGGGTCACATCGAGCTCGCCGCTCCCGTGTCCCACATCTGGTACTTCAAGAGCCCTACGAGCTTCCCGATGAGCCGTATGCTCGACATCAAGTCCAAGGACCTCGAGAAGGTTCTGTACTTCGCCAGCTACATCATCACCGAGGTTGACTATGAGGCCCGCGAGGCCGATGCTGACGACCTGCGCGAGGAGCTCGCCGCCGATCTGGAAGAGATCGATGCCGAGTGCGCCCGCCAGATCGAGTCCCTCAAGGAGCAGGGCGACCCCGAGAACTTTGACGAGTTCTCTGACGAGGAGCCGCTGACCCCCGAGGAGATCGCCTCTGGCATCGTCGATATCGAGAAAGAGTGCAAGGACGAGAAGCAGCTCCGCACGGACGCCTTCAACGCCTTCATGAAGCTCACCGAGCGCGACCTCATCTCCGATGAGCCGCTGTTCCGCGAGATGACCCGTTACTACTCCATGTACTTCAAGGGTGGTATGGGTGCCGAGGCTGTCCGCGACTTGCTCGCTGCCATCGACCTCCCCTCCGAGGCCGAGAAGCTCAAGGCTATCATCGCCGACGAAGATTCCCAGAAGCAGAAGCGCGAGAAGGCCGTCAAGCGCCTTGAGGTCGTTGACGCCTTCCTGAAGGGCGGCAACAGCCCCGCGAACATGATCCTGGACGTCATCCCGGTCATTCCGCCCGATCTGCGCCCGATGGTCCAGCTCGACGGCGGCCGCTTCGCCGCGTCCGACCTCAACGACCTGTATCGTCGCGTGATCAACCGTAACAACCGACTCAAGCGCCTGCTCGACCTGGACGCGCCCGCGATCATCGTGAACAACGAGAAGCGCATGCTCCAGGAGTCCGTGGACGCCCTGTTCGACAACGGCCGTCGTGGTCGCCCGGTCTCTGGCCGTGGCGGTCGCCCGCTCAAGTCGCTCGCCGAGGCCCTCAAGGGCAAGCAGGGTCGTTTCCGTCAGAACCTGCTGGGCAAGCGTGTCGACTACTCCGGCCGTTCGGTAATCGTTACCGACCCCAAGCTGCTGCTGCACCAGTGCGGTCTGCCCAAGACCATGGCGCTGGAGCTCTTCAAGCCCTTCGTCATGAAGCGCCTGGTCGAGCTTGGCAAGGTCGAGAACATCAAGGGCGCCAAGCGCGCTATCGACCGTGGTGCCACCTTTGTGTGGGACATCCTCGAAGAGGTCATCGACGGCCGCGTCGTGCTGCTCAACCGTGCACCGACCCTGCACCGTCTGTCCATCCAGGCCTTTGAGCCGGTGCTGGTCGAGGGCAAGGCTATCCACCTGCACCCGCTGGTCTGCTCGCCCTTCAACGCCGACTTCGACGGCGACCAGATGTCTGTCCACGTGCCGCTGTCCAGCCAGGCTCAGGCCGAGGCCCGCGTGCTCATGCTCTCTGCGAACAACCTGCGCTCGCCGGCATCCGGCAAGCCGGTCAACATCCCTTCGCAGGACATGATCATCGGTGTGTACTACCTCACCCAGGTCCGCGACGGTCTGCCGGGCGAGAACCACGTGTTCTCGAGCTTCGACGACGCGCTGCACGCCTATGACTGCCGCTCCGAGGTCGACATGCAGGCCAAGATTCAGGTCCGCGTGTCCGCCGAGAACGCCAACGTCATCAACGAGGACGGCACCCGTATCTTCCGCGTCAAGAACGGCAAGAACGAGTTTGTCGACTACGACGTCACCGGTAACAAGACCGCGCGCTTCGAGACCTCTATCGGCCGCATCATCTTCAACCGCCAGTGCCTGCCCGAAGACTACGAGTTCATGAACTACAAGATGGTCAAGGGCGACGTGGCCAAGCTGGTTGCGGACTGCTGCGATCGTTACCCCGAGGCCAAGGTCGGCCCGATCCTCGACGCCATCAAGTACTCCGGCTTCCACTACGCTACCCGCGCCGGCCTCACCATCTCGGTGTGGGACGCTCTCATCCCTGCCGAGAAGCAGGAGCTGCTCGATCGCGCCCAGGCCAACGTCGACCAGATCAACGAGTACTTCGAGGAGGGCTTCATCAACGAGACGGAGCGCCACATCGAAGTCGTTAACGAGTGGACCGCTTGTACCGACAAGGTCGCAGCGCTCATGCTCGACATGTTCGACGAGGAGAACCCGCTGTACATGATGGCCGACTCCGGCGCCCGTGGTTCTAAGACCCAGCTGCGTCAGCTCGGCGGCATGCGTGGCCTGATGGCAGACATGTCCGGCGAGACGATCGACCTTCCCATTAAGGCGAACTTCCGCGAGGGCCTGCTGCCGCTCGAGTACTTCATTTCGACCTACGGCGCCCGTAAGGGCCTGGTCGATACCACATCCCACACCTCGGACTCTGGTTACCTGACCCGTCGTCTGGTCGACGTGGCCCAGGACGTCATTGTCCGCGAGGAGGACTGCGGTACGCACGAGGGCGTCACCTACAACCTCATCATCCCCGGTACCACCGACCTCAACACCGACCTCGTCGGCCGTTGCTTCATTGAGGATGTCGTGGCTCCCGATGGCACCGTGCTCTTTGAGCAGGACGGCTACATCGAGAAGGTCGCCGACATCCAGAAGATGGTCGATGCTGGCCTTAAGAAGGTCAAGCTCCGCGCGCTGCTCACCTGCCGCTCCAAGTACGGCGTGTGCCAGAAGTGCTACGGCTGGGATCTTTCCACCCGTCGTCCGGTCGCCATCGGTACCGCGGTCGGCATTATTGCCGCCCAGTCCATCGGCGAGCCCGGTACGCAGCTTACGATGCGTACCATTCACTCCGGCGGCGTCGCTGGCGTCGACGATATTACGCAGGGTCTGCCTACGGTCAGCCGTATGTTCGATATCGTCGGCAACGTCAACGAGAAGATCCTGGGTCGCGAGGCCGAGCTGGCTCCGTACTCCGGCCACCTCTCGATTAAGCCCGAGAAGTCCGAGTACGTGCTGACGCTCACCGACTCCGAAGATCACACCCGTGTCCTCGACGAGCGTCGCGTCCCCGCTTCGGTGCGCTTTATGCCTGAGATTGAGGACGGCTGCGAGGTTCGCGCCGGCGACCAGATTACCAAGGGCTTCGTCAACTTCCGCAACCTGCGCAAGCTGACCGACATCGAGTCGACGATGCACACCTTCGTCGAGAGCGTTAAGGACGTCTACACCAGCCAGGGCGTCGACCTGAACGACAAGCACATCGAGGTGCTCGCACGTCAGATGCTGCGTCGCGTTCAGATCACCAACCCCGGCGACTCCAAGTACCTGCTTGGTCAGTACGTTGACCGCTACGAGTTCGCCGACGAGGTCGAGCGCGTTGCCCGTCTGGGCGGTCAGGCTCCCGTGGCCGAGCCCGTCATCCTGGGTACGCTCAAGGTCGCGTCCAACATCGACTCCTGGCTGTCGAGCGCTTCGTTCATCCGTACCGCCGGCGTTCTTACCGAGGCTGCCATCGAGGGCAAGGTCGACCACCTGCTCGACCTTAAGTCCAACGTCATCGTCGGTAAGAAGATCCCGGCTGGTACCGGCCTCAAGCCGTACGCCAACGCCAAGCTGACGTATCGTACGGCCGACGGTTATGTCGACATCGACGGTCCGGCTTCGCCCAACGCCAAGTCGCTGCCCGAGTGGGCTCCGGTTGAGCTCAAGGACCTGGACGAGCAGCTCCCGCAGCAGCTCGACTGGGCCGGCTACGACGAGTTCGGCGGTGCTGACGGTTCGTTCACCCGCAACGGCCACACCATCTCCGCCGAGAAGGCTCGTCTGTACCTGTTCGACGACCTGGGCGTGTCGCAGCGCTGGACCAACAAGTTCAGCGAGGTCGGCATCGAGACGGTCGGCGACCTGGTCGGCAAGTCCGAGGAGGATCTGCTGCGCATCGATGGCATCGGTGCCAAGGCGATCGAGGAGCTCCGTGACGGCCTCGAGGCCCACGACCTGCTCTACATCCTCGAGAACAACGACGACGTTGCCGACGAGGAAGACCTCTCGCAGCTGCTGCAGATGGTCTTTAGCCCCGACGGTCCGGACGACATCCTGCTGGGCACCTCCGCTGCGCCGACGCATCACGCCGACGCCGACGAGGAGCTCCTGGGCGCCCCGATCGACGACAAGAAGGCTCCCGCCAACGGCGCGATCAACGAGGACATGGCTTCCCTCGACGAGCTGCTCAACCAGCTCGTGGACACCGACGACGCCGAAGAGGCCAAGGACAACGACGAGGAGTAACTTCCAAGTACGTTAACCGCCCTTTCAAAGACCCGTTTCCCAGCAGGGAAGCGGGTCTTTTTTGTTGAGGAACGTTGCCCCGACGAGCACGTCGGATTCCCGGAACGGGCGGCCCGCTGTTAAAGTTTGTCGCGAGTTCCGCACTCAAAGGAAAGCACTTAATGTGCTTTCCGTCTTGCGCAGGACTGTAGAGCAGCAAACTTAAACAGCGGGCCGCCCGTTCCGGGAATCCGCCCCCGCGCGCAGAAGGGGATTCCTTTTGCCAATAAGGGACAGGTTTATTTTGGTAGGTTTTTACTGCTTGAATTTGAAACATTCCGTTCGGTCAAAGCGTATCTATGGTGAGGGCCTCATCGAGAACCATTAACGTCACCGGGAGGTGATTATGGAAGAACAAGCTTTTAGACAGGCAGTCGAAGATCACCGGGATGTCGTGTTTCGAATCGCATTGACGTATCTGCGCGATTGCGCTGACGCCGATGATGTCGCTCAAGACGTCTTTCTAAAGTTGCTCAAAAGCGATGCGCAATTTGAAAGCCGGGAACATCTTCGCCGCTGGCTTATCCGGGTCACGATCAATGAATGCAAATCGCTCTTTCGAAAGCCGTGGAGGCGTGTGGAGGATATTGAGAACCTCGCCGATTCGCTTTCGGCAGCGCAGGAGGAGACCAAGGCGGTCCTGTCAGACGTTATGCGACTTCCGGAACGATTCCGTGTTCCCATCATGCTCTATTACTATCTGGGCTTTTCGACCTCAGAGATTGCCGAGTTATTGCATGTGCCAGCCGCGACCGTTCGAACGCGTTTGGCTCGCGGCAGATCGAAGCTCAAGTTCATCCTAGAGGAGGGCGACCGTGAAATCCAACCAAATCAAGCAGGCCTTCGAGTCCGTCCAAGCCGATAGCGATCTTGCTGACCGTGTTCTTTATGCCGCTGCTGGTGAGCCGCTTCGCCGAAAGGGTCACGCGAAGCCTCTGTATGTTGCCGTAATCGGATGTCTTGCCGGAGTGCTCGCGACCGGAGGGGTCGCCTACGCCGTCGTCAATTCCAGTTATTTTGCCTCTGCCTGGGGAAACCATGGCAACGGAGAGTCCATTACCTGGACTCAAGGTGGCTCGTCGGGGACTAAATATACCTACACCAGAGAGTTCGGTGATGGCATCGCGCCCCAAAGCCTGGAGGGCACAGTACTGAAGGTCAATCTGTCCGTCGAGGGCAACGGCTATACACTCGATATCCATGAGATGGCTATCGATAAAAACGGTTGCGGTGCCGTGACGTTTACGCTGTCCAATCCAAATGGTGTTAACTACTACAAGCCGGCAGCAGAGACAGGCGAACTTGTTCTCTATGGTGAAGAAGAACAAGGCATCGGCACGCCCAGCATGAACTTCGGCGAGGAATGGGCTGATACACGCTGCACAATTGATAAGGACACATCAAGCGACACGGTCATTAATGGCACGATGTACTTTGCTTCTATGGATCGCGAGCGAGGTTTTCAACATGCGGTCACCTGGAATATCTCGTGGACCGAGGGCGAAGGAGAGGATGCGAAGCCGTTCGAGGCATCGACGCCCGAGTTTAGCGTTGGAGCGTACGTCGATACTAAGGAACTCCGCTCCGATGACTCGCCTCTCGAGATCAGCCCGTTTTCGATCCAGACGCACATCGATGATCTGGGCATTGACGCAGTCACGAAGAAGTTGACGGTTACCTACAAGGATGGATCGGAGCAGATTATCGAAGATGACGACGCAGGGGCGTTCAACTTATATTTTTCTTATACGCGCAATAGCGGAGAGAACATCTGGGTGCCAACGAAGTTGATTGATGTCGACCAAGTGGTCTCAGTAACGCTTGAGGGCACACGCTGCACTTCAACGGGGGGCGCCGAAACGTCGGAACCCTTTACCATCGTCTATTCGTAAGATTTGGGGCCGCTTCCTACTAGGGGAAGCGGCCTTCTTTGCGGTAAATGGGCGGTTAGACCGCACGATATTCGCCTGCATTTCTGAAGTATGCGGCAAAATCTTGATGGGTCGACCACACCGTATATGCTCAAGTGTTCTACCTGCGGGTTTGTTATCGCAAAATCCCTGTGTGCTCGGTAAGTTCAAAATTTGCCGCATACTTCCGAAAACGCCGCCGATTTCCATATGGCAGATGAGGGCGGACCACCGCTGGAGCGCGACGTTTCCCCAGATAAAACCGACCAAAATAAACCTGTCCCTTTTTGGCAGGTGGCGTTGCCCCGACGAGCACGTCGGATTCCCGGCCCGGGCGGCGCGGGGGCTAAGTTTGTCGCGAGTTCCGCACGAGCCGGAGAGCACTTAATGTGCTCTCCGTGCGAGTCAGGACTGTCCGAGCAGGCGACCTTATATATTTGCCCTCCCCGGGGCTCTCGCCAGTCCCCCTCAGCTAGTTCTTGAGCGAGTTCAGCGGCGCTGGGAAGCGTCCGCCACGGTGGGCAAGCACGGTGCCGGCGTTGGGGTTCACCGGCATGATGGGCGCACGGCCAAACAGGCCGCCGTACTCAACGCAGTCGCCCACGCCCTTGCCAATGGCGGGAATCACGCGGACGGCCGTGGTCTTGTTGTTGATGACACCGATAGCCATCTCGTCGGCGATGATGCCGGCGATGGTCTCGACCGGGGTGTCGCCGGGGATGGCGATCATGTCCAGGCCAACGGAGCACACGCAGGTCATGGCCTCGAGCTTCTCGAGTGAAAGCGCGCCGGCCTCGACGGCAGCGATCATGCCGGCGTCCTCGGACACGGGGATAAAGGCGCCCGAGAGACCGCCCACGCTGGAGCTGGCCATGACGCCGCCCTTCTTGACGGCATCGTTGAGCATGGCGAGCGCACAGGTCGTGCCCGGGCCACCGCAGGTGCCCACGCCGATGATCTCGAGGATGCGCGCGACGGAGTCGCCGATGGCGGGCGTGGGAGCCAGCGACAGGTCGACAATGCCCTTCTCGACACCCAGGCGATGGGCGGCCTCGCGGCTCATGAGCTCGCCAGCACGGGTGATCTTAAAGGCGGTCTGCTTAATCTTTTCGGCGACTTCCATCATCGATGCGGAATCGGGCAGCGTCTCCAGGGCTGCAGCCATAACGCCGGGGCCCGAGACACCTACGTTGATGACGGCGTCGGCCTCGCCACCGCCGTGAACGGCGCCCGCCATAAACGGGGAGTCCTCGACCATGTTGGCAAAGCAGACAAACTTGGAGGCGCCAACGGAATCCTCATCTGCCGTAAGCTTGGCGGCATCGATGATGGTCTGGGCGGCCATAAGCACGGCGTCCATGTTGATGCCGGCGCGCAGGCTGGCGACGTTGACGCTGGAGCAGACGCGGCTGGTGGTGGCGAGCGCCTGGGGGATGGAATGGATGACGCGGCGGTCGGCGTCGCCGATGCCCTTCTGGACGAGTGCGGAGAAGCCGCCCAGGTAATCGATGCCGAGCGTCTCGGCCGCGCGGTCGAGGGCATGCGCGATGGGGGTGAGGTCCTCATCCTTGCAGCACGCGGCGATCTGCGCCACCGGGGTGACGGAAACGCGCTTGTTGACGATGGGGATACCGTACTCGCGCTCGAGGTTCTCGGCGGTCTCGACCAGGTGCTCAGCCGTGTGCGTCACGTGGTCGTAGATCTTCGTGCACATGCGGTCGAGGTTCTCGTCACCGCAACCCATGAGCGAAACACCCATGGTGATGGTCCTGATGTCGAGGTTCTGCTCCTCAACCATGCCGCGGGTTTCCGCGATTTCTGCGGGCGTGATCGCCATCCTTGCACTCCTATCTGCCAAAACGAGCATAGTCTTATCTATTCTAACGTGCCGCACGTGCCAAGTGGCGCATGCGGCACGTTTTGATGCTCGGTTGTTTCCGTTGTGTTACTGCCCAAAGACCTCTTCGGCAATACGAGCGCTTTCGGCGGCGTCTTTGGCGTAGTAGTCCGCGCCGATCTGCTTGGCGTATTCGGGGGTGAGCACGGCGCCGCCTACGATGATCTTGACGCCCGGCACCTCGGCATGAAGCAGCTTGATGGTCTCTTCCATGGCGACGACTGTGGTAGTCATAAGCGCTGAGAGGCCGACGAGTTTGATGTCGCGCTCCTTGACGGTCTTGAGCACCTCTTGCGGGTCGACGTCGCGGCCTAGGTCAAAGACGGTGTAGCCGTAGTTATCGAGCAGCATCTTGACGATGTTCTTACCGATGTCGTGGATGTCGCCCTTGACGGTGGCCACGCAGATCTTGCCCTTGTCGGCAATCTCGCCGGCGGGCATCAGGCGCTTGATGGTGTCGAAGCCCACGCGTGCGGCCTCGGCCGAGGCCATAAGCTGCGGCAAGAAGAACTTGCCCTGGTCAAAGAGGACGCCCACCTCGTCGAGGGCGGGGATAAAGTGGTTGTTGATGAGGTCCATGGCGTCGTGGTCTGCCAGCAGACGCTCGGTCTCGGCAGCGATCTCGCCTTTGCGGCCCGAGACGACCATGCGACGAATCGGGTCGTCGTTGCCGTCGGTGCCGGCGGCGGGCACGGTGTCGGTCGATGCGGCCTGAGCCGCTGCCGGGTTGGCGGCGATCTTGTACGGATCGGTCCAGCCGGCATAGCGCTCGATGTATCCGGTCGAGCCCTCGTCCTCAACGCTCAGGACGCGATAGCTGTAGACGGTATCCATAAAGCGCTTGGAGCCCGGGTTCATGATGGGGGCGTCCAGGCCCGCGCCAAAAGCGGCAGCCAAAAAGACCGAGCCCAGCAGCGGGCGGGCAGGCAGGCCAAAGCTGATGTTCGACACGCCGAGCGCGCATTTGACGCCCAGACGCTCCTTGCACAGGGACATGGCGCGCAGGATCTGCTCGGCTTGGCGTTGATTGGTCGAGGCGGTCATGACTAGACAGTCGATGAGGATGCGGTCCGGGCCGATGCCGTAGCGGGCGGCCTCGGCCACGATGCGCTCGGCGATGGCGAAGCGGGCCTCGGCGGTATCCGGGATGCCGCCTTCGTCGAGCGTGAGGCCGACGACGTTGGTGCCGTAGTGGGCGACCAGCGGGAAAATCTCGTCCATGATCTGCTGTTTGCCATTGACCGAGTTGATGATGGGCTTGCCGGCGTAGCGACGTACGGCGGCCTCGACGGCGGCGGGGTCGGTGGAGTCGATCTGCAGCGGCAGCAGCGTGGAGCCTTGGAGCTGTTCGGTCGCCTGTTGGATGATCTTGACCTCGTCAATCTCGGGCAGGCCCACGTTGACGTCCAGGATGTCGGCGCCCTGCTCCTGCTGGCTGATGCCCTGGCTCACGACGTAGTCCAGGTCGCCGTCGCGCAGGGCCTGCTGCAGGCGCTTTTTGCCGGTGGGGTTGATGCGCTCGCCGATGACGGCGATCTTGTGGCCGTCGCAGGGAAGGTCCACGACCGTTTGGGCGCTCGTGACCGACATGCTGGGCTTGCGGCGGCGCGGGCTGGGCGTGTGGTTGTCGATAAGCGTGCGCAGGGCCGCCATGTGCGCCGGCGTGGTGCCGCAGCAGCCGCCCACGACGCTCACGCCGTCGGCGATCATGCCGGCGACGGCCTCGGCGTATTCGGGGGCCTGGATATCAAAGACGGTGTTGCCGTCGTCGTCCACATGGGGGAGTCCTGCATTGGCCTGCACCATAACGGGCTTGTCGGTAACGGTGAGCATACGTGCGGCGAGTCCTCGGAGCTCGGCCGGTCCCTGGCTGCAGTTGATGCCCAAAACGTCGGCGCCGATAGCGTCGAGCGTGATGGCGGCCACCTCGGGACTCGTTCCCAGGAAGGTGCGACCGTCTTCCTCGAAGGTCATGGTGGCAAAGACGGGCAGGTCGGAGTTCTCGCGGCAGGCGAGGACGGCGGCCTTGATCTCGGCCAGGTCGGTCATAGTCTCGATAATAAAGAGGTCCACACCCGCGGCGACGCCTGCGCGCACTTCCTCGGCAAAGAGGTCGTAGGCCTCGTCGAAGCTGAGGGTGCCTAAGGGACGAAGCAGTGCGCCGATGGGGCCGATGTCGCCGGCGACGTAGCGGGCGCCGGCCGCGCGGGCACAGGCGACGGCCGCGGCAAAGACGTCTGCCACGGTGGCGGCACCGTCGAGCTTGTGGGCATTGGCGCCAAAGGTGTTGGCGGTAATCACGTCGCAGCCGGCCTCGACATATTGACGTTGGATATCGGTGATAACCTGGGGTTCCTCAAAGTTGAGCAGCTCGGGCAGGGCGCCCGCCTTCATGCCAGCGGCCTGCAACATGGTGCCCATGCCGCCGTCGAACAGCAGGTGCCCCGTGCCCTCGATGGCGGCGCGCAGGCGATCGTCCTTAATGCGCAGATCGTCGATCGTGCGCGTCTTGTACGTGGCACCGTTGCGACGTGCGGCATCAACGGGTGCCGCCAATGCAGTGCCGTCAGAATTATGAGTGATAAGCGGAGTAAACATCGGGGGCTCCTAATGGCTGGAATAGCAGGTGGTGTGGGCGGCACGGAAGCGGCAGTTCTCGCGCATGCGGCAGATATTGCAGGTGGGGCGGCTCTGGGCGTCGTGGACTTCGCCATCGAACAGGCC
The DNA here is from genome assembly GCA_900541055.1 of uncultured Collinsella sp. Classification (GTDB taxonomy): domain Bacteria; phylum Actinomycetota; class Coriobacteriia; order Coriobacteriales; family Coriobacteriaceae; genus Collinsella. The sequence goes on from UQHZ01000005.1 coordinate 70,951, forward strand.
GATCACCGCGGTCACGCTTTTGGTGGGCATGAGCAGGCTGGTAGGTGTGACGGTAAGCCCGATGAGCCGTGTGGCGTTGAGTGCAGCTACGATTGAGCGCTGGGCCGAGAGCGGGCAGTCGCCGTAGCCGGGACTAAAGCGCCAGTTGCCGGCGAGCCCATGAACGGCGGCGTCCGTCTTGACCCGCTGGTCCATTTGCTCAACGGCGGCTTCCACGTAAGCGGAGCACGCGGCGTCGAGCACGGCGCCCTCCAGGGGATGTTGGGCTCCCGTGGTGCGCAGGCGACGCTCGGCGTCCATGCCGAGGGTGCATGCCATGAGCGCGGCAAAGCGGGCATCTTTGAGATGTCGATAGATATCGCGACCTCGCAGCTCAACGTTGGTGCCAACCAGACGGATGCTGGGCTCGCCCTGCTCGTCAACGCCCGTGGCATCGACGGCAAACACGCGTCGCACGCCACGGGGTTCAATGTCCAATTCCAGACGCTCGACCACAAGCTCAATACGTCGTGATAGTTCGGGCTCAATCTGCTGGCCGCCGTAACCCAGATACCGCAGCATCTCGGCACGGTCGACACGGGGACGGTGCGCGGCATCGATACGGTAGAGCGCCGGCGACGCAAGGTCGGCCGGCACTTCGACAGCGGTTGTATCGATGTGCGGTTTTTCCATTACCCCAGGCGCTCCATAATGGTCGCGGCGATCGCAGGACGGTTCATAGTGTACAGGTGCAGGCCGTCGGCGCCGTGCTCCTTGAGGTCGCAAAGCTGGCGGGCTGCATAATCTACACCAGCTGCCTGCAGGCTCTCGGGGTCATTCTCGTACTTGGCGAGAATCTTGATGACGGGGGAGGGCAGCGACGCGCCGCACATAAAGACCATGCGGCTGATCTGTGACTTGCCCATAAACGGCATGATGCCCGCGGTAATGGGCACGGTGATGCCGGCCTTGTCGGCAAGCTCGCGAAAACGGTAGAAGCACTCGTTATCAAAGAAGAGCTGCGTCACAAAGAAGCTCGCGCCAGCGTCCTGTTTTTGCTTGAGGTGTTCGACCGAGAGGTTGAGATCCTCACAGGCAATGTGGCCCTCGGGGTAGGCTGCGGCGCCCACGCAAAAGCCGGCGTCGACGAGCTCGGGGATGAGGTCGCGGGCGTAGGCGTAGTCCGAGGCGGGCTTGTCGTCCTCGGTCGCGCCAGCGGGAAGATCGCCACGCAGGGCCAGGATGTTTTCTACGCCGGCGGTGCGATACTCGTCGATCTTGGCGGCGATATCGGCGTGCGAGCGGCCCACGCAGGTAAGGTGTGCCACCGAGGGCGTGTCGAATTCGCTCGTAATCATATGCGCGATGGGGGCGGTGGCGGCACCGTTGCCCGAGCCGCCGGCCGAGCAGGTGACCGAGACAAAGCTCGGCGAAAGCTTGCACAGATTGCCTGCCACTTCGCGAGCCGTGTCGAGGGTCAGCTCGCCCTTGGGCGGGAACATCTCAAACGAAATGGGCGCGGTGCCCTGGGATGCTGCCTGCTTAAAAACCTCGTCGACGCGCATATCGTGCTCCTCTAGATACGTAATAGTGTGATGTGTTGTAAGGATTCTACAGCACCACTGTGCCACGGTGGAGTTTCACTCGCTATTTGAGGATACCAATCAAAGATGCCTTGCTATCGGCTTTCTCTATAACAGAGCGGCTAATCTAGGCACGGACTATAAAGACTGGTATCTGATGCAAAATACCAGTTAATAGAGCTCCATCCCAAATTGACTACCCTTAAACCATGGGGAGAGGTCTGCAATTTATACAGTTGATTGGCTGTTGAGGGTGGCAACGCCGCCTCGATAGGGTAACCTCATTGATTGGTTTCGCGACAGCAACATAACGGTAATGTCGCGGAAACACGGCGAGTCTAAGCTATGACTCGTTCGTTAGTAATCAACACCGCTTCTCACGCGGTGCCGATACGAAGGGAGTTCCGTATGGCCGAACTTACTGACCGCTTCGGGACCATGGTGTTCTCTGAGGAAGTCATGAAGGACTACCTCCCCAAGGACATTTGGAAGCGCCTTGCTGCAACCCTCGAGGGCGGTGAGCCGCTCGACCTGGATGTGGCCAACGCCGTTGCCCATGCCATGAAGGTCTGGGCCATCTCCAAGGGTGCGACGCACTACGCGCACTGGTTCCAGCCGCTTTCGGGTATTACTTCCGAGAAGCACGACAGCTTCCTGGAGCCCAACCACGACGGCACCGCCATTACCAAGTTTACGGGCAAGAACCTCATCCAGGGCGAGCCCGATGCCTCGAGCTTCCCCAACGGCGGCCTGCGTGCTACCTTCGAGGCCCGTGGCTACACCGCTTGGGACCCCACTAGCCCCGCCTTTATCAAGGACGATGTCCTGTGCATCCCCACGGCTTTCTGCTCCTACACGGGCGAGGCCCTGGACAAGAAGACCCCGCTGCTGCGTTCCATGACCGCGCTCTCGCGTGAGTCCAAGCGCGTTTTGGCGCTGTTCGGTAAGACCCCCAAGAAGGTCGTTCCTTCCGTGGGCGACGAGCAGGAGTACTTCCTGATCAAGAAGGACGCTTACCGCAAGCGCAAGGACCTGGTCATCACCGGCCGCACCCTCTTTGGCGCCGCTCCCTGCAAGGGCCAGGAGCTTGAGGAGCACTACTTTGGCGCTATCCGCCCCACCGTCTCGGCCTATATGAAGGACCTGGACGATGAACTGTGGGCGCTTGGCATTCCCGCCAAGACCAAGCACAACGAGGTTGCTCCCTGCCAGCATGAGCTTGCTCCCGTCTATGGTGAGGTCAATGAGGCCATCGACCAGAATCTGGTCATGATGGAGAAGATGAAGCTCATCGCCTCCCGCCACGACTTGGTCTGCCTGCTGCACGAGAAGCCCTTTGAGGGCATCAATGGTTCGGGCAAGCACAACAACTGGTCGCTTGGCACCGAGTCCGAAAACCTGCTCGATCCGGGCGACACTCCGCTCGACAACCTGCAGTTCATCGTCTTCCTCACCGCGGTGATCGAGGCCGTCGATAACTATCAGGAGCTCCTGCGTGCCTCCGTTGCCTCGGCCGGCAACGACCATCGTCTGGGCGCTAACGAGGCTCCTCCGGCGATTATGTCCATCTTCCTGGGCGACCAGCTTACCGAGGTCGTCGAGAAGATCATCGATGGCAAGGCTTCCGTCCATGCCACGCGCGGCGTGCTCGACCTGGGCGCCGATACCCTGCCCAAGCTGATGCAGGACAACACCGACCGCAACCGCACCTCCCCGTTCGCCTTCACCGGCAACAAGTTCGAGTTCCGTGCCTGCGGCTCCGAGCAGAACGTCTCCGACTCCAACCTGGTGCTCGATGCCGCCGTGGCCAAGTCGCTCAAGTCCTTCGCCGACGCGCTTGAGGGTACGCCCGAGGATAAGTTCCAGGACGCCGCGCTCGAATACTGCAAGAAGGTGCTGACCGATCACCAGCGCATCCTGTTCTCCGGTGACGGCTACTCCGATGAGTGGCCCGTCGAGGCCAAGAAGCGAGGCCTTGCCAACAACAAGACCACGGCCGATGCCCTGCCCGCCTTTGTTTCCGATAAGGCTATCGCGCTCTTTGAGGAGACGGGTGTCCTGACCAAGGCCGAGGCTCAGTGCCGCTACGACTGCAAGCTCGAGAAGTACAACAAGCTCATGAACATCGAGGCTACCACGATGGTTCGCGAGGCGCGTCGTACCTATCGCCCGGTCATTACCGCCTATGCCACCAAGGTCGCTAAGGGCCTTGAGACTATTCGTGCCGCCGGCGCCGAGGCCGCCATGCAGTGTGAGCAGAACACGCTCAACAAGCTCTGCAACGGCATCACCACCATCAACGACTCCATCAAGGCGCTCGACGCCGTGCATCAGAAGGCCGAGGGCCTCGTTGGCCAGGAGCAGGCCAACGTGTATGCACATGAGGTCGTCCCCGCTATGGATACGCTGCGCGCCGCCGTGGATGCCATGGAGGAGATCGTGGCAGCCGACTACTGGCCGGTCCCGACCTACGACGACATCCTGTTCTACGTGTAGGGCGTAACTGACATATCGTCACGGTATTGAGCCGGGGTCCGCATCATGTGGGCCCCGGTTTTTGTTTGCGAAGGACGCTTTGAAGCCCGTTTTGCACCTGATTCGCCCACGCAATAAGGGGGCGTGGACAAAAAACGTCAAATATGAGTACTGTCACAAGTCCTGTAGCATTATTTATTTGCAAAATATGAAGTGTTACGCAACATATGTCCAAGTACTTAGCCGATAAACGTCTGCAATTTTTCCGCCGTAGGACGCCTGACGGCTAAATCGCCTTCTGAAGGCATGAAATCGCTGTAACTAAAATGGTAACAGTACTCATATTTGCCATTTTTTGCCCGCTGGCTTTGCGATGATGCCGGGGTCCGCACCCTGTCGGGTTCGAATCCCGGCATATCGGTAGCAAAGAGCCCGTCACCGCGGGGGTAACGGGCTTCTAGTTTCAAATGGTGCCCCCAGCGGGATGTCCGCGTGCGGCTGGCGCCGCCCGCTTCCGCTGCGTCGCTCCGCTCCTTGCGTGCTGCGCTGGAAAACGCTTGCGCGTTTCCTCAGCTTCGCACCCTGTCGGGTTCGAATCCCGGCATATCGGTAGCAAAGAGCCCGCTACCGCGAGGGTAACGGGCTCTTCAATTCAAATGGTGCCCCCAGCGGGATTCGAACCCGCGATATCCACCTTGAAAGGGTGGCGTCCTTGGCCGCTAGACGATGGGGACAGCGGGAAAGAGTATAGCAGACTTTTTTGCCGGCGCGTATATCGTTGGCAAACTGGAAAACCACCACATAGGAGCTGGCTCTCTATCCCGATCTTCAAACATCTCAATCTGTAACATCTGGGCGGGCAAATTGGCTCTATCTGTTACAGATCGAGACAAAAGGCAGACGTCGGGACGAACATCTCATTCTGTAACAGTAAGACGACTTTTAACGGTCTAGATGTTACAGATTGAGACAAACCGCTGGGATGGGTCAAAACCACCACAAAGGCGCCTGTCCCCTTTGTGGTGGTGAGGTGCTAGGGGAGGAGCTTCATGGCGGCGTCGTGGGCGGCGTGCTCGTAGGTGTCGTCGAGGGGCTTGAGCGGCAGCAGGGCTGTGGCCTGCGCATCGTCGCGCCGCTCGAGGGCGTGCGCGATCAGCCAGTCGGCGAGCTCGGGGTTCTTGGGCAGTGCCGGTCCGTGTAGGTACGTGCCGATGACGCCCTTGTAGATCAGGCCCTCAAAGCCATCGTCGCCGTTGTTGCCGGTGCCCGTGACGACGGACGTTCCGAGCGGCGTGGCCTCGGCGTCCAAAAGCGTGCGACCTCCATGGTTCTCGAATCCCACAAAGGGCTCAGGTGCCAGATCGGTTTTGACGGCTACGTTGCCGATCAGGCGATCGGAGCCACGTACGGTTTCGGCGGCAATGACGCCCAGGCCCTCGATGCGATCGTCGCCCATGTAGTACGAACGGCCGAGCAGCTGATAGCTGCCACAGATGGCGAGCAACGAGCCGCTGTCCTCAACATAGGATGCGACCTTGTCTTTTTGGGCGAGCAGCTCGTGTGCCACGGCTAGCTGGTCGCGGTCGGAGCCGCCACCCATCATGACGATATCGGCATCGGTGAGATCGAGTGACTCGCCCATGCGGACCTCGTCCACGCGAACGGGGATGCCGCGCCAGGCGCAGCGACGCTCGAGGGCGATAACGTTGCCGCCGTCGCCGTAGAGGTTGAGGGCATCGGGGTACAGGTAGACGATGCGCAGCGGGCGCGAAAGCTCGACTGGCGCGATGCCGACGGGGACGGCACTGCCATCGGCACACGTTGCAGCGCGGGCAGCAACCGTGGCTGCATCGGCACCCTTCAGCCCATCGAGTTCTTTGACCAGCGGCGGGAAGGCCGTGTAGTTGGCGACGGCATAGAAAGTGTCGCCTGCGGCTTCATCCGCAACGGCGCCAATTGCCTGCGCGACGTCCGAGATAATCGCGGCATCGATGCCGGCGTACTTGAGGCGTACCTGCATGTCGTGCGCACGCGTGCCTCCGGCAAAGGCGACAAGACCCGGTGTGTCGGCGATACGCTCGAAGTCGACGTCGTAGATCCACGAGACATCGTGGCCGTCGGCGTCGTTGTCGTTCAGGAAGAAGGCGCAGAGCCTGCCGCCTGCCGTTTTAATGGACTGGATCTGGCGATCGAAGCCCACGGGATTTTTGGCCAGGTTTGCCTCGACGGTACGGCCGGCGATCTCCCAGCGGCCCATACGTCCGCCGGCGGGGACGTAGGCATCGAGCGTAGGCTGTAGAAACGCCGTGTCCACGCCCAACTCGCGTGCGGCAAAGAAGGCGGCGGCAACGTTATAGACCATGTACAGACCGTTGTAGCGTGTGGCGATGTGTACGGCAGCCGCGTCGGGCGCAGATCCAAAGACCAGGTCGAAGCCGTAGCCGTCGCAGCCGAGCTTCACGCCCGTCACACGGCGGACCAGTGCGGGGCGTGCCCAACCGCACGAGGGGCAATGGTATGCGCCAAGCTGGCCGTATTGCACGTAGTCGTACTCCAACGGGGCGTTGCACTGCGAGCAAAAGCGCGAGTCGCTAATGCGGTCGGACTCGGTGTCGGTGGCGCCGTCGATGCCAAAGGCAATACTCGCATTGGGAACGCGCGCGGCAATCGAGGCGCACAGCGGGTCGTCGGCGTTGTAGATGAGCGTCGTTGCCGGCGAAAGCTCCAACGCGTGGGCGATGACCTCCTGGGTGTGATCGATCTCGCCATAGCGATCTAGCTGGTCGCGGAACAGGTTGAGCAGCACAAAGTACGTCGGCTTGAGCTTGGGCAGAACGCGTACGGTGTAAAGCTCATCGCACTCAAAAACGCCCACGCGCTTGCCGCTGCTGGTGTGTTTAAGGCCGCCGCGGGCCTCGAGCAGAGCACCTACCACACCAGGCTCCATATTGTTGCCGGCACGGTTGCACACCACGGCAGCACCGCTGGCAGCAACGGCGTCGGCGATGAGGTTGGAAGTGGTGGTCTTGCCATTAGTACCCGTAATCACCACGCTGCGGTCGACAAGGCCAGCGAGGTCGCTCAGCAACTCGGGGTCGATCTTCATGGCGATGCGGCCGGGGAGTACGCCGCCCTGGCGCTTAAGGACGGAGCGCAGCCCCCAGCGAGCGATATCGCTCGAGGTGCAGGCAAGAGATGAGCGGAGGTTCATGAAACCGTTCCTAACGTAAACGACATGGTCGGGTCGAGTGCGTCACTAAAATCCGTAGCGGCGCGCAAATTCCTGGGCAAGCTGCGATACATCTTCGCAGGCGTTGGCCCAGGGGGCAAAGTCGGGAGTGTCCGAGATAATACCGTCCGCTTCCCAAACGGCCTGGTGCGAAAGATCCCAGGGATCGTGTGGCTCGGGCCGGCAGGGAAGGTACGGTGTCTGGTACATGGGGTTCAGTAAGAAGAACGCGCCACCCTCGCAGCGGTTGGCGAACTCACGCAGCGCGCGTGTCGCCGGGCGCATCTTGTTTGTTTTGAACAGCAGAATCGTGCGGGCGAGCAGATACCAAGGAGAGTTCTCGAGGGCATCGGCCCCCATCTGCTCCTCGAGCTGGTGGGCCAGGGCAAAAAAGCCGTCCTCGTCTTCCAAGCGAGCGAGGGCGAGTAACACGGTGCCTGCCGCTCGGGTGGGATAGCCTTCCGCCTTAAGAACACGGCGAGAATAGTTGACGGCAGCACGGTAGCGGGCGCTCGCCATGCACAGCTGCGAGATGGCCTCGAGTGTGTGAAGCCACCCGATAAGCGCCGGCTCGCTCACGGTGAGCTCTGCCGCCGTCACGCCGTCCGTCAAAACTTTGTTGGCCCAGTAGTGCGGGGCCTCCATATCGAACCCGGGCACGCTTTGCTGCAGGTAATCGGCCGTGGTTGCCTCGAGCTTCATCAGGTCGCCCAGGCAGGCGTCAACGGGTGTGTCGGCCAGGATGATGGCGAGCAGCTGCGCGTCGACGGTCAGTGCGTCGACGCGGACAATCTTGAGCAGCTCATCGCGCATGTCGTCGAACAGGCGATTGCGCGTCTGCTCAAACTCCTCGTCGCTGCCCATATCTTCGATGCGATGGAGCTCGTCGAGCAGGTGGCGATGAACACCGGCATAGGACAGCAGCGCCTGGGCATGCTCGGACTGCGCGTACTTTTGGGGATTCGCACTAATGTCGTTATGGACAAGCTCGCGTGCTGCATCGGTGAGCTCGGGGTGCGACGCCAGATAGGTGCGCTCCAGGTAGGCGGGGATGTAGACGCTCGGATCCATTAGAGGTCTCCTCCCTTAAATGGAAGCCCCTGCTCGGCTGCGCGCAGGATGCGCTCGTCGATTTGGGAGCGCACGATGTCGTTGGTGGCGACCCAGGCGGCAAAGCTGGCGTTGTCGGGGGCGCCCAGGCCCTCCTGCAGTACCGGCGTCGCCTCGGACAGCGCAAGGACAAGCTCGTCGGTGGAGCCCACACCCACGTTGACGCGGGCATAGACGCCATCGGGAAACTCGGTTTGGAAGTAGAGTGCCTCGGCTGCGTGCGGACACGAGCGCACAAGGATACGCAGGTAGTGCTCGGCGCCCTCGTAGTCCAGTTCGCGCCAAGCCGTGCTCATCAGCGCGATGAGCGTCCACGGGTCCAAGTCGCGCTCCGCATCTTTGGGGCGGCGGCGCAGTGGGGTATTCGCGAGGTACGGCACGGAGTGTGCGGAGCGAAAGCGCTTGAGCTCCTCGGCGGGGTATTCGAGCTTTGCCATGGCGAGCATCGCGGTGTGGCGGACACCGGCGGGGTCGTTGGGCGCAAAGTCCAAGCTGCGATTCGCGGCTTCGAGCGACATGCGATAGCGGCCGCTAATGAGGGCGCGCGATGCCAAGGCGGCAAGCCAGCGCAGATAGGGGCGGCGCGTAAGGTCGCCTGCGGCCTCGCGCTCGTAGGGGTCCTGGGCCGAGGCGATTTTGAGCGCTAGGTCGTGCTCGACCTCATCGCACTTGGATACCAGGTACTGTACGTATTCCTCGTTGGATTCGGCGGTGAGTGCCGTCAGCATGCGCTGAGCGTCCCAGTTGGCCGGATCGAGTGCGGCCGCCTCGCGGAGCATGTTCTCGGCAGCTGTCTCTTCTTGCTCTGCCTGGGTATCGTCAGGGATAAAGGGAATGCGGTAGTCGACAGCCTCGACCACCTTGGCAATGAGGTGCCCGGCGCGGTCGCGGTCGTGCACGATGAGCGGTGCGGGGTTGCGGGTGAATTGTTCCATCAGACGCTCTACGGCGGCAGCGTCGGTGAGCGGGATATTGTCGCGGCGCAAGGCCTCAAGAACGAGGCGATGGCAATCCTCTTGAATGGGATCGAATGCCATGGGGCCTCCTTTGCTGCGGTTAGGGTTCAAATGTTTCTATATAAGGTTCTAGTTTACCCGCATGTGGCACACCGGGGGTGCCGCACTTGGACTTGCACCTTTGCACCACGAAGACGGATGTCGCACAAATGTCGGCACCTTGGACGACCGAGTGGTATCACGGTGCCGCAAACGGTCGATTTTTGCCGGCGAACGGTGCATATTTTGGAGGGGCACCGTCCTGCCCAGGATATGTAGTCAACCTTGATAAAACGTTTGCCCAGCTTGGGAGTATGAATGCCGCACAAGGGTCTTCAGGGATAGAAAAAACGTTTCATCATTGGCGGCTTTAGGTGAATAACTGACCAACCAGAACGGTAAAATAGTGTTTGTCTGAGCGTTGAGACGTTTAGACATCGCGCATTGTCATCGCCGGCAACGCGCAAACCGGTCCTAACGGAGCCAATTGGGTGCTCCGTTATATACGCAAGTCTAAGAGGGGCTTGTTTAGGAGGCACAGTATGGGACGTTTTACCAATCCTCGCGATCTGTACTTTGGTGAGGGCGCTCGCCACGAGGTGAAGAACCTCAAGGGCAAGAAGGCCATCATCGTTTCTGGCGGCAGCTCTATGCGCCGCGGCGGGTTCCTGCAGGACGTCGAGGCCGACCTCAAAGAGGGCGGCTTCGAGGTCAAGCTGTTCGAGGGCGTCGAGTCCGATCCGTCCATCGAGACGGTCATGAAGGGCGCCGAGGCCATGCGCGAGTTCGAGCCCGACTGGATTATCGCCATCGGCGGCGGCTCGCCCATCGATGCCGCTAAGGCCATGTGGGTCTTCTACGAGTATCCCGAGGAGTCCTTCGATAACATCATCCAGCCGTTCAGCTTCCCCGAGCTGCGTCAGAAGGCTCACTTCTGCGCCATCTCCTCTACCTCCGGTACCGCTACCGAGGTCACTGCCTTCTCCGTCATCACCGACTACGCCAAGGGCATCAAGTACCCGCTGGCCGACTTCAACATCACCCCTGATGTCGCCATCGTCGACCCCGAGCTCACCTACACCATGCCCGCCAAGCTGTGCGCTCACACCGGCATGGACGCTCTGACCCACTGCATGGAGGCCTACGTTTCCACCTGCGCCTCTATGTTCACCGATGCCAACGCTCTGCACGGCATCCGCGAGATCGTCGAGTGGCTGCCCAAGTCCTATGCTGGCGACCATGAGGCCCGTCAGCACATGCACGAGGCTCAGTGCATCGCCGGTATCGCCTTCTCCTCGGGCCTGCTCGGCATCGTTCACTCCATGGCTCACAAGACCGGTGCTGCCTTCGAGAACGGCCACATCATCCACGGTGCTGCTAACGCCATGTACCTGGGCAAGGTCATCCAGTGGAACTCCAAGGATCCCCGTGCTGCCGAGCGTTACGCTTACGTGGCCAAGGAGATCCTGCACCTTCCCGGCGAGACCAACGAGGAGCTCATCGCTGCACTCGTCCAGAAGATTCGCGACCTCAACGACCAGCTCGACATTCCGCAGTCCATCAAGGATTACGCGAATGGTGGCGTGAAGGTCGACGCCGAGAACCCGCAGATGGTTTCCGAGGAGGAGTTCCTCGCCAAGCTGCCCGAGATCGCCGCGAACGCCGAGCAGGACGCTTGCACGCCCGAGAACCCGCGTGAGACCAAGGCTGCCGACTTCGAGAAGATCCTCAAGGCCTGCTACTACGACACCGACATCGATTTCTAATCGACTCTTGTTATCGTAACGAGGGGCTCCGCACGTATCTGTACGGAGCCCCTTTCTTTTTTCTTTTAGAGAATGGGATAGTTATGGCTGCAATTTTCAATAGCCCCAGCAAGTACATCCAGGGTCCGGACGAGCTCGCCAAGCTCGGCTCTTACGTTGAGCCGCTCGGCGCTAAGGCCCTCGTCATCGTGACGCCTTCGGGCAAGAAGCGCGTCGGTGCCAAGATCGAGGGCGGTTTTACCGAGGCTAAGGCCGAGCTGCTGTTTGAGGACTTTAACGGCGAGTGCTCCAAGGGCGAGGTCGATCGCCTGGTTGCGCTCGCTCGCGACAACGGTTGCGACATCATCGTCGGCGTCGGTGGCGGCAAGATCCTCGACACCGCGAAGGCCGTCGCCTATTACCTGGAGTCCCCGGTTATCATTTGCCCCACCATTGCTTCGACCGATGCCCCGTGTTCGGCGCTTTCGGTGCTCTATACCGATGACGGCCAGTTCGACAAATACCTCTTCCTTAAGGCAAACCCCAATATCGTCCTTATGGATACGACGGTTATCGCGGCGAGCCCGGTGCGCCTGACGGTTTCCGGTATGGGCGATGCGCTCGCAACCTATTTCGAGGCTCAGGCGACGCACGATGCCGACGGCGGCACCTGCGCCGGCGGCAAGGGCGGCATGGCCGGCCTGGCGCTCGCCAAGCTCTGCTACGAGACGCTTATGGCCGATGGCGTCAAGGCCAAGGTTGCGCTGGAGAAGGGCGCGCTCACGCCTGCCGTCGAGCACATCATCGAGGCCAATACGCTGCTTTCGGGCATTGGCTTTGAGAGCTCGGGCCTTGCTGCCGCTCATGCCATCCACAATGGCCTGACGATGCTGCCCGAGTGCCACAGCATGTATCACGGCGAGAAGGTCGCCTTCGGCACCATCGTCCAGCTGGTACTCGAGGATGCCCCGACCGAGAAGCTCGAGGAAGTCTTGGGCTTCTGCATTGAGCTTGGCCTGCCGGTCACGATGAAGGAACTTGGCGTTGCCGAGCTTACGCGCGAGCAGGCCATGATTGTTGCCGAGGCCGCCTGCGCACCCGATGACACCATGTGCAACATGCCCTTTGAGGTGACGCCCGAGATGGTCGCAAACGCCATCCTGGGTGCCGACGCGCTGGGCCACTACTATCTCATGGATGAGTAAATCAAGCTAAGGAAGGGGCAAAGCCAACAGATGGCTTTGCCCCTTTTTGCTATGGTGCAAAGGGGCAAGGTTACTTTGCACCAATCGTTGTTTGATGAAGGGCGGATTCTCGTATGGCGCTTCCCATGGTTTATGGCGGTCCCGGCCGGTATGTTCAGGGGCCGGGCGAACTGTCGCGTCAAGGCAAGTATTTGTCATGGTTGGGCTGCGCTGCCTATGTCTTGTTTGACCAGGGCACCGAGGATCGGCTGTGCAGGCAGATCGTCGATGGATTTCTGGACGAAGATCTAAGCGAGCCGTTCTTTAAGATTTATGACGGTCCGTGTACGGAAGAGGCCGTTGTCGAAATGGCTAAGGAAGCCCAGGCCGAGTATTGCGACATGGTAGTGGGTATTGGCGGCGGCAAAATGCTCGATATCGCCAAGGCCGTTGCGTTTTATGCCGAGTTGCCGTTGTGCGTATGCCCCACGGCGGCATCGATGGACGGTCCGTGCAGCGTGATTTCCGATGGCGACCTGCAGGGTGTTGCAAATGCGGTCTTTAGAAACGAGCGCAATATGGCTAACGAACAGGCCAAGGTGACCAAACAAAAGCTCGTGCAGCTTATGTGCGAGGCATAGCTTGGCACTTGATTGACCTTGTGCAATCGAGGCGGCGATAGGCCATAGGCTATTTGCCCCAAAGGTGCACCGCGTGTAATTTGCCCAAGGTGTGGGCCGATAGCGTATCATTATCTCTTGCTTGTTTGCACTGCTCAGGGAGGGGCCGCGCATGGCGCAGGAACACGATCTGTTTGATGACATTATCGAGATCAGCAAGGGTTTCGACTTTCTTAAAAACCCGCTTGGCGGTGTGACCGATGCACTCGATCCGTCGGCGCCGCAGTGGAATCCTGCCGACTACAAGGAGCGTCCGCGCGGCAACACCATTCCGTGCCTGACCTGCAAAAACGAAAAGAGCGGCTGCACCGCGTGCATGGACGTGTGCCCGGTCAACGCTATCGAGGTCGAGGAAGACGCCATCGAGATCCTCGACTCCTGTCGCAAGTGCGGCCTGTGCGCCGCTGCCTGTCCGACCGAGGCGATTATCTCGCCGCGCCTTGCACCCAAAAACGTCTACGACGACATTGTCTCGGCGGCTACGAGCCACGAGACCGCCTACGTCACCTGCACGCGCGCCCTCAAGCGCATGCCGCGCGAAAACGAGGTCGTCGTTGCCTGCGTGGGCGATATTACGGCCGAGACCTGGTTCTCGGTACTGGCAGACTATCCCAACGTGAGTGTGTACCTGCCGTTGGGCGTGTGCGATAAATGCCGCAACACCGGCGGTGAGGACATTCTGGGCGAGGCGATTGCGAAGGCCGAGGAGTGGTCCGGCACGGGTATGGGCTTGGAGGTCGACCCCAAGAGCCTCAAATGCCATAAGCGCCGCGAGTACGAGCGCAAAGAGTACATGGAAAAAATTGCCCGCACCACGGGCCTGACGGTGACCAAGCTCAATCCGGCGACGGCGGCGCTGGCTTCGGTGACGCAAAAGCTCAAGGCCCATCGCCATCAGATTACCCAGCTGGAGCGCACGCTCAACACCATGTGCGGCACCACGACGACCAAGCGTCGCCGTTCGCTCACCCATGGGCGGCAGCTGGTGCTCTCGACACTGCAGAACCATCCCGAGCTTGCCCAGAATATGCAGGTGAGCACGCCGGAGTGCGATTTTGACAAGTGCACGTCGTGCGGCGAGTGCGTCAATGTATGCCCCACGTTCGCCTGCGATTTGGTGGGAAGCGGCCGCTTTGCGTTGGAGTCCACGTATTGTTTAGGCTGCGGCGCCTGTGTCAAGGTTTGTCCCGAGCATGCGCTCAAGCTTGTTGAGCACGACGCGTCCAATCTGGTCGTCGTCGATCCCGAAGCCGAGGAAAAGGCCGCCCAGAAGGCGAAGGCTCACGAAGAAGCTGAGAAGGTCAAGGCCGAAGCAAAGGCCAAGCTCGACAAGATGCTCGACCAGGTAGAAAAGCTCGCGGACTAGCTTAAAGAGCGTAAATGATGGCCGGTGGGACAGGTGCTGCCCCGCCGGCCAAAAAAGTTGCGGTGGAATAGTTCCTGTTTTGCCCTTAAGCTGGCCATTCTAGGAACTATTCCACCGCAACTAATAGATGGTTAGCTCATACTGCTCTGATGGGTCTCGCTGCCGTTATTGCGGCGTGTGACCGTTTCGTGGAGTAAAAAGAAGCTGGGAACCTGCTTTGTCTCGGTGTATTCCATAAGGATACCGTCGGCGTTGTAGGTCTGCCCGCGTACAACGGCGAGTGCGTTAAAGTCGTCGAGATCGAGCACGCGTGCATCCTCGGGCGTGGGATGCTCAATCGTTACATCGCGTTTGCCCGTGGCAATCTTAATGCCAAGGTCTTCTTCGAGGTAACGATAGATCGAGTCGTTGACAATCTCGGGTGTCAGCCCCGGTACCTGTGAGCTTAGGTAATAGGAGTCGTCGGAGCACACGGCCCGTCCGTCTGCATAACGGATGCGTTTGGCGCGTGTGAGCTCACAGCCTTCAGGAAACCCGGTAATCTTGGAGAGCGCCTTGTTGCAAACGAGGAGCTCAAAGACAGTGGTAACCGTTTTGAGCTCAAAGCCTCGGCTGGCTGCGATTTCCTTAAAGGTCTCGAGTCCGCCGCCACCACGATTCGTCTCGTCACTGATGTTGCGAATGACGCGCATGCCTTTGCCTTGCTGGGGGAGCACGTAACCATCTGCCGCAAGCATCGAGATGGCGCGACGGACCGTCATGCGCGAACAGTCAAACAGCTGCGTGAGCTCAGTCTCCGAAGGCAGATAACTCTGATAGGCGTATGTGCCGTCGTCAATCGACTGCTTCACGTTGTCATAAATAGTTTGGAAGATGGCTCGCGCCACGACGGTCTCCTAGAGCTGAGTGCGCGAGCGGTGGATGAGGACCGCTCGCGCAGGTGTCGATCGATTTACTTGCTGGGGTCGATTATATATTTACCCATGGCACGCAGAGCTGGGTCTGACAGGATGGCGCCGAGTTCGTCGAGGGAAGCCACCTTGGCGACCATCGAGGATACGTCGAGCCTGCCAGAGTCGATGAGCTCGAGCGCGCGACGCTGCGTATAAGGGTTAATGTAGGACGAAGTAAGCACAAGCTCCTTCTGGAAGACCTCGAAGGGCTTGACGGTGATTGTCTCATCGGGCTTGGTGAGGCCGAACATCATGACCGTAGCCTTGTGGCCGGCGATCTGGATGGCCTGCTCGATGGTGACGGGCTTGCCAACACACTCGATAACGACATCGACGTTGCCGACGCCCTCCTGCTTCAGGCGGGCCGGGACGTCCTCGTGGATGGAATCAATTGCCAGGTCGGCGCCGAGTTTGAGCGCAACCTCGCGCTTGCCTTCGACAGGCTCGAGCAAGACAACCTTGGTGGCGCCGGCGTTTTTAGCAAGCTGCATCATGAGCAGACCGATCATGCCACCGCCGATAACGACAACTGTGCTGCCGGGCTTGATGTTGCACATATCGATGCCGTGCAGGCAGCAGGCGACGGGCTCGGTCATGGCGCCCTGCTCGAAGCTGGTGTGATCGCCCAACTTGTAGACTTGCTGCATATCGACGGAGCAGTACTCGGCAAAGCCGCCGTTAACGGTGGTGCCGTAACCGGTCATATGCTCGCAGTAGTGGTTGATTCCGTCGCGGCAGGGTTCGCAGCAGCCGCAGGGATGGTTTGGGTCGATGCACACGCGATCGCCCGGTTTAAAGCCGGTGACATCGCTGCCCACGGCCTCGACAACGCCGGCGAACTCATGACCAAGGATCGTGGGCGGGGTAACGTCGGCCGCACCCTTGTCGCCTTCATAGATATGAACGTCGGTACCGCAGACGCCGCAAGCTTTGACGTTGATCAGAACGTCGCGCCTGCCCACGGCCGGCTTTGCCGATTCCTCGACTCTGAGGTCGTGCTTTCCATAGAAGACCGCGCTTTTCATGGTGACTCCTTAACGTGGCGGTGAATGTTGTAATGAAGTATAGGCATGTCTATAGATATAGACAAGCACATCTAGACAAGTAGAAAAGAAAAATGAAATGCAGCCATCAGCTATGTCAGATTTAAACAGGCGAAATACTGGCCATATACCGTTTACGGCCAATAATCAACCGTTTACCGACCGTAATATTTATGCTAACTTGTCTAGATAAGTGATATGATAAAAAATGAAGCGCAAGAAGTCAGGGAAGCGGGCCCACCCGTCCTATTGCACGAGGTACACGCAAACGGCGCGTCTGCGGTCTCGAGTGAAGCCAAAACCGCAGTCGCTCCGAATGAAGAGAGGGGGATTCCCCGTCATGATGCAAAAGATACAACGTTTCGGCGGTGCAATGTACACGCCTGCAATTCTTTTCGCATTTTCCGGAATCGTCGTCGGCCTGGGTACGTTGTTTACCACCGAGGCGATCTTTGGCGAGATGGCCACTGCGGGCCATCTTTGGTTTGATTGCTGGAATGTGCTGCTCCAGGGTGGTTGGACGCTCTTTAACCAGATGCCGTTGCTGTTTTGCGTAGCGTTGCCAATCTCGCTCGCGAACAAGCAGAATGCTCGCTGCTGCATGGAGGCTTTGGCCATCTACCTTACCTTCAACTACTTTGTAAGCACAATCTTGGGGCAGTGGGGCCCTGTCTTTGGGGTCGACTACTCTGTCGAGGCGGGCAGCGGTACTGGTCTTGCCACTATCGCAAGCATCAAAACGCTTGATATGGGCATCATGGGCGCACTCATTATCTCTGGTATCGCCACGATGCTGCATAATAAGTTCTTCGACACCGAGCTCCCCGAGTGGTTGGGTGTGTTCTCGGGTTCCGTGTTCATCTATATGATCGGTTTCTTCGTTATGGTTCCGGTCGCTCTTATCGCCTGCCTGGTGTGGCCGCATGTTCAGGCTGCTATCTCCGCCTTCCAGGGATTCATCCTTTCCGCCGGTACGTTTGGCGTGGGTGTCTTTGCTTTCTTCGAGCGCGTGCTGATCCCTACAGGCCTGCACCACTTTATCTATACGCCGTTCTATTACGACAACGCGGCGGTCAACGGCGGCATCTTTGCTGCTTGGGCCAACATCCTGCCCCAACTGGCTGCCGATCCGAGCATTGCTCTTAAGGATGCCGCACCCTGGGCTGCCTATACCTGCCCTGGTTGGACTAAGGTCTTCGGCTCGCTTGGCGTCGCCATTGCGTTTTATATGACCGCCAAACCCGAGCGCAAGCAGCGCGTCAAGGCTCTGCTGATCCCGGTCACCCTTACCGCTATGCTTTGCGGTATCACCGAGCCGCTTGACTTCACCTTCCTGTTCATCGCGCCCGGCCTGTTCGTCGTCCACTGCGTGCTCGGAGCGCTTGGCTGCATGGCTCAAAACCTCCTTGGCGTCGTGGGCATCTTCGACGGCGGCATCATCTCGATGCTCTCGTGGGACTGGCTGCCCCTTTGGGCCGCACACGGTCTGCAGTACGCCATCTCCATCCTTGTCGGTCTGTGCTTTACCGCCCTTTGGGTCGTGGTCTTCCGTTTCCTGATCGTCAAGTTCGACTTTAAGACCCCCGGTCGCGAGGATGACGATGTTGAGGTCGAGCTCAAGTCCAAGGCCGACTACAAGCAAAAGCAGGGCGGTGCTGCTGCTGGCAAATCGGTCGCCCAGAGTAAGGATGATGAGCGCTTGGTGCTTGCCGAGAACATCCTCGATCTGCTCGGTGGCGCGGATAACATCATCGATGTAACTAACTGCGCTACCCGTCTGCGCGTTAACGTCAAGGACAAGAGCGTCGTTGCACCCGAGGCTTCCTTCAAGGCGATCGGTACGCATGGCTTGGTGGTCCAAGGTCAGTCAATCCAGGTCATCATCGGCCTTACCGTCCCGCAGGTTCGCGAGAAGTTCGAGAGTCTTCTGAAGTTCGAGAGTCTTCTGTAAACCATCGTCCATCGAAACAATCGGCCTTGCAGAGCCGGTATGCACCGCAAGGCCGATTCTAGAGATAAAAAACTCCACTTCTAGGTAACAATTCCAAACCGTACAGGCCGCGTGCGGGGATGGATTGAGCAAGCGGCCAGAATGAGGAGGACATCATGTCCAAGAAAAACTATGCCGTGACCATTGCCGGCGGTGGCTCTACCTTCACCCCGGGCATTGCCCTGATGCTGCTTGAGGAGCGCGACCGCTTCCCGGTCAACAAGGTGACCTTCTACGACAACAACGCCGAGCGCCAGGAGATCGTGGCAAAGGCCTGCGAGATCTACTTCCACGAGAACGCTCCCGAGGTTGAGTTTAGCTACACCACCGACCCCGAGACCGCATTCACCGGGACCGACTTCGTGCTTGCCCACATCCGCGTCGGCCTGTACGCCATGCGTGAGCTCGACGAGAAGATTCCTCTCAAGTACGGCTGCGTTGGCCAAGAGACCTGCGGTGCCGGCGGTATCGCCTACGGCATGCGCTCCATCGGTGGTGTCATCGAGATCCTCGACTACATGGAGAAGTACAGCCCCAACGCCTGGATGCTCAACTACTCCAACCCCGCGGCCATCGTCGCCGAGGCCTGCCGCGTGCTGCGTCCCAACAGCCGCATCATCAACATCTGCGACATGCCGATCGACCTCATGGATAAGATGAGCCGTATGTGCGGCATCAAGGATCGTCGCGAGCTGCAGTACAGCTACTACGGCCTCAACCACTTTGGTTGGTGGAGCAAGATCTACGACAAGGAGGGTAACGACCTCATGCCGCAGATCAAGGAGCACATGGCAAAGAACGGCTACTTGGACGGCATTGAGCACGAGGCCGGTAAGGAGCAGCACGTCGAGGAGAGCTGGATTCACACTTTCGGCAAGGCCAAGGATGTCTATGCTGTCGATCCCGAGACGATTCCCAACACCTACCTCAAGTACTACCTGTACCCGGACTATGTTGTCGAGACGTCTGACCCCAACTACACTCGCGCCAATGAGGTTATGGACGGCCGCGAGAAGAAGGTCTTTGGCGCTTGCCGCGACATCATCGCCAAGGGTACTGCCAAGGACGGCGGCTTTGAGCCCGACGTACACGCCAACTACATCGTCGACCTTGCCTGCGCGCTGGCCGAGAACACGCTCGAGCGCTTCCTGCTGATCGTCCCCAACGATGGTGCTGTGCCCAACTTCGACCCGACGGCCATGGTCGAGGTGCCTTGCATCGTTGGCTCCAACGGCTTTGAGAAGATCTGCCAGGGCCCGATCCCGCAGTTCCAGAAGGGCCTGATGGAGCAGCAGGTTTCCGTCGAGAAGCTCGTTGTCCAGGCTTGGGTCGAGGGCAGCTATCAGAAGCTCTGGCAGGCGCTCACGCTCTCCAAGACCATTCCTTCGGCAAGCGTTGCTAAGCAGATCCTGGACGAGCTCATCGAGGCCAACAAGGATTTCTGGCCTGAGCTTAAGTAAGGACTACTGTCTCGAACCCTCACGCATCTCTGCTTCATTTGCGCCGCCGCGGTGTCCGGATTCGCCCGGATGCTGCGGCGGCGCTATACTTATACGGTTTGAAGTACCTGTACCAAAAGGAGCTGTCGTGTCCCTTTCCATCGGTATCGTGGGCCTGCCCAACGTGGGCAAGTCGACGCTGTTCACCGCGCTTACCAAAAAGACCGGCCTTGCCGCCAACTACCCGTTTGCCACGATCGACCCCAACGTGGGTATCGTCGATGTGCCCGATAGCCGCCTGCAAAAGCTCGCCGACATCGTCAACCCCGGCCGCATTGTGCCGGCTACGGTCGAGTTCGTCGACATCGCAGGCCTGGTGAAGGGTGCCAACGAGGGCGAGGGTCTGGGCAACCAGTTCTTGGCAAACATCCGCGAGACCGACGCCATCTGCGAGGTCGTGCGCTACTTTAAGGATCCCAACGTCATGCGTGAGGTGGGCCGCACGGGTGAGTTCGTCGATCCCGCCGGCGATGCCGACACCATCATGACCGAGCTCATCCTGGCCGACATGGGCACGCTCGAGAAGCAACTGCCCAAGCTCGAGAAGGAGGCCAAGCGCGACAAGGAGCTCATGCCCAAGTTCGAGGTGGCCAAGCGCCTGCTTGCCTGGCTCAACGAGGGCAAGCGCGCCGCATCCATGGAGATGACCGACGAGGAGCGTGCTGCCGCCAAGGGCCTGTTCCTGCTCACTATGAAGCCCATCCTGTATGTGGCCAATGTGGACGAGGATATGCTCAACGAGGATCTGGCGCCCATCGATGGCGTCAAGCCGCTGCCGATTTGCGCCAAGATTGAGGCCGAGCTTTCCGAGCTCGATCCCGAGGATGCGGCCGACTACCTGGAGAGCTTGGGCCTGGAGCAGCCCGGTCTGGACGTGCTCGCGCAGGCCGCTTACAAGCTGCTCGGCCTGCAGTCGTTCTTTACGGCCGGCGAGATGGAGGTCAAGGCCTGGACGGTTCGTCAGGGCGCGACCGCCCCGCAGGCCGCCGGCGTCATCCACACCGATTTTGAACGCGGCTTTATTAAGGCCGAGGTTATTGGCTACGACGACTACATCGAGCTCGGCGGCGAGCAGGGCGCCAAGGCCGCCGGCAAGCTGCGTATTGAGGGCAAGGACTATGTCATGGCCGATGGCGACGTCGTGCACTTCCGCTTTAACGTGTAAGGACGACGCATATGTTTAAATATGGCAAAAAAGCTGGCTACATGGGTATTGCGCTGCTCGTGCTTGCGGTGATTCCGCTGGTGGTCGCAGCGTTTGTGATCCCCAACATTGGTCCCGAGGTGGCAACAAAGTTTAATGCTGCCGGCGAGGCGACGCGCTGGGGCAAGAGCTACGAGTTGCTGGCATTGCCGGTGCTCAACCTGCTGCTGAGCGTGGCGACGTACTTTACGGCGGGACGCCAGGCTAAAAACAATGATGACTCCGCCGCCATGGCGCGCATCGTGTGCGAGCGCTACCTGCGCAACGGTTGCATCACGGGTGTGTTCCTCAACGTGGTCAACGTTTACTTTATGTACTCGGCGATTACCGGAACGGGCTTTGGCCTTGGTTTCTAGCTTGTCCTTTTAGGCAACGAGCCTGCACATATATTCAATGGCTGCTGCGAGGCCGCCGCTCGATCGTGGTTGAAAGACCATGTCGGCGGCGGCCTCGTTCTCGTATCCGGCACCGCGAAGGGCGAGTGCGATGCCGGCTTCCAGGAGAAGGGGCAGACCGCGTTGGCTGGTTGCGATTACGGCAGCCTGATTGAGCGAGCAGCTGTGCGCTTGGCATTGGATGGCAAGTTCACCTTGCGCCGGGCAAGGGACCAGAACAGCGGCGACGCGACTTGATAGCAATGCAAATGCTGTGCGCTCATCGGGCGAAAGGCATTCTGCTTCAACGACGACGAGCTTGGGCGGTGCGCTGTTTGTGCGAAGCGTGGCTCGGTACATGCGGACCGAAGAACCCGACATAGAAAACTCCTGTGTATTCGGCAAAACGTAAACTATAGTTTACGTTTATGTTCGGCTCCATTTCAAACTCGGCTGCATGGACGAACGTGCGAAACAGATTCTTGGCAGGCGGGTCGAAGAGACACGCAGGGACCTTGGTATCTCCAAGGTTGATTTTTGTGTGGCGACAGGAATCAGCCGACCCTACCTCGACCGAATCGAAGATGGGACGGCAAATTTCACGCTCAAGGTTCTATTTAAGATCGCGCCCGCACTCGGCATGACGGTGTCAGAACTTCTCGAGGGTATCGAATAGGGCGTTCCTCGCTGCTAATTGACGCTCTTTGGGCGGGTCCCCCTGGTTTCGATGTGCAAAATCGCGAGTATTCAGCACTTGTTCAGCCGTAGATGGTAGCTCGAGCGGCTGGCTTTGCCTTTTTGACAGTAGTTAATCCACACGCTTAATAAAAATGTGGAATAAATATTTACTAGACGGCCTCTTCGCCCTAAAAGTTCGTCTAACAATCGGCCGATTCTATGTCTCCGGCGGAGAAATTGCAGAATACTCCGATTTTTGCACGGCCCGAGGGGGACCACCTGTCGTTTGAGGCTGCGATAAGTGGAACTGCCTTAGGGATTACGCCATCGGGATGCGGTCGTGGTTGACTTGGCTGTAGAACAGGCGCTGAATCTCGGCCGCATCACGTGACTGGCCGAGTGCCCACATGGTTTTGGCCACGAGCGTCTCGGTGGTCATATCATCGCCGCGCAGAATGCCCGGATGATCGGCGTAAGCGCGGCCGACCTCATAAACGCCCAGATCGAGGCCCTCTTCGGGGACCTGCGTGGTCATAACGACGGTGCGACCCGAATCGACCCAGCGGAAAATTGCCTCTTGGAACGACTCGCCGGACTCGCCAAACTCGGGAATACCGCCAATGCCAAAGGTCTCCAGAATCACGGCGTCGTAGCTGTCGGCAAGGGCGTCGAGGATGCCCGGGTTCTCGCCGGGCGTAAGCTTGAGTACAAATACGCGCGGGTCGATGCTGTCGTAGAAACGCACCGGGTTTTCGCCCTGATGAGTGCCGTGGAGCCCGTTGCGCACGATGCGGTCGTTGCGGATGTAGGCAATGGGCGGATAGTTGACGCTAATGAACGCGTTAAAGCTCATGGTGCGCTGCTTGCGGGCTCGCGTGCCGGCAATGGCGACGCCGCCAAACACGATCGAGACGTCGTGCGAATGCTCGTCGAGCGCATAGAGCAGGCTCTGATACAGATTGAGCTTGGCGTCGGTAAAGGGATTGCCCATGGGCTTTTGCGAGCCGGTGAGCACGATGGGCTTGGGGCTGTCCTGAATCAGGTAGGAAAGCGCTGCCGCGGTGTAGCTCATGGTGTCCGTGCCGTGCAGGACCACAAAGCCGTCGTGGTCGGCATAGCCCTCGACGATGACGTCGCGGATACGCATCCAGTCGCTCGGGCGCATATTGGTGCTGTCGATGTTCATGGGCTGTACCACGTCGAGCTCGCAGAGGTCCGAGATCTCGGGGACGCTCTGGGCGAGCTCCTCACCGGTCAGGGCGGGGGAGAGGCCGTTGCCGTCCTCGGTCGATGCGATGGTGCCGCCCGTGGCGATGAGAAGGATGCGCTTCATGCTGGTATTCCTATCGTATTTGCCGCCGCAAGGGCGGAGTCGTTCGGCAGTATTGTGGCACAGGGCGTCCAATGTTCAAACGTATTACATCATCTGTAACGTTCGGTAACACTTCAATTGCCGTCAAATAGGGGCCTAGGTCGTGCGTTTGCCGTGCGCTGATGGCTGCGAGGGACGAGAAACCCCATATAACGTGTACACTATGGAAGTTATTCTCGTTTATTCGCGCGGGTGGGCACCGGCTCCCCGCCAACAAGAGGGGGAACCATGGATCAAAAGGCTTCCGCAAAGGTCCTCGTACTCGACTTTGGTGCGCAGTACGGTCAGCTCATTGCCCGTCGCGTCCGCGACCTCAACGTGTATTCCGAGATCGTCCCCTGCGACATCTCGGCCGACGAGATTCGCGAGATGAACGCCTCTGCGCTCATCCTTTCCGGCGGCCCGGCTTCCGTGTATGCCGAGGACGCTCCGTCCATCGATCCTGCCATCTTTGACCTGGGCCTTCCCGTCCTGGGCTTTTGCTACGGCCATCAGATCACGGCCGTGACGCTCGGCGGCAAGGTCGGCCACTCCGAGGTGGGCGAGTACGGCCGCGCCACCATCACGCGCACGGCCGGCGCCAAGCTCTTTAACTCCACGCCTATGGAACAGACCGTGTGGATGAGCCACCGCGACGCCGTTTCCGAGGTGCCCGAGGGCTTTACCGTTACCGCCAGCACTGACGTGTGCCCGGTTGCTGCCATGGAGTGCGTCGAGCGCAAGATTTTTACCACGCAGTTCCACCCCGAGGTCAAGCATTCCGAGTATGGTCAGCAGCTGCTGAGCAACTTCCTGTTTGAGATCTGCGGCTTGGAGCCCAACTGGAGCATGGACAACCTGGTCGAGACCATGACGGCCGAGTTCCGCGAGAAGGTCGGCGACGACCGCGTGATTCTGGCTCTGTCCGGTGGCGTCGACTCCTCTGTCGTGGCTGCGCTGGGCGCTCGCGCCGTGGGCAAGCAGATGACCTGCGTGTTCATCAACCACGGTCTGCTGCGCAAGGGCGAGCCCGAGCAGGTGGAGGAGGTCTTCACCAAGCAGTTTGACGTCGACTTTATTCACGTTCACGCCGAGGACCGTTATGCCGAGCTTCTGGCCGGCGTGACCGAGCCCGAGGAGAAGCGCCGCATCATCGGTACGCAGTTCTGGAAAGAGTTCTTCGCGGTTGCTCAGCAGCTCGAGACCGATGGCAAACCGGTCAAGTACCTGGCTCAGGGCACCATCTACCCCGACATCATCGAGTCCGGCGCTCGCAAGACGGGTGGCAAGACGGCCACCATCAAGAGCCATCACAACCTGATCCCGTTCCCCGAGGGCGTGCACTTCGACCTCATCGAGCCGCTCGATCACTTCTTTAAGGACGAGGTCCGCGCGCTTGGCCTGGCGCTGGGCCTGCCGGGTCACATCGTGTTCCGTCAGCCTTTCCCGGGCCCGGGTCTGGCCATCCGTATCATCGGTGCAGTCGACAAGGAGAAGCTCGAGATCCTCAAGAACGCCGATGCTATCGTGCGCGAGGAGCTGGATGCCTACAACCAGCGTCTGTTTGAGCAGACCGGCGAGCGCAACTCCGAGCACAGCTGCTGGCAGTATTTCGCGGTCCTGCCCGACATCAAGTCCGTTGGCGTCATGGGCGACGAGCGCACCTATCAGTGCCCGATCATCCTGCGTGCCGTCGAGTCCAGCGATGCCATGACCGCCGACTGGGCCAAGCTGCCCTACGACGTACTGGCCCGCATCTCCGGCCGCATCGTTGCCGAGGTCTCCGGCGCCAACCGCGTGTGCTACGACATCACGTCCAAGCCGCCCGCGACGATTGAGTGGGAGTAGGCTGATAGGGTTCTGACCTGCATTTTTGAGTGCCGCACTGTGCCGCTGAGTTTCGTTTCGTACGAGAGTCATGGCAAAGCCGCCAGCGATGTTGGTGAGTAAATACGATAACCGAGCCTCCGTTCCCGCGTTGGGACGGAGGCTTTTTCTTTGTCGTTTTACTCCCTTTCACCTGCGATTTCGCAATTTACTCCCCCGTGTTTCAAGACGGCAAGGCACGGTGCGGCATTCGGAGGAACGGGAGTAAGGATTCATCCCAAGTGAGTAGACGCGCGATTTTTGTCTCCGAGAGCCAAACGGGGCCGTTTCGGGGCCTGTGAAACTCAAATCGAACTCAATAGGCTTTTCGGCGGTCTTCTCACAGCGTTTTCCCAGGTGGTTAATGGGGAGTAAAGAATCTCGCCGCCTCAATGAAAACGGGAGTAACCAGGGGAAATGCCGCGGCGTACTGCCGCGTGCCGCCGTGTAAGCCACCGCGTCATTTACTCCCCAGGTGCGCCGGAAATGCCTTGGCATGCAATGGGGAGTAAAAACTCAGCTTACGCAGGCCCGAGCGGCGCTCGCCGCCTGGTCCACCGTCCTGATTCGGTTGCGTTGATCGCGAAATGCGGAGAGCCGCTACAGCGAGGCTTTCCAGTCCTCGTATTCGTCGGCGTCGATCTTGCCGTTTTCGAGCTGCGCGCGCTTCTCTGCCCACAGCTCGATCGCCATCGCGGCTTTGGGCGCGTGCGGCGCCCTGGGGTTCAGGGAGAGGCCCGTGCCGTCGGCTGCGGGCACGATGCCGAAGGAGTCCTCGAGCCGCACGAGCAGCGACATGAGGTCGCCCGCAGTCTCGACGCCGTAATCCTTGAGGGCGTTGACGGACACGCCGAGCGCCGCGGAGATGGACTCGAGCAGCTCGGGCTTCACGGCGCGGATGCCGCTCTCGTAGTGGCGCACGGCCCCCTCGGTCAGGCCGACCGCCTCGGCGAGCTGCGCCTGCGTCATGCCGCGCGACTTGCGGTACCGCCTTATGTTCTCGCCTACGGACATGAGCCCTCCTCCTGGAATTACGTACCAGCACATCTTATCAGCGTACGCAAATGTACGCAATTCTATTGACAGTACAGATATGTACGTTTACTCTGAATCTGTGAACCGTACGTATCCGTACGCCATTGATTGGAGGAGCCATGGACGAGAAGGTGGCGAAGACGCCGAGGCCGCACATGCTGGACGCCGACGAGGTCGCGGAGCTGCTGAGGATCAAGAAAGGCAGCGCCTACGAGGTGATCAGGAAGATAAACGCCGAGCAGGAGGCGCGCGGGCGCGTGGTCATCCGCGGGCGCGTTCGAAGCGACGTCTTCGACGCCCTGTACTTCCCGGAGGTGGACTGACATGCCCGTGTACAAGGACGACGGCACCTTCTACGTGCAGTGCTACTACCGCGACGCCCGCGGCTCGAAGCGCCACAAGACGAAGCGCGGCTTCTCCTCCGAGGTGGAGGCCGCAGTGTGGGAGAGCCAGTTCAAGAGCCTTAACGGCGGGGCCATGGACATGACGTTCTCCGAGTTCGTCGAGGTGTACGCCTCCGAGGTGAAGCCGCGCATACGCGAGCACACGTGGATCACCAAGGAGTACATCATCAACGACAAGCTCGTGCCGTTCTTCGGGGACATGCGCATGTGCGACGTGAGGCCGATCGACGTCATCAGGTGGCAAAACGAGCTCACCGAGCACCGGGACGCCGACGGGAAGCCCTGGGCACCGACGTACCTGCGCACAGTGAACAACCAGCTCAACGCCATCTTCAACCACGCCGAGCGCTACTACGGCCTCAGCGACAACCCGGTGCGCAGGGTCGACAAGATAGGCTCGAAGAAGGGCGGCGAGATGCAGTTCTGGACCAAGGACGAGTACCTGAGGTTCAGCGAGGCCGTCATGGACAAGCCTCTCTCATTCCACGCCTTCGAGCTGCTTTACTGGACGGGCATACGCTGCGGCGAGCTCCTGGCGCTCACGCCGTCCGACTTCATGCTGGAGAGCTCGCGGCTGCGCATCAACAAGTCGTACCAGAGCCTCAACGGCGTTGACACCGTGACCGACCCCAAGACGCCCAAGTCCGTGCGCACGATCGTCATGCCCGCCTTCCTGCGCGACGAGATGGCGGACTTCATCGAGATGCGCGACGACGTCGCCCCCGACGAGCGCCTGTTCGCCGTGACCAAGCACTTCCTGGCCCACGAGATGGAGCGCGGGTGCAAGGCGTCGGGCGTGAAGCGCATCCGCATACACGACATACGCCACAGCCATGTGAGCCTGCTGATAGAGATGGGCTTCTCCGCGCTGGCCATCGCCGAGCGCATGGGCCACGAGGCGGTGGACATCACCTACCGCTACGCGCACCTGTTCCCCACGAAGCAGGACGAGATGGCCGCCGCGCTCGACGGGGCGAGGGGGTAAGAAGGATGCCGTGCGAGAACAGCGCCCGCAAGCGCAGCAAGACGATGGCGTTCCGCTGCACGCCCGAGGAGCGCAAGCTCATATGCGAGATGGCAGCCTGGAGCGGCATGAACAGGCAGGACTACATCATCGCCAAGCTCACCGATACCCAGGTCGAGGTGAGGCCCTCCGTGAGCGTGCAGAAGGCACTGAGGGACTCGATGGCGGAATTGGCCAAGGAGGTGCGGCTGGCGGCCTCCTACGGCGAGCTGAGCGAGTCCCTGCAACAGAGAATTGAGCACGTGATGAGGTTCTTCCTAGCGCTCGGCGAGCCTGTTGACGCGCCGACGGAAGAGACATCGCCACGAACTACGTTTTTGGAAGAGCCGGTTCCATCCGTCATCGATGCGGGTTCCGACACCGCAAGCATCTTCGAGATGGGACGCAGGTAGGGCCTAGCGCCAGACCTCCAACGCCTTGTCCGCAAGCCATTCGGCGCGATCGGCGATATCGCCCTCGTTCCAAGACTCCTTCTCTAGGGCGCCGGCCATGGTCGCAAGGCCGGCGGCGCAGAGGGCAAGGCCGTCCTTGTATCCCTTTCCCTGCTTCTTGGTGGGCCAATCGGCATCGCGGATGGAGGCGTTGAGCGAATGCGTGATGATGGCGAGGTTGCCGAGCGTGAGGAGCTTCCGGTCCCTTCGCGTGGCAGCCTCATCGTCGAGGGCTCCCCATTTGTTGCGCCACTTCTTGGGCATCATGTGCTCGAGGGTGTACTGGTTGAATCCGAGCAGGGCTGTGCTGCTCATGCCTGGGCGAATGGCGCTTTCCAGCAGATAGAGGACGCCCTTGGACTGGAGGTTGTACAGACACGATTCCTCGAATGCCGCTCGAACCTCGGCGTCGCCGGGCATGTATGTCGTCGCCTCGTCATTGGCTTCGAGAGCCTTCCTCAGCGCCTCCGCGTCCTTCACCTCGTTCAGGATCAGCGAGGTGAACAGCCTGTTGTAGTTCTTCGTGGTCGCCTGAACCAGCGTTCGGCGGATGATGTAGGTCTCAAGCAGGGCGAAGACCTCGGATTCCTCGCCCGAAGACTCCGCGTTCTTGCGAACGTAGAGCACGTACGGGATGAGCGTCGAGTTCTTGAGGCCGAATATGAGCACGTTCAGGCGCTCGATGCCGGGGGCGGAGGGGATGTCCGCGTCGCAGTAGCCAGGGTCGAACGTGGACTCGAACGCCTCGGCATACGCCTTCATGTTGTCGAGAATCTCGACCTTGTCGCCGTTGCAGTACCTGCCGATGAAATCCTTGTAGGACTGGAAGAGGTTGGACGTGCGCGAATAGAAGAGCTTGTCCTCGGTCGTGACGCCACGCCTCTTGTCCTGGACCAGAATCTGGAGGAACGCGTCGAAGAAGAGGTCGACGAGCGTGCGCTTGATGCGCCCGGTAACGATCTCCTGCTCCCAATACTCCCTCTTCTCAGCCGTGGGCTCGAAGACGTCTTCCCAGCACTCCTTGAACGCCTGCTCGTTCTCGCGGTTGAAGAAGTAGTTCTTGAGGAGCTCCGCCGTCGTCAGGCGCACCCCGAGCGAGTTGATGGTGTCGAATATCTGCTGCTCGTCCTCGCCCTCGGTAAGGTCGATGCAGACGAACTGGACGTTCGACTTGATCGTGTTCCTGTCGACCCTCTCTGGGTCGATATTCTTGAGGAAGTAGTTGTAGGCGCGGATGATGGCCGAGGTGCCCTCGATGGGCTCGCAGTCCGTGGCGCTGACGACCCTCTCGAAATCCTGCCGGTCGTACTTGCCGTGTCTTAGGGCGATTTGGCCGGTCTCCAGGACGAAATCTCGCTCAAACAAATTGTTGGTGCCGTTTTTTGCACAGAGTGCCTTGAAGAAGATGACCATGGTCGTGAGTCGCTGCTGGCCGTCGATGACGGTGCGAACCTCGGAGACCTCGGACCAGGTGTTGCCGGAGGAGGCCTGCTTCAGGATGATGGAGCCCAGGAAATAGGGCCGCTTCGAGGCCGTGACGAACTCCATGTCGCCGAGGAAACGCTCCCATTGCTCTTCTCCCCAGACGTACGCCCTTTGGTAAAAAGGTATTTCGAGCAGGCGCGATCCGTTGAACACGCCGCTTATCGTTGCTTTTCCTGCATCCATCCTTAAAGCCCTATCTATCCTTTGCGGTTATTGCTGGCGGGGTCAATTTTATCAATACGCTGCTTGACCCTTTAATGTTCCCGGTCCTTGCCGTCTTCTCCCCAGAAGGTGCTCGAAGATGATGCGCAGGTCCTCGTCATCGAGGTAGCCGCCCTCAAGGCAGCCGCGGTCGATGGCGTCGAGCATCGTCTGCTCCTTCTCCTTCGAGCGGTCGTAGATCACGGCGTCGAGGGATAGCTCCCTGCCGTCGCGCGTGAACATCTCGTGCATGAATTCGGCACTGTTCGCTTGACTCCAATCGCGTACCGCGTGCTCGAGCGGGCCGCTTCCCCTCGATATGGCGACATCCCAATGCTCGCAGTTAAGCAGAAGAAGTCGGTTCATGAACTCGACGCCCGAAAAACCGAGTCTCGCAAACGGCGGAAATAGAGGGTCATCCGAAAAGACCGCAGCATACTCACTGCTCAACGGCATATACGCGAGATGAAAATCGTACGAGTCGTCCTCGGGCCCGATGATGAACATAGGCATCGACGTCGTAACGAACCCTGAGCCGACGGGTGCCCTAAGGATGGAGAAGCTCTTCTCAAAAAAAGCCTTTCGAATACGGTTAACTGGCACAATATCATCGTTGGAGAAGAGCATGGTTGCGGCGGCGGCAAGCTCGACCACCGCTTGGGAATCCCCGCGCCAATCCGACCAATCGAGCAAGCCGAGCTCATAGGGTGTCAGATGAACGTTTCTGAGCAGCTCTTCGGCAGTCTCGCGTGACCATTTCTTGTCGACGCGCATACTGATAGGGTGCCGGACGATGATATTTGCTGCCAGCTCGCAAACGGCGGCTTTCCCATCAGAATACCCTTCGTCTTCGCACTGGTCTTCTTTCTGGCGTTCCAAAAAGCGATTGTAAAACGGCGCAATACGGCTCTCGAACTCAGATAGCTTAACCTCGATGAGATTCTGCGCATAGAATCTGTCTGTCGCATCGCCTGTTGCATCGGCATGCTTGACTTCATAAAGATCGCGCATGCTGCAAAGGTTCTCGCAATTCGTGCGGAAGAAGGAGCCCTTCTGTCTGCTGTAGGCATGGAGCTGCCCGGAGGAATCCGCGAAATGGCGCAGGTAGAACCGCGGCACCCAGTGCTGCTTTCGCGTCATCTTTCCGGGCAGCTTCGACATCCTAAGCCTTCACCGCCTCGTATTGGTAGGTCGTGCGCACGTTGTAGTGGAAGTCGTTTCCGAGGTCCAGCGCCTCGAAGTGCTTCTTGGCGCAGCCGATCTTGATCTTCTCCGCGTCGCGCAGGGCGGGCTCGCCGTTCTTGCCGCCCTTGGTCTCGGTCACGAAGTACACGCGGCGCTCGCCGTCGGCCTCCTCGACGTACGCCCAGTCGGGGTTGTAACTGCCGAGCGGCGTGTCGATCTTGAACGCCGAGGGCAGTTTCGCGAACACGAGAACCTCCTCCTGCTTGTCGAGAGCCTCGGCAAAGGAGCGCTCGACCCCCGCCGAGTCGTAGACCACGTAGTTGTACAGGCTCTTGCTCGTCATGTCCGGCTTCCACGCGTTCTGCCCAAGGTAGGCTGTGTAGTCGTCGAGCTCGAGGTCGCGCATGGTGTACCACTCGTCCTCGGGAAGGCGCACGTACTTGATGCCCTGGGCGATGAGGTCGTTCTTCACGCGGTTGATCTTGTCGCCGACCTGCGCGAGGAAGGTCGCGGGGTCGATCTCGAACTCGTCGAGGCGGCTGCAGCCCTCGAGGATCGCCTTGATGGTGCCGCGGGTGAGCCCGACGGCGTCCTGCAGCTCTGCGATCGGGTCGGGAAGGTCGTATTTCACCTTTCCCGAAACGGACACCACGGAGGTGCCCGTGCCCTCGGCGCTCACGCCCGCGTCGTCGATGCCCAGCGAGGCGCGCTCGCTCGTCACCTGGGGCGGGCGCACGGCGAGCATGCCGTCGACAGCTTCGATGGCATGCTCGATGAGCTTGCCGGAGTCGACCTCGACCTGGAAGCGCGTGCGCTGGCGGATGCGGTCCCACAGGGCCTGGAACGCAGGGTCGAGCGTGACGTCCTTCTGCAGCTCGACCGAGACCTCCTTGGCCTTGTCACGGATCTGGACCCTCTGGGACTTGTGGATGATGATCGCCTCGACCTGCTCCTTGGCAGGCTCGAGCTCGGCGGGGAGCTCGACCTTGCCCTCCTCGGCGGCCGCCTTCAGCTCGGGCGTCACCGCGCCCTTGCCGTCGACCATGCCGGTCGCGACGAGGTGGTCGTAGACCTGCTTGGACTTCTCGTAGCCCAGGCGCTCCTCGACGCCATCATCGCCCTTGACCGTGACCTTCGTGAAGCTCTCCGGAGTGATGACGCCGAACTTGAAGTCCTCAGCCTCAAGCTCCTTCTGCAGGCCGTTGGCGAAGTCGTCGTAGCTCTCGTTCGCGATGACGGTGAGCACGTTCGCCTCTGGGTCGTACAGGCGCTCGCCATCCTGGTTCACGCACAGGCGCAGACCGCGGCCGATCTTCTGGCGCTTGGTCAGGTTGTCCTTTGTCTCGACGAGCGTGCAGATCTGGAACACGTTGGGGTTGTCCCAGCCCTCCTTGAGCGCGGAGTGGCTGAAGACGAAAGAGACGTCCTTGTCCGCGTCCTTGCCGTCCGGGAAGGAGATGAGCGTCTCCTTCTTCTGCATGATGAGCTCGAAGGCCCCGGCGTCGTCGGCGGTGCCGGCGGCTCCCTTGGAGTCCTTGAACTTGCCCTTCTTGTCCTTGGCGAAGTATCCCTGGTGCACGGCGTGGGGGTCGCGCACCAGCGGGGCGCCGACGGCTTCGTAGCACTCGAGCCACGTGCCCTTGCCGATCCCCGCCGCCTTTGCGATGCGACGAGGCGCCTTCGAGTTCAGGGCACCTGCGTACTCCTCCTCAAACATCAGGGCGTACAGGCCGCCGTGGACTTCGGGCTCGTAGACGCGGTATCGGTCGACGCGGTCGATGAAGAAGAGCGAGAGCACCTTCACGCCGCGCGGCCACAGCTCGAACTGGCGGGCCAGGTGGTCCTCGATGGTGCGGCGGATCTGCGCGCGCTTGACGACCTCCTCGTTGACGTCGCCCAGCGCCTCGCCGAGCTCGAGCACCTCGCCGTTCTGGAACTCTATGAACTCGTCGCCCACTGCGGCGCCGATGTTGTTGACCACCCAGCCGCTCTCGTAGTCGCTGTTCTCGCCGCTCTTCTGGTAGAGGTCGTTGCCGGTCTTCACCGTGACGGCCTTGCGCTTCTGCGTGCCGTCGGCCTGGCGCACGTCGATGGACACCTTGGCGGAGAACGGGTCGGACTTGACGGACTCGAGCCTCACGTACGCGCCGTTGAGGTTCGCCTCGGCCTTGATCGAGTCCACGCAGATGCCCTTCACCAGGTGGCGCTCGAAGGCGTCGACCGGCGTGAGGCGGTAGATCATGTTGTAGGCCTGCTTGTGCGTGGCCGAGTAGCGCAGCACGAACAGCGGGTTCAGGCTCTTGATGGCGGCCTTGGCCTGCTTGGTGTTGTCGACGCTCTGGGGCTCGTCGATGATGACGACGGGCTTGCAGGCGCTCACGAGCTCGCGAGGGCTGAAGCCGCCGACGAGCTTCTCGCTGGGACGGTGGAAGAGGTTGCCCTCCTTCGCGGTGCCATCCTTCTCGAGGCCCTTGTTGAACGCGTCGATGTTGATGACCATGACCTGGATGGAGCTCGACGTGGCGAAGTTACCCACCGGCCCCATGTCCTTCGAGTCGTACACGAAGTAGTCGAGCGGCGTGCGGTCGTAGAGCGTCTCGAAGTGCCTGCGGGTGGTCTGGAGGCTCTTGAGGACGCCCTCGCGGATGGCCACGCTCGGCACGACGATAACGAACTTGGTGATGCCGTAGCGGCGGTTTAGCTCGTAGATGGAGCGGATGTAGACGTAGGTCTTGCCGGTGCCGGTCTCCATCTCGACGGTGAAGTCTCGCAGGCGCCCATCGGTGAGGACGTCGGTTGCCGGGAGGCAGCCCTCCTCCTGCACGGCGTGCAGGTTGTCGAGGAGCTGGCCCGGCGCCACGCGAAGCTCGTTGCCGTGGCCGACCATGAGCTCGCCGATTGCCGTCTGGCCTTTGCGGCCGGAATCGGCGGAGAATACGCTGCCAATAAATTGTTGTCCGCGGAACAGGTCGCAGGTTGCTTCGATGGCCTCCAGCTGGTGCTGCTGGTCGGATGAGAACTTGAACTCGAGCGCCGCCATGCTAGACCGTCCTCAATTCGATCTCACAGCCCATGCGCTCGCCGGCGTGCTTGAAGATCTGCACGGCGTTGAGCTTGAGGGTGTCGTCGAGGACGGAATCGAGGATGAGAACGCGCCTGGGCTCCATGTCGGCGATGGCCTCGAGCGCCTCAATGGTGAGGCCTCGGGACATGCAGCAGACGAGCTCGTCGCAAGCGACGGACCAGATGGGATAGCCCGCGGCTTCAGACTTCTCGACGGGCAGCGTGAGCTCGAGGCCCCATTTGAGCATCATCTCGAAGACGATATCCATATCGGAGCGATCGGGCTTGACCACGTCGAAGAGGAGCTGACCGGGCTCGGGCTTCTCAATGCCGGACTCATCGAGCTCGAACACACGGAAGCCGATGTCGGGAAGCTGCTTGGGTCCCTCGCCAAGCTTGAGTTGACGGTTGGATTCCTCGAGCTCGGTTTTGATTTTGTCGCCTGCGCGGCGAATGCGTCCTTCGCCTATGTCGCAGAGAGTCTCATACCCGTCCTTGTAGGCGTCGCGTTTCGGGTCACAAGGCTCTGGAAGCTGGACAAGGATAAACTGATAGCGATCATCTTTTCCGAGCTCCTGCAGGAACATGGCATGGGCGGTCGATGCTGAGCCTGAGAAAAAATCAAGCACAATATCACCCGTGCTTAGATGCTCATGTACGGTAAGGAAGCAAGCAACCGAAAACAATAGATAGACCGCCAGCACTACACTATTCCGAACCAAAGACCAAAAGATAAGCATTTTGAGAAAATCTAAACTTTTGGATTTTCCTACAATGCCGACTACGGCGGAATCCCTCCCACTCCTTATATATTTCTTTCTGTATACATTGAATTTGTATTTAGTAAAATGCAGACAACACCACGGATCGGCTTTTGGCTGGACAATTCCAACCAAACACCGCAGCAGACAGTAGAAACCATTCTGAACGTTAGGAAGCCGGTATGATTGTTACATATAAGGGGAAGAAAAATTTCTTTTAGATACTTGTTTTCCTAAAACTGATGTGATATAATAATTCAAGTCCAGAAAAGGAGTAAAAAATATGCGGCAAGGTATTCTTAAATAAAACTATAATCAAATAGTGGGAACAAAGGATTATGATAGCTCCTTTTGTAGGGGCTTAGTTTTTTGTACCCAATTTAAGAATACTTTTGCCTTATCAATTTTGACATATCCCCAAAAACAGCACTCACAAACAGGTGTAGCTGTATATGTGTATGTCCGCAAATTATCATCCCCAGTGGTAAAAGTATTTTACTGCTGGGGATTTTTATGCCCTTCGGGGCAGTAAAGGGAGGACAATCACATGAAAATAATCAATATTGGAATTCTTGCCCATGTAGACGCTGGAAAGACGACCTTGACGGAGAGCCTGCTATATGCCAGCGGAGCCATTTCAGAACCGGGGAGCGTCGAAAAAGGGACAACGAGGACGGACACCATGTTTTTGGAGCGGCAGCGTGGGATTACCATTCAAGCGGCAGTCACTTCCTTCCAGTGGCACAGATGTAAAGTCAACATTGTGGATACGCCCGGCCACATGGATTTTTTGGCGGAGGTGTACCGCTCTTTGGCTGTTTTAGATGGGGCCATCTTGGTGATCTCCGCTAAAGATGGCGTGCAGGCCCAGACCCGTATTCTGTTCCATGCCCTGCGGAAAATGAACATTCCCACCGTTATCTTTATCAACAAGATCGACCAGGCTGGCGTTGATTTGCAGAGCGTGGTTCAGTCTGTTCGGGATAAGCTCTCCGCCGATATTATCATCAAGCAGACGGTGTCGCTGTCCCCGGAAATAGTCCTGGAGGAAAATACCGACATAGAAGCATGGGATGCGGTCATCGAAAATAACGATGAATTATTGGAAAAGTATATCGCAGGAGAACCAATCAGCCGGGAAAAACTTGCGCGGGAGGAACAGCAGCGGGTTCAAGACGCCTCCCTGTTCCCAGTCTATCATGGCAGCGCCAAAAATGGCCTTGGCATTCAACCGTTGATGGATGCGGTGACAGGGCTGTTCCAACCGATTGGGGAACAGGGGAGCGCCGCCCTATGCGGCAGCGTTTTCAAGGTGGAGTATACAGATTGCGGCCAGCGGCGTGTCTATCTACGGCTATACAGCGGAACGCTGCGCCTGCGGGATACGGTGGCCCTGGCCGGGAGAGAAAAGCTGAAAATCACAGAGATGCGTATTCCATCCAAAGGGGAAATTGTTCGGACAGACACCGCTTATCCGGGTGAAATTGTTATCCTTCCCAGCGACAGCGTGAGGTTAAACGATGTATTAGGGGACCCAACCCGGCTCCCTCGTAAAAGGTGGCGTGAGGACCCCCTCCCCATGCTGCGGACGTCGATTGCGCCGAAAACGGCAGCGCAAAGAGAACGGCTGCTGGACGCTCTTACGCAACTTGCGGATACTGACCCGCTTTTGCGCTGCGAGGTGGATTCCATCACCCATGAGATCATTCTTTCTTTTTTGGGCCGGGTGCAGTTGGAGGTTGTTTCCGCTTTGCTGTCGGAAAAATACAAGCTTGAAACAGTGGTAAAGGAACCCTCCGTCATTTATATGGAGCGGCCGCTCAAAGCAGCCAGCCACACCATCCATATCGAGGTGCCGCCCAACCCGTTTTGGGCATCCATAGGACTGTCTGTTACACCACTCTCGCTTGGCTCCGGTGTACAATACGAGAGCCGGGTTTCGCTGGGATACTTGAACCAGAGTTTTCAAAACGCTGTCAGGGATGGTATCCGTTACGGGCTGGAGCAGGGCTTGTTCGGCTGGAACGTAACGGACTGTAAGATTTGCTTTGAATACGGGCTTTATTACAGTCCGGTCAGCACGCCGGCGGACTTCCGCTCATTGGCCCCGATTGTATTGGAACAGGCATTGAAGGAATCGGGGACGCAGCTGCTGGAACCTTATCTCTCCTTCATCCTCTATGCGCCCCAGGAATACCTTTCCAGGGCTTATCATGATGCACCGAAATACTGTGCCACCATCGAAACGGCCCAGGTAAAAAAGGATGAAGTTGTCTTTACTGGCGAGATTCCCGCCCGCTGTATACAGGCATACCGTACTGATCTGGCCTTTTACACCAACGGGCGGAGCGTATGCCTTACAGAGCTGAAAGGATATCAGGCCGCTGTCGGTCAGCCGGTCATCCAGCCCCGCCGTCCAAACAGCCGCCTGGACAAGGTGCGCCATATGTTTCAGAAGGTAATGTAAAGATACATAATCGTCAAGACGGCAACAATCAGAAGTTATGGAGGGTAACAATGGAATATAGTAAGGAAGATTTAATGGAAGCAAAAAAGCAAATTTGGGGAGTGGGAGAGAACATGGGAACAGAGGAAAGTAAAAAAATCTGGGAGGAGAACGCACAATTTTGGGATAATGCAATGGGTGACGAATCTAATGAATTTCACAGAGAGGTAGTGCGTCCCAAAGTAACAGAACGGCCATTGCAGATCTCCTTTATCTCATCGGCGACCGCCCTCAGGCGTCGCTCCTCTTCCTTCATTTCCATCCTCAGCTTCGCGGACTC
This sequence comes from uncultured Collinsella sp., assembly GCA_900541055.1. GTDB lineage: Bacteria > Actinomycetota > Coriobacteriia > Coriobacteriales > Coriobacteriaceae > Collinsella. Next base: position 108,630 of record UQHZ01000005.1, read on the forward strand.
GTTGAGCGTTATGTCCTTCGACCGCCGCTGCTCCTTCAGCCGCTTGACGGAGGCTCCCATCTCATCGTAGCGCGACGTGAGGGCGATCAGCTTTTCCCGGTCTCGAGCGGGGCATACGGGGTAGAACCCCAGGCCGCCAATCGCGCGGGACAGCGCTACGGTGCGCGACAGGTCGACCAGGTACTCCCAGAGGTCGCCCTGCGAGAGCCGCCCGAATGCCAGCGCGCCTAGGAAGTCCGCGTATTCTGAACGGCCAGGATCGAACGCGCCCGTCGACTCGATTCGGTCGACGACCGTCGCGCCCTGCTCGGCCTGGCTCCTCCGCGTGAGGGCGACCGATATGCACGCGCAGCCGCCCGCCTCGACCAGGAGCACCGTCGGGTTCGGGAAGCACTTGTGCACGAGCTCCGCCACCTCGGCCACCGCCATGGTCCCGGCTGTCATCTCGCAACGGAGGAAGACGACGCTCTGCACGTTGCGCTCGTCGTCCTCGTACGGCGGGATGCGCGTCGTGGACTTCTGGATCGTGGCGAAGTGCTCGAGGCGCGCGACCTTGTCGAGCCTCTTCTGCTCGGTCTTGGTGAGCATGGCCTGCTTGACGAGCACCGTCTTGGGAATGCGGCGGCATCCCGCGAGCGCCGCTTCGGGCAGGCGCAGGATTCCGTTCCAGTCGATGCCGCTCATCGCAGCACCGCGAAACATACCAACGAGTAGTCGTTGAAGCCCATGACGGTGCCGCTGCCGACCTCTCCCAGGCTGAACAGGCTCTCGATGCCTTTGTCCTGCTGCGTTCCGGTGATGGCCGCAACGACATCGTCAAGCAGGTCGGTGTAGGCGTCCATCCTCGTCCCGTCGCGGGTCTCGCGGTTGAACTCGCGGCACAGCTTAGCGATGGGCTCGGGATGCCCAGAGCAGACGGCGCGCATGATGTCGAGCGCCGGCTTGGGCTGGGTGTGCTTCGTCATGACCTCGCCGTCGGCCGACACGTACACCACGTAGTACGGGAAGACAGGGTTCGTGTCCCTGGGATCGTTGCCCTCGTCGTTCTGCTTGAGGCAGAAGACCACGCCTGGCTTCACGTCGCTGCGAAGCTCGTCGGGGATGGGGGCCACGGCGTGCAGTCCCGCCGGCGAGTTCTCCAACGCGCCGGGATGCTCCTTGGCGTAGCGCTGGAGCTCCACGCGGAAGTCGTCGAAGGCGAAATCCGTGATCGAGATGCCGCCCGAGATGTCCTCGAGGTCGAGCACCTCGCTCTTGAGCTGCTGGAGCTGCCGGCGACGGTACTTGAGGTCGTTCATCTCTCCATTGCCCTTGGCCTCCAGCACGTTCTCCTCGCCGGTTGCCGACGCGTCGAGCAGCGCCATGCGCCCCTTCACGCGGCCCTCGAGCTGGATGTACTCGTCGAGCGCGATGTCCGGCCAGAAGTTGACCAGCTGGATCTGGGAGTTCTTCGATCCCAGGCGGTCGATGCGGCCGAAGCGCTGGATGATGCGCACGGGGTTCCAGTGGATGTCGTAGTTCACCAGGCAGTCGCAGTCCTGCAGGTTCTGGCCCTCGGAGATGCAGTCCGTCGCGAAGACGACGTCGATCTCGCCGAGCTCCCGCTGGCTCTCCGGCAGCTCCTTTGAGACGGGAGAGAACCTCGCGAGGATGTTCTCGAAGGTGGTCCTGGGAAGCTTCAGCGAGTAGGTCCGGTTGGAGCTGCCCGCCACCTCGGCGCACTCGATTCCGAGCTCGCGCTTCAGCCAGGGCGCCAGCTGCTCGAAAAGGTACGCCGTCGTGTCGGCGAACGCGCTGAACACCAGCACCTTGCGGTTGCCGGGGTTGTACGGCTCGCTGACCTTGCCCGCGATGAAGTCGCGCAGCTTCACGAGCTTGGCATCGCGCTCGGGCGTCACCGCGTCGGCATAGGTTAGCAGGGCCCGGAGCACCTGGATGTCGAAGTCGAGGTCCTGGCCCAGGCGCAGGGCGTCGACGTCTCGCAGGTCGACTCGCACCTTGCCGCCGGCCTCGAACTCCTCGGCATCGTCGTCGTCGAACCCGTCCTCGAGGCCCTCGGTGCCGTAGGCGACCCCCGACGCGTCGGCGTCGAGCCTCGCGCGCAGGTCGACGCAGCCGTCGAGGATTCGTCGCAGCGTGATGCGGAAGCTGTTCACGGAGGACTCCATGCGCTTGAGGACGTTGACGCGCATGAGGTTGGCCACCGCCGTCGTGCGGTGGACCTGGCTCTCGAAGTCCTTGCCCCACGTGTCCCCGTAGCGGTCCTCGTACTTGCGGCGCTGGTCGGCGCGCACGTAGGAGAGCACCTGGTACTGGGCGAACGTGAGCTGGGCGATCATGTCGTTGAGCACGGCAATCGGCGGCAGCTCGCCTTCTAGGTCGATGGGCGTCTGAAACGACAGGGGCGGCCGGCGCGCCGGGAAGGTACCGCTCGCGGCGCCGTAGTACTTCGTGATGTGCTTGCGGCTGCGCGCGATGGTCAGCACGTCGAGCAGCTTGAAGTAGTCGGCGTTCACCGCGTTCACGAAGCTCTCGGTCGTGCGCTCGGAGTCGGAGAGCTTGCTCCACTCGTTGAACCTCTGCTGGGCGACGCGCGTCACGTGGGTGATCGACGGGATGCCGTCGGTATCGGCGAGGTACGCGTCGTCTCCCTCGGTGATGAGCTCGATCTGGTTTCGCAGGTCGAGCAGGCGGTTGTTCACCGGGGTGGCAGAGAGCATGAGCACCTTCGTGCGCTGGCCCGACTTGATGACGTCCTCGATGAGGCGCGTGTAGCGGTCGGTCTTGTCCGCGTCGGTGCTCTTGTTCCTGAAGTTGTGGCTCTCGTCGATGACGAGGAGGTCGAAGTGGCCCCAGCGCAGGTGCTCGAGGTCCACCTCGCCGCTCATGCCGTGGTAGCGCGACAGGTCGGTGTGGTTGAGCACCGTGTAGCTGAAGCGGTCGTCGGCCAGCGGGTTGCGGTCGTCGTTGTCCTGCGTCCACAGGGTCCAGTTGTCCCGCAGGCGCTTCGGGCACAGCACGAGGATGCGGTCGTTGCGCTCCTGGTAGTACTTCATGACGGCGAGCGCCTCGTAGGTCTTGCCCAGGCCCACCGAGTCGGCGATGATGCAGCCCTTGTACTTCTCCAGCTTGCGGATGGCGCCCACGACGGCGTCCTTCTGGAAGTCGTAGAGCTTGCTCCAGACCACGGACTCCTCGAACTTGAGGCCGGGGCGGATGCCGTTGTCCTCGTCGTCCTCCATGAAGTCGCGGAACAGGTGGTACAGGGTCAGGAAGTAGATGAACTCGGGCGGGTTCTCGCGGTAGAGCGTCTCGACCTGGGCGGCCACCTGCGCGGTGACCTCCTCGACCATGGCGGGGTTGTCCCAGACCGACTCGAACATCATCTTGAGGCCGACGGCCTCGGTCGCGTTCTCGAAATGGCTCACGCAGGTCACGGTTCCCGGACGGCGCTCGTAGCCGAGGCCCTCCTGCGTGAAGTTCGCGGCGGCGCCCATGAAGGCGTGGTCGTCGCCGGATGGGTTCTCCACCACGTAGGTGCCGCCCGGCTGGATGGCGCCGGACGTCTTGGCGGACTTGAAGACGCCCTTCTCGCGGATCCACTCGGCGCATTCGCGGGCGAGCGCGCGTTGGTTTAGGTTGTTGCGCAGCGTGAGCTCGAGCCCCGAGCCGCCGACGCCGACCTCGCGCGCGCGGCGGGCTACCTCGAACTCGCGCGGCTCCTTCGAGTCGGCCATGCGCTTGATGAAGGTGGGCTCGCTGAACAGGAAGCGCACCTCGTCGACCTTGGAGAGCTCCTCTTTGAGCTCCCCGTAGGCGAACACGGTGAAATACGAGCTGATTATCGACAGCTTCGCGCCGTCGTCGATGGATTCGCCGAGGGCGTCTCCCAGGCGCTCCGCGCCGACGTTGCTTAGCGACTTCACGCCTCTATGCCCCCTTCTTCGCGAGCTCTTCGATCATGCAGGTGCGCACGAAGGCGGAGAAGCTCATGCCCCGCAGGGCCGCCTCCTCCTTCGCCGCGTCGCGCAGGGTGTCGGGGATGCGCAGGGTCACGGAGACCTGGTCGCCGTCCACCAGGAAGCTTCTGATCTCGGTCTCGTCGGGATTGCTCTTGATGAGCTCCTTGTAGCTGTCGGGCATCTGCGCTCCCATCGCTCGAAATGCAATACAAATGCGTTTGCAGCATTATAACGCGGCGGCACGCGGCGGCACTGGGAATGCGAGGACGGCCGATGCCCAGGCTTTATATGAGCGCGGACGGCGATGGACGCCCTGATAGGGCTTGGATGGCCGCTTTCGTTCGGGTCCTCATCTCTCGTTTTCGCGAGGTTTGGCGTTTGCCCGCTCCTCGGCGTAGAGAACCTCGTTCTGAGCCTCCAAGATTCGCGCGGCGTCGCCGATGCGCTCGGCGCACCTCTCGCTTATCGACTTCAGGGCCAGGATCCCCTCGACGTCGAGCGGGTCCAGCTGGTCGGCGTGCGCCAGGGACTCGAGCAGCTGGTCCAGGCCCCTCGCCAGCCTCCCGGCATCCGCCACCGCGTCGAGCAGTTCGAGGCGCTCCACCTTCTCTTCGTAGCCCAACATCAGCTCGTCTCCTTCTCTCAACGGACGTGTCGCGCAGCACCGTAGCCGTTCCGCGCAACGAAAGCCTCACCGCCAGCGATCTTGTGCGCACATCGGCCGCAAGCGGCGCGGGAAAGCCGTCCGTCCCGACTCATGCCGCGGCGCCGCGACTCGGGAACCCGCCTCCGTCCCCGCAGCGACGTCGTCGCCAATCCCCGCGGGAGCCCAGCAACCGCCGACGGGTCGCATCCCATGCCCGGAGGGTCTCGGCGCCCACGCCGGATTCCATGCCGCACGCCTCCGCCCCTCCGACCCGAAACCCGCCCCGGCGCTCCTTGGACGCGCAGGGTCGCACGCCGGCAGGCGGCCCGCAAGGGCCGCGACACTTTTTCGGGTTCTTCGCCCCATGCGCTGCGCGCGCGAACAACGCGAAAAACTGACGTCGGGAGATTTCTACAACCACGTCCGACTTCGCTTCCTCCCTTGCCGGCACGCCCGCGCTGCATGCGACTCACGCGACGCAAGGCACGCCACAGGGGCGGGCCTCAGAGTCTAAGGAGCAAGACATGAACGACATGAAGGAAAAGGCGATGGGCGCGGTCAAGGCCTTCCTCGAGCGCAAGGGCTACGAAATCGTCGACGAGGCCTGGCAGGGGCCCGAGGGCATCGGCGGGATCGACCTCGTGGCGGTGGACGAGGACGGGACCCTGGTCTTCGTCGACGCCACGGTCCGGATCGGGACGGACGGCTTCCCCGAGGCCCACAGGGCGCGCGGGCTGCGCGAGGCGCTGGCGGCGACGTGGCTCGCCGGCAACGGCGACGACTACGCCGACACGCCGGTCCGCTTCGACGAGGTGGCGATGATGGTCGTCAAGGAGAACCGAGCGCTCCTGCGCCACCACATCAACTGCTTCGGCGAGATGGAGCCGCTCTCCTAGGCGGCGCGCCCGGCCCCGGGCTCCCGGGGCCGGGTCTCCCCGAATCCGGCCCCTGTACCACGAAAGCGTACATATCCGTACGTTTTCGTGGTACACTCCGCTTGTCGGACAAATCCGTACGGTTTTGTCCCGACGCTCCGAGACTCGGGGCGCGCCGGACCGGATGCGGCGAGGCGCGCCCCACGCTACACGCTAGAGAGGACGCGACCCATGCGCACGATAGCCATTTCCAACTACAAGGGCGGCGTCGGCAAGACGACTACCGCCGTCAACCTGGCGGCCATCTTCGCCGCCCGGGGCCTCCGGACCCTGCTCGTCGACCTCGACCCGCAGGCGTCGGCCACCGACTTCTTCGGCCTCTACGACCGGGCCGCATCCGAGCGGCGCACATCGGTCGAGCTGCTCTACGGCGGCGCGCCCGTGGAGGAGGTCGCCTACGCCGCCGGGGAGAACCTCGACGTGGTGGCCTCGACCATCGACCTCGTCGACCAGAACGAGATGCTCCTGCGCGAGCAGCGCCTCAAGTTCGCCCTCGACGACGCCTCGGGCTCCTACGACGTCTGCCTCATCGACTGCAGCCCCGTGATGCGCAGGCTCGCCTTCAACGCCTACCTCGCCGCGGCGGAGGGCGGCATGGTCGTCATCCCCGTGAAGCTCGACTCCACCGTGATGCGCGGCACCGCGCTCACAGTGGAGGCGACGCGCTCAATCGCGGACGCCCTCCGCATGCCCACGCCCAGATGGAAGATACTGCGCACCTGCGTGCCCGGCCGCATGACCAACGCCGAGGCCACGGGCGCGGCCGTGCTCGACGGGTTCTTCCCGGGCGAGCAGTTCGAGACGGTAATCCACGCGAGCAGCAAGGTCTGCGAGGGCAGCTGGCAGTGGAAGCCGGTGGCGGCCTTCGAGCCGGGGAGCCGCCCCGCACGCGACTACGAGGCGCTCGCAGACGAGGTGTGCCGTGAGCTCGCCTAGGCAGGTGGCCGCGGGCTTCACCATCACGGGGCTCCTCGACGGCGCGTCGCGCACCCGCGGGCGCTACCCGGTGTCCGAGATCGCGGTGGCCGACATCGCCGACCACCCGGCGAACGCCGCCTACTCAATGGACCCTGCGGGCATAGCCGAGCTCGCCGAGTCCATACGCGCCGACGGCCTCACCGACCTGCCGCTCGTGCGCAAGGTCGGCGACGGCTCGTGGCAGATGGTCTCCGGGCACCGGCGCAAGGCCGCCTACGCGCTGCTCGCGAAGGACGACCCCGCCTACGAGAGGATGCCCTGCCGCGTGATAGAGGGCATCGACGACGAGCGGGCGGTGACGCTGCTCCACGCAGCGAACTACTTCACCCGCGCGCTCACCGTGACCGAGCGCGCCGCCGCGACCGAGGCGCTCAGGGGCGACGCCGTGCGCCTGCGCTCCGAGGACCCGTCGCTTTCCGGCATGCGCGTCGACGACGTGAAGGCCGCCATCATCGAGCGGCAGACGGGCCGCAAGGTCTCCGGCAAGACCATCGCGCGCGAGGAGAGGCTGGCCCGCCGGATCGCCGAGGACCTCTCGCCCGAGTGGGCCGCCGAGGCCGACCGAGGCAACCTCAGCGCCGAGGCGGTGCGCGCTCTCGCGGGCATGCCGAAGGAGCGCCAGGCGGAGATGCACGCCGCCATGGAGCCGTGGCGAAGAACCAAGCGGGAGCTCTCCGACTACGTGAGGAGCGAGGGAAAGGCGCAGGCCGGCCCCGACGGGCGCATCGCGAAGGCCGCGAGGCTCGTCGCCGACTTCCTGGAGAGCCCGCCCGAGAGCCCGAGCGCGGCCGACCTCTCGCTGCTGCGGGAGATGGCGCTCATGACCGCCCCGTACGCGGATGCGGGCGCCGATGCCCGGAAGGGCCGCAGAAGGGCCTCAGGTTCGAAATCCAGCAAGTAGCCTATGGCGTCCGACATCGCGTCGGGCGTCCATAGCACTTGGGGACCGGGCGGCCTCGGACCCGTCATGCCGCGGGCCGTTCGGGAGCCCGCTTTCGCGAGGCCCGGTCCCAGAGGCGGCGCCCGAGCCGGGCCGCCGCCTGCGGGGGATCCCCCGCGCCCCTAGAGAGACGCGCCCGCCGCGCGGCGGGCCCGAGGAAAGGAATCCGCCATGGAAGAGGAAGCCGGCGTCGCCAAAGGCAAGGAGCGCCGCGTCACGTTCCGCATGGAGGGAGGCGACTACGACGCGCTCTGCGAGCGGTGCGAGCGCGCCGGCCTCAGCAAGTCGGAGTACCTGCGTTACCTCGTGCGCATACCGTTGTCGACGGAGGCCAACGCGGGAGACGAGCACCGCATACTCGTGGACCGCAGGGCCCTGTGGGCGATGTCGCGCGAGCTCACGAAGTGGGGCTACCACTACAACCAGGCCGTGCACGCGATGAACCTCATCAACTTCCACGCCCGCCATGGGCGCGTCGACCGCGACCTCGTGGCGGAGAGCGTCCCTACGATCGAGCGCGAGCTCGCCGACGTGAACGCCGCGGCCCGCGAGATGGCGGCCGAGCTCGGGCGCATCGGAGCCGACTCGCTCGTGGAGGGGTCGCCATGCCGATCCTGAAGCCGATAAGCGGCCACGGCGCGACCGGAGGCATCCGCCGCTACCTCGAGAAGGGAGGCCGCGCCCTCGCGCGCGACCTGTTCAACCTGAGCTACGACGAGCGCGACGCCGGCGCGCTGGGAGACGAGGCCAAGGAGGCCTGCGCCTGGGACGCCGAGATGGACGCCACTCGCGCCGCCTTCGGCACGGACGCACCCTGGAGGGGAAAGCCCGCGCGCACGTTCAAGCACTTCGTGCTCTCGCCGGACCCCGGCGACGACATCGACCTGGCTGCGCTGCGCGAGCTCGCGTGCTCGTGGGCGCTCAAGCACTTCGGCGACCACGAGATCGCCATCGTCTACCACGACGACAACGCCCGCGGCATACCCCACGCGCACATCGTAGTGAACAACGCGAACCTCCGCACGGGCTACCGCATGCAGACCCAGCACCCCGAGGACCTCAACCGAGACCTGCAGGACATGGCGCGCGAGCGCGGGCTGTCGGGGCTCTCCAACGACCGGGCGCCCGAATCTCCGTCGAAGGCGCGCGGGCGGGCAGGTGCGGGCGGGCCCAGGAGCCGCAGGAGCGTCTACCTGGGCCGGGCCGAGAAGGAGATCATGCGCTCGGGCGGCTACTCGTGGGTCGGCGACATCCGCGCCCGCGTCGCGCTCGCCAAGACCACGGCGCGCGACGAGGCGGAGTTCCTCGGCATCCTCGACGCCCTGGGCGTGCACGTCGCCGACAACTCGGCCAAGGCGAGGCGGGACGACTGGGTGTTCAGCCTGGCAGAGGAGCCGTCCAAGAAGGTCAGCGGCGAGCGCCTGGGGTTCGTCTACGGCAAGGAGATGCTCCGCCGGCGGTTCGAGCGCGAAGGCGCCTACCGCCCCACGGACGCGAGCACCGCGCGCATCCGCGAGGCCGCCGAGCGGGCCCTCGAGCTCAACGACCTCTCGGAGCTGAGCAGGCTCTCCTCGGCGCTCGAGACCTGCGCGAAGTTCGACGTCGAGTCGATCGAGGAGTTCGGTCTCAGGATGGCGACGCTCGAGCGCCGCGGCCAGGCGGGCGGCGAGGGGTACCGCCGCCTCGAGGCTGCGCGAGCCTACATAGCGGAGAACGGCCTCATGCCCCTCAAGACCCGCTACGGGAACGGCGACAAGCGCGGCGAAGCCGGCGACAACCAGCGCGGCAGCCGGCATGAGGACGAGCAGCAGCGCATCCTCGCCGCCGAGCGGCAGCGGGCCCAGCAGGACCAGCGCAGGGAGAGGGGCCGGAGATGATGGTGAGGATAGAGTACGAGGGCGGCAGGACGACGCTGTTCGACACGCTCTCGTTCACGGAGGGGTCGCCGTTCTCCGGCGCGAACATGCTCACGGAGTTCGAGCTCGAGATGCGTGAGGTGCCCGAGAAGGGGCTTTGGCTCACGGCGAACTGGCACCAGGTGCGCGACGACTGGCGCGCCGACGCGCCCGCGGACGGCATCCCGGCCGCACGCAGGTCCCGCGGATGGCGCTTCATGCTTGCCTCGGAGGCCGAGCTCGGGCGAGCCCGGCGCGTCCTGCTCGACGGCGACGAGGCGTTCGCCCGGGTGCGGGGATACCTGTGCGACGCGGCCGCGATCGGCGCCTGCTACCGCGAGCACGTGGGTCCTCCCTCAAAACCGCTGAAGTCGCAGATAAAGGAGCTGCAGCGCGCGCTGGGGAGGGCGGAGGTCCCGGGCGTGCCCGACGAGCTGGCGAGGCTGCTCGCGCAAGAGAAGGAAGAGGGCGCCGAGGATGGTGCCCGCAAGGTCAAGGAAGATTGGGGTGACGTCGATGAAGAGGCTTGGTAGGTTCCTCAAGGCGGCGCTTAAGGTCACGCTGGGCTTTTTCGTCTGGCTGTTCCGCGCCGTGTTCAAGTGGGTGATGTAGTAAGAGGCGGGCAATTGCCCGCCTCTTTGTCTTTCCTAATCTGTCTGATCGTCGATGAGCCAGCAGTCGGTCCCATCAGTGAGCAGCGTCCTGGCTGACCGGGATACCGCCGCGATGCGTTGGATTTTGCCTTTTCGATCTTCGGCCTCGGACCTCAGCTTCGACTCTCCGGAGCGTAGGCTCGCGCGCATCTCAACCTTAGCTTCGAGGAGTTGCTCTTTTGCAGCGGCTCTGGGGGTCTGAGAGACCAGCCTCTTGAGGGCGTTTCCCTGGGCTCCGCGAGGAAGCGCGATGGGCGTCCCTTTCATGCCCCCGATCTTCATCTCCATGAGCGCTGCGAGGACCTGCCTCTTTTTCAGAAAGCCCTGAGATTTGTCCAGGATCCGCTGTTCTTCGATGAGGGCGCTGCGGTCGTCCATGCTGCCGTCGTAGTACATGCGCGTCATGGCGAGCGCCGACAGGGCCTGGAGGCACCCCCCCCTTCGAGGCCTTTTGTCTCCATTCTGGGAATATATCCTGCTCATTTAGGGTTATTCGCGCTGAAAGATTTTGACTAGCTTGGTGTCCTTTATTTCGTAAATAATGTCTGCGACGTTCTCGACCAGCCTCTTATCGTGGGAGACGAACACTATCGTTCCGGCATAGGCGCTCATCATCTGCTCGAGGGCTTCGGCGCTCTTGATGTCCAGGTAATTTCCAGGCTCGTCCATGAGCAAGATGTTGTATCTGCCCAGCAGCATCTTCGCGAGCAGCAGCTTGATGACTTCGCCTCCCGAGAGAACGCCAACGTCCTTTGCCAGGTCACGCGGTCCGATTCCCATAGAGGCGAGGACGCTTCGGATTTCGGTCATGCTGTACTCGCAACCATCCTGCATGAACGAGATCGCAGACTGACGGGCGTCGAACTTGTAGCCTGTTTGCTCGAAGTAACCGATCTCTGCCTTGGGAGAGATGTTGATACCGTCGGCGCGTCGAGCGATTGCCTTCAGCAAGCTGGTCTTTCCTGTACCGTTGCCACCGGTGATGGCCACTTTGGCACCGAGCGGTATCTCGAATTTCGCGTGGTCATAGAGCATGCAGTTGCCGAAGCTCAAGCTGAAATCGTCTGCCGAGATGGGAAATTTACTATGCAGTTCCAGGGCCTTGCTCTGGCGGAACCGCACGGTGCGAATGCTGTCGGGGGCCTCAATCCCTTCGAGCGCTTCGAGGCGCTTCTCCATGTCCTTAGCCGCCTGGTACATCCTCTTCTGTTTGGTGCCGGTTGCTTTCTGATGCCCCAATCGACCTGCATACTCGTTGCTTTTCTTTGCGCCCTTCTGCTTGGCGTCGACCTGCCGTGCTTTTTTCCGTTGTTTTTCGATGGCGGCTTCAAGGCGCTCGCGCTCGCGCATCGCCTCTTCGTATCGAGCCGCCTGAACTTTGCGCTCTTCTTCTTTCTGTCGCAGATAGTCGGTGTAGTCACCCCAGAATTCGGAAATACCGCCGTCTTTGAGCTCCCAGATCTTGTCCACTACCTGATCGAGAAAATAACGGTCATGGCTCACAATGAGAAGGGCTCCATCAAATGCCTTGAGTTGTCCGACGAGAAGGCTGATGCCGTCTTGGTCGAGGTGGCTCGTAGGCTCATCAGCAAAGATCGCGCTTGCATGCTGGGAGAGCGCAGAGGCAATCTTGGCGCGTGTTTCCTCTCCGCCGCTCATCGTCTCTTGCGCCACTCCGGCGACGTTGAGACGGGAGAGCATCTCACCACTGTCCTGAGCCGCATCAAGGTCGAGTTCATCGAGTTGGCCGATGAGGGCAATGCTGCCGAAGCGCCTGACGTCGGCGTCCGCAATGGTAAGATTGCCGCTCAGAATTTTAAGCAGGCTGGTTTTGCCTGCGCCATTGTCTCCCACCAAGCCGATGCGATCGTAGGAGTAGATTTCCAACTCTTCGATATCCAGGATATCGCGGCCGGCATATTCCAAAAAGATGTCTTTAGCTTTGACTATGAGTTCCATAGGTTGAACCGCCTTTTGTGTATTAGCCTTTTACTGGAAGCGCAGCCATGCCAAAAAAGATTGCTCACGTCGATTTTTCGCCTTTGCCCAATTGCCGGCGCGAGCGTTTTGACCTTGCGCAAGCCGGCAAATCCGAAAATGATAGTTGGCGACGAATAAGGAGCGCGATGTGGGATGTCGGTGCAATACCTCGTCGTCGCAAGGGCTTGAAGGCTGACGCGTGAACCGATGGCTGCTGCCTCTTTTTTTCGAATACTTGGGCTATTGAATCCGCCCGGTATCTCTTTTCCCCACGTTTCGGACGCTCGGAGCAAGCAGCATAGCCATCGCAAGCAGTACCATGGTCGCTCCAGAGCCGACGAACCATAACGGAGCTCCAAGCAGATCCGCAAAAACGGAGGGGGCCGCGAGGCCCATGGGCATGGCCCACGCCATGATGGTTCCGTAGAGGCCGAAAACGCGGCCTAGGTACTCAGGAGGTATCTGCTCCTGCATAAGGGCAGTCTGGGTTCCCGCGTACAACGGGGAGCATGCGCCCATAAGAAAGCTCATCGGCAGGAAAGCAGCGAACAATGACGGGCCGAGCGATCCGGATACGATTGCGGCAATGCCGAAGCTGGCAATCGCGGCGACCATGGTGAACGACCTATTGCGGAACCCTCCCGTAACCGCCAAGATGCCGGACCCAGCCAGCATGCCTGCAGAAAAAAGGATTTCCGCCAAAGCGGCATCCCCCGTGCTACCGCCAAAATGCCCCAAGGTCATTATTGGGAACAATGCCGCGAGCGGAGAGAACGCGAAAGCGAAGACGAACCCGCACCAAAGAAGGGCGAGCAGCCCCCTGTACCCCCTAGTCAGCTTGTAGCCGTCCGAAATCTCAGAGAAGAGCTCTCGAACCTTATTGGAAAAGGGCAAGCTGCGGTCGGCTTCGTCGAGTCCCCCTGCGTCTATCTGTGCGGCGAGGACGGCTAAAGAAGCGAAAAGCGCTCCCAGCACGTCGAGGACAATCATAGCGGTAATGCCCGCCACGGGATAAATCACTGCTGCAAGCGCGGCGCCAAGAATGTATCCGCCGGACTGAATCGCCTGAGTCACCCCCGATAGGCGAACGAGATGCTCTGGCGGGGCGAGATGGGGCGTGAGAGATTGGGAGGCTGGCGTGTAGAACGAAGTGCCAACTGCACGGAGAAACAGGGCGATGAGAATTAGCCATGCAGGTAAGCTGCCGGCCAACGAGGCAATCGTCAAGGCGGCGCCCACCGCGGCAATGAAGAGGTCGGTGCCGATGAGGACACGTTTCAAAGGCAGTCTGTCGACAAGGGCGCCCGCAAGGATTCCGAACAAAGCAATCGGCAGAAAGCCTGCCAGCGATGCTAAGGAGAGGAGAGAAGACGACCCTGTCGTGAGGGCGAGATGCCAAATAAGACCCATTTGGAGAATCGAACTCGTCAATGTCGAAACGAGCTCCCCGCCCCATACGAAACAAAGCTTGAATTGCCATGAATGGCACAGCAGAGCAGACCTGCCCCGAGAGGTTTCAAATATCATGGTTATGTCCAATCGTGAAATGGCGTGCAGAAAAACAGCGCGACGCCACAACAGCGCCGCTTTCTAGGCGCTCATCCACGTGCGGAAAAGACCAACCACGACACCCCTCCTTTGTTAATTCGGTCTGGCAAACCATGTAATATTAACGAGGCTTGAGTTTGCCTGTCAAGAATCGACCATCGGAAAGGGCAATCCTCTCTGGCCATTCGATTCCTTTTGTATCTATGGCTGCATTTACGTTATGTGGTTATTTATTTCGTTAGAATTCCCAAGCAAAACGCTTTTATGCACCATGTCTGCGCAAGCGAGAAAAGCCATTTCTAAGCCTCGGTCCACGAAAATGTCAACTTGGCTTTTCATTGAGCCGATACTTCCAACACCGCTGAAAACGAACCAAACGCGTAGCTCTTGCGTGTCCGCAACTCGCACCATCAAAGTATGCAAGCATCCTGATGAGCAGGATAGCCTCTGATCGTCTGTATCTCAATTCGGAACAAAGATCCTGGGAAAAAGGGGATGCGGCGCCGAACGCGAACAATGTGTGTACGCTGTCGAGAAATGAGGCGCGCGCCGAGAAACCGGTGGTCCATACTCCACGCCGCACCCCCAACTGAGCCTCGTAGGATTGGACCTCTTTAAGCAACGGTTCGAGGTCTTTTTCGCGCTCAGCGGCGTCCCTGGCCTTGTCTTCGATGCCGGCGAGTTGCTCGGTAATCCAATCGATTACCTGACCGACGTCGTTGTACCTGCCCTCGATCTCGTTTCTTGCCGCCTGTCGTGCCTCAGCGGGCTTTTGGAGGTAATCGTCATGAAGGGCTGCGTAGGTCCTAGCGATGTCCAGGGCGTTTTTGACCTTCGCCCTCTGGTCGCCGGCGATCATGGAGGCGATCGATTCCAGCTTGGCGTCGATGCACTGGAGGCTGTCGCTGATTTCGGTCATGTACGCCTGACCGACAACCATCGCCGCTGCGGCAAGGCCGACGCTGGCGATCTGTGCGGGGCTGACCCCAGCGGCTTTGAGGGAGACGTCGCCGCTCAGGCGACCTTTCGGGTCTCGGACGAGGGCCCTTACCGCTTCCGGATCCTTCTTCGAGGCGACGAGGTCCTTAAAGCTGTAGCCTTCGGGAACCTCGACTTTGTAGAGCTGTTTTCCTCGACGAGGTCTATGACGTCCGAGGCGAGGCCGAGAATGGCGTCCGCCCGCTCTCCGATGCCGACGTTGTTCTCTTTGCCCGCATCGGCGTTCGCGACGAGCCTGATGTTCTCCAAGTCCTCGACGGGAACGACCTCGACGCTGATTGGCGCAAGTTCTTTGTCGCTCATGCTCTTAGCGCCTATCTCGCCTCATCGGAACGCGCCAGGACGTCCCATTTGTTGTACGAGCCCTCGGCCTGAAGATCCCTGACGAGGGCCTCATAGCGGGTCTCGAGGTCTTTCTCCTCACACGGGAAGAGCAGAATCATCATTGGTCTTTTGAACTTGAAGTCAGCGTAGACGTCGATGTTGCCGAAACCGCAAAGCTGTGTGTATATGCTGAAGCCCATGGATTTGCCGCAACCGACATAGACGTCCTCGTAGGCGGAAGGGTCTTTCTCTCGTGCCGATTTCATCGTGACGACGGCGTAGCAGCCGGCGATCGCCATGTACCCATCGCTGAGGTCGGCTTCGCTGGAGACGTTGTTCTCGAAGTTCTCGAAGAAATCTTTTGCGGAGGTCGGCGGAAGCGAGCTTGCCACGGCCTTCTTGCGGGATGCCTCGAGTGACTTTTGCTGCTCCTTCTTGTCTTTGATTGCCCGACCCTTTGAAAGGAATGAGTCCCTGGCTTCTCCCAGGCTATCTGCCGCCTGCTTCCCCCTTTGCTGCCCCCAGTCGATCAGAGCGGGCCCGTATTTGTTCACAGCGGGCTCAACGAAGGGCAGAACGTCTTTTCCGATGTCGATGGCCCTTTTGACGTCTTGCAGCTTAATCTTTCCCAATTGCGTACCTCTATTCATGGACAACCGGAAGCTTATCGAGAAGCAGCCGGCAGCGTCTTGTTTCTATCAAGTGCGTAAATTATCTCACCACATGCAAGACCCCTTGCCGAGATATAGCGGCAAGGGGTCGAAGGGCCATATTCGGTTGTAGTTTCGATCTGCAAGTCCTAGTCTCGGTCGTCGTCGCCGGCTGCGCAGCAGGCGTAGGCCGTGAGCGTGAGGAGCCCCATGAGGAGCCCTATTCCGAAGGGCGCGAATCCCATGTTTCCACCTCCTTCGCGTAGACCACGGTGCGGGAGTTGCTCGTCTGGTAGCTGCACGTCACGAAGGCCCAGGCATGCGCGATGTCCGCCGAATCTTCCAGGACGACCTCGCACTGGGACAATTTGTCCCCGAGGTAGGCGTCGAGCTCCGCAGCGCCGGCGAAGTTGGTCCGCTTGCCCTCTGAGCTCGCGTCGACCACGTCAGCCGCGAAGACCTCGAGCTCGATCGCATTCTCGCGGGTGTAGACCCGGATGGTGCGGTGCCCCTCGGCGAAACCGCGCGACGAGTATTGCGCGAGCGGCGCGAACATGGTGCCGTCGGACATGTGGTGCCCGTAGACGATGACGAGCGGGCTCTCGGCGCCCTGCGCGCACCCGGCGTCGATGTAGGGAGCGCCCCACGCTGATCTTTCGCCGCCGGCGTCGTGCGTGAGGTAGAAGTCGGGCGATTCGGGCCGGCCCTGGACGATCGGGTAGTCGACGGTCGTGCCCGGCACGCGCACCCAAGCGACGACGGAGGCGGGAAGGGCGTCCCAGTCGATGCCGCCTCCCGTCTCTTGAGCCTCCATTGCCGCATCCTTTTCCGCAGCAGGCGCCTCGTGCACCCCGTACGGGTTCCTCTCGGGCAGCGGCAGGACGGCGAGCGCCGCCAGCGCCAGCAACGCCACGGCAATGGCGAGTGCCGTGGCGGCTTTCCCTTTGTTCATGTCCTCCCCCGTTCGCAGGGGAGGCCCCGGGCGGGCGCCCAGGGCCTCCGGTTCGGTATCGATGCGGCGCCGCTACTCTTCCGGCTCTTCGGCAGGCTCTTCGGCTGCCGCGTCCTTGCTTGCGCCGGCCGTCTTGCGCTTGCGGTACGCGAGCACTCCGCCCGCGCCCGCCGCAGCTGCTAGAGCGATGCCTGCGGCCACGGCGTAGCCGGTGGCGTCGGGGGCGTCGGCCCCGGTCTTGGCGTAGGGCTCCTCGGGCACCTCGGGCGTGTCGGGGTTGTCCACGACGACGCTCTGCTCGGCGGAGTCGATGTCCTCGTGGGTCGCAACGACGTTGCCGGCGGAGTCCAGGACCTTCTCGAAGACGACGAGCTCGTCTCCCTCGGCCAGGCCCTCGGTGTCGAACTCGAAGGCCACCTCGACGGTGCCGGAGGGCGCCTCTGGCTCGAAGGGCGTGCGCGCGGTCACCTCGTTGCCGTCCTTGTCGAGGAACGGCTCTCCGGTGCCCTTGTCCATGAGCGTGCCCACGGCGATGTAGGTCTCGCCGGGGACGAGGCCCTTGTAGGCCACCGTGTCGACGACCTTTGCCTTGCCGGCCTCGATGACCTGGTCGCCGTCGGCGGCGTCGGCCGCCTGGGTGCCCACCTCGACGGCGACGTGGACGGTCTGGCCCTCGTCGGAGAGGTCCGCGTGCGACGCCACCTCGGCGCCGTCCTTGCGAAGGCTCTCGAACACGACCAGGTCGCGGCCGCCGAGCAGGCTCGCGTCGAAGGAGATCTCTACGTCCTGGCTGCCCGTCGAGAGCGCGGGCGCGAACTCGGCCTTGGCCCCCACGGGCTTGCCCGAGGCATCGGTCACGGGCTCGCCGGTCGCCTTGTCGACGAGGGTTGCCGAGAGCTCGTATTCCTCGCCGGCCTTCAGCCCCTCGTAGGCCACCGCGTCGACGACCTTGGCCTCGGCGTCGGCCGAGACGTCCTTGTCGCCGTCCGCCCCGTCCTTTGCTGTGGTGGAGATGCGCGGGCCCTCCTGGTCGTCAAGGCCCATCCACACGGCCTTGGCCACCGTCGAGTCGCGCTCGATCCAGAAGCTCCTGGTGATGAGCTCGAGGCCCTCGTTGGCCTCGCAGCGCAGCTCGGTCATGGTGTAGGCGCCGTACGGCAGTGCCGCCAGCGAGTCGTCGACCGGCGCCGAGGAGCCGTCCTCGCCGAGCGAGAACCAGATGCCGGCCTTCGGGTCCATGTCGGCGGCAGCAATCGGGCCCTCATGGCCGAGCAGGGCGTCGTTGGCGTTGGTGTCCCTCGAGTGCCTGTTCCAGCTGCTCGCGGTGGACGCGTCGCCGTTGCGGTCCGTCACCAGCACGTGCGTCTCGCCGGTGGCCGCGTTCTCGATGGCGAACGGGACCATGAGGCCGGCGTTGTCGGTCTCGCTCTTCTTGGAGAGCTCGAGGTCGTTGCGCACCACCTGGTCGCGGAACTCGAGCGCGGCGCCGTCCGCGGAGGCGCTCACGATCTCGCCGCCGGTGCGGACCTCGAAGGTGCGGGGCTCGCCGTCGGTCAGTAGGTAGCTCCCGTTCGTCGCCGTCTCCCGCACGTCGTAGGTTCCGTACGGCAGTGCGTCGGCCGCGGTCTGCGCGGTGTAGGCGCCGGCCTCGTCGTTCCATGCGGTGGTCAGCGTGGCCACGGCTTCGCCCGGCTCGTGCCATTCGCCGTCAACGAGGACCTTGTGCGCCGAGCGGTTCGTGACGGTGAACTCGATCCCGTCGAGGCCGGGGTGCTCGCCAGGCGCCTCCTTGTGGCCGCTGCCCGCGAGCGCCTCGGACGCCTGCAGCTCCTTGTCGGACTTGGTCACCTGCACGCCGCCGCGGAAGACCTCGTCGGTCACGGGGTCGCCCGTGAGGTCGCGCACCTCGCCGGCCTTCACGGTGAACGCGACGGAGGCGTCGCTGGCGTCGTAGCCCTCGGGCGCTCCGGACTCGACGATGCGGTAATTGCCTGCGGGAAGTGCGTCGGCGCCGGTCGCGGCGACGTGCGATCCGTTCTCGGGCGCGGTCTTGATCGTGGCGCAGACCTCTCCGTCGGCGTAGTACTTGCCGCCGACCAGCACGTACCGGCCGGTCTCGTTAACGACGGAGAAGCTCGCGCCGTCGAGCGAGGCGTCGCCCTGGGGCTCTGCGCCCGCCTCGGAGTCCTCTTTGGCGACCTTGACGCCGCCTGCGGACCAGCTGAAGCTCACGAGCGTCTGTGAGCCGCCGCCGGTCCTGACGCAGAACGCCTCGAACCCGGCGGAGACCCTGCCGGCGCCCGCCTTCATCTTGGCGAAGGTCCCGCCGATCAGCTCGGATTTCGCCCAGGAGGCGAACTCGGCGCTCGTGCCGTGCGTGGCAGCCGACTCGGACCCAGAGTAGGCGTAGGCGATGAGCACATGGCTCGCCGCGGCGTACTTCGCGTCGTCCCAGCCGCCGCCGTCGTACCAGCTGCCCGGGAACATCGACGCGTCGAAGCCGGGAGAGCCGAACGAGTACCAGATCGCCGCTGTCACGTCGTCGCTCGGCACGGGGCTCGTCGAGTAGGAGCCCGGCGCGGGCGTCGGGGACGAGGGCTCGGCGCAGTAGGCGATGTTCCCGTCGGCGCTCATCCACGTGGTGGCGAAGCCGCCGTAGGGGATCTTGCCGCCGACGGACACGTCTACCGTGCTCGGCGCGGCGTAGGCGGGCGAGGCCGCCACGGAGGCGAGCAGCGCCCCCGCCGCCAGGATGAGCGCCATGGCGCATCGGAGGAGCTTTTCCTGCAGGGTGCAGTCTTTCGCTGCGTTCATCTTTCCGCCTCCCTATCTCTCGACGCTTCGCTGTGCGCGGGGCGCCTCGTGCTCGGTAGCGCGGCTCGCCTGGCGGGCGTGCTCGGCGCGCTCCGCGAGGTAGCGCGAGCGCCCTGCGTCAACGGCCTCTTTGAGCTGCGCCGGCATGACCTTCACGGTGTCCTTGACCGCGCGTCCGCCCTCGTCGAGCTCGGGCTGGCCGTCCGGGCCCATCACCGTCTTCCTCAGCCACACCTCGCGGTTCGCGAGCAGCGGTATGTCCCGGAAGTCGGCCCCCTTGAAGCGGCTCTCGTTAACGAACATGGGGCTGAACTCGTAGCCTCCCACGTCCATGCCGTCGACGACGGTGCCCTTGGGAAGGGTCGCCGAGTTGAAGGTCCTGGCCTCGCCGGTCGCGCGGTCGGTGTACTCGATGCCCTCGCGCACGAAGCTCTTGTGCAGCGAGAGGTACACGTTCTTCCTCTCTTCCATGTCTTTCCTCCTTTTCGTTTTCAATCGGTCCTTGTCTTCATCCGCCGGGACGCGTGCCCCGGCGCGGCGCCCCTATCTCATGGCGACCGCCCCCTTCCTCGCTTTTCCGCTAGAAGCCGCTCACGATGTCGCGCGCCCAGGAGCCGCTTTTCACGAGGGCCAGGATGAGCAGCACGCACATGGCCAGGTACTGCAGCGCGTAGGTGAGCCCGTTCGCGACCGCGTCGGCCGGGGTGCCCGTCCCGGGGTTCGCCCCGGTGAGCCCGCCGAGCACGAGCGGGAACGATATGAGCAGCACGAGGATGATGACGCCGGCGATGCAGACCGCCCCGAAGCTCTTCAGGTAGCCAAGGCCTATCTGGCGCGTGGCGTCCATGCCGAGGAACGCCAGCGGGATCGGGGCGAACGCGGCCATGATGTAGAGCTGGAGCGCGCGGGCCCAGCAGACCACGAGGGTGACGACGTAGGCCGCCAGCACCACGACCCAGCTGATGAGGCTCACGACGAGCATGGCGATGAGCGACGGGATGTCGTCGTCGGTGGTGACGACGGACACCTCGGGCAGGTCGAGCGCGCCTCCGGCGCCGAAGAGCGCCTCGACTCGGTCGATGGCGAGCCCGCAGACCTCGTAGATCGACGCCATCAGGTCGAAGCTGTTCTGTATGAGGAACAGGAACACGGCGAAGAACACGAGGAGGAAAACGACCTCCTTGACGCCGGGAAGGCTCTGGCTGCCGTCCATGCGCTGGGAGATCTCGATGAGCTTCAGGGTGAAGACCAGGCCGAGCACCCCGCACCCGATCGGCAGGATGGCAACCTGCCATACGCCCCGGGCGACGTCGTGCATGGTCAGGTCGCTCGAGCTCGTGAGCATGTGCGCGAAGTCGGCCGAGAGGATCCCGTTCGCGCCGATCGACCCGAGCACGCCCGTTTGCGCCTTGAACATCCAGTTGCAGCAGTCGCGCAGAAGGCCGCACAGCCAATCGTTGACGTCCCCGGCTATGTCGGCGTATGCCGGCTGCGCGGGGACGAGCAGGAGCGCGCAGAGGGCGAATGCCGTCGCGGCGGAGATGGCGAACGCCCTTCGGCGTTGCGATTCAAGCGCCCGCACGGCTACATCGCCTCCAGCGAGCCGCCGCGCGAGACCACGGTGACCACCGTCGAGGCGGGGTCGTCGAGCGTGAAGGTCGTCGACGCGACGTTTCCGGCGTAGTCGAGCCACACCTCCTTGTCCCAGGTGGCTCCCGTCGCCTGCGGGGACACCTCCGCCGCCTTCCCGGCGACGGCCTCCTCGATGGCGGCGACGTCTGCGCCAAGCGCCTCGGAGAGGCGGTCGTCGGTGCCGGTCACGGAGAACGCTCCGACTTGCGCCTTCTGGGGCACGTAGGCCTGCATCAGAAGGTCGCATGCCAGGGTGCGGTTGTCCCCATCGCCCGAGATCTGGATGAGCGACAGGCCTCCCGCCTTATCGCCGGTTCCCTTGACCTCGATGGGCATGCTGAGCACGCCGCCGGCCTCGGAGGGCTCCTCGGCCGAGAAGAACCAGGCGCGCTCGGTGCCGCCCGCGCTCTCCACCATGGCGCCCTCGACGATCCGCAGCGTGGCTGTCGGGTCGTCGGCGCCCGTCCATGCGGTGTTCCAGAGCGCCTCGGCGCCCGAGGTGGCCTTCCCGGTTGCCGCGTCGGCGCCTGCAGCCGCGGGCTGCTCCTGCCCCTGGGGGCTATCCTGCGCGCCTTCCTGCGGGGCGATGGCGCAGCGCGCCGCGCCCGCGCCGAGCGCCACGGTGAGCGCGCTTGCCGCGACGGCGGCCATGACCCTTGACTTTCCCTGCATTGGTTTCTCCTATCTCGCGGTGAGCGCGCAGCTGAAGCTGCCGATGCCGCTCGCTATACGGCACACGTCGCCCGTTCGCGGCTCGTGTATGTACCTGTCGTCGCCGATGTAGATGGCCACGTGGCCCGAGCGGTAGAGGATGTCGCCGGGCTTCGCCTCCGAGAGCGGTATGCGCCTGAGCTCCTCGTACTGGGAACCCGTGTAGTGGCTTATGCGGATGCCCGCCTGCGCGTAGCAGTATTGCGTGAGTCCGCTGCAGTCGAGCGCCTTGCCGGGGGTCGAGCCTCCCCACACGTAGGGCACGCCGAGCTGGCTGTACGCCGCCTCGACGATCGCGTTCCCGCTCGCGGATGCGTCCTTCAGGTCCTCGACCGTCATGGAGTCGAACCTGTAGAGGCCCCATTGCGCCATGATCGACTTCAGGGACTCGACGTAGGACGAGTCGGTCGCCCAGCCGGCGTCCTTGAGCCCCTCGGCCATCCTGTCCGAGTCGCGCCTCTCGATCGCCTCGCGGATGAGGGCGTTGCCCGAGTAGCGCTCCGCCTGCAGGAAGACCCTGCTGCGGAAGCGGATGCACTCGGCGTCGCCGGTGAAGCGGATGAAGCTCGCCGTGATCTGGGTGTGCTCGCCGGGCACGTACTCCTCGCTGGTGGCCCAGTTCGCCTTGCCGGCCACCTCGGGGCAGCCAGCGTAGCCCGACCACCACTTCATGCCGAAGAGGTTGTGGTCGCGTTCTGCGAGCTGGCTCATGCGGTCGCCCTGGCCGGACTCCTGGATGATCTGCGCGATGGTGCAGCCCGCCGGGTGCCCGTACTCCTCCTGGCACTCGAGCGCCGCCTCGACCATCTCGTAGGTGATGTAGGGCGGCAGCCCCTCGAGGCCCCGCTTGGAGGCCGCGTCGTCCCAGAAGCCGAACAGCGCGCTCAGCAGCTGCGCGACGGCGAGCGCGCAGGCGACGAAGGCCACGATGCCGGCCACCGCCCCGAGCAGGGCGGGCGCGGCGCCCGAGACCGCGCCCGCGATCGCGGAGGCGGCGCCCTTCGACCCCGCGGCGCGGGCCGCCTCGCCCGACGCCTGCGCGGCCGCCTGGGCCGCCTGGTGCTTGGCCGGGGCGGTCGCGCCGGCTGCCTCGGGGCCGCGCGCGCCTCCCTTTGGGGCGCCGAGGGCGGTCGCCGCCTTGCGGCTGCCTTGGGCTGCTTTCTTCGCCTTCCTCTGCCGCAGCCTTCCCGCGGCCTTCTCGGCCGCACGCCCCGCGTCGTACATGCCCGAGGCGCCCTCGAGCTCCTCCGAGTCGTCGAGTTGGGAGACGGCCTCCCGGGCGATCGCCAGCTTCGCCGCCTCGACGCGCGAGCGCATCGCGGCCGCCGCGCGCCGGTCGCCGGCGGGTTGGGACAATTTGTCCCCGAGCCCGCCTTCCGGGGCGTCGGGCCTGGACGGGCGCCCCTTCGCCGTTGCGGCGGGGCCTCCCGCCTCGTCGAGCGGGCCGGCGCCCTCCGAGACGTTTCCCAGGGCGTCGCGCTCGGTCTCCGCGACGTCGCCCGCGGTGAGCACGTCGCGGCGCCGCGCCCCGACCACCTCGAGCATCCCGCCGCCCTCGCTCGGGACGGCCATTCCTATTCCTCCGCCTCTCGCGCCGCCCGGCGCATCTCGCGCTCGGCGACCTCTGCGGGCTTGGTGTTCCACAGGTCGTAGAGCGGGCCTTTCGGGAAGTCGTCGGTGATGGGCACGCGGATCCCGGCGCTGATGAGCAGCCCCTCGCCGGGCTTGACGGCGTCGCCGATGTAGCCGCGCTCCGTGGCGGAGAGCTGGAGCATCTCCGCCCATGCGTCGAGGTCGGCGGTGGACTGCTTGTGCAGCAGGAAGAACTCGGAGTTGAGCACCATGTCGCGGGCCTCGGCGTTGGCCAGCATGTGGCTCGTGTTCTGGCTGATGCCGGTGCAGATGAGGCCGAACTTGCGCCCCTCGCGCCACAGGCGGGCGAAGTACTCGACCACCGTCGGGTGCGCGAAGAGGCTCTGCACCTCGTCGATGTAGAGCCAGGTGTAGTTGGGGCGCGGCGGCGTGACCATCACGCGGTTGCGCACCATCTCGAGCGCCGTGATCATGCCGAACACGCGCATGTTCTGGCCGAGGCCGTGCATGTCGATGTTGGTGATGCGGTTGTCGAGCGCCACGTTGCTCTGGCCGTTGAAGAAGGAGAACGCGCCCTTCACGTAGCGCTCGTAGCGCAGCGCGATGTCGGCGGCCTCGGACTCGGGCTGAGCGAGCAGCGCCGCGTGGAAGTCGCCGAGCGTGGGCAGGCGGCCGTCCCTCGCGCACTCCCGGTACGCCTCGCCGACGCAGCGGGCGATGATCGAGCGGTCGCGCTCAGGCAGGCCCTCGCGGCCCTCGGCCATGAGCGCGCTCGAGAGCGCGAGCACCGCGTCGGTCTTGTACGCGAGCTTGGCGGCGTCGGCGCGGTCCGCGACGTCGGCGGTGTCGAGGGGGTTGAGCACCGCCGAGCATCCCGGGGCGAGCTCGACGTTCGCGCCGCCGAGCGCGCCGACGAGGTTGCCGTACTCGCCGGCCGGGTCGAAGATCACGACCTCGTCCTCGGGGTGCGCGAGAACGGTGTTGGTTATCTCGCGCTTGACCGAGAAGCTTTTGCCCGAGCCGGGCTTGCCGCACACGAAGCCCATGGGGCTCGCCAGGCGCTTGCGGTCGCACAGCACCAGGTTCCCGCTCTCCTTGGACTGCCCGTAGTAGCCGCCGCCCGCCTCGTCGAGGCTCTGGCTGGCGAAGGGCATCTGCATGGCCACCTGCCCCGTGGTGAGGTAGCGGCTCACGGTGACGTGGTTGTCACCGAGCGGGAGCACCGAGTTGAGAGCCTGGCGCTGCCGGAAGTGGAGCGGCTCGAGGCCGATCGTGCAGCCCTGCGCGACGCTCGTCACCTGCTGGACGCGGCGGTCGAGCTCCTCGAGGCTGTCGGCCCAGGTGTAGACGAGGCCTGTGTAGACGAACAGGCGCTCGGACTTGTTGCGCAGGAAGTCGAGCAGCTCCTCGGCCTCCTCCTTCGAGAAGCGCAGCTCGGGCGGCAGGATCTGGTAGTCGTAGCCCTTCTTCACGGCGCTCATCTGCTCGTCGATGATCTCCTTGTCCATCCAGTCGATCTGGCGCTTCACGAGCGCGAGCGCCTCGCTCTGCGCGATGGGCTGCACGTGCAGCGTCACGTTGAGCGGCAGCGGCAGGTCGATGATGGAGGCGAGGTAGGTCTCCTCGATGACCGACCCGAAGCTGCGCACCGCGAGCACCGCGCCGTAGCGCCCGTCGCTGCGGAAGCAGTCGGACCTGCCCTCGGGCTTGAAGTCGAGCGTGGAGGGCATGACGAAGTCCTTCGTGCGCGCGCCCGACGTCGGGGACAATTTGTCCCAGGAGAACTCGAAGCGCGACCCCGGGCGCAGCTGCCCCTGCAAAAGCTCGAGCCTCTCGGCGCCGTCGAGGGCGCGCGACGAGCAGCGTATGCGCACGAGCGTCTGCTCCACGTCTCCCCGGATGCGCGCGAGCTTGGGCACCGCGGCGTCGACGTCGTCGGCGCCCACGGCGTAGGTCAGGTAGCGGTGGCGCACGAGGTTCGAGACGCCCTCGCGCATCTTGTCGTTGAGGATCCGGTTGTACTCTTCGGCGAGCCCGGAGGTGGCGCGCTCCCCGGGCTCGAAGAAGACCTTGCGGCCGACCTCGTCGGCGGGGATGGGCGCGTTCACGACCTGGAGCTGCACGTGGGAGTCCGCCGGGAAGTAGTTGAACAGCGAGCTCATCACGGTGAAGGCCGTCTCGCGCGCCTCCTTGCGCGCGGACTGGTAGCTGATGTCGGAGAACTCGACCGTCTGGCTGAACATCCCCGGCATCACCTGGGCGATGCCGTCCCTGTACATGGCGTCGTAGCCGACGTAGGCGGCCATCTCGCTCGAGCGGTCGCGCTCCCGGCGGCGCCTCTGCCGCTCGGCCTCCGCGCCCTTCGAGGCGTCCTTGCGCCCGCCCGTGCCGCCGAGGAGCAGCCCGAGGGTGCTCGGGCGCTTCGGCCTATTCTCCTTGTTGGTTCTTGCTCGGCTCATAGAGCTCGGCTCCTTTCTTCCTTGCCCTGCGCCTCGCGCGACGTCCCGGGCGGCCCGGGCGCGGCGAGCCCTCGGGGAGGCTCCCGGCGAGGCAGGGCTCGTACGCGAGCAGCTGCGGCGAGAGCTCGTGGGCCGCCAAAAGCGGCAGCAGCTCCTCGGCGCGCATGCCGAAGGGCCGCCAGAACCCGGCGAGCCAGAACGGCATGCTGCAGAGCATGATCGGGAAGGCCGCGTCCGCGACGTCGGCGTGCAGGCCCAGGTGGACGAATGCCGCCGCCCCGACGGCGCTGCCGAAGCCGAGCGACACGCATGCGAGCGTGCGCAGGCTCATCTTCCCGACGATCTTCTCCTCGTACTCGCCGATGTCCTTCTGCACCGGTATCCTGAGCGTCATCCGCGACGCCCCCTATGCCGGCAGCCAGGACGTGTCCAGCTGACCGAAGTAGACCGACGCGGCGATGATGATCGCGCCGCCGGCGATGGTGGATATGGCGGTCGCGATCTGCGGGCCGCCCTGCTGCTCCCTGATGGCCAGGCCGAGCGAGACCGCTCCCCACACGACCAGGAAGCCGCCGAGGAAGGTCACGCAGCCCGACACGAGCTTGATGACGTTTGCGAGCATGCTGCTCTCCTTTGCTTTCGGTTGACGATGTTCCTTGCTGTTCCTCCCCCGCGGCGGGGGAGGCCCGCGCCCGCCGCGGCCCCGTCACGAGTTGCCTTCCTTCTGCCTGCGGTACTCCGCGAAGTCGAACGGGCCGCGGCGCGCGGCCTCCTCGAGCAGGCGCGAGCGCGGGTGGCGCTCGAGCCGGTACTTCCGGTCCATGAGCGGCATGCACCCGTTCACGAGCACGAGCGCGTCCTCGCGCGGCATGCGCGCCACCTCGGCGGGCTGTATGAGGTCGCGCTCGGAGATGCCGCGGTTCACGGTCCGGCTCCAGCCGGCGCCCCGCGAGTCGCTCTGCGTCTCGCTCGCCACCGTCTGTTTGCCGGCCATCTTGCTGATCTCCTCGTTGGTCTCGTTCGCCTTTCCGCCCAGGTAGAGCAGCGTGTCGCAGGCGTTCACGATGGTCTCGGCGTTGTTGTCGCCGTAGGTCTCCTTCAGCTGCGAGAGAGACTGGGCGATCATCGAGACGGCGATGTTCCGGCTGCGGGTGACGGCGATGGTCCGCTCGAAGTCGGGTATGCGCCCGATGTTGGCGAACTCGTCGAAGACGAAGTGCACCGTCGTGGGCAGCGAGCCGCCGTGCGCCTCGAGCGCCTCGGCGCAAAGCGCGCTCACGGCTGTGTCCATGAGCAGGGCGAACAGGAAGTCGAAGGTCGAGTCGGTGTCGCTCATGGACGCGAAGAGCGCGACCTTGGCGCCCTCGTCGCCCATGTGGGCGAGGCCGAGCTCGTCTTTGGAGGTGAGGTCGCGGACGGCACGGATGGACAGCGGCTTCAGGCGGACGTTGCAGCTCGAGAGCATCGACTTCATGGTGTCGCCGGCGGCCACGCGGAACTCGCGGTAGCTCGCGAGCGCGAAGTCGTCGGGGGGCGCGGGCTCGCGGACCTTGACCCACTCCCACGCGCCGTCCTCCTCGGCGAAGCCGCGCAGCGATCCGCCCTCCGCCGAAGCGCCGCCGCGCCTGACGTAGCGCTCGCCGGTCTCCAGCTCGCGGAACACCATGTCGAGCGGGCTCATGTAGCCCGGGTCGTCGCGGGCGTCGGCGAGCGAGAGCAGCGTGAGCAGCCCGTCGAGGTTTCGGTCGGCAGGCTCGCAGTGCATGACGAGGTAGGCCGTGAGCGCGGTGTAGACCAGGCGCTCGGCCTTCTCCCAGTAGGGGTCGCCCTTGTGGTCGGCCTCGCCCTCGGTGTTGGCGACGATGCCGCGGGCGAAGCGGATGACGCCCGCCTCGTCGCGTATGTAGGCTATGGGGTTGAAGCGCATCGAGCGCGTGAAGTCGATGGTGTCGAACGCGCGGATCTCGTAGCCGAGCTCCGCCAGCGCGCCGCCCATCTCGCGGATGAGCGTGCCCTTCGGGTCGGTCACGAAGAAGCTGGCGTTGGCCTGCAGGAGGTTCGGCTTGACGTAGTAGCGCGTCTTGCCGGTGCCGGGTCCTCCAACCACGAGCACGTTGTCGTTGGTGTCGGTGGAGAGGTCGAACCTGCGGCTCACGAGGCGGATGCGCGCGTTGTCGGTGAGGATGATGTTGTTGTCGGGGTCCTTGGCGTCGCCGAAGGGCGCGATGTCTTTAGGCGTGGCCCACCTGGAGCTACCGTGCTCCTCGCCGTCGCGCCGGGCCCCCTTGGTCCCCAGTGAGCGGGCCCAGGCGATGAGCGCGCCGCACGCGCAGGCGGTCCCGGCGCACAGGGGAAGCGCCTCCGCGGAGAAGACGCGCCCCGCGCGGAGCGCCGCGGGTATCGCCGCCATGGCGGCCTCCGGATCGAGGATCGGGTTCGCGCCCGACGCCGCGATTGCCGCGGCCGCGAAGTCCCCCGCGGCGAACGCCGCCGCGGCCAGCGCGGCCGCCGCCTGCCACCTCATCTCTCGGGCCCCTCGATCTGGCGCGGGCCGCGGTCCCGGCCGGGGCCCTGGCTGTGGGCCCTCGACGCCTCGCGCGCCCGCTCGGCGCGCTCGGCCAGCCGCTCGGGCGCCTGGCGCCTCTCGGCTATCTCGGAGAGCCGCTCCCTTGCGCGCTCGGCGGCCTTTCCCGTCTCTTGCTCGAGCTGTCGGAAGGCCTCGTCGACCTCGGGGGCGTCCTCCACCTTGAAGAGCAGCCAGTCGCGGCCCCCGCCGGGGATGATGTGGTGCTCGACCGACGCGGCGCGCAGCTTGTCGGAGACGACCTCCTTGATCGTCGCGTACTCGGGAAGCCCCGAGAGCTCCTCGAGGCTGAGCTTCGCGTAGGTCGGCGCGCCGTCGGCCGCGATGGCCTCGGCGCGCCCGCCGGCGATGGCCCCGCGGATTCCCGCGAGGCGCTCGGAGAGCTCCCTCGCGCTGCGCGCCATTGCCTCGGCGCCGGCCTCCTGGCCGATCCTCAGCATCCAGTCGAGCAGCTTGCCGCCCGCCTCGTCCCCGTAGTCGCTCGCCATCCCGCGCCTCCCTTCCAGTCGAGATGAAAAGGGGCGCCTTCGCGCCCCGGTCGTCCCTATTCGGCCCCGACGGCCCTCTCGCGCGCCATTGGGGCGCGGGCTTCCTGCCCGGCGTGCGCGCGGCTCGCCTCGCGGGCGGACGCGGCGCGCTGCGCCAGCGGCTCGGGAGCCTTCTCGTGCAGATGGGCCCACTCGCCGCTGCGGCACTGCTCCGGCGTCGCCTCGCACATGTCGCGCATGGCGCGCTCGAACCGCTCGGGCTCCTGGGCGATGGCGCCGAAGCTCCAGCTCTCGAAGCCGGTCCACGCGTCGCCGTCGCGCTTGAGCGTCCACCACTCGTCGCCGCCGTTCACCTGCTGGATGAACGCGAGGTCGCGGTAGCAGAACCCCTGGCGTATGGCCCAGTTGCCCGAGCCGAGCGCCTCGCGGAGCCTGTCGACGCTGTCCGTGCGGGAGAACTCGTAGGGGTACTCCTCGAGGAACGGGTCGTCCTGCCAGTCGAAGCCGCCGACCTTGAGCCAGCCGTTCTCCTGGCA
The DNA here is from genome assembly GCA_900541055.1 of uncultured Collinsella sp. GTDB lineage: Bacteria > Actinomycetota > Coriobacteriia > Coriobacteriales > Coriobacteriaceae > Collinsella. The sequence goes on from UQHZ01000005.1 coordinate 137,909, forward strand.
CTTCTCCACGAGCCCGTCGTGCTCGCGGCCGGTTATCCTCTCGAAGCCGTCCATGGGCCCTCCGCCTTTCGTTTGTTGCTTGGCGGGCGGCGTCCTCGCGATGGGGGCACGGTGCGAGTCGGAGCAGGCGTGCGTGCTGGCGCGTCGGCGCCGCCCAAGACGTGTATAGCGATTTCGATTGCGGCGGCGACCGGGGCCGCCCGCGATGGGTCGAGCTGGGTCGAGCCGTCCGCGCCTCCACGGGAAGCGCACAAGCTAGCCGAGCCGGCGCCTGTCCCTTCCGCCCAGGTAGACGGGCCTGCAGGTCTGGGAGATCCTGCTCGCGATCGCCTCTGCCGTTACGCGCTCGCCGCGCCTCGCGAGCCTGTCCGCCAGCGCGCCCGGCGCGTAGTTCGACGTGACGATGGTCGGGCGCATGTCCTCGTAGCGCGCGTCGAGCACGCTGAACACGGTGCCGACGGACCATTCCGTCGCGTCCTCCTTGCCGAGGTCGTCGAGCACGAGGACGTCGCACTTGGCGTACCGCGCGACGGCGGCCTCGGTGCCGCCCTCGTCGAACGTGGCCTTCACGCGCTCGAGCATGCCCTTGGCCGTCGTGAAGGCGACGTCGTAGCCGGCCTCGGCGAACAGCCTGGCCATGGCGGAGGCGGCGTGCGTCTTGCCGGCGCCGACGCCCCCGTGTATGTAGAGCCCGGCGCCCCCGTTGCCCGCGAACGAGGCGATGTACTCGGCGAACTCGGGGCGGTCGGCCTCGGCGGCCCAGTAGCGCCTGGGGATGCCCGCGCGCGAGAGCGCCTTCTCCCGGCTGTCTCTTATACACATCTCCGAGCCCACGAGACTAGGCATGATCTCGTAT
>UQHZ01000006.1 GCA_900541055.1 uncultured Collinsella sp.
CGAGATCATGCCTAGTCTCGTGGGCTCGGAGATGTGTATAAGAGACAGGCCAAGCGCATGATGTTGTCGTAGCCGGTCTTGTTGAGAATCTCCGAGATGCGGCGTTTGATGGTGCCCTCGCTCATAAACAGCTCGGCCGCGATCTCGCGACGACTTTTGCCCTCGCAGGCAAGGCGCAAAATCGACAGCTCAACATCGTCGAGGGCCGCCGTGCCCGAGAAGATGCTCTCGGGCGGCTTGGGAAACGTGCAGTAACCCGCCAGCGTGGAGCGCATCACGGCGAAAAGCTCGTCGATACCGACGTTCTTGTACACAAAGCTATCGACGCCCGCCTCGCGCGCCTGATCGACAAAGGTGATCTCGGGCATGCCTGTCATGATGATGACGCGGCACTCGGGCAGTTGTTCTTTGATGCGCGCCGCCGCCACGATACCGTTGGAATCATGCTCGGTGCATACGTCCATCAGTATCATGTCCGGGCGCTCCTTGAGCGCGACACCCAAGGCCTCGGAAGCATCGGCAATGGCGGAAACAACGGTCATATCGGGCTGGTCGCCAACGGAGCGCGCCAGGCTCTCGCGCAGGATGGCCTGGTCTTCGACTATAAGGACGCGGATCATGAACTTCTCCTTTGGACCGTGGCGTTGGAGGCGAGCGGGATGGACACCGTAAGCGTGAAGGGCGGGGCGGTGTGGACTTCCAGGCTGCCGCCCAGATTCTGTGCGACATGCCTCATACCTGGGATACCCGTTCCCTCGCGATACGATACGGGTGCAGGCGCGCCGTCGTTAGAAACGGTCATCCGCGCAACAGCACCGTCTTCCGACGTCTCCTGCCACAGACGCACGTGGACCCGATGCGCCTGTGCATGCTTGGTGGCATTGGTCGAGGCCTCGCGGATAATCTGCAAAAATGCGGCGGCGACACGCGCGTCCTCAGGCAGCGCACCCTCAACATCGATCTGCACACTCACCAGGCCAAAGGCATGGACGATATCTCCCAGTTGCTCTGCCGGTTCGGTGTCGCCCCCGCTGCGCAGATCGGCAGCGATTGAGCGCAGCAGCGGGTCGATCTGCTCGAGTGACTCGTCATCCAGGCGCCCCTCCTCCAGATAACGATGGAGGATGGACAGGCGCTGCCCGATCACGTCGTGCACGCGAGCGCGCATACGCAGATAGGCCGCATTGTCAGCAACTTTTTTGACTTCTTCGATCTGGGCTTGGAGCTCTTGGCCCGCAAGCTCAAGCAGGTGGTTGGCTTGCGCCAGGCGATCATGAGCATGCGCATACTCTGTTACATCCAGGCCGATAATGCGCTCGAAGAGGCGGCCCGAAACCATAACGTCATCGTGCACAAACAAGCGAATCTCGGCGGGAGAAACCTCGACCACCGCCCGCGCCTCACCAAAGCGGTCCAGATTAATCCGCACGCGGTTCCTGCTGCTTTCGGGCATTTGCATGCTGAGTTTGCGCAGGTCGTTCCATGTACCGCTCATATCGCCTAGGTCGGTGGGCATATGAAGCTCCACCAGGTTTTTTCGCATGCAGCGGTTCATGAGCAGCGGACGGCCCCTCGGGTCCAGATACAGGATGCCCACGGGAATCACGTTGATGGTTTCGATCGTCGAGAACGCGGTGATATCCTCCTGGCGGTTGCGGACATCCATCAAGAGCGCCGCAATGGAGCGGAACAGGAAAAACGCTCCCTCTGCGATAAGGACCGTGGTCCACGCCGAGCCCATGGCAAGCACCACCGGCGGTGTCATGGCGGCAACGAGCAACAGTTCGGCCAGCATGACGGGGCGACGATAGTGCACCATAAGCACCATGCCGTAGGCAAAGATCACGGCATTGAGCCACAACGCTCCGCCCATTGCCCTGGCGCAAACGTCAAGCGGCGCCACCAGATATGAGCCAGACGACGCGAACAAGATGAGCGCCGAAATAACTAGGTGAAGCACAAGGCTCGCCTCGTAGGCACAAATCACCTTACGGTTATAGGACGAGCGGCGCGATGCGATGAGCGGGACGTGGATCGTCTGCAGACACGCAGCCAGAGCAAAGACAACATCGAGCGCAACGATTTGGGGAAGGATGAGCGAAATCTGCATCGTCACTCACCCGCCCGCGGCATCAAGACGATCATGCGCAGCTGGCCGGGCTCGCCCTCAAGGCGGTATGCCACGTTGCGCCCTTGCAGAGCGCTTTCGAGCTCTTGCGCAGCGGGCGTCTGCGAAAGATCTTCATCATCGTTGGAAAAAAGCATGGCGCGCAGCTCGACACTGCATCGGTCATGGTCGCCCAAGTGATACATAAGCGCCGGATGGTCGGTGGTGTAGGCAAAAAACGCAAAGTCATACACGCAGTCGTACAGGGCGCTTACCGTACTGGCGTGCATCGGGCGCCGTATGGCGATAATCGAGGCGCAATCGATATCGATGGTGCGCAGGTCGCTTGCGAGCTCGTTGGCAATGAGCTGAATGCGGTCGCGATCAAAACCGCTCTCCCCGTGCTGTGCCAACGTGAGCGACCCCTTGCGCTTGCAATAGGCGACGAGCATCTTTGCGCGCTGCAGCATGCGGTAACGCTCGTGCGAAGACGCCTCGTCGGTCAACGGCGGCAGCGAGCTCAGCAGGTCGTACATCCCTTCGAGCGCGCGGGCAATCGCCTGGTCCACGTCTTGGACCAGCAAGGTCTCGGCCTCTTGATCTGCCAAATGCGTCTTAAGGTCGTAGTCGGCGGCGAGCAGCTCGTTTTGACGCTGCAGCTCCATGCGACGATGTGCCAGCTCACGGTTAAGCTCGTTGAGCTCCGACACGTCTTGGGCAAGCAGGGCCGATCCGCCCAACAGTGGAAAGGCACGGTACATCACATCGGGATCGGACGCCACGGCAAAGGCATGGGCGTGGCCGTGCTCCTGGGTCCGCAACTCCTCGCGCACGCCTACCGGCATTGGCTTTGACACCGGCGTGGCATAGACCTCCTGCAGGTCGCGCGTTAGAACTTTGAGGTCGAGCGGCAAGGTGTCGAAAATGCCGGCGATGTCGTGATACGACGGAATGACACCACAATCGAGACAGATTTCCATCGCCACCACGCACAGGACGCAATAGACGAGCGAAAAGTTGAGCCTCCATGCCCAGGGCACGCGCAACGCATACGAGATGGCAAAGAATGCGCCACCCAGCAGTACGAGCGCCGCCGTGCCCGAGAAACGCTGGATGCGAAAGGACGAGGACCGGCCCACCAGGATAAAAAAGGCCACGAAGTTAAAGGCCGTCCACACTAAGACGGCGAAATAACCCCAGCCGTACGTGTAATCGTTGCTCCAGGTGTCGCTTGTACGGTCAAAGCGGAAGACCTGTTGGTGAAAATCGTTGGTGAGCACAAATCCGATAAGCAGGATGGCCACAATCCACAGCGCGGCGCAGTAGCGGCGACCCAGGCGGTGTTGCTCCAGGCCCGCAAGGCGCAGACCACACAACTGGTAGAGCAGCGGAATGAGCGTCATGGGCACGTAGTACAGGTACCACAGCACGGTGGCATAGAACGGCGTGAACGACTTGTACTTGAGAATGACTTCGATCATCCACAGGGCGCAGATGGAGGCGATGACAACAAGGCGGCGGCGCAACACATAGTCCAAACAGCGCAGATAGACCGATACGCCCCAGATCGAAAATACAATTGCGGCGACAAGCAGCGGGAGAGAGCTCGAATGGACGAGCGCATCCACGACCTCTTCGGACACCTCGCTATAGGCGGGCACGGCGTTAGAAAGTTTGGGGTCGAAGGCGAACAGCGCCGGCAAGACTGCCAAAAGCATGAGGAACAGCGCGGTGATGACACCGGCGATAGCAAAGACGCGGTGGCGGTACACCTGATGTGTTATGCCAACAAGGAATCGCGGCATGGCGAAGAGCCTGCCGCCCCTGGGATCCGCCACGGGAGCGGATCGGGCGGCCGCGTGGCCGATATGTCGCTCGCGGGTACCCATAGTGCTTTTAGTGTACCGACAGATGGGTCGAAAAAGCGGGCCGCATGTCCCAAAATCCGCAGACGGCAAGGCGCCCGGCGAGCATTAACTGCTCGCCGGGCGCCTTGGTCAGGAGGCTACGGTTATCGGGAAAGCCTAGGCCAAATCTTCGCCGTTGGTGGCGATAACCTTCTTGTACCAGTCGAAGCTCTTCTTTTTGGAGCGCTTGAGGGTGCCGTTGCCGGCGTCGTCGCGGTCCACATAGATAAAGCCGTAGCGCTTGGACATCTCGCCCGTGCCGGCCGAGACCAGGTCGATCGGGCCCCAGGTGGTGTAGCCCAGCAGGTCAACGCCGTCCTCGGTCACCGCATCGCGCATCGCGGCGATATGCTGGCGCAGGTAGTCGATACGGTAGTCGTCGTTGATGGAACCATCCTCTTCGATAACATCCTTGGCGCCCAGACCGTTCTCAACCACAAACAGCGGCTTCTGATAACGATCGTACAGGTCGTTGAGCGTAATGCGGAAGCCCAGCGGATCGATGGCCCAGCCCCACTGGCTCTCCTGAAGGTAGGGGTTCTTGGCGCCGGCGAAGGCGTTACCCTGGGTGCGCTCGACATCGGGGTTATCGGCACCGGCGGAGCAACGGGTGCTGTAATAGCTAAAGCTGATGAAGTCGACGGTGTTGGCGGCCAGGATCTCGCGGTCCTCGTTCGTCATGCCCACATCGATGCCTAGACGCTCGAGCTTCTTGACGGCATAGGCCGGGTAGTAGCCACGGCTCTGAACGTCGACGAAGAAGTAATTGTCCTGGTTGTCGAGCTGCGCCTGGCGCACATCGCCCGGACGGCAGCTGTAGGGGTAGTAGCTACCTGCGGCGAGCATGCAGCCGATCTTGATCTCGGGGTCGATCTCGTGGGCAATCTTGGTTGCCCAAGCGCTGGCGACGAGCTCGTTGTGAGCGGCAAGGTACTCGACGGCCTCCTTGTTCTCGCCCTCCTCAAAGACCAGACCGGCACCCATAAACGGCAGGTGCAAGATCATATTGATCTCGTTGAAGGTGAGCCAGTACTTCACCAGACCCTTGTAGCGGGTAAAGATCGTGGTCGCGAGGTTCTTGTAGAAGTCGATGAGCTTGCGGTTGCGCCAGCCGCCGTACTCCTTGATGAGATGAATCGGGCAATCGAAGTGCGTGATAGTCACGAGCGGCTCGATACCGTGCGCCTGACACTCGCGGAACACGTCCTCGTAGAAGGCCAAGCCGGCCTCGTTGGGCTCGGTCTCGTCACCGTTGGGGAAGATGCGGGTCCACGCCAGGCTCATACGGAAGGTCTTAAAGCCCATCTCGGCAAAGAGGGCGATGTCCTCCTTGTAGTGGTGATAGAAATCGATGCCGGTCTGCGCGGGATAGTAATAGCCGTCCTCGAAGTCGAGCATCTTGCGCTGGCCGGAGACCACCGCATAGCGCTCGGGGCCGTGCGGAGCCACGTCCACGTTGGCAAGGCCGCGGCCGTCCACGTCGTAGGCGCCCTCGCACTGGTTGGCAGCCGTTGCGCCGCCCCACAGGAAGTCATTACGGAAAGCCATGTATCAACCCCTTCGCACGCTGTTGTCATAGGTTCAGTATCCCTGCAAACAACGCGTCGCTCAACGGCAACGGCACGGGCCGATACTTCTTTTCGCACACGGCGGCCCAGCAGCCGCCCCCGCCTGACACTTTCTGATACCGCCGCCCCAAACCACCACAAAGGGGACAGGCACCTTTGTGGTGGTGTAGGGCGGTTTGTCTCGATCTGTAACAGTTAGGCCGCCAAAACCGGGCCTGGTGTTACAGATCGAGATTGTTCGGTCTGTCCCCTGCAGTTTGTCTAAATCTGTAACAGGTAGAGACGATTTAGCCCGCTAGATGTTACAGATCGAGACAGAAGATTCTAGTCGCAGGCGATGTCGAGGTTCTTGCCGATGAGGCCTACGTAGCCGCCTTCGGCTGCCTTGGGGCTGTCGGCGTGGCAGAGGACCCACTTGTCGGCCTTCCAGTAGCAGTAGCTGTCACCGGTGGCAGGCATGTCGGCTGCGGCCTCGGGGCGCGGACCGTTGGTGCCGGCGGGCAGCGCCACCATCACCTGGAAGCCCCCATCGTCGACCATGCACGGCGTATAGTGGAGCGTGGTGTTGAAGACCTCGACAACCGTACCCGCCGGCACGCGGAACGCCTTGACGCACGCGGTGTCGAGCTTGCCGTCCTCAATCTCCCAGCGATGCGCCACAAGCAGAATAAAATCGCGGGCGCCCAGGTTAAACTCGCTGGCGCGGTGATACTCCAGGCAGTTGAGGCGCGTGTTGTGGCCGTTGCACCAGCCGAGCTGGAAGGGACGGCCGCCAAACATGAGGAAGCCCAACTTATCGGCATCCTTGACGCTCTCGAGCTCGGGCGCACTCGCCACGTATTTGCTGCCCTCAGGGATGGGCGTGGAGGCAAGCGCCTCGAGCACGGGTGACGTAAGCTCGGACGAAACGTCATCCCAAACGTTGCCATAGGATTTGAACTCGGGATCGTTGACAGAGTAGATATGCATGTTCACTCCTGTTCGTAAATGTGACTATACGAACATTCTAGAACAAACATGAGCGATTTTGAACGCTCGTCCCGACCAATCAACAAAAAGGCGCCCCCGCATAAGCGAAGGCGCCCAATGCGCTCGTTTTGGGCGATAAAGCTCTTACACCTGCTGATAGTGCAGGTGCTTCTCGTCGATATCGGCCAGGTCGCGGTCGAGGTAACGGCGTGCGAGCCAGTTGGCCATGGGGAGGTTCTGGTCCAGGTAGTTACCGCACTCCTCGGGAGCGGCACCGGGGACATCGCCCTCGAAGCCGGCGACAAACTCAAACAGCTCGCGGACGAGCGGCAAGATCTTCTCGCTCGTCAGCTCGCCAAAGACAACCAGGTAAAAGCCCGTGCGGCAGCCCATGGGGCCAAAGTAGACAATGCGGCTCGACCACTCGACATGATTGCGAAGGAACGTCGCGCCCAGGTGCTCGATGGTGTGGCACTCGGCCGTGTTCATGACCGGCTCCTTATTGGGTGTGGTCAGGCGCAGGTCAAAGGTGGTGACGGCGGCGCCGGTCGCCGGATCGCGGTCGATGCGGCTCACATACACGCCGGGCTCAAGCAGCAGATGGTCAACGGAAAAGCTCGCGATGCGCTCCATGGCAGATCCTCTCGGTAGTCAATTTGGGACGGGCTCTTTTAGCTGGTTCGAATGGTCGCACCAATCATACCAGTCAAAAAAGCCCCGTCCCAAAAAGACAACTTAGCCCAAGACACGGGCCATACGTGTCTTGAACTCGGACAGGAAGCGCGGAGCATCCACGGTCAGCGCCACAAGCGCGCTCTTGTCCGGATCGGACAGGCGGCGCTCATCGCAGATGGTGCGGCCGCGGTACTCGCCCAGCAGATCAACACGCAGGTTGCAGCCGAGCGCACCTACGAGCGTGGGGTCGATCGCCACGGCAACCGCCAGCGGATCATGCAGCGCGCAGCCGCCCAGGTAGGGCGCGTTCATTTCGTACGAACCAATGTAGTGCTCGACCATGCTCGCAAACGCGCAGCCAGCCATAGTGCCCGAGCCCGTCCAGCCGGCAATGTCGCGGCGTGTGAGCACCACGCGATGCGTCACGTCCAGACCCACCATGGTGAGCTTGCGACCTGAACGCAGCACCGCGTCGGCTGCCTCGGGGTCGCTCGCCATATTGGCCTCGGCGCCCGCGCTCACGTTGCCGGGCACGGTAAGGGCGCCGCCCATCACGACCACGCGGCCGATGGACATCATCGCCGCCGCATCGCGCTCCAGGGCGAGCGCCAGGTTGGAGAGCGGGCCAGTCGCTACGTAGACCAGATCGGGACCATAGGTGCGCGCGGCATCGATCAGATAATCGACCGCAGCGTTGCCGTCGGCCGAGGTCGCCCCCACCGGCTCGTAGGGCGACGCGGGCACGCTCGCGCCGCCGATGCCGTTCTTGCCGTGAATGAGCGCGGTGGACGCTGGCGGCGTATAGGGCTCAGTCGCCTGCAGAGGACGGTCGGCACCCAGGTACACCGGAACCTCGGGGCGACCCAGCAGATCGAGCACCGCCAGACAGTTGTGCGCCGATTGCTCGACGCGCACGTTGCCAAAGCACGTAGTGATGCCCGCGAGCTCCACCTCGGGGCTCGCGATGGCATAGGCGAGCGCCATCGCATCGTCCACACCCATATCCAGATCAAGGATCAGCTTCTTGATTGCCATTGTTCTACTCCGCTTCTCCGTCTTTATCGTTTAACCAAACCAATGTTCAATTTCGGCGCGCGTGGGAATCGATTGCTGAGCGCCCAGGCGCGACACCGTCACTGCCGAGGCGCGAGCACCCGCGGCCATGCACTCAAAGAGCGGCAAGCCCTCTAGGTGAGCCGCCGCCAACGCGCCGATAAACGTATCGCCGGCGGCCGTGGTATCGACTACCGTACTCGAAAGTGCCGGCATGCGCAGCAGCTCACCGCCATCGCCGAGCGTAACCGAGCCGGCACCGCCCAGCGTGATGACCGCGGCGCCGGCGCCCCTAGCGAGCAGGGCATTGAGCGCCGCGACGCAGCTCTCATCATCTGCGGGCAAGATGCCCGTCAGCACCTGGCACTCAGTCTCGTTGGGACAGACCAGGTCGACCGCAGGCCAGGCCTCCACAGGCAACTCGCAGGCAGGCGCTGGATTAAAGACCGTATAGAACCCCAGCTCGTGAGCGCAAACAAGCGCCTCGGCAGTCGCTGCAAGGTCACATTCGCCCTGGGCGATAAAGACGCTTCCGGCAGCCGGGGCAATCTCGCTGGCGTCTCCGTCGAGTCCATCGGCCACCAGGTGCCTCAGCGCGCAGGCAACGTCCTCGCCCGTAAGCGCATGGTTGGCGCCCGGTGACAGTATGATGCGGTTGTCGCCCTCGCAGCGAATGATGGTCGCCGCTCCCGTCTCCACGTCATCGCGACGCGCCACAAACTCAACGCCCACGCCGGCATCCTGAAGTCCCGCCACCAGCGCATCGCCAAACGTATCGCGCCCAACCGCGCCGATCATGCACGTGCGCGCACCCATGCGCGCGGCGGCGACGGCCTGGTTAGCGCCCTTGCCACCGGCGTTGGTGATAAAACCGCTGCCACCGACGGTCTCGCCCGCGCGCGGCATGCGCTCGCACGCCACCGAAAGGTCCATGTTCATGCTGCCAAACACCGCAACGATGCTGTGATCCGCCATGGAAACCTCCTCGTCTTTAGGCTTTGTGCCCACCGCCGGCCGTCGATCGTGCGCTCTCGCACCCCCTATAACTTTAGTTCACTTTGATGTGGACGCGTGCTTGAGCTTGCGCCAGCAGCAAGCATTCACAGGAGCAGGCAGCTACAATGAAGGCGTGCTGATTATTCTCGTCATTGGATGATGTTTTATGGAACAACTCTCGCAATCGGGCTCGCGCGGTCGACGCCGCACGGGCAACGAGCCGGCGCCGCACGAACGCGTGAAGGGCGAACGCCGTGCCAACGAACCGCGACGCACCGCGAGCCCCCATCGCGCTTCTGCCAACAACGCGGGCCGCGCCAACACTCCCGCCGCGGAGCAGACGCCTGCTCGCCCCAAGTCCCGCTACATCCCTGCACTCGACGGTCTGCGTACGCTCGCCGTCGTCGCGGTGGTGCTCTATCACCTCAACCTCACGTGGGCTCAGGGCGGCCTGCTCGGCGTCACGATCTTCTTTGTGCTTTCGGGCTATCTGATCACGCGTTTGCTGCTCAACGAAGTCGCTAAGACCGGCCGCATCGACCTTAAGAGCTTCTGGATTCGCCGCATCCGTCGCCTGGTCCCTGCCGTGGTAACGGTAGTGTTCGTGACCTGCGCGCTGTGCACCATCTTCAACCACGTGATGCTCACCAAAATGCGCCCCGACATCCTGCCGTCGCTGCTGTTCTTCAACAACTGGTGGCAGATTGCCCAAAACGTCTCGTACTTCAATGCTCTGGGCGACCCCTCACCGCTCACGCACTTTTGGTCGCTTGCCATCGAGGAACAGTTCTACCTGATTTGGCCGCCACTGCTGTTTGCCATGGTATCTATGCATGTGAGCAAGCCCAACACGCGCCGCGTGGTTCTGGGCCTTGCCGCGGTATCTGCCCTAGCCATGATGGTGCTTTACAACCCTGCCGCCGACCCCAGCCGCGTGTACTACGGCACCGACACCCGCGTGTTCTCGCTGCTGCTGGGTGCCTGGATGGCCTTTATCCCCGATCGCGACCTGGCGCCGGTGCGTCTCGCTCGTCGTTTGGGGCTCAATCGCCTAGCTGGCGCCGCCAAGCACGGCAAGAACGCCGAGGGCACGCCTGGCGAGAAGGCCGACGAAGCAGCCGAGACCGCCCCGGCACAGCCGAGCGCCCTCGTGCGTTTTTGGTCCTCGCCCGCATCCATCGATGTGTTGGGCGTCGTGGGTCTGGTTGGCCTTGCCGCCATGGTCGCGCTCACCAACGGCTACACCGCCTTCCAGTATCGCGGAGGCACACTGCTGTGCTCGATCCTCACGCTCATGGTCATCGCGGCCTGCGTGCAGCCCCAAGGAATGGTTGCCCGCGCGCTGTCCGCCGAGCCGCTCGTGTGGGTTGGCAAGCGCTCGTACAGCATCTACCTGTGGCACTATCCCCTGCTGTTGCTCATGAACCCGGTCGCCAACATCAACGATACACCGTGGTGGCAGTACATTTTGCAGGTGCTGTTGGTGGTCGCCGTGGCCGAATGCTCATATCGCTTTATCGAGACGCCGTTTAGAAAGGGCGCCTTTGGGCGCACCGTATCCGAGTTCCGCGACGGCACCGCCACGCCCGCCAACTGGGCACGCGCGCACGTCCCTGCCTGCGCAGCCTGCGCTGTCGTGTTGGTCGTTGCACTGGGCGGCCTGGTCTTTGTGCCCGAGACGTCTGCGCTGAGCGGCGAGGGCGCCGAAGTTCTGAACAAGGAAGCCAAGAACACCGCGCCCACCGACCAGCAGGCGGCCGACGACACCGACAAGGACAACGACGGCTTCCCCGATGGCTCCTACGATCTGCTTATGATCGGCGACTCCGTGTCGCTGCGTGCCGTGGACACCTTTGACGGCGTGTTCCCGCACAGCCATATCGATGCCGAAAAGGGCCGCCAGTTCGATGCGGGCCGTGCGACATTTGAGGGCTATCTCCAACAGAACCTTGCCGGCAAGATTGTGGTCTTTGCGCTGGGCACCAACGGCTTGGTAACCGACGACCAGATCGACGCCATCATGGCCGATACGGGAGATAAGCGTATTGTGGTGTTTGTGAACACGCGCAGCCCGCAGCCGTGGGTTGGCTCTACCAACCGGGCCATTGCCAACGCCGCTACGCGCTACAAGAACGTACGCGTTATCGACTGGTACGGATATAGTGCCAACCGCAACGACCTGTTCGATGGCGATGGCACGCACCTATCGACCACTGGCGTGACTGAGTACCTCAACTTGATCCACGATGCAGTCAAGAAGGACCTGCCCGTGCATCCCGAGGATCACGTCAACGATCCACAGCCGGCAGCCGTCAAGTCTGCCACCGACGCGCTCGTCAATGCGCTCGCTCTCAAGCCACACAAGCTGGGCGGCGACAAGTAACCTGCAGCGCAAACTTCCCACATCCGGAGGGGGTGCCTGCCACGGCAGACACCCCCTCCGGCAGTTAGGGACGTTCCTTATGTGCCGGCACCTAGGGACACTCCTGACACAGCCGAGGAACGCCCTCCTTGCGACCGAATTCTGGGCGCCTCGCCACCCCGAGCGTTGTTTCCAAGCCCACACCCGCAGCAAACAACCCAAAATCACTCTTTTCGAGCCGGCTCCAAGAGGTCGTGGACAAAAAGGGGTAAATATGAGTACTGTTACCATTTTAGTAGCAGGCAAAACCACCCAAAATGGCGCCCATGCGGTAGCGCGTGACCCTTCCAGTTGACCAGAATGGCCGGCTTAGGACTTGGAGCTCCGCTTTTAATGAACGGATTTTTAGATATGTTCATTATTTTCTTGGTCGTAAATGCTATCAGCCAGGCAACAGTACTCATATTTGGCATTTTTGTCCACACACATGTTACTAACCCCCTATAACAGGCAAAAAACAGACCGCAACCCATGGCGGCGGCCTGTTTGGAGTCCAAAAGAGGCGCTAAGCGCTGTAGCCCATCGCCTGCAGAACAAACATGACGACCGTGAGCACCGTAATCACGCCGATAGTCGCCCAAGTGAGCACGTTCCACACGCGGCCGTTGCGGTTGGCACCCATAATATGACGGTCGGCGGCGATAACCACCTGGAACACCAGAACCACGGGCAGTAGCACGCCATTGATGACCTGCGAGGTCATCATAATCTGGAACAGATCGACGCCGGGCATAAGCACCAGCACGGCAGAGATACCGATGATGGCCGTAATGATGCCACGATAGACCGGGGCCTCGTCCCAGCTGCGGTCGGCGCCGCGCTCCCAGCCAAATGCCTCGCAGATAGCGCTCGACGTGACGCCCGGCAGCACGCAGGCAGCCAAGAAGCTCGCCGCGACCAGGCCCGAGGCAAACAGCACCGTGGACCACTGACCCGCAATAGGCTCCAGCGCGCGGGCGGCATCGGCGGCATCGCTAATCTGAATACCCGCGGGGAACAACACCGTACCGGTCGTGATGATAATAAAGCCGGCAATGACATCGGCGGCAAGCGAGCCGCTCACGGTATCGATGCGCTGCAGCACGATATCGTCCTCGCCCGCGTTCTTATCGACCACGTTGTTCTGCGCCAAGAAAATCATCCACGGCGCGATGGTGGTACCGATCGTTGCGACCACGAGCGACACGTAGCTGGGGTCATTTTGAATGTTAGGCACGACCAGGTCGACCGCGACCTCACCCCAGTTGGGGCCAGCCATAAATGCAGCGACGATATAGGTCACGAACACGCAGCTCACCAGCAGCAGAATCTTCTCGATGCGCTGGAAACTACCCGACATGGTAAGCATCCACACCAGCAGCGCCACCAACGGCACCGAGATGCTCGCCGGCACGCCAAAGAGAGCAAGGCCGCTGGCGATGCCCGCAAACTCCGAAATGGTCACAGCCGTGTTGGCGATCAACAGCGCCGCCATAGCAAGTACACTCTTGCGCACGCCAAAGCGCTCGCGAATGAGCGATGCCAGGCCCTTGCCCGTGACGCAGCCGCAGCGCGCCGCGGTCTCCTGCGTCACGATGAGCAGCACAGTCATGACGGGAAGCATCCAGAGCATCTTATAGCCATAGCTGGCGCCCGCGCTGGAATACGTTGCAATGCCGCCGGCGTCATTGCCCGAAAGCGCCGCCAGCAGACCGGGACCCATAGCGCCAAAGATGGCCGCGATGGTCAACTTTTGCTTGGTGCCCGACTTTTGCTTGGTATTTTGCACGCGACCACCTAACCCATGACCGACATGGTGAGCAGCACCGCAGCGGCGCAGTACGCTACGCACGAAATCATGACGGCAATAACGTTCATGGCGGTGCCCGACGTGTTGAGGTCATGCTCGTCACGCCAGAACAGCACCATCAGGTAAATCACGGCGCTCATGTTGCCAACCAGGCAAATGATGGCAGCGATATTAAAGCACCCGGTAAAGAGTTGCTCCTCAAACATGGGCGCATCGGGGAACGCGGCGGTACGCACCAGCTGAGCGCACAGGTAGGTCACGAGTGACAGAATCAGGCCCATGCCCGTACTCTGGAAGAAGAACCCCAGATACGGCTTGGGCTCGTCGTCGTGACCGTCATACTCCAGGAAGTAGTTCTTGACGAACGACACCATGCGCGAGGCCGCCAGCAGCACAAGCGGCATGGCGCACATGGGGAACACCACCAGATGCGCGGAGCCGAGTGCCGTTCCCAACACGGTCGCCATGATGCACGACGCGATGCCCCATACAACAACCCAGTACTGGCGATGCACGAACCAGCTGAGCACGTTCGTCGAGTCGTCCGACGCGCTATCGCCCGAGCCGACACCGGCGATCTGCAGGTCCTCCTGATGCTCCTCAGCGATAACGTCCATGGCGTCGTCGAAGGTCACGATACCCAGGATATGACGGTTCTCGTCGCAGACAGGGATGGCAACCAGGTCGTACTTGGTCATCTCGTCCGTTACGTCTTCCTGGTCCTCGTCGGGCGACACATAGACCAGGTCGCGATAGGCCAGCTGACCCAGCGTGGCGTCGCGGTCGGCTACGATCAGCGTGCGCAGCGAAAGCACGCCGGTCAGCATGCCGCTCGGATCCTCGGTATAGACGTAGTAGACGCTCTCGAAGTCCTCGTCGAGCTCGCGAATCGCCTCGATGGCGTCACCGACCGTTGCCGTGGCGGGCAGGGAGACAAACTCCGAGGTCATGATGCGGCCGGCGGTGTTGTCCTCATACCCCAGCAGGTTACGAATCGCCTTCTCCTCCTTGACGCCCATCAGGCGCAGGAGCTTCTCGGCCTTCTCGTAATCGAGCTCGTCGATCAGATCGGCGGCGTCGTCCGGGTCCATCATGGCCAGCATCGACGATGCGTCGGTGTCGGACAGGCCCTCGAGCATCTCGGTCATAAGCTCGTCGTCATCGAACTCCGAGATGGCCTCGGCGGCCTGGGCAGTATCGAGCTGCGCAAACACCTGCGCACGTAGGCGCGGGTCGAGCTGCTCGATAATGTCGGCGATGTCGGCAGGGTGCAGCTCGCCGAGCGTCTTATGCGACACCGAGAGTTGAATGTTCTTGGTCGAGCGGTCGAGCAGGTCCATGTAGGACCAAGCGATGATGTCCTCACTGAGCGGCTTGCCCAGGTGCTTCATAAAGCCTTCGACGATATGCTCGAGCGCGGGGCTGATGGCGCGTAGCAGACCGCGAGCACCAACCTCGGCGCCCAGCAGGCGCAGCTGGTTTTCGCCCGACATGGAAAACTTGATGTCGTTTACGCGCACGACCTTCATGCCCTGCGTGTCGACAATCTGCTTGTTGAGCACGTCGCGGGCAAGCAGGAGTTCGGTCGGCTGCAGGTACGAAAAACGGATTTCGGTGGCCGACGTCTTAAGGTGCACGCCCGTCTCGTCGATACGGTCGACCCATTTGCGCCAGCTGATCATAAACGGCGTCTTGCCGGGTCCGCGGAACGCGAGCGACGTCACGTGCGGAAAAACTTCGCCGGTAGCAATACCAAAATCGTTGACCACGCCGAGCTTTTCGCCGTCGACGTCCAAGACCGGCAATTTGAGCATCTCACTCAGATAATTCAATGGTGCTCCCCATCATTATTCCTCCGGACGCGGCCGCGCGTGCGGCGTCCGGAGGCTTCTGGATATGTATACGCATGCGCGGGCGGCACGCCGCTCGACGCTTACACCCCGTGCATGCGCAAAAAGCACCTGCATGGGGTCATCGACTGTATGGTCGAGGTTTGGATTTCACCTGTAACCTTTCTCTTGACCCTCATTAACCGCAGTAACTATAGCATCAGCATCGCCCTGCGGCATCGAATTTATGCGCTGCACATTGCAGGCATACCAAACACTGACGCATCCGTGACATAGCCATTGGGGACGTTCTTAAACGACTACCCAATGACTACTCTGTGGTGTCGTCGTCCTCGGCAAGTTGGGGGAACACGGCGTCCTTGGGCATGGTGACCTTCGTCAGCGAGGTGAGTTTTTTGCTCAGCGACGTGTCCGTCTTGACCAGGTCGCTGAGCGTCACGATCTTGTAGCCGTCGGCAATGAGGCCGTCGATAATTTGCGGCAGCGCCTCGAGCGTCTGCTCGGCGCATTCGTCTCTATCGGTAAGCAGCACGATATTGCCCGGCGTCACCGAATCGAGCACCGTCGAGACCTGTTCGTCGGCACCGTTTAGCAGCCAGTCGCCCGAGTCGATATTCCACGAGACCACGGCGGAGACCAGGTCCATCGCATCAATCCAGTTTTGCTCGTCAAAGGCAGCGTAGGGAGCACGCAGCAGCATCGTCTTCACGCCGGTCGCCGACTTAATCGCGTCGGTGCCTTTCGTGATCTGTTCGCGTACCGCCTCACGGTCCTGACCCTTGAGCGAATCGTCGCTGTAGCTGTTGGATCCGATCTCGCACCCGGCATCGACAATCGCCTTGGCCGTGACAGGCGAGGCCTCGACCGCATCGCCCGAAAGGAAGAACGTCGCGGTGACGCCCTTTTCCTTGAGCACCTGCAAGATCTGTTTGGTGGCGCCGCTCGGACCCTCGTCAAACGTCAGTGCCACGTACTTTTTGTTGCCCTTGGGCGCCACGCTGGCGCACGCAACGACGCAATCGGTGGCGGGCACAACCTCGCCGCGGTCCTGCGTCTTGCCCGACTGCTCACCAACCCACACCTCGGAGCGGCCCTGGACACCCCATGTCTGCACATACTCGATAGCGCCCGTGCCCTCGACCTTGAGCTTGGGCTCGATAACCGCAGCCTGAACCTCGTGCTTCTCGTAGGTGTTACGGCCATCCTTGACCGTCACCTTCTCGCCGCCCTCAAGTTCGCGGCTATCCCATTTGCCCTGCTTCACGCGCTTGCCGTCGACCTTCACCGACAGCTTTTCGCCTCCATGGCGCTTGAGCACGCTGTCATCGACGGCCAGCAGGTCGCCTGCGTCGTAGGTGTCAGTCAATTCCTGGTCGTCGATGAGATTCTGCAACGTAGAGCCCACGCGCACCGCGGTCTTTTGCCCGTTGAGCTCCACGTCCACGCTGCGGTTGACGTAGCCCACGACGGCAGCGATAAACAACACGAGCGCGCAACCCACGGCGATGAGCGCATAGGGCAGGCGAGACGAACGACGGGGCGTACGGCCGTTGCCGATGCGCGCACTGCGATCGCTAAACCCGCGGCTATGGTTGAGGTACATCGCGCCGGGCTTACGGTGACGCTTGCGCTGACCGCTGGGCAGCTGCCCCAGGTCGCGGCGCGCCGTCGGACGCGCACCCGAACGCCCGTTTAAGTTGGATCCGTTTTGGCGCATGTGCCCTCCCCCATAAACACAGCAAGCCGGAGCAACAGGTCTCCGGCTTGCCTCCCATCATTTGGTACGTCGCTATTTTGTAGCTTTTGACGAGCCTCCGCTCGCCTTTTGGTATTCGTCCTTAAAGGCCTTGAACATGCCGCGCGTCTTGCCGAGCTGCTTGCCCAGCGCGCGACTACCCTTGTCCACGGCAACCGATCCCTTGTCGTCGAGCACCTTGGCGCCCTTTTTGACCTTGTCGCCCACCACGACGCTGGCCTCGGCAGCTTTGGCAGCCGCACCGCCCGAATACCCGAGCGACTTGACCTCGTCCGAGACGACCATCGCGCCGTTCTCGTAGCCGCGCAGCATCGTCGGCGGCACCTGCGTGTCACCAACCAAAACACTCGAAGCAGCACCGGCGGTCACATAGAATGCCTGCACGATGCCCGAGCGTGGCTTGAACTCAACGTCCGAGCAATAGCCCACGACGTCGCCCGATTCCGTGCGCACGTCCATACCGACCCAGATGATGCAATCGTCCAGGTTGATGTCGAGGCGCTTGGCAGCGGCGGTATCGTACGTGTCCTTGACGTCATCGACCGCGATGGCGCCCTCGTAGACACCAATGGCGTCGAGCGCTACGAATCGGTCGGGACGCTCGATCATGCCCGCGATATCGGACTGGCGGACCATAAAGCCGACCACGCGCGTACCGCCCGGGGTAAAGACCGGAAAGTGAATCCTTCCGAGCTTTTTAGGGCTGCGCGGCGTGCCGTCCTTTTTGGTGCGCTTGTCCTCGGTAGGCTTGCGATAGATCTTGGCGCCGACAAAATCCCCGGCGCGCATTATGCCTCGGTCGAGGGCTCCGCAGCCTCGGTATCAGCCTCGACGGCGTTCTCGACCACGACGTCGGCGGCAGGCGTCACGTTGCCGCCCGAAATGGCGTCGTTGAGCTGCTCGCGCAGCTGGTCCATGCGCTCGCGGGCCAGGTCGACCTTGGCGCGCAGGTCGTCGGTCTTGGCGTCGACCATCGGGCCAAAGTCATTCACCGCAGCACGGGCCTCCTCGGCGCTGTGCTCGTAGGTGTCGCGCATATTGTCCCAGGCGTCGTTGGCGATATCGGCAGCCATGGCGCGGGTCTCGGCGCCCGAGCGCGGGGCCAGAGCAACGCCGACAATAGCGCCGGCAGCGGCACCAAAAAGTGCGCCGGAGACAAAGCTGAAAGTCTTACCCATGATCATTCCTCTCCTGCGGGCACGTCGGTGCCCACCGTTTGAATGCTGTCCATTATACCCGCAGCGCATCACTTGCCGCTCCGCTCATCTGCGTACGGCAAAGGCGCAGGTACGTGATGGTGATAAACGCGTAGGCCTACTCCTGAGGCATAGCCGGCATGGCCACCGTGGCACCCGGGTCCTCGCCGGCGCCGTCCACGAGCGGCAGGCCGCCCTCATGCGCAGGTCCTGCCGGAACCGTCGCCGCACCGCCAAAGACGGCAGCGGAGGCCTCGTGGTTCTCGGCAACCGCGCCCTCGGTATCAATCGCCACCTGGGGCTCGTCGTCAAAGTTGGGGACACCCTGGGGCTCGGTGGGAACAGGCTCGGCGGTCGCATCGGCAACGGGCTCGGCGTCGACCGGCACATCGCCCTCATCAGCGCCCTCGTCCTCGGCAGCATCTTCGCCGTTCGCAGCGGCGACGGCCTCGTGAGGATCCTTGCCCTCGGCCTCGGCGCGCATGCCCAACACCAGGTTGCGCAGACCCGCGACCGTGCCTTCCACGTCGGGGGCAGGCTGGTCGGCGTGCAGGTACGCCCAGTCCATCATAAAGGTGGCCGACGACAGCGCACCAATGGCCAGTGCGTCGTCGGGGCACGAAAGCTCAACCTCAAAGACGCGCTCGTCGTGCTCGCTTACGCGCGTGCGGCCGCACGAGATGCTACCGGCAAGACCGGTCTCGTTCATGAGCTCAACCGTCACGTGCTCCAGCAGGTGGCAGAGCTCGGTCTGACCCATGCAGTCCTGGAACTCGCGACCGGAATCACCCAGGCACAGGTGCTTGGCAATCGCCGGCACCAGGTAATACACGCGCGCCGTGGCCTCGATATCCTCCGAGGTCATGAGCGGCATGCCGGGGTTCACCAGCACATGCGCGCAGATCTTGTCCTCGCTGACGGTGACCTTAAGGATGTTGAACAGGCCTGCCATAACTCTCCCCTACTCTTCCTTGTCCTACTCGTCGCCGTCGTGCGGATCCACAGAGCCCGCACCCGACGCCGCCGGCTTCTCTGCCGAAGACTCGGAATCCTTCTTATCGGTTTCGGCCGGAGCGATCACGCGGATGAGCGAGATGCGCTGGCCACGCATCGACTGCACCTTGAACTTGTACCCCGCGACCTCAAACACCTCTCCGATGTCGGGCACCGAGTCACAAAGCTCCAAGATCCAGCCGGCGATGGTTTCATAATCATCGCTTTCCTCGAGCGGCCAACCAAGCTCAATCGCGTCATCGCACGAAAAACGCCCATCAACGAGCCACTCGCGGCGCGAAAGGCGCGTGAGATACTTGTTGTCGGGGTCGAACTCGTCCTCGATCTCGCCGACGATCTCCTCGACGATGTCCTCGATGGTGATAATGCCGGCCGTGCCGCCGTACTCGTCCACGACCACCACGATCTGGTCGTGAGAGGTCTGCATCTCGGACAGCAGCGGCAGGATGTCCTTGGTGTCGGGTACAAAGGTGGCGTCGCGCAAATAGCTGGCGATGGGCTGGTCGCCCTTGCCGTCGAGCGCGGGCTGGATCAGGTCCTTGATGTGCGCGATGCCCGCGACGTTGTCGGGATCCTCGTGATAGACGGGGATGCGGCTGAAGCCGGTCTGGCGCATGGTGGACAACACGTCGGCGACCGTCTCGTCGTCCTCGCACATGGTGGTGTCCACGCGCGGCACCATGACCTCGCGGGCAACGGTGTCGCCTAGGTCGAAGATCTCGTGGATCATGCGCTTTTCCTCGTCGAGCAGGTCGTCCTGCTCCGAGACCATGTACTTGATCTCCTCCTCCGAGACGTTCTGGCGGTCGTCGGCGCTCTTGATGCGCAGGATGCGGGCCAGGCCATCGGAGCAAGCGCCGGTCAGCCACACGAGCGGACGGGCGATCTTTTGGAACACGGAAAGCGGGCCCACGACCTGCTTGGACACGCCCTCGGCATTGGCCAGGCCGATGCGCTTGGGGACGAGCTCGCCGATCACGATGGATACGAAGGCGACCGCGACGGTGATGATGACCGGCGCCAGGCCGCGCGCGATGGCGGAGAGCGGCGCGATGCCAAAACTCATGAGCCACGTGGCGAGCGGGTCGGACAGACTCGTCGAGGCGACGGCGGACGAGGCGAAGCCCACGAGCGTGATGGCGACCTGGATAGTGGCGAGCAGCTGGTCGGAGTCGGCAGCTAGCTTAATGGCACGCTCGGCGCGTTTGTCGCCTTCCTCGGCCTCGTGCTCCAGCACGGCGCGCTTGGCCGTGGTGAGCGCCATCTCGGACATAGAGAAGTAGCCGTTGATGAGGGTCAAAACGAGGGTGGTGATAAGGGAGATGGTTATGTCCATCGGGAGTTTCTCGAACCTCCAAGATTCGGGACGTCGGATTAAAACGTTGACGGCGGATACGGCAATTGCACCGGCGCCCAAACAAGGACGCGGGCGCGCAGGCGTGGTCGCTAGATTACGAAGAGGATCACCGCCATGAACTGGAAGATGCTGCCGGCGAGTACCCACAGGTGAAACACGCTGTGCAGGTAGCGCACGTTTTTGGCGATATAGAACGGCACGCCCGCGGTGTAACACACGCCGCCGACGGCGAGCAGGGCAAGTGCCACGGGGTTGAGCAGCGCCACAAGTTCGGGCAGCTTAAAGACAACGAGCCAGCCCATCAGCAGGTAAACCAGGCCGCTTACCCAGTGCGGTTGACGCTCGCGCATAAAGCACTCGAGGGCGATGCCGATAATGGCGATGGCCCATACGGCAAAGAACAGCGCAGGGCCGCCGTCGTTTGCGAGCGTGATAAGGCAAAACGGCGTATAGCTGCCCGCAATGAGCAGGTAGATGCAGCTGTGGTCGATGATGCGAAACACGCGCTTGGCGCGCGCGGGCTGAATCGCGTGGTAGAGCGTGGAGGCCAGGTATTCGAGAATAATGCTGACGCCATAGACAATTGCCGCGGCCATGTGGGCCGGGCCTCCGCCGCGCAGGGCGGCGAATACGATCAGGAGCACCAGGCCCGCGATACCCAGCAGGCAGCCGACACCATGGGTGACGGAGTTCATGATCTCCTCGCCCACCGTGTAGTGTGGAACGGCCGCGGTCTTGGGTCGCGGCTTAGAACTGTCGCTCGAATCGGACATGCCGGTTACATCCTCCAACGTAAAGAGTTCTCAACACTATATCAAAGCGTCTAGGTACGTGCGAAATTTGCACCATACGTGACCCTTTGTTTACCCATTCTTTGTCTGTTGACGCATCAACGGCGAACGTCCATAATGCGCTTGCATTAAATGTTGATGTATTAACATCTTATAGGAAAGCTTCTTATGTCTCAAAACGCACGTTCCCATCGAAAGCTCAAGATAGCCGGCGTCGTTGCGCTGGTGCTCGTTGTCGCGCTGCTGGGGTTTGCCGGCAACTTCTTGTTCGACTTTGCCCTGAATCCCCGCGCGCCATACACCATGAAGATGATGCAGGACGGCAAGGACGCCGAAAAGGGCGAGCAGATGGACGCCGAGGAGGGCGAGGCGCGGGCGTGGTTTAAAGAGAACCGCGAGAGCAGCAGCCTCACCGCGGACGACGGGACCGAGCTTGCCGCCTGGTATTTTGCTGCGTCGGAGAGCACGCACGACTACGCCGTCTGCCTGCATGGATATACCAACGAGCCCATCGGTATGGCCCGATACGTCAAGCGATTCCACGACCGCGGCATGAACGTACTCGCACCCGCCGCCCGCGCCCACGAGCGCTCCGGCGGCAACTATATCGGCATGGGCTGGCCCGAGCGCCTTGACATCGTCGCATGGATCGAGCGAATCGTTCAGGCTGACCCCGAGGCACGTATCCTGGTCTTTGGCGAGTCGATGGGTGCGGCAACCGCCATGAACGTCGCGGGGGAATCTCTGCCCGCAAACGTGAAATGCATTATCGAGGACTGCGGTTATACGAGTGTTTGGGACGAGTTTTCCCTGCAGCTCAAGGACGTGTTCGGCCTGCCCAGCTTTCCCTTGCTTGATGTAGCAAACTTAGTGTGCAACGTGCGCGCAGGCTACGACTTTCATAAGGCGAGCAGTGTGGAGCAACTCAAACACGCGACGGTTCCCATGCTGTTTATCCACGGCGACCAGGACACCTTTGTACCGTACAGCATGCTCGACCAAAACTACGACGCGTGCGCCAGCAAGGTCAAGCAAAAGCTCACCATCCATGGCGCCACCCACGCCAAGAGTGCGCAAGTTGACCCAGAGCTCTACTGGAACACAGTCGACAACTTCCTCGACGAGTATTTTTAGGCAAATAGTACGGTTTACTGGTCTATCTGACCCCCTAGCACTTCCAAAAAGCCGCCCGTGGGCACTGTGCTCACGGGCGGCTTTTGCTAACGTTGCGCTACAAAAGCGCTTGATATGTCCAATAGACAGGTGTTACTTGACCTCGATAAGCTCGTACTTGCTCGTGCCCAGGCCGATCTTCTCGGCATGCGCGATGCACGCGCGCCAGTCGGTGTCGGGATGCGTGATGCAGAAGGGATCCTTGGCCTGCTCGCCCTCCAGATGCTCGTGGTTATGCTCCATCTTGGCCGCGCTGTCGGTGAGCTCGGTGTTGGGCAGCGGCTCGGATGCCATGACGGCATCGGCGCAGGCCTGGTCGATGGCGACCGGGTCGAAGCTCGCGAACATGCCGATGTCGTTGACGATAGGCGTATCGTTTTCGGGATGGCAGTCGCAGTTGGGACTGATGTCCATGGCAAGCGAGATGTGGAAGCTCGGACGGCCGTCGACAACGGCCTTTGTATACTCGGCGATCTTGCAGTTGAGCACGTCGGCCGCGGCGTCATAGCCGGGCTTGATGCAGTCCTGGTTGCATGCCGCAATGCAGCGTCCGCAGCCCACGCAGCGATCGTGGTCGATGGTGGCCACGTGCACCGTGCGAGTAGCGCCGCTGGCAAGCTCGCGCTCGCGGGTGTCGTTGAACGAGACAGCGTCGTGCGCGCAGATCTTTTCGCAGGCATGGCAGCCAACGCAGTGCTCGGTCGCGACGTTCGGCTTGCCGGCGGCATGCTGCTCCATCTTGCCGGCGCGGCTGCCGCCACCCATACCCAGGTTCTTCATGGCGCCGCCAAAGCCGGCCTGCTCATGGCCCTTAAAGTGGGTGAGGCTGATCACGATATCGGCATCCATGAGCGCCTGACCGATCTTGGCCTCGTGCACGTACTCGCCGCCCTCGACCGGGACGAGTGCCTCGTCGGTGCCCTTGAGGCCGTCGGCGATGATGATCTGGCAACCCGTGGCATACGGGGTAAAGCCGTTCTGGTAGGCGGTGTCGATGTGCTCGAGCGCGTTTTTGCGGCTACCCACATAGAGCGTATTGCAGTCGGTGAGGAAGGGCTTGCCGCCCAGCTCCTTCACGACATCCGCGACGGCGCGGGCGTAGTTAGGGCGCAAAAAGCTCAGATTGCCCAGCTCGCCAAAGTGAATCTTGATGGCGACGAACTTGTTCTCAAAGTCGATCTGCTCGATACCGGCGCGACGGATGAGGCGCTTGAGTTTGTCGAGCTGGCTCTCGCGGGCATGCGTGCGCAAGTTGGTGAAGTACACCTTGGCGGGTGCTGCGGGTGCGGTTGCGGTCATAGATATATCCCCTCGGTCTATATGGCGTTACAGACATAGAGGATGGTACCAGTTAAAGCAGAGTTAAAGTCAAGTACGGCACCTAGTCATTGGGGACAGACTTAAATGACTGAAACCACTCATTGGGGACGGACTTAAATGAGTGCCTCGCCGCCTGGCAGCTAGGGACGCGCCGTCACGTTTGTGGCGGCGCGCCTTGGTCTGGCGGCGCGTTCTGGCGTGGCCACAATCTGGTTTGATGGCGTGCCCTGGTGTGGCGGCGTTGGCGGCGTGCCCTGGCGTGACGGAGCGTCCTGGCGCGGACCGCTAGCCCTTTCGCGCGACCAGATGCGCGCGGAATCCCTTCTGTGCCTCGAGCTTGAGCGGGGTGAGCCCGGATTCCTCGACGAGCGCGCGTAGCTCGGACAGCTTGAGGATGCGCACGTCGCCATGGCCCAAGAGGCGTGCCAGCGGTAGCTCGATGTTGTTCATGAGCCAGACCGCGACATCGTTCGAGGTGTAGTCGCGAAGGACCAGTCGCCCGCCGGGCCGAAGGACGCGTGCCACCTCGACGAAAAACCTCTCCGGATGCGGGTAGTGGTGGAAGCTGTTGGAGCAGAGCACGGCGTCGAAGCTCCGGGGCTCGAAGGGCAGTGCCTCCGCGTCTCCGACGACAAAGCTGACGTTATCGAGCTGCTTTGCCCGGGCGACGTCGATCATCCCGGGTGTGAGGTCGAGTCCAGTCAAGTGCTTGCTGGGGTACCGGGCGTGGAGCAGTTCTAGGACGGCTCCGGTTCCACAGCCCACGTCGAGCGCGTCCTCGAACGGTTCGAGCTCAAGCTCCTCGAGCATTTGCGGATAGTCGTCCTTGCACATCTCGTAAATGCCGGCATGGCCGGATTCGTAGACCTTTGCCGCCTCGGTGAACTCCTTGATGGAGAGCTGCTTGAGCCCCTCTGCCGATCTTGCCATGGGTCTCCTTCTGTTCGGGGAAGTCTGACGTTGCGCGCGTTTGCCCACGTCGGGCCTGGCGGGCAAATAACGCGGGGGCACCCTTCCTTCGGTTCGTGCCCCCGCGTGCGGGCGGTTCTCTATTCCTGGACCTTCAGCGCCTCGGAGAGGCTCACGCGCTTGATGGAGCGCGTGTGCAGCAGCGCCACGACCAGGTAGGTCACAAAGCCAATGCCCACGCACGCCGCCATGGACCAAGCGGGCACGTAGATCTCGATATTGCCGTTGTAGGCGAGCAGCATCGAGCGGAAGATGGCCGTGAGCGAGCCAATAATGACCGGCAGGCTCAGCACGAGCGACGCCGCCACGCACAGCGTGATCGAGCGGATGTACAGATGCGAGATCTCGCTATCGCGATAGCCAAAGACTTTCATGTAGCTGATCGAACGGGCGCTGTGGTCGATCACCGCCTTGGTCAGCAGGTACATAAACAGCAGGAAGATAAACACCGCGAGCCCGATCATCATTCCGATCATTTTGCTCATCATGCCGATGAACTGGTCGCCCACGGCCCGCATGTCGTCGGGCGTGGTGTCGCCGGCAAAGTAACGAGCATCGAGGTCGAGCTTCTCGTCGCTCACATAGCCGTTAAAGTAGGCGGCATCGTTGTCGAACAGCTCGTTAAAGTCGTCGATACTCATATAGATATTCATGTCCGACTTGGAGCCCCAGGCACAGTCCTTGCCCGCGTACTCAAAGGAATAATGCTCCCCCTCGTACTTGTCGCGAAGCGTGACCTTCTGACCCTCGCTCCAGCCAAACTTATCGAGCAGACCGCCGCCAAAGACGACACGGCCGTCGCCGACGTTGAGGTCTTTCCAATAGCGCGAATCGGGCGAGATGCCGTAGACGGAAATCGTCTCCTCGCCATTTCCATCGCCGCGGTCGTATTGCAGCTGGTAAACGGCATATTTCTCGGCCTGCGCGATTGCGCCCACGCCGTTATCGGTCGTGTTAACCGGGTGAATGTCGTCGTTGTCAGTGTCGATCTTAGAGGCCTTGTCGATCAGGTCGATAGCCTCGTCGCGGTCGCAGCCGAGGGCATCGGCAAGGTCATCGAGGCGCGCATAAAGCGCATCCTTCTTGTCCTGGACCTTGGCAAGCGCATCCTGCGCCGCAGTCAGGCTCTCGGCAGACGGAGATGCGGTCGCGGCATCGGCTGCCGCCTGCGCCGCATCGGCCGCGTCGTCAAGCTCGTCATCGGCATCCTGAGCGGCGGAAAGCAGCGCGCCGTCAACCGACTGCAAGCGCTCGAGTGCCGACCACTGCTCGCGCTCCTCGGCAGTACCCTCGAGCTCCAGCGGCGCCTTGAGCGTGTACTGGTGCTCGGCGACCAGGCTTGTCTCAAGGTTATCGGCGTAGTGCGTCATCGTGGGCAGAATTGCCAGGCCAAAGAGCAGCAGCAGTGAGGCAAACGCGATGCCCACGAAGAGCGTGGCGAAGTTGCCCAGATTGCGCAGGAAGATACGCAGGCGGAAGCGCGAGACAAAGCCCATGCGCTCCGGCAGCTGCAAGCCGCGCTTGGTGCCCGATTTGCCGCTCGCCTCGTGGCGAAGAAACTGCAGCGGCGTCTTGTCCATCTTGCGAAGCAGGCCCACCAGCGTGATGAGGATGAGCGCGGCGGCGGGAACCACGGCGCACTTCACAAAGATCTCCCAGCTCCAGTACACCTGGAAGGGCGGCAGGCTGTACGAACCGTAATAGAGGCTGCGCATGGGCTCGGTAAAGAACACAACGCCGAGCGCAGTGCCCAAAAGCGCCGCGACCACGCCCACGATGGCGGGAAGTGCCAGGTAGTGCAGCACGATCTCGCGTCGGCGATAACCGCTGGCGAGCAGCGTGCCGATGATGGCGCTCTCCTCCTCGATGGTGGCGTCGGTAAGGACCACAAAGACGAACGCCATGATCACGATGATGATATCGAGCAGCGTCATCCACATCATGGAGTCGCCGTCCACGTCGTCGCGCGCATAGCCAATGCCCTGGTTGGAATCGGCGTCGATGAGGTCATCCACGCGTGCATCGGCATCGGTGAGCGCCTCCACCATATCTTGCTCGGCGTCGATGCGGTCTGCGGTGGAGAGATCGCGATCGGTAAAGGTGAAAGAGTAGGTGTAGGCGGGTGCGCCGCCGGCATCCTCGAGCGCGACAAAGCCGGCATCGGTGACCTCGGCCACGCCATAGGTGATGGTGTTCACCGTAAAGTCCGAATTGTTGAGGAACAGCGCCTGGCTATCGGGCTGGGTCATAATGCCGCAGATGGTGTAAGTGCGACCCTCAAGCTCGACCTTATCGCCCACGGCGAGGCCGTTGTTGGTGGCAAAGACACGGTCGATGGCCACCTCGTCGTCCGCCTTAGGCTGCCTACCCTCGCAGTAGGACGCAATGTCCACCTTGGTACGGTGCGCGTAGGTGCGCAGCGTGCGCTTGGTGCCGTCGTCGCCGGACGCCTTTTTGATGATGGCATCGATAGAGAAATTCTTGTAGAGCGTGACGCCGCCGACGTCGCCGGCTGCATCCTCGGCGGCCTTGAGCTGATCGTCGGTAGCCTCGAAGGAGGTGGTCACGCGGCCGTCCTCGATCGTGTACGCATCGCGCATGCCGTCGATAAGGCAACCGATGGAATGCGCTGCGAGCAAAAAGCCCGATGTAAGGGCGATGCTTCCACACATAAGCAAAAAGATGCCCAGGTACTTGCCGATATTGCGGCGCAGCTCGCGCGGGAGACGTTTTGCGAGAGGTGTCATGGCGCCGCCTACCAATCGAGCTCGGCGGCGGACACGGGCGACTCGTTGAGCTCATCCTCGACGATGCGCCCGTCGCGCAGGCGCAGCACGCGATTGGCCATACGCGCGATGGCGGCGTTGTGCGTGACGATGATGATGGTGCAGCCGTACTCATGATTGACATCCTCCATGAGCTGCAAGATCTCCTTGGACGTCTTGTAGTCAAGCGCGCCCGTGGGCTCGTCGCACAGCAGCAGGCCCGGGTTTTTGACGAGCGCGCGGCCGATGGCACAGCGCTGCTGCTGGCCGCCCGAAACCTGGCGCGGGAACTTGTTGCGGTGCTCGTAGAGGCCCAGCGAGCGTAGCAGGTCGTCGATGTTGAGCGGGTGTTTGGACAGATATGCCGTGACCTCGATGTTTTCCTTGATGGTGAGATCGGGCACCAGGTTGTAGAACTGGAAGACAAAACCCAGCTCACGGCGGCGATACTCGCCCAGGTCGGCAGGCTTGAGCACCGTGAGGTCGCAGCCGTCCACCAGAATAGAGCCGGCGTCGGCATCCTCCAGGCCGCCGATCAGATTAAGAAATGTCGACTTGCCCGAGCCCGAAGGCCCCAGCATGACGCAGACCTCTCCGCGGTTGATGGACGTGTCGATGCCATCGAGTACCGTCAGGCGCGCATCACCGTCGCCGTAATGCTTTTTGAGATCCTTAACCTGGACATAGGCTTCCTGCGTTGCCATGGTATCCCCCAATTGTTAGCCTCGTACTACTTTATGAACGTAATAGTAAACCTTGGCGAACTATTTTGGGGCGAGGCCTAGGATTTATTTCAGACTAGGCGCGGGATTTGGCGCGTGCGAGAGCCAGGCCTACGGCGGCAATGGCGGCGGCGAAGAGCACGGTGACGCCCAGGTCGCAGGCGATGTCGCCCAACACGGCAGACGTCAGATCCGCGGCGAGCGCCTTGCTGACCGCGTCGTTCACCCAATACGTCGGCACAAAATGCGCCGCGGTCTGCACGGCCGAGCCCATGAGCGACAGCGGCATCCAGGCGCCGCCCAAAAACGTCATGAGCATGCCGAGTAAGTTGCCCACACCGTTGAGCAGCTCCTCGCGTGCGCCCAAGCTCGACAGCGCAAAGCCAACGGCCAGCGGCGTGCACGCCAGCGCAAACGTCGCCGCCAGCGCCAGGCACACACGGCCCACGCCGACTTCGGCAACCGCGCCGGCAAAGCCCACGACGCCCATCATGCTCGACACGAGCCAAATGCAGACGGTGAGCACCGCGGCGGCCGCGAACACGGCGAGCGAACGCTGGCGCTCGGAGACCGGGCCGGCCTCCATGCGGCGCACGCGCTCGGGCTCGTTCATGCCCGAGAACACCAGCCCCACCGACACGATGACCGATGAGATAATCGCGTACGCACCAAAGTTAAAGTACGACTTGAGCGTGGCGGCGGCAGTCGAGTAGACCTTGACCTGCTTGATCTCGACCTCGGCACGCTTCGCGGCGGCATGCTCGGCCGCCTTGGCAACATCGCCGTTGGAGGCAGCGGGCTCAAGTGCCGCCGCAGCACCCGCGAGCGAGACCCACCGCGAGGCCTCGGCGGACGAAAGCGCCGCCGCCATGGTGCCGGCACCGTAGGTCACATCGAGCTTGGGCAGGTCCTCCCCCGCGTGGGCGGCTGCAACAAGGTCGTCTTCAAATCCCTCCGGGATAAAGAACACGCAGTCGGCGCTGCCCTTGGCGCTGTTGCTCTTGGCAAGCGCATCCGCAAGGTCGTACGTGTCGTCACCAACGCCCGTGACCAGGTCAAAGCGTGAGCTCAGATGCTTGGTAAGCGCCCGCGAAAGGTCGCTATTGTCGCGGTCGACCACAATCACGTTGGTGTCGTAGGGCTTGTACTCGGTAAGCTGCGACGAGTTCCAGCTCACCGAGGCCGCGATGAATACGCCCATGAGCGAGATGAACACCGTATAGATGAGCAGGTAGAACGGGTGCGCCAGCGCCATGCGAAGCGCGGTCTTAAAGGTGCTCATAGCGGCTCCTTCCAAAGATCAGCGTAGCGGCGGCGACAAACACCAGGGCCATCAGGACCAGCGCGCCGGCGCGAACGGCAAACGGCCCCAGGTCCTCAAAGAAATACAGGCGATTGAACATGTCGCAGATGAGCTTGACGGGGTTGAGCCAGCACTCGGCCGGGCAGGTGCGGGCGACGTCGTCGGCAAGCGCCATCGCCGGTTCGCCGTAGAGGCCGGCGAACAGGGCGCACGTGGTAGCAAAGCCCGTGAGGATGCCGGACTTGGACGCCTTGCCGCCCTTAACGGGAAGTGTGCCCACAAAGAGTCCCAGGCCCGTGGCGGCAAGCGCGGAAGCGGCGCCGCCCACCAGACACAGCCCCTCGCGCCCGCCAAAGTCGACGCCCACGACCAGGCGCACGTAGCCGATTGCGATCGCCATCGAGGCGAAGGAAACCAGCCACGAGCCCACAAAGATACCGGCCAGCGATGCCGTCTTGGAAAGACTGCCCACGCAGCGACGCGCGCCAAGGCCCGACAGATTGGGCTGCAGATCGACGACGCTCAAGGCGGCAAACTCGGCAGACATCATCGCGACCAGGCCAAAGAGCGCATAATAGTAGATGACCGTGCCATCGGGCGTGGTGCGTGTCAGGCTTACGCGGCGGGTGCCGCCCTCGAGCGACAGGGCGCGCGCAACCGCCGCCGGATCGGCAAGGACAGCCGGGTTGTCCTGGGCAATCTGGGACATGAGCCCGGCATTTTGCGTATACGAGCTCGCCACCGTCTCAAGGATGCTGCGGTCGGTGAGCACCGACGAGGCGCGCGAGCTGTCGTAGCTCGACAGCAGCGTGAGCTTGGGTACGCCTGCGTCGTCGACCGTATAGATGCCCGCGACCTCGCCGGCCTTAAGTGCACGGTTCGCATCGGCTGCGTCGTCGCACTCGTGGATCTTGAGCAGCTGGTCGTCGCCTTCCTTGGCAAGCGAGGTCGCCACGTCCTTAAAGGTCGAAGCGTCCCAGGCCTCGTCCGCCACGACGGCAACCGGCACCGGGTCGACTTTGCCATCGGAGCTCAGGTTCGCAAACATAAACATGAACATCGTGGAAAGCGCGATGGGAAAGACCGCGCCCCAGACCCACGTGCTCGGCCGGCGCAGCAGCGTCTTGACCGTAGTGATGATGGTGTTGAACATGACTGCCCCCTAGTCGCGCAGCTCGCGGCCGGTGATCTCGAGGAACACGTCGTTGAGGGTCGGCGGTTCGGAATAAATGCGGCCGAGCGCTACGTCATGCGAGCGCAGCGCATCGAGAATGTCCGTCAGGTTATGCGGGCTCGCCTCGCACGAAAACGTGAGCTGGCCCGCCGTCGCCGACAGGTCCAGGACATGCGGCAGGCTCGCGACGGCACCGAGCGCCGCGCTCGGCACCTCGCCGACCTCGATCACGATCTTCTCACCCATCTGAATCATGCGCTTGAGCTCGTCGTTGGTGCCCTGCGCCAGCACGCGGCCGCCGTCCATGATCATGATGCGGCTGCAGATCTGCTCGACTTCCTCCATATAATGGCTGGTATACACCACCGTGGCGCCCTCGTCGCGCAGGCGGCAGATGCCCTCCAGGATGGCATTGCGGCTCTGTGGGTCGACCGCCACCGTAGGCTCGTCAAAGAAGATGAGCTCGGGCTTGTGCGCGATGCCGCAGGCGATGTTGAGGCGACGCGCCAGGCCGCCCGAGAGCTTGCCGGGGCGAAACTTGGTAAAGTCGCCCAGGCCGACAAAGTCGATCGCCTCGTCCACCAGCGCGCGGCGGCGTTTGCGGTCGTTGACGTAGAGACTGCAGAAATAGTCGATGTTCTCGCGCACCGTGAGCTCGTCGAACACCGCCACCTGCTGCGGCACCACACCGATGCGGCGCTTGAGGTCGTAGCGGGCGGGCGTCATGGGCTCGCCAAATAGCTCGATGGTGCCTTTGTCGTAGGCGAGCAGCTGCAGGATGCAGTTGATGGACGTGGTCTTGCCCGAGCCGTTGGGGCCCAGCAGGCCAAAGATCTCGCCGGGGGCGATGCTGAGGTTAAAGTGGTCGAGCGCAATAAGATCGTCATAGCGCTTGACGAGGTTTTCGACGTGGACGATGTCTGTCATGAGGCGGCCCTTCTGTTGGTCGTGGCCCGGTACGATTGCATCATCGCAGGAGCCGCCGGCGCGCACCAGTGAGCTTTGTCACGAGTGCGGGGGGGGCGGAGGCGAAACCCCCGCTCGTGCGAGCGATCGACGCCGATTTGCCGCGCGGGAGGAATGTCACGGTTGCGCAGGCGGCCCCTCCACCACGCGCGGCTTCGCGTACAATACCCGTATGAACAGGCTTTTCGACAAATCGATCGTGCTGGCGTGCTGCATTGCGGCCGCAATGGGCCTTGCCGTGGACGCTCGCCTGGTCGCGGCGTTTTGCCTTGGCGTTATTGCCACCTCGCTGGCCGAGGTGGCACAGGGAGAACGCACGCGCCGTATAAGCGAGGCCGCGAGCTACGCTTACATCATCGCGGCCGTCTTCGTGCCGCCGTTTGTGCCGTTTGCGCCTCTCGCCCTCTATGACATCGCGCGACGCGTGCGCCGTGAACGAATCTGGCCCGCGCTGGCGATTGGCGCCGTGTGTGTCTGCGCGCTTGTCGCGGACCTTCGTGGCGGCGTGCTCACCACCCGAACGCTGCTGTTAACCGCCATCCTTTCGGTCGCCGCCACGTTGCTGTCGCTGCGCACCGCGCAGCTGGAGCGCGAACAGGAACGCATGCGTCGCATCCGCGACAAGCTGCAAGAACGCGCCCTGGCACTCGAGGCACGCAACCGTGACCTCGCCGACCGCCAGGACTACGAAGTCGAACTCGCGACGCTCGCCGAACGCGCCCGCATCGCGCGCGAGATCCACGATAACGTGGGCCACCAGCTCACGCGCGCTTCGCTTCAAACCGAAGCCCTGCGCGTGGTCCATGCCGACGAGCCCAGGGTTGCCGCCGATTTCGCCGACGTCAAACGCACGGTTGACGAGGCGCTCCAACTCGTGCGCGCCAGCGTCCACGCGCTCAACGACAATGCGACCAACCTCTCCGTGCAGCTCGAGCGCATCGTTGAAGGCGCACGCTCGGACAGCGGTCCGCAGATTGAGCTTGAGGTTTTGGCCGAGCATGCGCCCGCCAACGTCGCCAACTGCTTTACGGCGGTGCTGCGCGAGGCGCTTTCCAACGCCATGCGCCACGCCCATGCCAAAACCATTACTGTGCGGTGCATGGAGCATCCGTCGTTTTACCAGCTCATCGTTACCGATGATGGCGCGGACGCGACCCCGGCGAGCAGCAGCAACGTCGCAGAAGGCATGGGGCTCGGCTCCATGCGCGAGCGTGTTGAGGCGCTTGGCGGCACCTTCACCGCCGGCCCGCGCGCCGGCGTCGGCGGCTGGCGCGTGTTTGCCACCGTCCCCAAACAGCAAGGAGATGAGGCCCGATGAGGCTCATTGTTGTCGACGACGACCGCTTGGTGGTCGATTCGCTCAAGATAATCCTGGGCGCCCAGCCACAGATCGAAGTGGTGGGAACCGGCGCCGACGGCAACGACGCGGTGGCACTCTACACCGAGCATTCGCCCGACATCGCGCTGCTCGACATTCAGATGCCGGGGCGCGACGGGCTTTCGGCGGCCCGCGAGATCCTCGAGCACGACCCCGCGGCACGCGTCGTGTTTCTGACGACGTTCTCGGATGACGAATACATTGTGTCGGCACTCAAGCTGGGCGCCCGCGGTTACCTGATCAAAACCGATGTCGCCGCTATTCCGCCAGCGTTGTCGCAGGTCATGGACGGCAAACGCGTGCTCGAAGGCAAGGCGATCGAGGATGTTGACTTTGGCGGGATGGGTAACAAGGCGGACACGCCTCGCCAGCCCGCCGCCTTTGCCAGCCTGACCGACCGCGAGTTCGAAGTCGCCGAGCTCATCGCCCGCGGCCTCGATAACAAGGAGATTGCCGCCACGGCTTATATGGGAGAAGGCACGGTGCGCAACCACATCAGCTCAATCCTCGCCAAAATGGGACTACGTAACCGCACCCAAATCGCCATCGCCTACCTGCGAGGGTAATTTCCCAACGGCCAACCGCCCCGGCATAGCAAAATGACTGTAACCGATTTAATGCCATTTCAAAACTATGCCGGTTTACGGGGCTAAACTCAGGACCCCCATCCATACCCGCGTTTTCTGCAAAATGACAGCTCGTC
The DNA here is from genome assembly GCA_900541055.1 of uncultured Collinsella sp. GTDB lineage: Bacteria > Actinomycetota > Coriobacteriia > Coriobacteriales > Coriobacteriaceae > Collinsella. The sequence continues at coordinate 33,924 of UQHZ01000006.1, forward strand.
TACCTGCGGTTTTATTTTCACGGATATCGGCATGGTTGGGAGCGCGTGACTTAGCCCCGTAAACCGGCATAGTTTTGTCCGAGCGGCTCTGCACGAGCGCCTCCGCAAGCCTCGCGGGACCAAAATGATCCGTTTTCCTCCGTCCCCAAGGAATCACCCGGAACCGCTCGCCACGAAACCTGCCCATCTACTACGTTTGACTCGATACCCTTGACCATACCCCCGTTTTCCAGAAAATCGCAGGCGTTCTACCTGCGGTTTTCTTTTCGCATTTTTTGCCGTGGTTGAGGGCCACCGCCCAAACGTAGTAGATAGGCCCATTTCATGGCGAACGGGCCACACGGATGTCCTCGCGAGGCCAAAATGATCCGTTTCCCTCTGTCCACGGGAGATCAAGTGATGTTACGAATATGGTGTCATTTCAAAACTATGCCGGTTTACTACGATAAAAACGAGATTCCCGACCACGCGTGATTTTTTCGCAAAACTACAAGCCGTCTACCTGCGGTTTTGATTTTGCCAAATGCGGTGTGGTTGGAGGTGGGCGATTTATCGTAGTAATCCGGCATAGTTTTGTTCGCGACGGCACAACCGCGCGTTTAAGCGCGGGACCGGTGGGGCAAAATTGCCCCACCGGCCCCTATTCCAGTTCTATCCCAGCGTTACTCCGGCTTGGTTTCTACTGTGGGAGTCTTGTCCGCTGCGACTGGGGTGCGGGCGGTGTCCATAGTCAGGCAGTGCTTGGGGCAGCTCTCGATGCACTCACCGCACACCACGCAGGCATACGGGTCGATCGACCACGTTCCACCCTTGCGATCGACCGCGAGCGCGCCCGCCGGGCAGCGACGCGCGCACATGCCGCAGCAAATGCACACGTCCATGTCGTTAACGATATGTCCGCGCAAGCGCTCGGGTACCGCGAGCTTCTCCTGCGGATAGCACACCGTTACCGGCTGCTTGACCATAGAACCCAAGGCCGTCTTGGCAAATGTCAGTAAACTCATGCCGCGCCTACCTTTCCGTGCAGCTAATGCAGGGGTCGATGGTCAGGATAATCATGGGCACGTTGGCAAGGAGCACGCCCTGCAGCGCATGCGTCAGACCCGCCAGGTTTTGCGACGTCGGCGTTCGCACGCGAAAACGGTCCAGGTTCTTGGTGCCGCTGCCGCGCACATAGTAATACGCCTCGCCGCGCGGCTGCTCAATCACAACCTCGCCGCGCGCACCGTCGGCCGGCGTGAGCTTGGTGCGCCCGCCGATACCGTCGTGCGGAATCTTGCCCACAAGCTCCTTGATAATATCCATGGCCTGCGTGACCTCGGCACAACGCACCTGGCAGCGGGCATAGCAGTCGCCATCGCTAGCAACGATAGGCTCAAACGCGGCCAGATCAGCATAGGCGCCGTCGCCAAACATGCGCACGTCGTAATCCACGCCCGAGGCGCGACCGAACGGGCCGACCATCGACAGATCCCGCGCGTCCTTCTTGCTGATCACGCCCACGCCGTGCAGGCGCTCGCCGCAGCTATTGTCGTCCAAAAACGTATGCACCAAGGCCTCGTAGTCAGGACGCATGGCATCGAGCGTCTGGACAATGCCCGCCAGTTCGGAGTCCTCAATGTCGTGTTTAAGGCCGCCGATCTCGTTAATCGAAAGGATCACGCGGCCGCCGCAGGTGCTCTCAAAGATCTTAAGAATCTGCTCGCGTAGGGTCCACGAACGATAGAACAGTGCCTCGAAACCAAAGGCATCGGCGAGCAGGCCCAGCCACAGCAGATGCGAGTGAATGCGCGAAAGCTCGTGCAGAATGGTGCGGATATACTGCACGCGGCCGGGCACCTCGATGTCGAGCATGCGCTCGCAGGCGCTGGCATAGCCGCAGCTGTGGCCCACGGCGCAGATGCCGCAGATGCGCTCGGCGATGTAGCCAAACTGGTGCATATCACGCTTTTCGGTGAGCTTCTCGAGTCCGCGGTGCACAAAGCCGATCTGCGGAATTGCCTCGATGACGCGGTCGTCCTCGATCACCAGGTCCAGATGAAGCGGCTCGGGCAGCACCGGGTGCTGCGGGCCAAACGGAATAACGGAGCGATGTGCCATGGGCCTTACGCCTCCTTTTTCTGCTTGTCGCGGGCGGCCTTGGCGGCAAGCGCCGCGCGGACCTTGGCCGCTTTCTCGGGATCCATGGCGGCGAGCTTTGCCTCCATCTCGGCAGCCTTGAGCGCGGCCTTCGCAGCAGTTTCATCGTGCTGAGCATCGGAGCCGGCAGCCGCAGCGGGCTGAGCGACGGCAGCGCCCGCAGCATCGCCAGCGCCCGCAGTGCCCTCCCCCGCAGCGGCCGTGGCAGTAGCAGCCTTCTCGGCCGCGGCCTTGCGCGCCTTGGCCTCGGCAGCGGCACGGACCTTCATGGCTTTCTCGCGCGCGGCCTTCACCTCGGGCGTGATAACGCTCATGGGCTCGGCAGTCGAGACCTGGTAGAAAAAGCCCTTAAAGTCAATCTGCATATCGGTGATGGCAAGACCAAACAGGTCGTGCGCTTCGTTTTCAAACGGGAATACTGCCGGATAGTACGAGCTGATGGACGGAATCTCCTGGTACTGATTAATTCCCTCAACCACCAGGTTCTCGATCGCATAGCTGCCGTCCTGCGCAATCTGCTCCTGAGCAACACGAACGTTGATAAACGTATAGACCAGGCGATACGTGCCGTCGTCGACGTTGCGCTCGGCGTGCATTTGCACAAAGCGCGCGCCGACGCCCTTGAGCGCCTGGACATGCGACAGGAGCTCGTCGATCCCGACGGTGGTATAGATAGCCTTTTGCATTACTCGGCCTCCTTTGCAGCGGCGGGCGCGGCGGACCTGGTGGACACGTTGGCCTCGACACCGTCACCGGCACCATCAGCCCCGGCCCCCGCAGCCACAAACCCGTCCTCGCCCAGCTCAACGCCACCGTCCCAGGTTGCGGCACCGCCCACGGTGAGCGGATCGCCACCGTCGCGCATCACGGCCTCTTTCTGGTCCAGGATGCCGCACGCCTCCACGATGGCATCGATCACGGTCTCGGGGCGAATGGCGCACCCGGGCGCGTACACATCCACGGGAATCGCGCGGTCCACGCCGCCGATCACGTTGTAGGCATCGCGGAACACGCCGCCCGAACACGCGCAGATGCCGCAGGCCACCACGCACTTGGGCTCGAGCATCTGGTTGTAGATCTGGCGCACGACGGGCAGGTTCTGGGCATTGACCGACCCCGTCACCAAAAAGATATCCGCATGCTTGGGGTTGCCGGTGTTGACCACGCCAAAGCGCTCCGCATCGAACAGCGGCGTGAGCGAGGCCAGCACCTCGATATCGCATCCGTTGCAGCTCGAACCGTCGTAATGAATAACCCACGGCGAGCGCGACATTTTATGATCCATGGATGCCGCCTCCTAAATAAACACGTCGACGAGGATGGGCATAAGGTTGAGCAGGCCAAACACCAGCGCCACGCCCCATCCGAGCCTAAAGCAGCTGCGCCAGGTGCTGCGTGCGAAGGTGTTGTCGATCAGGACCTCGACAAAATACGTCGCGGCCATCACGACCAGGGCTACAACCCAGCTCACGGGGTTGTCCCAAACAAAGAACATGCCCACCCACATCAAAAACAGCACGGTCTCGCACCAGTGCATAAGGGTCATCTTGGCCAGCGTGCCGCCGCTCATCTCGGTGGCGACGCCCTGGACGATCTCCTGATGCGCGTGATGCGAGTACGAAAGGTCAAACGGCGACTTGCGCAGCTTGATGGTGAGCACCGCGAGCAGCGCGAGGAAAATGGGCGCGCTGTACACGATGATGGGGGCCGACTGCCCCGTCACGGCGATGGAATCGAAGCTGTCGGTGGCAAGGTACAGGCCCACGCTCATCAGCAAAACGGCGGGCTCGTAACTCATGACCTGCAGCAGCTCACGGTCGGCGCCGACCTGGGCAAACGGGCTTTGCGTCGAGGCGGACGCCAACACCACAAAGATCGCAGCGAGGGTCACCATAAAAGCGCACAACAGCGTGTTGGAACCCGACACAAAGATGCCGCCGCCCACCACGGTAAAGATGAGCGCGCACGCCATGTAGGTATCGTCCATGGTGTTTACGCTGGCGGGGGCCTTGCGCAGCAGCTTGGCCACATCGTAGAAAGGCTGGAGCAGGCGCGGGCCCACGCGGCCCTGCATGCGGGCCGAAAGTTTGCGGTCAACGCCGTCGATCAGGCCGCCCACAAGCGGCGCCAGTAAGGCAAATGCCACGGTGCCAATAAAAATGCCCACGACGCCCGAACCTTCAAAATACTTGCCGCGCAGCACCGAGGGCGCACTCATGGCAAGTCGCTCGGGCCCAATCCACGCGCAACACAGCAGCGCAAACAAGATAATGCTGCAGCACACGACGCTACCCGCGGGGCCAATACGCTTCTCGCCAAGGGCGTCCTCCGAGTACCAATTGCGCTTTTCGGCCTTCACCTCGTGTCCCATCGAGCCGCGGAAATGGCGATATTTGTCGGTCCCCACGCCCGAAAGGTACACGTTGACGTGCGGTTTGTTGCTCACGCGGAATGAAGTCAGCAGCACCACGGCGATAAACGCCACGATAACCACCATCAGGTACATGGCGTCCTTGCCAATAACGTACGGCACGCGGCCAAACACCATGGCCAAGTAAGGCGACACCAGACCGCTCGAGATAACCGGGAACGCCACGCAGCACAGAATCAGCAGCGCGGCGATGGTGTTGAGGGCCATCCATTCGGTCTTATGGACATTGACCTCAACGTTTTGAGCCGTGGGGTCGACACCCGAAAGCTTGGCAAGCCACTTGCCCCAGAAGAAGAACGTCGCGGCCGAGCCAAAGGCAAGCACCATGATCATGAGCACGTTGCCGGTCTGCGCAAACGCCACCAGGGCGCCCCACTTGGACACGAGCATGCCAAACGGCGCCACAAACATGCCCATGATGCCCAGCATCATCAGACGCGTCAGGTGCGGCATGCGGCTGAACATACCGTCCATGTCCTCGATATTGCGGCTGCCGATATGATGCTCGGCCGTGCCCACGCACAGGAACAGCAGCGACTTGGCCACCGTGTGGAACAGGATCAGGAAGATGGCCGCCCATACGGCCTCGGGCGCGCCAACACCCAAACAGGCACTGATGAGGCCCAAGTTGGAAATGGTGGAGTACGCGAGCACGCGTTTGGCGTTGCTCTGCGAGATGGCCATGAGGGCGGCGAGCAAAAACGTGATGGCGCCCACGCTCGTGACCATAAAGCCGGTCACGGGATAGATGGCATAGAGCGGGCTCAGCTTGACCATCAGGAACACGCCGGCCTTGACCATGGTTGACGAGTGCAGCAGGGCGCTCGTGGGCGTGGGGGCGACCATGGCGCCGAGCAGCCAAGTGTGGAACGGCATCTGTGCGGCCTTGGTGAGTGCGGCGAGCGACAACAGGATGACCGGCATCACCAGCAGCGCGGACTGCGCGGTTCCGGCGCCGGCAAGATCGATCATGCCCGAGATGGTCAGTGGCATGCCGTTAACGTGCAGGTACATGAGTCCGGCTAAAAACGCGATGCCGCCCAGCATATTGAGGATGATCTGGGTAAAGGCGTTTTTAATGGCCTCGGGCGTGCGCGTGTAGCCAATCATGAGGAACGAGCACACGGTGGTGATTTCCCAGCCGCAGAACAGCCACTCAAGATTGTCGCTCGTCACGATGACGAACATGGCCGAGAGGAACAGGAACATGAGCGCCAGGAACTGCGGGCGACGGTCGGGCGCGGTCTGCCCGCGCAATGCGGCCTCGTGCTCGTCATGGGCCTGGAAGTCCTTCATATAACCCAGGGCATACACGCAGATTAGGCTGCCGACGATGCCGACGGCGAGGACCATAATCACGCTCATGTAGTCCAGGTAGAGCGGCGTCGCCGTGACGGCTTCGGCCGCGGGCAGCGTCATGGCCGCAAAGACAACCGAACCCACCAGCTGCACCACGCCGAGCACCGTGGTGAGCGCGTTCCTATATTTATACGCGTTGTACAGGATGACGGCGCACAGGATGACATCGATGGCGGAGCTGATGATCGAGAGCACATGCGAGGTGCCGGAGGCAACCTCAAAGTTCTGCGGGCCCGCGCCAAAAAACATGACGGCGACTACAACTGTCACCGCCATAATGATGCCGGAACCTATGAGCCCCACCGCATCGCGGGCGCGGTCACCGCGCGCGAGCAGCATGCCCAGCGCCGGTACCAGCGGAAACAGGGTAAGGAAATACAGTAGCGTCATACCATCACTCCCCCATGCAAAAACGCTGCAATTGTTTAACGTTATAGCTCAATTGAGGAGTAGCGGCGGCGGGTTTTCGGTCAACTGGGGAGTTTTGTACGTGCGGGGTAAGGAGTCTGTCCGCATTGGAGCAGAGGGGCGGCAAGAAAAATGCGCCCCTGTGGGCGCACCATCCCGTTCGCTATTCCGCCTTTTTAACGCGCGGCTTGCGGCCGCGCGGCTTATCGACCAGCGCGGACTCACCGCTCTCGCGATACTGGCGGCACCAAGCCTTGACTGAAGACTCGCTGGGAATCTTGTGCTTGATCATAGCCTCGCGAACCGTCAGGCCGTTTTCCAAACGGTCCTTAACCACGGCGAGCTTTACGTCGTACGAATAGGTGTGATGACGAGCGCCCGCATTGAGCACGGCATCGGCACCGCCCACGGCATATGCGCGGGCCCACTGACGAGCCGTGGCCTGGGGAATGCCAAGCTTTGCGGCGAGGGCGCGGTGACCGACCCCCTCTTGGAGGATCTCGACGGCGCGCTGCCTAACCTCGGGCGCATACGTGCGAGTCCTAGTTGCTTCCGACATACCTGCCACTTCTTAGCCTTAACCGTTAATCTGCTTTCTTACGCGCAAGTTAGATAGTAGCATTTTACTGTTTGCTCAAAGCAGTTAATTAAAATAGACGCGGCGTTATCTGGGCATTTGGCACCAAATTACGACATTTCTTTATCGATTATTTACGCTGGTAGCTGACTCGCAGCTAATCGTCATTCGCTTGTCAACAAAATTGGCATCTCTTTATGTCCTTTGGTATAGAGGATATAGTTATTAACCCCTCCCCCAATAATTTTGAGTGATCTGCAAGGCAGTAGACGTCCTCACTCCTCATGATTACCGCGCATTGCCATCCACCGGAGCAAAACAAAAAGGGCGGGACCTGCTGCGCTTGCAGGCCCCGCACCGATTGACACCCGACGGGACACAGCCGGGCGAAACGGATCCGTGCTACCGTCCCGCCTGGCCGCGATGCTCAACTACAGCTCGTTAGCCGCGTGATACGCCGTGCGAATGGCGTTCGCAATGTCGGCGGTGCGCTCGCCCGAGCAGTCGCCCACGCAGGTCACGGGCACCGTCACGCCATCCAGGTCAAACGCGTTGGCCTTGGAGCCCACGGCCATCACCACGTAATCGCAAGCGATCTTCACCGGTTCCTCGGTGCCGTCCTCGGTGGTGCGAATGGCCTCCACGCCCTCGTCGGTAATGGCGGTCAGGCGGGTCTTCACGTGCTGCTCCACGTTGTGCTCTGCAAAGTCGCTCATAATCAGCGGCAGAATGGTCTCGGACTCGCCCGCGGCAATCTTGTCGAGCATCTCCACAATCGCCACCTCGCAGCCGTGCTGCAGCAGATACTCGGCAGTCTCGGTGCCCACCAGGCCACCGCCAATGACGACGACGCGGCCCGTGAGCTCCGCCTTGCCGGCCAGCACGTCCCAGCTCGAGACGACCTTCTCCGAGTCGGCGCCCGGAACGGGGATGACCACGTCGTGCGCGCCCACGGCCACAATCGCGGCGTCGGCGGCGTTGAGGTCCTCAGCGGTAGCGGCATGACTGAGCTCCACCTTCACGCCCAGGCCAGGCAGAATCTTCTCGTAGTACTCGACCGAGCGCATAATCTCGTCCTTGCGCGGAGGCGCAGCCGCCAGCACAATCTGGCCGCCCAGATGATCGCTCGCCTCGTAGACGGTCACGTCGTAGCCGCGCTTGGCCGCCACGCGCGCGGCCTCCAGGCCGGCGATGCCGCCGCCCACCACGGCGATCTTCTTGTCGCCCTCGCCCGGCTTGATGGCGATGGTCGCCTCGTCGCCGTTCTCGGCATTGAGCACGCACGAAATGTACTTGCGGTTTTGAATCGCATCGACGCAACCCTTGTTGCAGTTGAGGCACTCGCGGATGGGCTCACCCGTGGCGGCCTTCAGCGCAATGTCGGGGTCGCACATGAGCGAGCGGCCATAGGCGATGATGTCGGCGGCGCCGTCTTCCAGAATCTTCTCGCCGGCCTCGACCGAAACCACGCGGCCCACGGTTGCCACCGGCACGGAGACCAGGGCCTTGACGCGCTCGGCCACGGGCAGCGTCCAGTTGTAGGGCATGGCGCCCATGGGCGGAATGGTGTCGCCCATGTTGCCGGTGTGGTTGGCCTGTGCGACCTGGATCATATCGATGCCCGCGCCCTCGAGCAGCTTGGCGAACTCGCAGGCCTCGTCGGGCTGCAGGCCGCCCTTGCCGCGCGGCGTGCCGTCGGGGTTCTCCATGATCACGGGGAGCTTGTACTCCACCATCAGCTGCGGCGCGGCTTCCTTAATGGCAGCGACGACCTCCAGCGCGTAGCGAACGCGGTTCTCGAACGAGCCGCCGTACTCGTCGGTGCGCTGGTTGAGGATGGCCGAGCACAGCGAACCTACCAGGCGGTCGCCGTGGACCTCGATGGCATCGATCCCGGCCTGCTGCGCGCGAGCGGCCGAGGCGGCGATAGCCTCCTTGATCTGGGTGAGCTGCTCCACACTCGCCTCGTTCACAAAGTGCTGCATGTCGTGGTGCAGCTTGGCGTAGGCCTGGTTGCGGATCTCGTTGGACTCGGCCATCTTGGCGGCAAAGGTCTCCTCGTCGCCGGCGGCCTTGGCCTCCTGCGCGGCCTTGGCGGCGGCCATGGATCCCATGACCATGCGGCCGACACCGGGCACGTCGTACTCGGGGTGGAACAGCTGCAGCGCGACCTTGGCGCCGTGCTTGTGGACGGCATCGGCCAGGGCCTTAAACGTGGGGATTTGGGCGTCGGTCGCCAGCTTGGGCGTGGGGCTTGCGGTCATGACGGGAGCAACGTCGCCGATGACGATGTAACTCACGCCGCCACGGGCCAAGCGCTCGTAAAAAGCCAGGCTGCGCTCGCCAATGGAGCCGTCACGCTCCTCGTAGCCGGTGGTCAGCGGCGGAAACATAATGCGGTTTTTGAGCTCAAGGGGGCCAACCGTAATGGGCTGAAGCAGCTTGGATGCAGGTGCGGTCATGGACATTCCTCTCTTGTAGGCGCGGCGGCGATGTTGCCGCGTAGTTGTCTAGAGGATATGGCATGGAGGCACAGCAGCACAACGGAAATCGGCGAATATCAGGTGGCGGCAGGTGGATGGGGCAGAGCGGCCCGTCGGTTTGCCCGCCGGTTTGTCTCAATCTGTAACAGTTACGCGACAAAACCGGGTCTTACTGTTACAGATCGAGATATTCCCCTCGACCCAACCTCAACAATCTCAATCTGTAACAGCTAGGCCCACTTTTGACCCCTACCTGTTACAGATCGAGACAAACCAAACCCGCCTGCTAGAAAATCTCAATCTGTAACAACAACTCGGCAAAATCCGTCCCTCGTGTTACAGATTTAGACAAACACGACCCAACCCACCGGTATATCTCGATCTGTAACACCTAGCCGCCCAAATCGGGTCTAGATGTTACAGACCGAGATTTTGTTTGAGAGACCGAGAATTGGACCGAAAACACGGTCCCGAAATAACAAAAAAGCTCGCCGGCTAGGCCGACGAGCTGCAAGTTCTTGGTCGCGGGGGCAGGATTTGAACCTACGACCTCCGGGTTATGAGCCCGGCGAGCTACCAGACTGCTCCACCCCGCAATGTCTGGGCGCCTCATGTGCGCAAGAAAGAATATTACGCGGGAGTTCGGTAAACGGCAAGGAAAATCTCGTAGAGCATAATTCCTTCATATTTAAACCCCTCAGCCCCTATCACCGTAAACGAATCGCAGCCGAGCGCCGTCGACGGCACGTATACAATGGTGCGCGTCCTTTTATGCCAACACCGGGAGTAGACATGCTGCTCGCTATCGATATGGGAAACACGCAGACGGCCATGGGGCTGTTTGACGGAGACGAGCTGGTGCAGTCGTGGCGTATGCCCACCGACCGCTCCTATACCGCCGACGAGATCCACGTGCGCCTGATGGGCTTCTTTAAGATGTACGACCTCTCGCTCGGCGCGGTCGACGCGATCGCCTTTGCCGGCGTGGTGCCGCAGCTCTCGCGCGAGTGGCACGCCGTGGCCGACCGCATTGCCGCGGACGCCATCGTCATCGGGCCGCAGACGGCCGCCGTGACCAAGCTGCGGGCGGCGCGCCCCCAGGCCGTTGGTGCCGACCGCATCGCCAACGCCGTCGCTGCCGAGACCTTCTACGACGCACCGGCGATCGTGGTGGACTTTGGCACCGCAACCAATATCGACGTCATTGATGAGGACGGCTATTACATTGGCGGAGCGATTGCGCCGGGCATCCGTATCTCCATGGACGCGCTTGCTGCCCGTGCCGCCAAGCTCGCCAGCGTGCCGCTCGAGGCGCCCGAGCACGCCATCGGCCGTGACACCGAGGAATGCATCAAGGTCGGCGCTGTGGTGGGCGCTGCCGCCATGGCCGAGGGCCTGGTCACACGCATGAAGCGCGAGCTGGGTCGTGAGGACGCCACCGTTATCGCCACGGGCGGTCTCGCCGGCATCGTCGCCGATTCGACCGATGCCTTCGACGTGGTCGACGGACAACTCACCATCAAAGGCATCTGCGAAATCTACCGCCGCATGCAGGAGCTGGGATAGAGCAGGGGCTTAAGTCAAGCACGCCCGATGCCACAGTCCCCGCAAACGTTCGCCAAGCCCATTCCCCAGACAGGCGAAACCCTCCCCGGCACAGGCCGAGAATGGTCTTGTTGTCATCGTTATCTTTGAGCGCGGGCGCCACGCGTTACAGTCCGCGAATTCGTACGGCCTCGGGCGGAAACTCCTGCTCGCCGGCATCGGTCTTGATAGTCGCACGACCCCAGATATCCAGGCCCGCAAACACACCGACCGCAAGCGGCAAGCCGTTGGGCGACACCGCCGCAACTTGGCGACCGAGCAGCGGCACCATGTCGAAGTACTCGCCCAGCACGGGGGCCAGCGGACCGGCAGCACCCTGTGGCGTGTTGGCAACAACCGCCCAGGCGTCCACGCGGGTCAACACGGCGGCGGCCAGCGCCTCGACCAGCGCTTCGTCAGCCATATCCACGCCAAGCTCACCCAGCGCCGCACGCTCAATATCAACCGTCACCGCGGCAAACATGCCCGCAGCACCGGCACCGCCGTTCACGGTAACACGCGCGAGCGACGTCTCAAACGCAGGCGCACCGCACACGATATCGCTCGGCCACTGGATACCCACCTTGCCGGCAAGGCCCAACCCCGGCGTCGAAGCCGTGCCCACAAGCGCATCCATCATGCCCATCGCCGCCACAAACGGCAGGCCGTGGAAGGCATGCATGTTCACGTCCGGGCGCACGACCAGCGAAAACGTCAGCGAAGCATCGCCCGCGCTCCAAGCGCACCAGCCCGCGGACGCACCCTCGCGGCCCGCGTTGCGCGCGGCGTCAAGCTCGGTACCGGCGACAACAGCATTCATCTCGATCATCTACATACGCCCCAATTCGCCCACGATATGGCCCACGCGGTCCTCGGGCTCCTTGACCTCGACACCGTTGTAGCGGAAGAACCGCGCCGGGTCGTGCATCAGGTCCTCGAGCGGCACCAGCACAAAGTCGCGTTCGCCAATGAGCGGATGCGGCAGGCGCAGCTTTTTGCCGCCGTGGGTCTCGCCGTCCATCCACAGCAGGTCCAGGTCGATGGTGCGCGGACCGTTGGCCTTGGCCTTTTTGGAACGGTCGCGCCCCAGCTCGGCCTCGATCTTCATGAGCTCGTCGAGCAGCACCAGCGGCGCAAGCTCGGTCTTGATCTCGATGACGGCGTTGGCAAACGCGTCCTGGCGCGTCTCGTAGGCAGGCTCGCTCTCGTAAATCTTGGAGGAGTTAGACACGCAGGTGAGTGGAATCTCGGCGATCATCTCGCGTGCGGCGCGGATGTTGTCGCAGCGATGCCCCAGGTTGGAGCCCACGGCCACAAACGCGCGGCGCGGCTGTGGCTTGGCAACCGCCCAGTAGCCGTTTAGGAACTGCGCAAAACCCGCGGCGTCGTGCACGCGCACGATGTTGGCACCGGCCTGGATGGCGCCCAGGCACACGCCAAACGTAGCGGCATCGCGCTCGGCGGCCTCGGTCACGCCCGAGACGGCGCCCACAAAGCGCTTGCGCGACACGGCGCACATGAGCGGATAGCCCAGTGACGCCATCTTGGCAGTCTCGCGCTGGATGACGATGTCCTCGTTAGCCGACTTACCAAAGCCCGGGCCAGGATCGATGCAGATGCGGTCGCGCGACACGCCGGCATGGATGAGTGTGCGGGCCTGGTCAGACAGAAAGCCCATGACGCGGCGCATGATGGGCGCCGAATCGGGCAGGGTGAAGCGGCGGAGCTGCGAGGTGGGCACGTAGGCTTCCTCGCGGCGGGCGCTGCGGCGCATCATGGCGGCCAGACGGTCATTGGACTCCGATGCGACCTCGGTGGCTGCGGGCGCGGCCTCGGGCGCGGGCGCGACGGTCTCGGCGGCAGCTGCCTGCTCGTCGGCCGGCGTCTCCTGCCCCAGCTCGGTTACAGGCTCGGACGTGGGCTCCGGTTCGCCAAACGGCAACGAGGGCTGCACCACGCCGCCCGGAAGCTTGGCCTCCGGCTTAGGCTCGCCCAGCACCTTGCCACGACGGCGACGGGCCGGCTTCTCGGCCTCGCGCGCGGCCTCGGCAGCCGCCTCGCGTGCCTTCTCGGCAACAAACGCCGCAGCCGAGGTATCGAGCTGCACCGTCGCGTGCGTGCGGGCGGGTGCGGCGACCTCGCCGGCGTGCATTACGATGACGCCGCAGGTGCTCGTCTTAACGAACTCAACCATCTTGGGATCGGTGAAGCCCGTCACGTCGTTGACAATCGAAGCACCGCAGCGCACTGCCGCCTTGGCAACCGCCACATGACGCGTATCGATCGAGACGATGGCGCCCTCTTTGGCGAGCGCGCGCACGACGGGCAGCACGCGACGCGCCTCCTCGTCGGGGTTGACCGGGGTAAAGCCGGGGCGCGTGGACTCGCCGCCCACGTCGATGATGTCGGCGCCGGCATCGAGCATCGCCAGGCCGTACTCGATGGCGGCATCCGGGTCGAAGTGCTCCCCGCCATCGCTAAACGAATCGGGCGTCACGTTGAGGACGCCCATGATGCGCGGACGGTCAAAGCTGAGCTCGTACTTTCCGCACCGCCATGTCTTGCTGTCGTTCGCCATGAACATCCTCCTAAAATGCCCACGCCGCCGAGCTTGGGGAGCTGGCGGCGGGGTCGCTTTGCACTCAGTCTTTCTATTGTATCCGCGCGCGCGGGCTAGAACGCAAACGCGGCAGCGATGTCGCAAGAAATCAGCAGGTCGGCATTTGCATCCTGATCGGTGGGAGCAAGATTGCAAATGGCCAGCGTATCGCCGGTAAAGTAACGCGTAAGGCCCGCCGCCGGATACACCACGAGCGAGGTCCCGCCCACAATGAGGGCATCGGCCGCGGCGATGGCGGCAACGGCACCGGTCAGCACGTGCTCGTCGAGCGGCTCCTCGTAGAGCACTACATCGGGCTTGATGCGGCCGCCGCACGCGGGGCACGCAGGCACGCCCGCGGCGTCCTCGTGCTCGCGCGAGCAAATCCACTCGGCGCTATAGACCGCGCCACACGACTGGCAAATGTTGCGATGGACCGATCCGTGCAGCTCAAACACGCGCCGTGAGCCGGCCATCTGATGCAGGCCGTCGATATTTTGCGTCACCACGGCGTCGAGCTTGCCGGCGCGCTCCAGCTCGGCCAGCTTGGTGTGGCAGCGGTTGGGCTTGGCGCCAAGCGCGATCATCTTGGTGCGGTAGAAGTCGAAGAACTCGGCCGGGTGCACCTCGTAAAAGCTATGCGAGAGCATGGTCTCGGGCGGGTAGGCAAACTGTTGGTGATATAGGCCGTCCACGCTGCGGAAATCGGGGATGCCACTCGCCGTGGAAACGCCCGCGCCGCCAAAGAAGACCACGCGCTTGTGGGTGTCAAACAGATCCGCCAGCGCGGCGGAGGCCTGCCTGGGGTCCGATATTGCCTGCGTCATATGAGTCCTCCGTCCTTGTCTCCGGGACGGCGGCGTTCGCACTATCACTCGCGGACTCCGCCCCGCTCTTGTTGCGTTAATCTTAAGCCTGCCAACCCCGTCGAAAGGACACCATGCCTCAGACTTACACTTTCGCCTCGTGGAACGTCAACGGCCTGCGCGCCGTGCTCAAAAAGGACCCGAGCTTTATCCAGATCGCGCAAGAACTCGACGTCGATATCCTGGCGCTGCAAGAGACCAAGCTGCAGGAGGGCCAGGTCGATATCGACCTGCCCGGCTATCACCAAACCTGGAGCTACGCCGAGCGCAAGGGCTACTCGGGCACCGCGGTCTTTAGCCGCCAGGAACCGCTGCGCGTACTGCGCGCCGATGCGCTGCTGCCCTACGCCGGCGAGGGCGAGGCGGCCGAGCTCGTCGCCCAAGCCGCGACCGAGGGCCGCGTCTGCGCGCTGGAGTTCGACAAGTTCTGGTTTGTGGATGTCTACACTCCCAACGCGCAAAACGAACTCGCCCGCATCGACGTGCGCATGGCCTGGGACGATGCCTACCGCGGCTTTTTGAGCGCGCTCGAGCGCGAGACCGGCAAACCCGTCGTGACCTGCGGCGACTTTAACGTTGCGCACGAGGAGATCGACCTTAAGAACCCCAAGTCCAACCGCGGCAACGCAGGCTTTTCGGACGAGGAGCGCGGCAAGTTTACCGAACTGCTCAACGCCGGCTTTACCGATACCTGGCGCGCGGCAAACCCCGACGTCGAGGGCGTTTACAGCTGGTGGAGCTACCGCTTTAATGCCCGCAAGAACAACGCCGGCTGGCGCATCGACTACTTCCTGGTAAGCGACGCAATCGCCGACAACGTACGCGACACCGGCATCCGCGGCGACATCTTTGGCAGCGACCACTGCCCCGTTACCCTCACGCTAGAGCTCTAGCGCCAAGTAATTCCTGGGGGACAGAGGAAAACAGATCATGTGACCCCTCTCCCCCTATAAGTTGCGGTGGAATAGTTCCTGTTTGGGCAGCAAATAGCCAAAAACAAGAACTATTCCACCGCAAGTTCGTGAGGGAACGCGAAATGCCTTACAGCCCGTATTTCACGACGACGCGGTTGATGCGGCGACACCAGGGCTTGTACAGAGCGGCCAAAAACACGCAGGTCGCAAGGCCGTGCGTGATATCGAATGGCACCGCCGTGGCAAGACGCGCTACGGCGCCTGCCCAGGTGAGCGGCTGCACAAAACCGATGATGTCATACGCATTGATCACGACGCCGTACAGCAAGCCCGACGCAAAGCCATACGCCATCAGCGCCGGCAATCGCACGGTGCCGTCGGCGCGGTCGAACGCACCCGCGTACGCCAGCGCGCCGCCAACATAGCCA
Source organism: uncultured Collinsella sp. (assembly GCA_900541055.1). Lineage (GTDB taxonomy): Bacteria > Actinomycetota > Coriobacteriia > Coriobacteriales > Coriobacteriaceae > Collinsella. The sequence goes on from UQHZ01000006.1 coordinate 49,712, forward strand.
ACCAGGCCCCAGGCATACATCTGCCACGGCGTCCACATGCCCTGCCCAAAAAAGAAATTGCTGGTCAGCGCCGCCAACGCACCGACCATAAAACCATTGCGGCGACCAAGCGTCGCCCCCGCGATAATGGCGATGGCGCTCACCGGTTTAAAGTCGGGAATGGGCCCAAACAGGATGCGCCCCGCCGCCGCCAGCGCCGCCAGCACCAGCGTGGGCATAATCTGGCGCAAACCCGGACGAGATGCCTCGTAACCCGCAAAGAACAGCGCGAGCACCAGCGCCACCACAATCAGCATGGCCAACGCTGCCTGCTCAACACCCGCCAGCAACGCCGCAGCCATCACCGCCGGCACCGCCAACAACAGCGGGATCTCCAGTTTTGCAAGCAAGCGCGAGAAACGACAGTCCGTCATCCCATCACGCCCTATAGAACACGTTGTCGGCAAAGAAGTCGGCCGGGGGCTCCATGCAGGCAATCTCGCCGTCAAACATCATGGCAACGTCGTCGGCTACCTGCTCGGCAAAGTCCAAATCGTGCGTAGCCATGATGACGGTGCCGCCAGCCTTCGCATGGTCACGCAGGGCGCGGGCGATGATGCGGCGGCTCTCCAGGTCCAAGCCCTTCGTGGGCTCGTCAAGCAGCAGCAGCTCGGGGCCAATCAGCAGCAGCTTTGCCAGTGCGAGCAGCTGGCGCTGTCCGCCCGAGAGGTCGTAGGGGTGGCGCGTCTCCAGGCCGTCCAGTCCAAGTTGCACCGCACGCTCCCGCGCCAAGTTCTCGTCATATCCGCAGGTCGAGGCCCATTCCATCAGCTCATCGCGAACCGTCTCGGCAACCAGCAATGCTTTGGGATTCTGAGGCAGCAGCGCCGCCGAGGCCGCTCCGCGCACCATGCGGCCGCGCTGCAGCTTGGCGGTCTTCGCCAGCACCGAGAGCATCGTCGACTTACCGCATCCGTTGCCGCCCACGATCGCATGCACCGCACCGGCCGAAAACGCCACGTCGAGCCCACGCAGCACCCAACCGCTCGCGCGATTGTAGCGAAACCAGCCTTCCGACAGGGTGGTAGCCGACCCGCCGTGCATTTTTTGGAGTATTCTGCTTCCATCCGTGCGCGGAAAGGCTTCCGAGCCGTTCTCGAGCGACGTTTGCGCCACAAAATTGGACGATTTGTCCAATTCCGAACTTTTTTTCGCGCTCGATATGTCCCCGGGCGGCTCCAGAGAGCCCAAATTGTCCTCACGCCTGCTGAATACTCCGTTTTTTGCACATCGGATGGCACCCCACCCCAACATGTCATCGGAAAACAGCGATTCTCGGCGTCCCAAAGAAGCCATATCCGCCACCTCGCGCACGCGACCGCCCTCAATCCGGTACGCACGCGTCGCATATTCGAGCATCGGCCGCGGTTGATGCGTAGCCACAACAACCGTGCAGCCCAGCTCACGGTTCACGCGAAACAGCGCGTGCAGGAAATTCTTCTCCGCAACCGGATCAAGCTGAGACGTGGGCTCGTCGAGTAGCAGCACACGCGGACGCAGCGCCAGGACGGCGGCAAGCGACAGCAGCTGCTTGCGGCCACCCGAAAGCGTATCGGTATCACGATGAAGCCAGTCCTCCAGACCAAAGAAATAGCTGGTCTCGGCAACACGGCGGCGCATCTCGTCGCGCGACACACCCAGATTCTCTAGGCCAAACGCCATCTCGTGCCACACGGTCTCGCACACAATCTGGTTCTCGGGATCCTGAAACACATAACCCACGCGCTCTGCCGATGCCCGCACGTCCATGTCGGCAACGTTCTCGCCCAGCACGCGCGCATCGCCAGTGCGCTCGCCCGCTGGAGCGATCTCGGGCTTGAGCAGCGACAGCAGCGTCGACTTGCCCGATCCGGTACCGCCAACAAGCAGTGCAAACGCACCTTGGGAAACACGCCAACCAAGCCCCTCGAGCACCGGTGCCTCGGCCCCGGGATAGGCAAAACTAAGGCCTCGCACCTCGATAGCCGGCGCGTCCGAGCCATATGCCGCACCCGCCGCCGAGCTCCTATCCAACCGAGCCATCAGCCAAACCTCTTCTCATCAATCGCGTGCAACGCGCAAGGCAGCACCATCCAGGCAGCGTACACAACATAGCCCGGCCACGGCGCCGGCACCGAGAGCTGAGGATAAAACGAATACTGCGTCGTCGCGGTCCACGCCACTGTCACCGTGACCACGCCAAACAGTGCAAGCCCAACCAGCGCGGCAACATCGCCGCGCCCCAGCCGATACCGCGCATACGTCGTACGGCGCGTCGCGGCACCCCACCCGCGCGAGCGCATCGCGTCCGCGCGCTCCAGCGAATCTTCCATGCCCCAGCCCATCAACACGCTCGACGCCCGCAGGCGCGAGCGCACGGGGTCGGCCGGCGCGCGCCCCGGCACGTCAATCGCATCCTGCACCGCCAGCACCGTGCGGCCGCGGCGCAAAAACTGCGGGATAAGCCGCATGCACATCGAGATCATGAGCGCAATCACCGGTGCGGCATTGCCCAGCAGCGCAAGCACCTTGTCGTATTCGAGCATCGATGCCGCGGCCTCAAACCACAGCACGCTCGCCACAAACAGCCCACCCATGCACAGGCCATATACCATGCTCTCCAGATACACCGCGCGCATGCCAATGCGGAACAGCTCCGTCGAGCCCGAGGCGCTAAACAGTGGATTGACCAGCGCGATAATCAAAATCACCGGCAGCTGCCAGCGGAGTGCACCCAGCGTGCGGGCAGCCCCACGCGTCGCAAATCCATACGCCAGCCCGCCCGCAAGTGACAGCGCAATCAGCACCGGCTGCATCGAGAACATGGTGAGCCCCAGCGTCAGCACTATATAGAGTGCCGGCACCGCCGGATGCGACATCGAGAACGCCGCGACGGGCTCGCCGCCAAACTCCTCTCGTATGTGGTCCACGGGCACCCCCGTCCCCTCGCTCAAACGACAGCTCCGCAGCACCGCCAACGCCGCACGCAAGCAGTGCAAACGCCACGCCGGCGGCAGCGATATCGGTCGTCACGCGTCAATCGTTACGCGCTCATCATATGCCTGCGGTATCATATTGCGCCGTGTATCGTTTCCAAACGCACGTCTCTATAACGTAACAGGAGATCACATGGACGCAACCGCAATTATCCTCGCTGCCGGCGAGGGCACCCGCATGAAGTCGAACCACTGCAAGGTTTCGCACAAGATCCTGGGTAAGCCCATGGTTCAGTGGATCGTCGACGCCACCATCAAGGCCGGCTGCAGCCGCGTCGTGGTCGTCATCGGCAGCCACGCCGACGAGATGCGCGCCCTGATCGACGGCGCCTACGCCAACAGCGCCACCAAGGTCGAGTGCGTTGAGCAGACCAAGCGCCTGGGCACCGGCCATGCCGTAAAGGTCGCGCTCGAGGCCTGCGGCATCACGCAAGGCCCCGTCGTCGTGCTCAACGGCGACCTGCCGCTCATCACCGCCGACACCGTCGCCAAGTTCGCACAGACCGTCGCCACCGGCGACCTCGCCTGCACCGTCATGACCATGACCCCGCCCGACCCCTTCGGCTACGGCCGCATCAAGCTGGGCGCCGACGGCCAGATTGAGCGCATCATCGAGCAGAAGGACTGCACGCCTGAGCAGGCCGCCACGCTACTCGAGTGCAACGCCGGCTGCTACGCCTTCGACGGCGCGCAGCTCGCCGCCCACATTGACGAGATCGGCAACGACAACGCGCAGTCCGAGTACTATCTGCCCGACATGCTCGAGATCCTCAAAGGCCACGGCCAGGCAGTCTCCATCTTCCACTGCGATGACTACCGCGACGGCCTGGGCGTCAACAGCCGCATCCAGCTCGCGCAGCTCACCGCCATCGCGCGCGACCGCATCAACGAGCACTGGATGGCCGAGGGCGTTACTTTCATCGACCCCACGCAGGCCTGGATCGGCCCCGACGCTACCATCGGCCGCGACACCGTCGTGTGGCCGCAGACGCATCTGATCGGCCACGTCACCGTGGGCGAGGAGTGCCAGCTCGGCCCCAACAGCCGCCTCACCGACACCACCGTCGGCAGCGGCTGCATCATCGATGAGACCATCGCCATCGAGGCCGTCATCGAGAACGGCGTCGACTGCGGCCCGCGCGCCTACCTGCGCCCGGGTACCCACATGCTCGACGGCTCCAAGGCCGGCACGCACGTGGAGATCAAGAAGTCCACGATCGGCGAGGGCTCCAAGGTGCCGCACCTGTCCTACATCGGCGATACCACCATGGGCTCAGGCGTCAACGTGGGCGCAGGCTCCATCACCTGCAACTACGACGGCGTGCACAAGCACAAGACCGTCATCGGCAAGGATGCCTTCATCGGTTCCGACACCATGATGGTCGCGCCCGCCCAGATCGGCGACGGCGCGCTCGTGGCCGCCGGCTCCGTCATCACCGAGCCCGTCCCGGCCGACGCACTCGGCCTGGGTCGTGCCCGTCAGGTAAACATTGAGGGCTGGGCCGCCGATTATCGCCGCCGTCTGCACGAGGACGACGAGGTATAACGTTTTACCAAGCATCTAAGGAGCTGTTCCCATGGGGACGGCTCCTTTTTCTATGCTGACCTGCGTGGCCGGATGAGTGGTCGGTTCGTGTCCGTTGACGGTAAAGACGTTATCAAGACTCGATAAACCCCGCCGCACGGTTACAATGCAACAAGGCATCTATATGGCATTCGATATAAAGGAGAAGGGTAATGCCGATTAATGATCCCGAGAAGTCGGAGAATATGCGCAAGTCCATCCGCGTGTATTCCGGTTCCTCCAACCGTCCCCTCGCTCAGAAGATCGCTGAGTACCTTGGGGTCGAGCTTTCGGGCCTTACGCTAAAGCAGTTCGCCAACGGTGAGATTTACGCCCGCTACGACGAGACCGTCCGCGGCGCCGACGTCTTCCTGATTCAGTCCGTGGCCGGCGGCAACGTCAACGACATGCTCATGGAGCTGCTCATCGCCACCGACGCTGCCAAGCGCGCATCCGCCCGCTCCATCACCGCCGTTATCACCCACTACGGCTATGCCCGCCAGGACCGTAAGGCCGGCCCGCGCGAGCCCATCACCGCCCGCCTCGTCGCCAACCTGCTCGAGCGCGCCGGCGTCAACCGCATCATCACCCTCGACCTGCACCAGGGCCAGATCCAGGGCTTCTTTGATATCCCGGTTAACCACCTGTCCGCACTGCCGCTGTTTGGCCAGTACTACAACGCAATGAACTTCGACACCGACAACCTGGTTGTCGTCTCCCCCGATGTGGGCCGCGCCAAGGCCGCCAAGAAGCTGTCCGACATGCTCGGCTGCGACCTGGCCATCGCCCACAAGGGTCGCCCGCGCCACAACGCCGCCGAGGTCATGGGCATCATCGGTGACATCAAGGGCAAGACCTGCATCATCAACGACGACATGATCGACACCGCTGGCACCCTGTGCGCCAACGTTAAGGAGCTCAAGGCTATGGGCGCTGGCGACATCTACGTCTGCGCCACCCACGGCATCTTCTCCGGCCCGGCCATCGAGCGTCTGAACGACGCCCCCATCGTCGAGTGCGTCGTCACCGACGCCATCCCCGTCGAGGTGGGCGGCAAGATCAAGACCATCTCGGTCGCCGAGGAGTTCGCTCAGGCCATCTCCGCCGTTTACCACGAGGAGCCCGTCTCCACGCTCGTCGGCGGCGACTTCGCGCTGTAATCGCATCGTCCTTGTAACCCGGCGCATCGCCGTCGGAACAGAAGAAACCCCCGCGCTCCCCCTTGCTTCGCAAAGGTCGCGCGGGGGTTTCTTCTGTTCCGACGGCTCGCCCTGCCGCGGCCGCGCTTTTGTCTGGTGGGATTTCGCTGAAACGAAGTCTCGCCTTCGGCGGGCGTGGTAGCCTTTGTCGTTGATTAAACTTTTTATGTAACGGAAGGACAAATATGGCAGCTGCACAGCCGCTTAAGATTCGCATGGTTGCCGGGCTTGGCAACCCTGGCGAGGAATATGCCGAGACCCGCCACAACGCCGGCTTTAAGGCGATCGACGAGCTGGCCCGTCAGGCCGGCGTCACGTACTGGAAAAACCAGGCCGGCGCCGAGGTCGCGCTCATCAACATCAACGATCCCGAGGAAGAGGGCGGTAAGCGCCAGATTGTGCTGGTCAAGCCGCAGTCGTACATGAACACCTCGGGCGGGCCCATCTCCAAGCTCTGCCGCGAGTACAAGATCAAGACCGAGGAGCTGCTCGTCATCCACGACGAGCTCGACATTCCCGCCGGTGACGTACGCGTCAAGGTGGGCGGAGGCCATGCCGGTCACAACGGTCTGCGTTCCATCATCGACAAGATGGGCAGCCGCGACTTCAGCCGCATCCGCACCGGCATCGGCAACCCTCCCGGCAAGATGGCCGTCGCCGACTACGTTCTTAAGCAGCTGCGCGCCCGCGAGGCCGAGGATTTCCAGGACACCTGCGCCCGCGCGGCCGACGCCGCCGGCCTGGCGATCGTGCACGGCGTGGTCTATGCCCGCGACCATGTCAACGGCGCCGCCTCCGCCAACGGCAAGCACTAAAACCTATCATTTAGGAACAGGTTTATTTTGGCAGGTTTTACCTGCGGAAACGCCCCAGTTGCGGCATCGCAATCAACCGCGCGCCGACATACATGCATAGCACCCCAAAGGGGGCCGGCCTCACCGAAGCGCGAGGCCGGCCCCCTTTGCCGTTTTGCCTGATAAAACCTGCCAAAATAAACCTCTCCCCCTTTGGCAGGTCGAAGTGGATAAACCCTGCTCCCAACCGCCGAAGACACACGTAAGTGACATGTCCATGAGGGTATAATTTGCACCGTATGTCTGCACAACGCCTGTGCGCGTACGGTTTTATTCGGGCTACCGTCCATTTCCGTGGAGGCACGGTTCGGCGGCCCTAACAAGAGAGGGGTTCTATGTATAAGATCCTGGAGAAGACGCAGTTCTCGGAGAAGGTGTTCAAGTTCCGCATCGAGGCGCCCGCAATCGCCAAGCATGCGCACGCTGGACAGTTCCTCATGGTCCGCGCCAACGAGACGGGCGAGCGCGTCCCGTTTACCCTGGCCGGCTGGAACGGTGACGAGGGCTGGGTCGAGTTCATCTTCATGGTGATCGGCAAGACCACCGAGATGCTGTCCACTTACGAAGCCGGCGAGTCGCTGCGCGACGTCGTGGGCCCGCTGGGCGTTCCCACCGAGATGGCCGAGGGCCCCTGCGCCGTCATTGGCGGCGGCGTCGGCCTGGCAATTGCCTTCCCGGTCGCCAAGCACCTGGTCGAGACCGGTCACGAGGTGCACGCCATCATGGGCGCCCGCACCAAGGACCTCCTGCTCATGGAGGACCAGTTCCGCGAGCTCCTCGACGAGGACCACATCCATATCACCACCGACGACGGTTCCTACGGAGAGCAGGGCGTTGTCACCGCTCCGCTGGAGCGCCTGCTGCAGGACAAGGCCGTGAGCCAGGTCTTCTGCGTCGGCCCCGTTCCGATGATGAAGTTCTCGACCCTCACCGCCCAGAAGTACGATACCCCCATCACCGCGTCGCTCAACCCCATCATGGTTGACGGCACCGGTATGTGCGGCTGCTGCCGCGTCGAGGTGGGCGGCGTGACCAAGTTCGCTTGCGTCGACGGCCCCGACTTCGATGCCACCCTGGTCGACTGGGATGACCTTCGTGCCCGCCAGGCCGCTTACCGTTCCGAAGAGGGCGAGTCCCTCAAGGCCTATGAGGAAAAGAGCTGCGCATGCCACTAGTTAACGGTCGTTTCGTTGCCGATATGAAGTCGCCCCGCACCCCCGATAACGAGGAGCCGGCTGCCGAGCGCGCCTGCGACTTCCGCCCCGTCGACAAGGGCTTCACCGAGGAGATGGCGCTGGCCGAGGCCGAGCGCTGCCTCAACTGCAAGAAGCCGTTCTGTGTTGAGGGCTGCCCCGTCAACATCAACATTCCCCGCTTTATCGAGCAGATCCGCGCGAAGGACTTCGGCGGCGCTCTCGATACCATCCGCGAGGACTCCATGCTTCCCGCCATCTGCGGCCGCGTCTGCCCGCAGGAGAACCAGTGCGAGGGCAAGTGCATCCGTGGTAAGAAGTCCGAGCCCGTGGCCATCGGCCAGCTCGAGCGCTTCCTGGGTGATCGCCCCGAGCTCGCCTCCACGCCCAAGATGGCCCCCAAGAACGGCAAGAAGGTCGCCGTCGTCGGCTCCGGCCCGTCCGGCATCACCTGCGCCGGCGAGCTCGCCCGTAACGGCTTTGACGTTACCGTCTTCGAGGCCTTCTTCACCGGCGGCGGCGTGCTGGTCTACGGCATCCCCGAGTTCCGTCTGCCCAAGGCGGTCGTCAAGCGCGAGATTGACGGCCTGGAGGACATGGGCGTCAAGTTTGAGTACAACTCCGTCGTGGGCAACATGGCCACGGCCGAGGAGCTGTTCGAGCAGGGCTTCGACGCCATCTACGTGGCGACCGGCGCTGGCCTGCCCAAGTTCCTCAACGTCCCCGGCGAGAACCTGCCCAACGTCTTCTTCGCAAACGAGTACCTCACCCGCGTGAACCTGATGAAGGCCAACAAGTTCCCCGAGTACGACACCCCCACCAAGCACGGCAAGAACGTCGTTGTCTTTGGCGGCGGCAACGTGGCTATGGACGCCGTCCGTACCGCCAAGCGTCTGGGCGCCGAGCACGCCATCATCGCTTACCGCCGTACCGAGGACGAGATGCCCTGCCGTCGTGCCGAGCTGCACCACGCCAAGGCCGAGGGCGTCGAGGTTCTGCCGCTCGTTTCCCCGCTCGAGTTTGTCGCTGGCGAAGACGGCTCCGTGTGCGCCGTCAAGGTCCAGAAGATGGAGCTCGGCGAGCCCGACGAGTCCGGCCGTCGTCGCCCGGTGCCCATCGAGGGCGCCATCGAGGAGATCCCCTGCGACGTCGCGATCTCGGCTATCGGCACCAACGCCAACCCCTTCGCAAAGAAGATCGGCGGCAAGATGGAGCTCAACAAGTGGGGCTACATCGTCGCCGACGAGGAGACCGGCCAGACCACCGATCCCCGCATCTGGGCCGGCGGCGACATCGTCACCGGTGCCGCTACGGTCATTCTGGCGATGGGCGCTGGCAAGAAGGCCGCCGCTTCCATCACCAAGAGCCTGCTGGGCGAGTAATCACCCTCAGCGCTAGCCATTAAACGGCAAAGTCCCTGTCGAGCACACGCTCGGCGGGGACTTTTTCTATGCCGGCCGTCCCACCACCACAAAGGTGCCTGTCCCCTTTGTGGTGGTTTCAACTGGTTAGCCTTCGAGTTGGGCCACCTTGTAGCGGTAGGCTGCGGCGATGACGTCCTTGCAGCCTTCGCGGCCCAGCTTGGCGCGGTTGACGACGATATCTTTGCCGCTCGTCATCTTCCACTTTCCGGCGCTGTAGCGCTTATAGAACGCCTCGCGCGCCTTCTGCTGCTGCTTGACCAGCTTGGCGCCCTTCTTCTTGTTAAGGCCACGCTTCTTGCGCACGATCTCGACGCGGTCCTCAAAGGGTGCGGTCACCAGCACGGCAATGTGATTGGGGTTGTTGCGCAGCAGGTAATCGGACAGACGGCCTTCGATAATGCAGCTCTCGGTCTCGCCCAGATCCAAAATCACCTGGCTCATCTTTTGGAACAACTTGTCCGAGTACGAACGCGCATCGTAGCGGTCGGGCAGAAACGCCATATTCTCCACGGCCAGGCGCTCGTCGTAGGCAGCTATCTTGTCGAGCGACTCGCCCGCGCGCAGCGACGCACGCACCAGCAGCTCGTTATCGTACAGCGGAATCCCCAGCTCATCGGCAAGGATACGGCCGATCTCGTGGCCCTCGGCACCAAAGTCGCGCGCGATGGTAATGACCACAGGACTCTTCTTATTCACCAGATCGCTCATCGCGATTCCTTTCTCTATGTGACAAAGGGGCTGTCCCTTTGCCACATTCTACGCTGCCACCATTCGCCTCTGATACGCTCTCACCAGCAGCGAGATACCAAAGTTGAGCACAAAGTACATCGCAAACACCAGGCCGTAGAGCATAAGCACCTGCGACAGGTCGATCGCATGGGCCATCACGACGTTTGCCGTGTACATGAGCTCGGCCACGTTAATGCCCGAAAGATACGAGCTGTCCTTAATGACGGTCGTGCATTGGCTAAACAGCGCCGGAATGATCGTCTTAAACGTCTGCGGCAGAATGATGTAGCGCATGGTGGCAAAGAAGCCGAAGCCCTGGCTCTGCGCTGCCTCAAATTGGCCGCGCGGAATCGAGTTGAGGCCGCCGCGCACAATCTCGGCCATAACAGCGCTGGTAAACAGCGTAAAGGCGATGGTCGAAATCACAATGTCCAAACCCTGCACCGTAAAGTAGATAAACAGAATCCACAGCAGGTTCGGCGTGCAGCGGAACAGCTCGATATAGGCGCTCACCAAAATACGGAACGGGCGGGGCGCATAGCTTTTAACGAGCGCCAGCACCGTGCCAAAGATGAGCGAGAAAAAGATCGACAGCGCCGAGATCTCGATCGTCTTAACAAAGCCGCCCCAAATGTAGAGCAGGTTGGTCGCGTTGAAGATTTCCATGCGCTAGGCCTCCTCTACGTTGTCGAGCCCCAGCTCGGCCAGGCTCACGCCGCGCGGACGCTCCTTGGAGCGGCGCTCGAGCCACTGCACCAGCATGGCGAGCGGAAAGCAGATGATGAAGTACATAAGGCAGCAGACGATGTATCCCTGCAGGTAACCGTACAGACTCACAAAGTTGTCGGAACGGTACATAAGGTCGCCGCCGGCCACAAGCGCCAGCACCGACGTGTTCTTGACCAGGTTGAGCGCCTGGTTACACAGCGGCGGCAGAATGATCTTGAACGTCTGGGGCAGCACGATGTACCAGTACGCCTGCGCACGGGTGAAGCCCTGGCTCTGGGCCGCCTCCATCTGACCGCGCGGAACCGCCTCGATACCGGTGCGGATGACCTCCGAGATGTAGGCCGCGTGATACAGGCCCACACCCAAGAAGCCCAGCACGAACGGCGCGATGCGCACCGGCTGGTCGGCACCGGTTATGGCCTGCAAAAACTGCGGACCGGCCATGTACATAAAGAGCACTTGCACGGGCAACGGGGTATTCTGGTAAAACTCCACGTACACGCGGCTTATGGCGCGCAGCACGCGCGAACGAGTGGTAGAGAACACACCCAACAGCGTGCCCAGCACCAGCGACAGCAGCAGACCGGCAACGACCACTTGCAGCGTCACGCCAAACCCCTCCCAGAAGGGCCCCATGTTTTGAAATGTCGTCGACCAACGGTCGGCGTCAAATAATCCTTCGAGCATTTGATTCCTTCCTTGGACGATGCGCCTATACAAGACCCCAGGTCTTGACCTCTTGGTCGAGCCAGCCATCGGCCAGGCGATCGCAAATCACCTGATCGACCACAGCCGAAAGGTCGCAGCCCTTCTTGGTCGCCACGCCGTAGCCCTGCTCGCCAAACTTAACCTCGGGCTGCAGCAGCTCAACGGTCTCGTTCATATAGCCGGCCAGCGTGGAGCGGTCCATGGCAAAGACGTCGATATTGCCGGCGTCGAGCGAACTCTTGATGATGGGGTAGCCGCTAAAGGCCCTAAACTCGGGCTTGCAGCTAAAGCCGTTGTCCTTGATCATCTGCTCGATCAGGCTCTGCGTGGTGGCGCCCTGGCTCACGCCAATGACCTTGCCATCCAAATCCTCAATCGAGGTAAAGCCCGAACGCTTCTTGACCATGAGTCCCACGTAGTCGGTGCGGTACGGCGTCGAAAAATCCCAGCTCTTCTTGCGCTCGTCGGTGATGGTGTAGGTCGCCGCGACCACGTCGAGTTGGCCGTTATCGATCAGCGGGCCGCGCGTCTTGGGCGTTACGTCGGTAAACTCGACAAGCTCCTGGGCGCGGGCTTCCTTGTAGCTCACGCCAAAGACGGCAGCGGCGATCTGGTAGCACAAATCGACTTCCATGCCCTCAAAGCGACCCTTGGCGGTGTCGTAATAGCCATAGCCGGGAACGTCCTTCTTAACGCCGGCATTCAGATGGCCACGCGACTTGATGGCCGCAAGCTTGGACCCCTTGTCGGAGCCCTCGCTGCTGGTGGAGTTGCCGCAACCGGTAAGCGCGGTCCCCGTCAGCGCAAGCATGCCGGCGCCAGCCAGCTGCAAAAAGTGACGGCGCGACACGGCCGCCCTCGTCATATCCGTCATGTCCATCACCGCGCCTAGTGCAGAATCTTGGACAGGAACTCGCGGCAGCGCGGGTTCTCGGGGTTATCGAAGAAGTGCTCGGGCGTGCCCTCCTCCAGGATGCGGCCGTCCTCCATAAAGATGACGCGGTCGGCCACCTGGCGCGCAAAGCCCATCTCGTGCGTCACGCAGATCATGGTGATGTCCTCCTGCGCGAGCTCAATCATAACGTCCAGAACCTCCTGGACCATCTCGGGGTCGAGCGCCGAGGTCGGCTCGTCAAACAGGATGATGGGCTGCTTGGTGCACAGGGCACGGGCGATGGCGATGCGCTGCTGCTGACCGCCCGAGAGGTTCTGCGGATACTCGCCGGCCTTATGCGCCATGCCAACACGCTTGAGCGCGGCGATGGCGATCTCGGTCGCCTCCTCCTTGCTCTTCTTTTGCAGCTTGATGGGCGCGAGCGTCAGGTTGCCCAGCACCGTCATGTTGGGATACAGGTTGAACTGCTGAAACACCATGGAGCTATACTTGCGAGCCATCTCCAGGTGATTCTTTTTGGTGAGCGGCGTACCGTCGATGACGACCTCGCCCGACGTGGGCTCCTCCAGATAATCGACGCAACGGATGAGCGTCGACTTACCCGAACCGGAAGGCCCGATCATTACGAGCTTCTCGCCGCGCTTGACGGTGAGATTGATATCTTTGAGCACATGCAGGTCGCCAAAGTACTTGTTGAGATGCTTGATCTCGATCATGTCTGCCATGAATGTCCCTTCCCTGCGTTTACACGAGTTGAACTATTGTACGGAAAGAACCACGTTTCCGCAGCCCACACTACATTCCCGTAAAGAACCCGCAACCTTTAACCCACTCATTGGGGACAGACTTAAATGAGTACCCGCTCATTGGGCACTCATTTAAGCCTGTCCCCAATGAGTGCCCAGCCCAGCAAAAAGGGGCGCGACCATGACGGCCACGCCCCCTCAGCCTCAACTGTGTGCCACTCGGCCCCTACGCGAGGCGGGCTCCGACGATCTTTGCTGCGGCCGGCTTATCGAAGTTGCCGCCGGTGGCCTTGCCCAGGGCACCCATGACCTGGCCCATCTGCTTCTTGGACGTGGCGCCCAGCTCGGCGATAACCTGCTCGATCAGGGCCTCGAGCTCCTCGCCCGAAACCTGCGCGGGCAGCAGGCTCTCCAGGATCTTGACCTGCTCGGTCAGGTTGTCGGTACGCTCCTGGTCGGTGCCGGCCTTGATGGACATCTCCAGCGTCTCGCTCGTCTGCTTGATCAGGCGCTTGATCATGCTGTTGACGTCTTCCTCGGTCACATCGCGGCGCTCGTTAACCTCGATATTCTTCACCTCGGCCTTGACCTGGCGAATGATGGACAGGCGAACCTTGTCCTTGGCCTTCATGGCCGCGATCATTTCTTTCTGCAGCTCTTCGTTGGTCATCTGCAAATCCTCTCTAATAGCGTGGGCGGCACTCACGCGAGCACCGCCCCATGGTTACTCAGTCTTCGACGAATCGTCGGTCGAACTCTTGGTGACGCCCTTCAGACTCACGTTATAGGGTACGTCCTTGGGCATGGGGTTGACGGTGATGTCGGCATCCTTCTTGTACTGCTCCAGCCACTCGCTGTACGCGGTGCTGGCCGCTTGCGTCTTCACCACGTTGGAGACGTACTTTTTGATGTCCTTGGGCACCTGGTTGATGTCATCAACCTGATTATCGACATGGAAGTAGTCGGTGCACTTGATGATGTGGTAGCCATAGGTCGACTCGACGACTTCGCTCACGTCGCCCTTGTTGAGTCCCTCGAGCGCCGTCTGGTAGCTGTCGACGAAAGTGGTGAGCTTATCCCAGCCCACATCGCCCTTCTTCTCCTTGGAACCGGTGTCCTCGGAGTACTGCTCAACGGCGTCCTCAAAGCTCAGCTCACCGGAGTTGATCTTGTCCAGGCACTCCTGCGCCTTGGCCTTGGCGGCAGCCTTGTCCTCGTCGGAAGCGTCAGAATCAACCTTGATCAGGATGTTCGACGAGCGGCGGGCGTCGTTGTAGCTGGACAGGCTTTCGTTGATGTAATCGACAATCTCGCTGTCCTTGGGCTTGCTCGTGGGCGCAACGGCATCCTTGAGTTTCTGCTGCGCCAGACTCTCCTTGAGTGAGTCCTTGTAGGTGTCCTCGGTATAGCCGTAGGTCTTGAGGGTCTTCTTAAAGGCCTTGGCGCCGCCCGCGCTCTTGCACGCGTCCTTCCAAGCCTTCTCGACCTCCTCGTCCGACACCGTCACGCCGTTCTCCTTCTGTGCCTGTTGAAGCAGAATCTGCTGCGTGTAGGAGTCGATGAGTTGCTTGCGGTACTTCTTGGGCGTGAGGTCGTTGTCAACCAGATACTGCGCCCAATCCTTATCCTTGGTGTAGCCGTAGGACGTGCGCATGCTCATGATCTGCTTGGTCACGGTGTCCTCGGTGAGGTTGGTGCCGTTGATAGTTGCAGCAACACCGCCGGTCAGCTTGTAGCCCGAGGTGTCCTCGGCCTGCGACATAAGGCCGGAGCACGCCATCGCCGAGACGGAAAGCAGCATCGCCAGCACGCCGATGACCACCAGGACGATCTTGACGGTCTTAGACACGTACGTCTTGCGCTGCTTCTTGCGAGAGCTGGAGGCAGCGCGAGCCTGCTGCTCGGGCGTCGGCTCGGGCGCAGGGTTCTTTTTCTTATTTGCCATAGTTGGCCTTTCGCATAACGAATCGAACAAACGCCATTGTGTCACAACGCGGCCCCCGCGGCACGCTTGGTGCATTGGGGACAGGTTAATCTGCACCATTTTGGTGCAAAGGGGACAGATGTGGCACTTGGCAGTTGGACGTTCTTTATGTGCCGACACTTGGGAACTGTCCCTAACTGCCGGCAGAAAAGGAACGTCCCCAAGTGCCGGCTCAGCCCCACCTTAGAAGTGACGGCGGATGGCGTCGACCATGCCCTGGGACGTGGTCTGGCCGAGCACGTCGGCTGCGGCATCGGCGTCCATAAAGATGTTCATGAGCGCCTGCAGGGCTTCGACCTGGCCTCCCGGCTCGGCGATGCCCAGATTAATGACGATCTGCGCCGACACCGGAGCGCCCATGCCAGCCATAGCGTTAAATGTCACGGGCGCGGCGGGCTTCACCACCGCGATATAGGGCTTGGCCACAAACCCCGGATCGGTATGCGGAATGGCAATGTTTGCCGCCGGCATGGCAAGACCCGTGGGATAGGCATCCTCGCGCGTGCGAACGGCGTCGAGCCAACCCTCGGCAATGTAGCCACGTGGAGCAAGCTCGCCCTCGAGCCGCGCAAACACCTCATCCGGCGTCGCACACTCCCAATCAAAAAACACCAGCTCAGGCGTAAACAGCGCTTCGTTATCCGCCATGCGCTCACCTCTCTCACCTAGCCATCGGGGACGTTCTTAAATGACTAGCCGTTAAAGAACGTCGCAGGTGACTACCCAAACAAAGGGTGGCCACGTGCGCCTTGGCGCCAATGACCACCCTGACTACTCGGCTAAATTGTACTGTGCGCCGCTAGCCGCGAGGCGCGTCAATTGCGACCTTGCCGCTCTCCAGCACGTGGACGCGGCCGTCGGCGAGCATTTGCACGACCTCGGGATACAGCACGTGCTCAATCGCATGGATGTGCTCCTCGAGCGTGTCGACATCCCAGCCCTCCCCGACAGCCAGCGCGCGCTGGGCGATGATGGGGCCGTTGTCGTAAATCTCGTTGGCAAAGTGCACGGTCACGCCGGTCACCTTGACGCCGCGCGCAAAGGCATCGTCAATCGCATGCGCACCGGTAAAGCTCGGCAGCAGCGCCGGATGCAGATTGACCACGCGGTTGGGAAACGCCGCCAGCAGAGGCGTGTGCACCATGCGCATGTAGCCGGCCATGACCACATACTCGCAGCCGCGCTCGAGAAGCTCGTGCGCGATGATCTCGTCAGCGGCGATGGGGTCGGCGTAGACATCCTTGGACAGCGTGAGCGTCTGGATGCCCGCGCGCTCAGCGCGCTGCAAACCCTTAGCCGAAGGACGGCTCGACACCACAAGCTCAATCGAAGCGTTGAGCTTGCCGGCGGCGATCAGGTCGATCAGCGCCTGCAGGTTGGTACCCGAACCGCTGATGAGCACACCGATCTTGAGCGGCTCGGCCGTATCGGTGCCGGTCGGACGGGTGTAGGGCACAAAGCCCAGGCTCGCGGCAGCAGCCATCTGCTCGTTAGCGCTCATCGGAGTACACGACCTTACCGGAGCCCTCGACGCACTCGCCCACGCGGAACGGCTTCTCTCCCAGCGCGACCAGAGCCTCGGTCACGGCAGCCTCGTCCTCGGGGGCGACGATCAGGCACAGGCCAACGCCCATGTTGAAGGTCTTGCACGCCTCGTTGGGCGCAAGCTCGGCCTGGCGCGACACATAGGTGATGACGGGCGGAACGTCCCAGCCCATCTCGGCACCGTTGCGGGTGACCACAGCGTCGACGTCGTCGGCGAGCGCGCGGTTGAGGTTCTCGGTAATACCGCCGCCGGTGATGTGGGCAATGGCATGAACGTTGGCGCCGCCGCGCAGCAGCTCCAGGATCGGCTTGACGTAGATGCGCGTGGGAGCCAGCAGGGCGTCTGCCAGCGATGCGCCGCCGAGCTCCTCGAGCGGACGGCTCAGCTCCTCGGCCTTAGCGGCGGCCTCGGGCGTGCCCGGCTTAATGCCGTCGACGCCGATGACCTTGCGCACGAGCGAGTAGCCGTTGGAGTGCACGCCGGTGGAAGGCAGGCCCAGGATCACATCGCCCGGGCGGACGTTCGCGGGGTCGAGCATCTTGGGACGGTCGACGACGCCCACGGTAAATCCGGCAAGGTCGTAGTCGGCAGGAGCCATAACGCCCGGGTGCTCGGCCATCTCGCCGCCCACGAGCGCGCAGCCCGCGAGCTTACAGCCGTCGGCTACACCCTTGATGATCTTTGCCATGTGCTCGGCCTCGATGTGGCCGATGGCAACGTAGTCCAGGAAGAACAGCGGCTCGGCGCCCGAAGCCAGAATGTCGTTGACGCACATAGCAACCAGGTCCTGGCCCACCGTCTCGTGACGGTCCATGATCTGGGCGAGCACGAGCTTGGTGCCCACGCCGTCGGTACCGCTAATCAGAATCGGGTCTTCCATATCCTTAAGCGCGGCAGCCGAGAACAGGCCACCAAAGCCACCGATACCGCCGATGACCTCGGGACGGTTGGTGTCCTTAACCATTTGCTTAATAGCGTCGACGGCGCGGCCGCCCTCGGCGGTATCGACGCCGGCATCCTCATACGTCACATGTTTGCTGTCGCTCATCTGAGCCTTCCTCTCCCACTACCGTCCGCCGCCCGGGCGCCAAACGGTGCTCATAGTTGCGTTCATATCGGCGCACACCGCAGCGGCGCGCGCCGTAGTATCAACAAAACAGCAGGTAAAACCTACCAAAATAAACCTGTCCCCACATGGCAGGTTTTAGGCCTCGCCGTGCTCCTCTTCCCAGCTGCGGTCGTCGTATTTCTCGACCACGGCGTCGTCGTCAAAGTGCAGCGGCTTGTCCAGGTTGCGGGGCTTAAAGCCCTCCATAAACTTGTCGCGGCCAAAGCTCTCGGGAATCGCCACGGGGTAGCGGCCGGTAAAGCACGCATCGCAGTAACCGCCCTTGGGCATGACCTTAAGCAGGCCCTCGACCGAAAGGAAGGCCAGCGAATCGGCGCCGATATACTCGCAAATCTCGTCGACCGTCTTGTTGGCGCTGATAAGCTGCGACTGCACATCGGTATCAATGCCGTAGAAGCACGGCCAGATGACCTCGGGCGAATTGATACGGATGTGAATCTCCTTGGCGCCGGCGTTGCGCAGCATCTTGACGAGCTGCACCATGGTGGTACCGCGGACGATGGAGTCGTCGATGACGACCAGACGCTTGCCCTCGATGTTGTCGCGCAGCGGATTGAGCTTCATGCGCACACCCATGGCGCGCAGCTCCTGCGTAGGCTCGATAAACGTACGGCCCACATAGCGATTCTTGATAAGGCCCTCGCCAAAAGGAATGCCGCTCTCGTGCGAATAACCCTCCGCGGGCGGCAGGCCGGAGTCGGGCACGCCGATGACCAGGTCGGCCTCGACGGGCTCCTCATGTGCCAGCTGACGACCCATGTCATAACGGCAGGCGTAGACGCTCTTGCCATTCATGATGGAGTCGGGGCGAGCGAAGTAGACCTGCTCAAAGATGCAGTTGGCAGGCTCTTCGGCTGCAGGCACACCCTGCTCGGACACAAGGCCCTCGGCACTGATGCGCAAGATCTCGCCGGGACGGACGTCACGGACGTACTCGGCACCCACGATGTCGAGCGCGCACGTCTCGGAGGCAACGACCCAGCCGCCGGCGCGCGTGACATGGGTGGCGGAGTCGACCGTCGCGGCGCCGTCCTGCGACGGCAGCTGCGAAACGGATGCGGCATCGGCCTGGTCCAGACCCTCGTCCACCAGCTTGCCCAGCACGAGCGGGCGAATGCCGTGCGGATCGCGGAATGCGTAGAGCGCCTGCTCGTTGATGAGCGTCATGGCGTAACCGCCGCGCACGAGCTCCATGGTCTTGCGAATGCCCTCGCGCAGATGGCCTGTACGCTGAGTAAAGTAGCCGATGAGTTTGGTCGCGACCTCGGAATCCGAGTTGGAGAGGAACGGCACGCCCAGCTCGATCAGCTGGCGGCGCAGCTCGTCGGTGTTGACGAGGGTACCGTTGTGCGCAAGCGCGATAATGACGCTATTGATGGTAGAGAGGTGCGGCTGAGAGGCCTCCCAGCTCTTGGCGCCGGCGGTGCCATAGCGCACGTGGCCCACGGCCAGCTGGCCGGAAAGCGTCGACAGGTCGGCGTTGGAGAACACGCGATCGAGCAGGCCCAGATCCTTGCGGACCATAACCGTACCGCCGTCACCAACGGCGATTCCCGCCGATTCTTGGCCGCGATGCTGCAGTGCACGCAGGCCAAAGTACGTCAGTCGAGCCACGTCGCGATCGGGCGCCCAGACACCAAAAACGCCGCATTCCTCATGCAGCTGGTCAGAGTCCGGATCATACGTCGACATGGCGTTCACCTGTCCCGCGGCACGCTCGGCCGCGCGGATGGTTTCTTGAGACATGGCATCCCCTCAGAGCCTCGTATTTTGGCGTTACCCGCCTTATTATACGCACGGCGCGACGCGCTCCCCCGCGCATGAGCAGCGCTTTTTAAAAGCCCACCGAGCTTATTATCCGTTTTGCGACCAAACATTTTATTGGGTAGTCCACTCTCAGGGGCAACGGCCTCGAAGACTTCCCGTGCGCCGTGTCTCGCCCGCGCTAGGGGCTACATTGTTGCAATTGGGACGTTCGTCCTGTCTTTTAGCTGGTCGTCGGCGTATCCTTGTAGGCTACTACAAGACGAGAAAGGTAGCGTATGGATCGAAATCAACTCGACCCCAGTGTCCCCAGCACCACGGAGGCCAAGAAGATCCCCCTTATCATCAAGGTCTACGCAGTCCTGTGCACCCTATCTGGCGTGGGCACGCTCCCGTCAGTCGCCGTCTTTATGTGGCAGGTCATCACCGCACTCATTAACGGCAACGTCGCCGCTAAGCTCGGTGATAACACCCTGGTCGCGGTTGGCCTTATCGTCGCCGGCATTATGCTCTCGGCGGCAAGCGCGATCATCTTGATCGTCTTTGGCCTGGACCTCATCAAGGACCAGCGGCGCAATGCCGCCCGCCTGTCTTACGTCCTCATCGCATTTACCGTCGTGGAGCTTTTAGTTGACGTGATGCTCCAGGGCATCGGACCCTTCCTGCTGCGCCCCGCCGTCCAGCTTGTCATCCTCATTGCGCTGTCGGCCACCGTCGACCCCACGCTACGCCAGGAGCGCGAACTGCAGCGCCGTCTGCAAGAGATGCTCGACCGCGATGCCGCCGCCGAGGGGATGCTCGGCCGCGACGAAACCGGCGAGGGCTACATCAAGCTCAACTACTTCAACCTGTTCTGGGTATTCTTCGTCTGCAGCGTGTTAGGTCTCATTCTCGAGGAAGTCTGGCATATGGTCGTCGTCGATCCCGGCGTCTATCAGGACCGTGCCGGTATGCTATTTGGCCCCTTTAGCCCCATCTACGGATTTGGCGCGGTGCTCATGACCATGGCGCTCAACCGCTTCTATAAAAAGAATCCTCTGATCATTTTCCTGGTAAGTGCCCTGATCGGCGGCGCTTTCGAGGTGTTTGTAGGCTGGTTTATGCAGACCTCATTTGGCGTGGTGTCGTGGAGCTATTCACACATTAGGCTATTCGGCATGCCCGATCCCATCGCGGTATTGACCGGGGGACGCACATGCACGCCGTTTGCCTGCATGTGGGGCCTGGGTGGCCTCATCTGGATCAAGGTCTTGCTGCCGCGCCTGCTTAAGCTCATCAATATGATTCCATGGAAACGCCGCTACTCTGCTACCGTCATCCTGACCGCCGTCATGTTGATCGACGGCGTCATGACGTTGCAATCGCTCGACTATTGGTATCAGCGCGTCAACGGAACCGTTCGAAATATTCCCGTCGCACAGTTCTATGACAAGCATTTCGATAACGAATATATGGAGAACCGTTTTCAGAGTATGACCATGAGCCCCAAGGACGCCACACGCGTGTAGCAAACGCCAGAGCAAAATAGCTCCAACACATCAAAGCCCGCTGGCAGATCTACATGAACTGCCGGCGGGCTTTCGCTATAGACAGACTCGGATTGCCGACGAGGCCTTACGCCTCGCGCTCGACCTCGCTCACGCACTCGTTCTTGATGGTGCCGACGAGCGACTGCAGCGCATCGACCACATGCGGGCGAATGTCTCCGCCAATGAGCACGAGCATGATGTCGTCACCTACGGCAAGCTCGCCGCTTGCCAGCCACACGCGCACATAGCCGATACCCGGCATCGCGCGCGTGGCCTCGATAGCAGCCTGCACCTTGCTGGCGTCGTAGCCAAACACCATGCCGCCCACCTTGTGGCCCGGCGCCACGCCATCGGTCTCGACGCCGCGCGCCTCGGCCTTGGGCGTCGCGCGCACCACACCGTTATGTGTCAGATACATACCGCACGCAGGTGCCGACGAATCGGCCTTGGCCTCGCGCAGCCAAGCATCAACCGAAGGCATCATTTTGCCATTCTCGAGCATCATTTCTCCCTTACCGTCGTCGAGTAGCCAATTTGGAACGGGGCTTTTTTAGCTACTCTCGAACAACTTATTCCTCGACCGGCGTGAGCACCATGACGGCGCGTGTGTTGCTCAGCGACAGCGAACGACAGGTCACGAGCGTCACGACCTTGGTTGCCGAGGCGGCGCGGTCGCCCGCATCACTCGCCACGGCAGAAGCGCCGTCAAGCATCTCGGACAGGTAGTTCTTGAGCCCGTCGTCGCCCTCAAAATTGGGCGTGCGCGCCTTGGCATACGTGTCCTCGACCACCTTGGTCACCAGCGGTCGCAGCTTATACGTTGCATCGCGCGTGATGTAATACACGTACTCGATGCTATCGAACGTCGCTTGGTCGGTGGTGTCCGAAATCACGTTGAACATCGACCCATCGTTCATATGGTGGCCGTAGATCGTGGTCTGCTGGTCAACCATTCCCGGCGCGGTGTCGTCGCTATCCAAGAAGATGGCACCGGACGCGTTAGCCGTACCGTCAAACAGCGTGTTGAGGTATTTGGAGTTGTTGTTGGTCTGCACGACGGGATAGTTGATGTTGGTGCCGGGCGCGTAAATCCAACCCACAACCTCGGGATTCGTCTGGGCAAGTGCATCAAAGTCGATAATCGGCACGCCGCTGGCGTCCTTGTCGCTCACATATTGTTTTTCAATCTTTTGATACGACTCGCTCGCCTGCTTGTAGCCAATCTGAGCATTAATAAAGATAGCGGCGGCGGCGACAATCAGACCGATGCCCACGATGATGAGCAAGATGGGAATGATGGAGCGGCGCTTCTTACGCGGCGGCTCGGTGTAGCTGGACGACGCGGCATGCGATGAAGACCGGGACGGCTTCTTAGCGTTGCTATAAGATGAAGGTCGATATGCGGCTGGCGCGTCCTGTCGACGATGCGTCGCCGGTGTCACGGGGCGCGGCGCGCGCGGCTGCTGAGGAGAGGATGTCCGACCCTGCTGCGCCGCATGGGCAGCACCCGGCTTCGACGGATCGGGAATCTGAGAAGCCTTGAATCGTTTTCCCTGATAGTCGGACATGGCTCTCCTTATACTGCGGTGAAACGGCGGAACGTCTAGGCGTCGGCCATCTCCTGCTTCATCTTCTCGATAACCTTGCGGTACTCGGGGTCGCATGCGCCCAGAATCTGCGTGGCGTAGATGGCGGCGTTCTTGGCGCCGTTGATGGCAACGCAGGCCACGGGCACACCCGAAGGCATCTGCACCATCGACAGCAGCGAATCCATGCCGCCCAGGTCACTCGTCTTCATAGGCACGCCGATGACCGGCAGCGGCGTAAAGGCAGCCACGACACCACCCAGGTGAGCGGCCTTGCCGGCGGCGGCGATAATCACTTTGATACCGCGATCGGCAGCAGTCGAGGCCCACTCGTGGACCTTCGCCGGCGTGCGGTGTGCGCTCGCAATGACAAGCTCATAGGGCACACCGAGCGCCTCGAGCTCGGCGGTGCAGCCTTCCATAACGCCCAGATCGGACTTGGAGCCCATAATGATCCCGACAACCGGCTTCTGATCTGCCATAAACAAAGACCTCCTGTTGAGAACGGCGACGCGGCGGATCCGCGACCCTTAACTACTGAGAGTAGTATAGCTGCTCCCGTCCCTGCGGTCTTTGTGGTGGCGGCTGAGCCTTTCCCTCGGGAACTGGGCTTCGCGAAGTTTCCCGAGGGAAAGGCTCAGCCGCCACCCTGCGACCTACCGGGAATTGCCATGACGTACGTTGGCTGAAATATTAGTGTGGGATCCGCCGTTCGAACGAACGGCGGATCCCACACTCACTTTTTATTCTGCCCTAGTCATCGCGCAAAGCCCCTTCCGCAGCACACGGAGCAGCCAAGTCACCGCAGGCCGGGGCGGGAGGGGCCGAGTTTCCTCCTGAGCGACTCTGCTTGCAGCCGGAGCGAAAGGGGGAAATCTCGGCCCCTCCCGCCCCGGCCGGCCAGGTCAACTACACCGTGTACTGCGGCAGGTCCTGCAGAGCGATGACGTCCATGCCCATGTCGTTGGCGCTGCCGTGACCCTGCTGGTCCTCGCGCACGGCCTCGATGGCACTCACATACGTGTTGGCCGCGGACATCGCGGTCACGCAGGTCACGCCGCGGCGCACGGCCTCGGTACGCAGCAGGTAGCCGTCGCCACGCGAACCCGGGCCGTACGGCGTGTTGATGATCACCGCGATCTTGCCATCGGCGATGAGGTCGCCGATGTTGGGGCGCTCGCCGTCGTGCGGGCCGCTAATCTTCTCCACGACCTCGCACGTCACGTTGCCGCCACGCAGCACGCGCGCCGTACCCTCGGTGGAGCAGATGTCAAAGCCCAGGTAGCGCAGGATACGCGCGACCGAAAGGATGTGGCGCTTGTCTCGGTCGCACACGCTAATGAACACCTTGCCGGCGCTCGGGTCGGGCAGCTTGTAGTCGATCGCCAGCTGCGTCTTGGCGTATGCCTCGGGATAGCTCTTGGCGATACCCATAACCTCGCCCGTCGACTTCATCTCGGGACCCAGGATAACGTCGGCGCCCGGGAAACGACCCCAGGGCATAACGGCTTCCTTCATGCAGAACCAGTCCAGCTGACGCTCGTCGCTCGGCAGGCCCAAGCTCGAGATGGAATCGCCCGCCATGATACGTGCGGCACACTTGGCGAGCGGCACGCCGGTGGCCTTGGAGATAAACGGCACGGTGCGGCTGGCACGCGGGTTGGCCTCGATCACGTAGACGGTCTCGCCCTTGATGGCGTACTGCACGTTGACCAGGCCGCGTACGCCCAGCGCCATCGCGATGCGGCGCGTGGTCTCGCGAAGCTTCGCCTGCAGGCTCTCGCTAAAGCTGAACGGCGGGATGCAGGTCGCGGAGTCGCCAGAGTGGATACCGGCCTCCTCGATATGCTCCAGGATACCGCCGATATAGACCTCTTCGCCATCGCACAGGGCGTCGACATCGGACTCGATCGCACCCTCCAGGAAGCGGTCCAGGTACACCGGGTAGTCGGGGCTAATGCGCGCAGCCTCGGCCATGTAATCGCGCAGGTGCTCGGCATCGTAGGCGATCATCATGCCGCGGCCGCCCAGCACGTAGCTCGGACGTACCAGCAGCGGGTAGCCAATGTGTGCGGCAACGGCCTCGGCCTCCTCAAACGAGGTGGCCTGACCCGCCGGCGGGTACATGATGCCCAGCTTGTCGAGCAGGGCGGCAAAGCGCTCGCGGTCCTCGGCAAAGTCGATGGCATCGGGCTTGGTACCCATGATGTTCACGCCACTCTCCTCGAGCATGCGCGCCAGCTTAAGCGGGGTCTGGCCGCCAAGCGTCACCACGACGCCGTCGGGGCGCTCAACATCGATAACGTCCATGACGTCCTCGTAGGTGAGCGGCTCAAAGTACAGGCGGTCGGACGTGTCGTAGTCGGTCGAAACGGTCTCGGGATTGCAGTTGACCATGATGGTCTCAAAGCCGCGGGCCGCCAGCGCATAGCTCGCATGCACACAGCAGTAGTCGAACTCGATACCCTGGCCGATACGGTTGGGGCCGGCGCCCAGGATCATCGCCTTGGGCTTGTCCGCCGGCGTGGTCTCGTCGGGAGCCACGCACTTCTTGGCATCCGGACTCGTGCGGTAGATGTTCTCGTACGTCTTGTAGTGGTACTCCGTGGCGCTCGAGAACTCCGCAGCACAGGTATCGACCGTCTTCATGCTGGGAACCACGCCCAGGCCCTTGCGGTAAGCGCGCACAAAGCGCTCGTCCGAGCCGGTCAGCGCGGCGATCTCGGCGTCACTCGTGCCGTACTGCTTGAGCAGGCGCATCGCATCGGCGTCGATATCCTCCACACGCAGGCCGCGGATGCTCTCCTGGACCTGCACCATGTCGTTGATGCGGTTGAGGTACCACGGGTCGATGCCGCAGGTGGCATGGATGCGAGCGATGTCCCAGCCACGGCGCAGGGCCTCGACCACAAAGAAGATGCGGTGCTCGGTCGGCGTGGCCACGGCTTGAGCGAGCTCGTCGTCGCTCAGCTTATCGGCACCCTCCTTGCCACCGGCGCAAATGCCCTGATGCCCGTCCTCCAGCGAGCGCATGGCCTTGCCAAAGGCTTCCTCAAAGGTGCGGCCGATCGCCATGATCTCGCCCACGGCCTTCATGCGCGTGGTGAGTGTAGGATCAGTGCCCTTGAACTTCTCGAAGGCAAAGCGCGGCACCTTGACGACGCAGTAGTCGATTGTGGGCTCAAAGCAGGCGGGCGTAGCCTTGGTGATGTCGTTGACGATCTCGTCGAGCGTGTAGCCCACGGCAAGGCGCGCGGCGGCCTTGGCGATGGGGAAACCCGTGGCCTTGGAGGCCAGGGCGGACGAGCGGCTCACGCGCGGGTTCATCTCGATGACGATCAGGCGGCCGGTGTTGGGGTTCACGGCAAACTGTACGTTGGAGCCACCGGTCTCGACGCCGATCTTCTCCAAGATGGCGAGCGAGGCCACGCGCATGCGCTGATACTCAAGGTCGGAGAGCGTCTGCGCCGGCGCCACAGTGATGGAGTCGCCGGTGTGCACGCCCATGGGGTCGAGGTTCTCGATGGAGCACACGATGATGCCGTTGCCGGCGTGGTCACGCATGACCTCCATCTCGTACTCTTTCCAACCCTCGATGGACTCCTCGACCAGCACCTCGTGGGCAGGCGAGAGCTCGAGGCCCTGGCTCACGATGGAGACGAGCTCCTCGTGGGTATGCGCGATGCCGCCGCCGGCGCCGCCGAGGGTAAAGCTCGGGCGCAGTACGCAGGGATAGCCCACGCGCTCGGCGATAGCCTCGGCGTCGGCCACGCTGTAGGCATAGCCCGAGCGCGCGACCTCCAGGCCAATCTCGGCCATGGCCTCGTTAAAGAGCTTGCGGTCCTCGCCACGCTCGATGGCGGCCAGGTCGCAGCCGATCATCTCGACGCCGTACTTGTCGAGCGTGCCGTCTTTCGCCAGCTCGACGGCGGCGTTCAGACCGGTCTGGCCGCCCAGCGTGGGCAGCAGCGCGTCCGGACGCTCTTTCTTGATCACGCGCTCGATAAACTCGGCGGTGATGGGCTCGACATAGGTGCGGTCGGCAAGACCCGGGTCGGTCATGATGGTCGCCGGGTTGGAGTTGACCAGGATGACCTCAAAGCCATCCTCCTTGAGCACCTTGCAGGCCTGGGCGCCGGAGTAGTCAAACTCACAGGCCTGGCCAATGACGATGGGGCCCGAACCAATAACGAGGATGCGCTTGATGTCAGTACGTTTCGGCATGTTTAAAACCTCCTAGAGAGGCTGACTCAATGTTTTGGAAAAGTCAGCGAGGGTGCAGCTGGTGCATCAGGTTGCCGTGATGCGAGGGCGCGCTGGGCTTATGCCCGCGCGTCCGAAGCAGAGCGGCAAGATGATGTGCCAGATGCAGCCGCAGCGTCGACCGGTCCGCCGTTCGGTAGAACGGCGGAACCATCGTCGGCAAAGTTCCAGCCGGCAAGGCGGTCCTTCGCGGTATCGATGTCCAGGTAGTTCTCCTCGCCGTCCATGAGTCGCGTAAAGGCGGTAAAGAGATAGTGGGCATCGGTGGGGCCAGGCGAGGCCTCGGGGTGGTACTGGACCGAGAAGCACGGGGCGTCGAGCAGCTGGATGCCCTCGGCGGTGCCGTCGTTGAGGTTCACATGCGTCAGGCGAATGCGACCAAAGCGCTCGTTCATCACGACCGGCGCGATTCCGCGGCGCACCCAGGCGCGCAGATCTCCATCGGCCGCATGCTCGGTCTCGCCGCCCGAAAGCTCGGGGACAAGCTTGCCCAGACTGGGGAACAGCAGGCCAAAGCCGTGGTTTTGCGCGGTGATCTCCACGCGGCGGCTCACCAGGTTCATGACCGGCTGGTTGCCACCGCGGTGACCGAACTTAAGCTTTTCCATCTGGGCGCCGCAGGCCAGGCTGATCATCTGGTGACCAAGACAAATACCAAAGACCGGCACCTTGCCGATCAGCTGCTGCACCTGCTCGTAGGTCTCCACCACGGCGTCGGGGTCGCCGGGGCCATTGGACAAAAAGACACCGTCGGGATTCATGTCGAGCACCTCACTCGCGGGCGTATCCCACGGCACGACGGTAAGGTCGCAGCCGGCGCGGACCAGCCCCTCCAGAATACCGCGCTTCACACCGCAGTCGTAGGCGACCACCTTGTGACAGGCAGGAGCGGCAGCCGCAAGTGCAAAGTCATGCGTGGCAGGCAGGTCGACGGCGGCAAAGGCGTGGGGCTCAGGGCAGCTCACGGTCTTGACCAGGTTCTCGCCTACCAGCGTGGGCGCTGCGGCCAGACGCTCGGCAAGCTCGTCGACGTCGAAGATCTCGGTCGAGATAATGCCCATCTTGGAACCATTATCGCGCAGATGGCGCACCAGGGCGCGGGTATCGACACCCTCGATAGCGACGATGCCGTGAGCGCGCAGGTACTCCGGCACGCTGACGGCCGAGCGCCAGTTAGAAGGCGTGGCGCACATGTCGCGAACGATCATGCCGCGCATGGCCGGAGCGCTCGCAGGGCGCACGGCGTCGCCGGGGAAGGCCGACTGGACGTCGGCCTCGTCGATACCGTAGTTGCCGATCTGCGGATAGGTCATGGTTACGATTTGGCCGGCATAACTCGGGTCGGTCATGACCTCAAAGTAGCCCTCGAGCGAGGTGTTGAAGCAGACTTCGCCGGTCTCGGTGCCCTCGGCGCCGCATGCACGTCCATAAAAAATGGTCCCATCCTCAAGATACAGAATGCAGGGACCGCAGGTGCCCTTGCTGGTTTTGGCCAGCATACGCTGGCAAAGCTCGCTGGGCGCGAAGGTGCGGGCGGCAGCGCCCGCGGTATGGTTGTTCGCCATAATTCTCCTTCCCGGTCTCACAGGACCGGCTTAAAGGTGTGTAGTTAGGCCTCGCGGTATTGTAACCGCAAGCATGCCTCATGGCGTTAATTTCATCGAAATGTTTACGAAATGATAATTATGACTTTCTATGCATAATGATTTTTCTGGGACGGGGATTAAAAAATCATCCCGCGCGGGCTTGTGGCTCACGCGGGATGATGGCGTCTTATTATTTCTTGTCCTGATCCAGCAGTTCGGACGGTGTGCGATCGGGCTTGCCGCCGCGGAAAATCTCGCGGCCATGCAGACGATGCTCCAGATCGCGCTCGGCCTTTTCCTCGTCAATCTTGGTCTGGCTCACCACCGGGTCCTCAATCAACGACGACACCGAGTTCACCTGCTTCTGAATGCGCTCGGCGATGGTGTCATCCATACTCACGATGCGCATCTTCCAGTCGATACTCGTGGCGTTGGATGAGCTCTTGGTCCACACGAACGTCAAAATGGCGCTCTGGTGGCCGCGCGCGGGGAACATGCCAAAGAAGGAATCGTGCTGAATGTTGCTATCCTCGTCGATATAGGCGTGAACGTTATACACCACGCGGTCGATCTTATCGTTGAGCAACGCGTTGGTCGCAAGCGCCGCGGCCTGAATCTGCCCGTTGGACAACAGCTCGAGCTCGTTGGCAGAAGACGTGTCCAACACCGTCACCTCGACCGTGCCCGTGCGTTCATCGGCTTCATCGACGGTAAAGTCGAGCGGGAACTGCGTAAAGCCGTTGCCCCATTCAAGTCCACCCTTGAGCGCGGTCGAGACGGTATCGACCGAAACGCTCTCGGACAGGTTGGCGGTATTCAGACGGCGCATCACGCCGTAGCCGATCTGCATGCCCACGATCAGCACCAAAATACCGATGACCACGGCCATCGCGGTCTTCGTAATGGTATGGCTCACCTGCGAGCCCGAAGGATCGTCCTCGGACAGCGGGTCGATATGTTTTGCCTGGCTCGCGCGGTCCTCACTGCGCAGCTGCGCTAGCGCCGCTTTGTCACCGCGCTTGGCCGCAGCCTCCTTCTCACGCATGCGCTCGGTACGCTTTTTGGCGAGCGTGGGATCCAAGACGCCGGATGCATCGATTTCGGAGAATAACTCCGTCACTTCTTCCGGAGTCAAAGGGTTCTTGTCAGCCATAAACTTCCTGTCATATCAATCAGTCGAGCTCGTGCGCACGCGCACCTTCGAACTGCATTCGATAGTAACGGGCATAGGTGCCGCCACGGGCGAGAAGCTCCTCGTGCGTGCCACGCTCCACAACGCGACCATGCTCAACGGTCGCAATCTCATCGGCATGCTTAATGGTCGAAAGACGGTGGGCGATAATAATCGTGGTGCGGCCGCGTGCCAGCTCTTCGAGTGACTCCTGCACCGCCTCCTCGCTCTCGTTATCCAAAGCACTCGTCGCCTCGTCCAAAATCAGGATCTTGGGGTTCTTGAGAAACACGCGCGCGATGGCAACGCGCTGCTTCTGTCCGCCCGAAAGACGGCTGCCGCGCTCGCCCACCACGGTGCCGTAGCCCTGCGGAAGCGACTCGATAAAGGCATCGATGTTGGCGCGACGGGCGGCCTCGGCGATCTCTTCTGCCGTGGCGCCCGGCTTGCCGTAGGCGATGTTCTCGCCAATCGTACCGTCAAATAGATAGACATCCTGCTGCACCAGGCCGATGGCGCGGCGCAGGCTCTGCTGCGTCACATCGCGCACGTCCTGACCGTCGATGCTAATGGATCCGGTAGCCACGTCATAAAAGCGCGGCAGCAGCGAACAGGTCGTGGACTTGCCGCCGCCCGAAGGGCCAACCAAAGCGATGGTCTGCCCGGGCTTGATGGACAGGTCCATATGGTCGATAACGGGACGCTCGTCGGCATAGCCCTCGCCCAGCTCGACATCCTCGTAGTTAAAGCACACGTCGTGATACTCCACGGCGCCGGCGGTCACCTGCAGATCCGTGGCGCCCGGCTTGTCCTGGATATCCGGCGCGGTCGAGAGCACCTCGTCCATACGCTTAAAGCCGGCAATAGCCTTCTGATACGTTTCGGCCGAATTGACGAGTGTCTCGAGCGGCGTGCAGAACAGCGAAATGTAGAGAGCGAAGGTTGCCATATCGACCGCCTGCAGCTGACCCTGGGCAACGAGCCAACCACCCAGCAGCACCACGATCACATAGAGCACACCCGAGAGCAGGCCATACGTCGCGGTATAGACGCCCATGGCGTGATACATGTTCTCCTTGGACGAAAGGTAGCGATTGTTGGAGGCGCGGAACTTGAAGCGTTCGGTCTCTTCGTTGGCAAAGCTCTTGACTACGCGCATGCCCGCCAGCGAATCCTGCAGCTGCGCATTAATGCCGCTGATTTTTTTGCGGTTGTCGCTAAAGACCTCGCGCATGCGCATGTTCTGCCAAAACATGATGACCGCAAACGCTGCCGTCACCACAGCCATGGCAAGCGCCAGCACCGGGGCGATGGTAAAGAGGATCACAAACGAGCCGATGATCTCGATGCCGCAGATGATGATCCACTCGGGCACGTGATGCGCCGCCTCGCAGATATCGAACAGGTCGTTGACCACGCGGCTCATCATGTCGCCCGAGCTGTTGCGGTCGAAGTACGCAAAGCTAAAGCGCTCATACTGGTCGAACAGGTCCTCGCGCATTTTGGACTCCATGCGCGCGCCCATCACGTGACCCCAATAGCTCACAAAGTAGCGGCAGGCGCAGCGGACGGCATACATCAGCACCAAGCCCACCGCGATCATGCCGAGCGCCTGCATAATGGCAGCCTGACCCTGAGTAAATAGCCCACCGGTCAAATTGCGCAGGATAATGGGGAACGCCAGGTCAATGGCGGCAAGCACCAGAGCACAAACAGTATCAGCAACAAAAAGCCCCATCTGGGGCTTGTAATAAGACAAAAACCTTCTAAACATGCAGTCCTCGGGGGTAAATAAATAGCGTGAGAAATCCGGTTGAACCGGTCAGGCTGAAAACAAAGCGTCCCAACAAGCATAACGCCGATGTTCTGGCAGCGTCAGCGAAAACGTCCCTAAGCGAGCAAGGTGCCTTGAAAGAGGAGCGACGCGTACTTCGGTACGCGAGCGACGATTGAAAGGCAGATTGCCGCTTAGGGGCGTTTGCAGCGTCGGCTCGTTACGCGGTTTGGTAAAACCGCGTAACCTAGAGATCGGCCCCACCCAAGCGGTGCGCGATGCTGTCACAGGCAAGCGCGCCTACGACGGTCTTGGCGTCTTCGATCTTGCCGTCGAGCACGGCGTCAATCAGCTCGTGCAGCGGCACCAGGTCCACGTTGACAAACTCGTCATCATCGGGGTTGGGCGCATCAAACTCGAGCTTGGTAGCCAAGTAGATGTGGATGATCTCATCGCAAAAACCGCAGGACGTGACAATCGACGTCAAAAAGCGAATGCGACCGGCCCTAAAGCCCGTCTCCTCATGCAGTTCGCGCTTGGCGCAATCGAGCGGGTCCTCGCCCGGGTCGAGCTTGCCGGCGGGAATCTCGACCGTCACGCGGTCAATGGCGGTGCGGTACTGACGCACCAGTACGATCTTGCCGCTCTCGGTCAGTGCCACAACGGCCGCCGCACCCGGATGGCGAACGATATCGCGGGCGCTGCGGTGACCGTTGGGCAGCTCAACCTCAAGACGGTGGACGTCGAGGATCTTGCCCTTCCAGGCGCACTCCTCCGAAAGAATCTTCTCGTGCAGCTCGGCATCGTGCGGGTCGTCATCACCCAGCACCAGCGCCGGCTCGTCAGCGACCTCGCCACCAGGCTCGCCCTCGGCGTGCCCATACATGCGGCTGTCCTCTTCGACAATCTGCGCGTCCACGAGTTCTTCGTTCTTCTCGTCCATCCGTCTCATTCCTCTCGGATTTTAGGCATTCCAGGCGTCGCGGCCGCGCAGCGCGCGCAGGCCGATGTCGTGACGCAGGGTCTTGCCCTCAAAATCAATCTTCTCGCAGGCCTCGTAGGCAAGGTTGCGAGCGTTCTCGAACGTGTCGCCCAGAGCGGTCACGGCAAGCACACGACCGCCGTTGGTCACGAGCTGGCCGTCCACCACGGCAGTGCCCGCGTGGTACACGGTCACGTTCTCCATGGCCTCGGCATCGGCGATGCCGGTGATGACTTTGCCCTTCTCGTAGCTGCCGGGGTAGCCCGCGCTCGTCAGGACAACAGCCACGGCCCACTCGTCACGCCAATCGAGCTCAATCTGATCAAGCTCGCAGTTGGCGCAGGCGAGCATAACCTCGACCAGGTCGTTCTTAAGGCGCGGGAGCACGACCTGCGTCTCGGGATCACCAAAGCGGGCGTTGAACTCCAGCACCTTGGGGCCGGCGGGGGTGAGCATAAAGCCGCCATACAGGCAGCCGCGGTAGTCGATGCCCTCGGCAGCAAGCTCGGCAATGGTCTGCTCCATGACCTTCACCATCGTGGCGTGCTCCTCATCGGTCACGATGGGCACCGGGCTGTAGACACCCATGCCGCCGGTGTTGGGACCCTTGTCGCCCTCGAGCGCGCGCTTGTGGTCCTGCGAGGTGGCCATGGGGCGCACGGTCTTGCCGTCGGTAAAGGCCAGCAGCGAGCACTCGGGACCAACGAGCATCTCCTCGATAACCACGGTGTTGCCGGCATCGCCAAAGGTGCCGCCAAAGCACTCGCGCACGGCCTCTTCGGCCTGCTTAAGTTCGGTCGCCACGATAACGCCCTTGCCCGCGGCAAGGCCGTCGGCCTTGACGACCAGCGGGGCGCCCTGCTCGCGCACGTAGGCGAGAGCCGAAGCCTCGTCGGTAAACGAACCATAGGCTGCCGTCGGAATGCCCGCACGCTCCATGAGCTGCTTGGAGAACAGCTTGGAGCCCTCCATCTGGGCGCCCTCGGCGCCCGGGCCAAAGCAGGGAATACCCGCCGCGCGCACGGCGTCGGCCACGCCCGCCACGAGCGGAGCCTCGGGGCCAATTACCACGAGTCCGCATCCGTGGCTCTGCGCAAACGCCGCCACGGCCGCAGGATCGCAGTCGTCGAGAACAACGTTCTCGCCGCAGCTCGCGGTGCCGCCGTTACCCGGCGCGATGTAGAGCTTGCCGGCGCGCGGTGATGCTGCGAGCTTAGCTGCCAAAGCATGCTCGCGGCCGCCGCTGCCCAACAACAGGATGTCGATGGTTTGAGTGTCCGCCTTCAAGGGTGCCTCCTCTATGGATGAATGGCCCGCTCCGCGCGAGCCCTTTGCAAGCAAATATACCCCTCGGCCGCCCGTCCGGGCTGCAAAGGGGTATATCGCAATAACCAAATAGTCCCGATTACTTCCAGAATCGATTGATGATCTGCTCGCGACCAGCGCCAACGCCAATGAACGTCACGCGGGTGTGTGCCAGATCCTCGATAAACGCCACGTAGTCCTGAGCCTCCTGCGGCAGCTCCTCAAAGCTGCGGCAGCCGGTGATATCGCACTTCCAGCCAGGAAGTTCCTCGTAGATGGGCTTGGCATGCTCAAAGCGCATCTGGTGCTCGGGCACGCTCGTGTAACGCTCGCCATCGACGTCATAGGCAACGCACACCTTAATGGTGTCGAAGGCCGAAAGCACGTCGAGCTTGGTCATGGCGATATCGGTGAGGCCGTTGACGCGCGAGGCGTAGTTGGCGATGGGGCCGTCAAACCAGCCGCAGCGACGACGGCGACCGGTGGTCACGCCGTACTCGTAGCCCTCCTCGGTCAGCGTGTGGCCGGCCTCGGACTCATAGGAAAGCTCGGTGGGCATGGGGCCCGAACCGACGCGGGTGATATAGGCTTTCATGACGCCCAGCACGCGGTCAACATTCTTCATACCGACGCCGGAGCCGGTGATGGCGCCGCCGGCGGTGCAGTTGGAAGACGTCACGTACGGATAGGTGCCGTGGTCGATGTCGAGCAGCGTCGCCTGGGCGCCCTCAAACAGCAGGTCCTTGCCCTCATCGATCATGTTGTTGAGCAGCAGACTCGTCTCGGTGATGTAGGGACGCAGGCGCTCGGCCATCGGCAGGTACTCGTCGCAAATCTGGTCCACGGTGTAGGTGGGCAGGTTGTAGATGAGCTCGAGCTCGGGGTTCACGCGGGCGAGAGCGGTCTCCAGCTTGTCGCGGAACAGCGCCTCGTCCAGCATGTCCTGCATGCGCAGGCCAATGCGGGCCATCTTGTCCTGATAGCACGGACCGATGCCACGCTTGGTGGTACCGATGTTCTTCTTGCCGAGCTTCTGCTCAAAGGCGCCATCCAGATCGATGTGGTACGGCATGATGACATGCGCGTTGCCGCTGATCTTGAGATTCTTGGTGGTGATGCCGTCGGCCTCGAACATGTCGATCTCCTCAAGGACAACCTTGGGGTTGACGACGCAGCCGTTACCGATCACCGACACGTGGTCGGAATACATGATGCCGGAGGGCACCTGGTGCAGGCCGTACTTCTTGCCGTTGACGACGATGGTGTGACCGGCGTTGTTGCCTCCCGAGTAGCGCACGACGGCATCGAAGTCGCCGGCGACCAGGTCGCAAATCTTACCTTTGCCCTCATCGCCCCACTGGGCACCGACCAAAACGGTTGACGGCATGTTTACTCCTTACATTCATGGACTGTCTACGCGCCACGCCGGCACGCAGAAGCACAAAACATTCCCAGTATACCCGTGCAACGGGCGCCTGTCCTACTCCTCGGCATGTGCCCCATCAAGCTCATAGAACTTGGTGGATGCCGGCAGGAACATCAGATCGACGTCGCCGATCGGGCCCGAACGGTTCTTGGCCACGACGATACGCGTAACGCCCTCGTCGGGTCGATCGTCGCGCGAGGCCTCGGCCTCGTCGGCGGAGCGGTCCAAGAACATAACGATATCGGCGTCCTGCTCGATGGAGCCCGATTCACGAAGGTCGGAAAGCTGTGGGCGCTTGCCGGTACGGGATTCGACCTGACGTGACAGCTGCGACAACGCGATGAGCGGAATCTTGAGCTCCTTGGCCATGATCTTCAGACCACGCGACATCTCCGAAACCTCGACGGTACGGCTCTCGGAGCGGCGTCCCGGCGGAGGACTCACCAGCTGCAGGTAGTCCAGGATGATGATGGCTTTCTCCTTGTTATGGAGCATACGGCGGCTCTTGGCGCGAATCTCGGTCACTGTGGTGCCGGGCGTATCGTCAATCAGAATATCCAGCTTGGACAAGGTCTGCGTGGCCTCGTTGATATTGGCCCACTGCTCGGGGCTAATGCGGCCCATGCGGAAATCACTGATCGAGATCATGGCATAGGCGCAAATCAGACGCTGGGCAATTTCCTTGCCCGACATCTCCAGCGAGAAGAAGCCGACGGTATAACCAGCAGCGGCAGCGTTGAGCGCCAGATTCAGAGCGAACGACGTCTTACCCACGGCAGGACGGGCACCGATGATGATGAGCTGGCCTTCGCGAAAACCCATGAGCATGCGGTCGAGCGACGGGAAGCCCGTGGGCACGCCCGCAGCCTGGCCACCGGCCTGGCACACTTCCTCGGCCTCGTTATAGGCCTCGACCATAAACTCGGTCAGCGTCTTGTAGCTCGACTTGACCTCGCGTGCCGTGACCTTGAGCAGCTTGCTCTCGGCCAGCTCGACAACCTCTTTGGTGTCGGTGGGGGCGTTATATGCCAGTGCGTTGATCTCGTTGGTGGCGCCGATCAGCTCGCGCAGCATCGAATCGCGGCGAACGATGGCGGCATGGTGCTGCCAGTTGACGAGCGACAGGGTCTGACCCATCAGCTCCAAAATGTACGCCTCGCCGCCCACGGCATCGAGCTTGTTGATGCTTCGCAGGTAATCGATCAGCGAGATGGAGTCGATGGGAATGCGGCTGTTGTACATATCGACCATCGCGGTATAGATGGTCTTATGAATGGGCCGGTAGAAGTCATCGGGCTGCAGCTCGACCTGGGCCTCCTCGACCACCTCGGGCGATAGCAGCATAGCGGCCAGTACGTTGGCCTCTGCATCTTGGTTTTGGGGAAGACCAAACTTTGAGCCGCGGTCCTCAACCGTCAGCCCGGTCTCCCTATCGTCATATGCCATGAGCATCCTCATTCATATTGCTTGCGAGCATCCATAGTATCAGCCATGGTCCCAAAACGCGCCGCGCGCCGCCAATCATCACCGAACCAAACGGATGAACGGTCCTGTATATAGGACTTCGGCGCAACGTTCGCCATGACACTCACTCAGCGCAAAAAACAAAAGGGCGCCCTGGTTTCCCAGAGCGCCCTTCTTAGAACAAGATTGTTGCGTTGCAGCAAATGCTACTCGGCAGCAGCCTCAGTCTCGACCTCGGCGGTCTCGGCCTCGGCGACCTCAGCGGCCTCCTCGACCTCAGCCTCGGCAGCGAGCTCCTCGGCGGTAACGCCGACGAGAACGACAACCTCGGCCTTGATCTCGCGGTACAGCGAGATGGCAACGGTGTGGGCACCGGCAACCTTGATGGGCTTACCGAGCTCGACGCGCTTGCGGTCGATGTCCATACCGAGCTGAGCC
The DNA here is from genome assembly GCA_900541055.1 of uncultured Collinsella sp. Taxonomy (GTDB): domain Bacteria; phylum Actinomycetota; class Coriobacteriia; order Coriobacteriales; family Coriobacteriaceae; genus Collinsella. The sequence goes on from UQHZ01000006.1 coordinate 86,714, forward strand.
TTGATGGCGTCAGCGATCATAGCGGCGGTAACGGAGCCAAAGAGGATGCCCTCGTCGCCGACCTTGACGTCAACGGTGACCGTCTTGCCCTCGAAGGCAGCCTTGGTCTCGTTGGCGGTAGCCAGACGGACGGCCTCGCGCTTGGCGATGTTGTTGCGACGCTCGTCAAGCTGCTTGAGGTTGCCCTTGGTGGCGGCAACAGCGAGCTTCTTGGGGAACAGGAAGTTCTCAGCGTAACCCTGAGCGACCTCTACGACGTCACCCTCGCCGCCCTTGCCCTTGATCTCATCGAGAAGAATAACCTTCATGATGCGTCTCCCTTCTTAGCCGCGGTCGCGGTTGCCACGAGAGGAAACCACGGGGACGGTGTACGGCAGGAGAGCCATCTCGCGGGCGCGCTTGATGGCGTTGGCGATGTCATGCTGATGCTGCGTGCAAGCGCCAGTGACGCGACGGGGCTTGATCTTGCCACGGTCGGTCATGTACTTACGGAGAAGCTGAGTGTCCTTATAGTCGATGAACTCAGTGTTCTCCTTGCAGAACTGGCAGTACTTACGACGCGGCTGACGTGCAGAAAAATCATTAGCCATGTCAAAATACCTTTCGTTTGGCAACTTCGGCGAACCGAAGCCGCCTCTCACTCAAAAATAGGTGAACAACCCTTAGAACGGGATGTCCTCATCGTAGACGTCGACCGCGGGCGGCGTAGCCACCGGTGCGGCAGGACGTGCTGCGGGCGCGGGAGCTGCGGGGGCGTAACCGCCCTGATCGTAGCCACCCTGGCCACCACGGGAGCTCATAAACTCGATCTCATCGACGATGACCTCAAGCTTGCTCCGGCGCTGGCCGTCGCGCTCCCAAGAGCTGTAGCGCAGCTTGCCCTCGATCGCGACCTTGTTTCCCTTTGCCAGGAAACGGCTCACGGCCTCGGCGCGGGTGCCAAACATGGTGCAGTCGACAAAGTTGGGATAGTCCTCCCACTCGCCAGTCTGCGCGTTGCGGCGACGATCGTTCACGGCGACGCCAAAGGACAGAACCTGGGTTCCGCCGGCGGTGGCGCGCAGCTCGGGATCGCGGGTGAGGTTACCGGTGATGTTCACTCGATTGATGCTCATAACTCACTACTTCCTCTTGGGGCACAAGCCCAGTCCAAAACGACAGTCTTACTCCTGGTCGTCGCGGCGGACGATCATGTGGCGAACCACAGCGTCGGTGATGCGCAGGACGCGATCAAGCTCGGCGATCTGGGTAGGATCTGCGTGGAAGTTGATGAGGGTGTAGTCACCATCGGTGAGATCGTTGATCTCGTAGGCGAGCTTGCGCTTGCCCCACTCGTCAACGGAGTCGACCTTGCCAGCGCCCTCAGCGATCGTGGTATCGATACGCTTCATAACAGCGAGACGAGTCTCGGGGTCGAGCGACGGGTCAACAAAGAACAGCAGTTCATAAGCCTTCATATTGTCACCTCCTCTGGGCAAATGTGGCTTCAGGTCGTGAAGGTGCGCCTGAAGCAGGAAAAGACTTGGTAATAATATCTTTCAACCTCCTAGGCTGCAATAATTTGCAGCTACAACCTCATGACCTCCACATATGCCCATACTCGCACGACGTTTCATGCGCATTCCAACCAAATGCTGACCAAAAGCTTGACGAATCTGTGGACAAGATACGGTGCCGTGGAGACAAGCTGAGCCAAGCCACAGGTCAACGGGCACAAGGCTGTGGTCGCAAAATGCATACCGGTGGTCCACAGCACCACCCAAAGATTTTTATATTCATTGCCAAGTCGCTTATGAATACCCCTTTTGAACAATTGAGTTGATCAACCACACTGGTCGGAAGCCGTTTTTTGGCACCTCAAACCCCACTGCAACGCCAAGCGCGGCCAAGCGTTTTAAAAAATGCCAACTTTTCTGTTTGCACTTTGCGATTCCTCGTGTATACTGACTTTCGCATTTAACGGAGAGTTGTCCGAGTGGCCGAAGGAGCACGATTGGAAATCGTGTAGGCGTCAAAAGCGTCTCCAGGGTTCAAATCCCTGACTCTCCGCCAGTTAATTCCAAAGCAGGCCTTCGAGCCTGCTTTGTTTTTACCCCACGCGGAGGGGTGGCAGAGTGGTTGAATGCGGCGGTCTCGAAAACCGTTTGGCCTGTATAAGGTCACGAGGGTTCGAATCCCTCCTCCTCCGCCATTTTGGTTGAGAAAGCTCCCAACAACGGGAGCTTTTTTCTTTTGAGTCCCTTACAAACAAATACGGCGGAGGAGGAGGGATTCGAACCCGCCAGGGCGCGGAGCGTAAAGAAAACGCGCCCGTGGCGCGTTTTTAGCGCAGCGCGGTCGGCGTAAGCCGACCGGATAAATTTTGAGCAAAGCTCAAAATTTGGACATCCCTCCTATTCGACCACGCCCCCATCGTGGTCGATCCCAGCCCATATCTCAAACATGTACACCACCCTCCAAAGATGTCAAAAAATGTCGTTTTTGGAGTGTGATGTACACGTTTGCATATGACGCGCACCGAGCATGAGTCGATTTGCTTGCATCCGGTATATTTCCCCACCTCAACGGACATAAGGGTTTGGTGTCAGCTCGAAGCGAGAGGTCCCCAATGGATACTCCTGTTCTCATTTCGCATAAAACGGCGTGGCTCGTCCATCATGCACCGCGGAACCTGGTTCAAGCCGTCGCACAACGCGACTACCAGATAGGCGTGCGGGGCCTCTCTACCCAGCAACGCATCGCGCGCATTCGGCAGGCACTTACCGACTGCGGCATTCCGTCCACCATGCTCAAGACTATCGACATCTCCGTAGTATTTGCTTTCGAGCGAATTCGCACCAACGGTGTCACTTGCCACGTTCTCGGCCAAAACCTACCCTACGACCATATTGACGAGCTTACGCCCGGCATCTTTATCACCGACGAAGCCTTCACCTTCGTGCTCGCTGCCGAGTGGATGGATAGGATCGAATACCTCGAGTATGGTTACGAAGTTTGCGGCGGCTATCGCATGGGGCTCAATCCCTCTGACCCTTACACTGAGCAACCAACCACCACCTCCAAGGACGAAATTGTCGGGCTACTCGATCGGCACCCTGGCAAACCCGGCGCCACACGCGCCAGACTCGCGCTCAGACACATCTACGACCACTCAGCCTCGCCCATGGAGACCGCATCTTCCATCGCCCTCTCGCTCCCAACAAGCGAAGGCGGCGTTGGTATCCGAGGTATCGAACTCAACAAACCGCTCGAAATCCCTCAGCGTCTCTGGCATTGCGCAAAAGCCCGAACGCTCAAAATCGACGCTCTTGTTACTTATCAGCGCAGAGAACTCGGCATCGAATATAAGGGCGGTTTTCACGACGAGACCGAGCGCAAGGGCGCAGATGCGGAACGAGAGGCCGTACTCGCCCAAATGGGATATCGAATCGTTACGCTCACCTCGGCACAGTTCGCAAGTCAACTTGCCTTTCATCGCGTCATGAACAGCATTCGCGAAGCACTCGGTATGCCCCGCTGCACGGACGCCGAGTACCAGCGAAAGCAAAACGAACTGCGCAAGGCACTTATCCGCAACTGGAAGAGCGCACGGGGCGAAGACACGCCTTCCGAGTAGCGTCATCCCAGCACGCCCCAACCAAAACATGTACATCACCCTCCAAAACCGACATTTTTTGACATCTTTGGAGGCTGATGTACACGTTTGCTGCCTACGCCCGCATCCAGTCCCGACCGTTTACCGAGCAATAGGGTCGCCACGCCCGCCAACCATGTACTATGTACGGGCATTGTCTAAACCCACAATCCAAAGGACCCCATCTTGCCCGTCGTCGCCGCCATAACCATTACCTCACATGCCTCGGATGCCATGGTCGCTATTCCGTTTTGGCTCGAGATGTTCGCTGTTGTCGCGGCATCGATCTCGGGTGTGCTGGTCGCGCGCGAGCACAAGCTCGACCTGGTGGGCGCCGTCGCGCTCGCCGTGGTTTGCGGCCTGGGCGGCGGTCTTTTGCGCGACATGACACTCCAGGTGGGCAACGTCTACATCCTCAACCAGCCGATGGCGCTGCCGCTTTCCATTGCCACGGCAGCCATCATCTACATTTTCCCGGCAATCGTCGACAAGCCCGAAAAACTCATTCCCCTGCTCGACATCATCTCGGTGGGTATTTATGCGGCAACCGGAGCGGACAAGGCGCTGGTCTACGGCTTTGCACCGGCGGTGTGCATCATGATGGGCTTTTTTACCGCGGTGGGCGGCGGCATGTTGCGCGACGGCTTTATGGGCGTGGTTCCGGGCATTTTCCAACGTACTAACTTTTATGCCATCGCCGCCATCGCCGGATCGACAAGCTATGTGTGTCTCGTTATGAGCGGCATCATGAGCAATGTCGCCGCGCTGGCCGTATGCGTTGTCGTGACCATGGGTCTGCGCTGGCTCTCGCTGCGCTTTGACATCAAAAGCCCCACCGAAGAAGATATCGCGCGCTTCTTGCACCGTAAAAAATAGGTGGCGCGGGCCCATCCTTCGAAATGCAACCGAGAGGTTCTTTTAGAGCGCCCGTGCGTTGGGTACCCTGTTAGGTGCATATCGAGCATCTGACGAAGGATTCACTATGCCCTGCAATCAATTCCCGTCGACCCAGCGCCGTAAAGCATGGGGCCGCATCACCATCCTGTTCGCGCTCATCGCGTTAGCGCTCATCGCACTTCCCACGGCGTCGTTCGCCGGCACGGACACCGCAGGAAACGTACTTACGACCGACGATGATGCCAATCCGTCCGGCATCGAAGGTGACCTGTACTGGGCAGGTCAGGCCCTCAACTTGGACGATGCGTCCATTGACCGTGATGTCATCGCCGCGGGCGATACCCTCTCAATTCGCGACTGCACAGTGGGCGGCGCCGTCCGTCTGGCGGCACGCACCATCGACATTGCCAAGACCACGGTTGATGGCAGCGTGACCGTCGCTGGCCAGCACGTTGTTCTCAACGCCGGCAGCACCGCCAACTGTTTTTACGCGATGGGCGAGACGGTTGCCCTGCGAGGCTCCACCAAGTCGGCAGCGCTCGCGGGCGATACGGTGACCATCGACGGCACCGTCGAGGGCGATGTCGAGGTTTGGGCCGATAAGCTCGTCTTGGGCAAGAATGCCCGCATTACCGGCACCGTGAACGCGCACGTCTCCGAGGACCCCGAGCGTGCCGCAGGAGCCGAGGTCGGCGCGCTCAAGATCGACCGCACCGAAAACGAGGATACTTCCACCGTTAACGATGTCATCGGCGGCACCGTCGCCGCGGCGCTTTCCACCTGCTTTGTCGCCCTGCTACTCGAGCTCGTCTTTCCGCGCGCGACCGCCAGCGCCGCCGGCATGCTCCACCAGCGCCCCACGCCCCTGTGGGTGAGCGGTCTTCTGGGCACGATTGCTATCGTCCCCGCCGTCCTACTGCTGATTATCTCCATCGCTGGTCTATCGCTTGCCGGAGCCCTCATGTGCGGCGTTATCGGCATCGCATTGGTGTCGAGCGCCTTTGCGGGGTGCGCGATCGCCCGCATGGTCGGACACAGCCAAAACCGCTACGCCATGGCAGCCGTGGGTGGCATCGCCGCAGGCGCCCTCACAGGGCTTCCCCTCGTAGGCGGCTTCATCAGCGGAGTGGCCTTTGTCTTTATGCTCGGCTACATCATCCAGATCATCTGGCGCAACGCCCGCCTCAAGCCGCAGCAGCCGGCTAACACGCCAGAACTCCCCACCGCTTAGCCGCCAACCACCACAAAGGGGCCAGGCCCCTTTGTGGTGATGCAGACCAGCTCAGTCCCTGTGCACAAAAAGGGCGCCGACCATTGCGATCGACGCCCTTTCTTGTTAGACGCTATAAAGCCCAGCGCTTATTTGTTGACCTGACCGGCGCGGACGGCGGCCTTCTTGCGGTCGGTGGCATTGAGCAGACGCTTGCGCAGGCGGATGTTCTTGGGAGTAATCTCGACCAGCTCGTCGTCGGCGATATACTCCAGCGCCTCCTCCAGCGAGAAGGTGCGGGGCGGCACCAGCTGGACGGAGATATCGGAGGTCGAGGAACGCTGGTTGCCCAGGTTCTTGGTACGAGCGATGTTGACGACCATGTCGCCGGCCTTGCTGCGCTCGCCCACGATCATGCCCTCATAGCACTCGGTGCCCGGCTCAACAAACAGCTGGCCGCGCTCCTGCAGCGTACCCAGAGCGTAGGCAACGGCCTTCTCGGTGGTCATGGAGATCATGGCGCCGTTCTGACGGTTACCGATCTCACCAGCGTAAGGACCATACTCCAGGAAGGTGTGGTAGAACACGCCCTCGCCGTGGGTGACGTTCATGATGCGGTTCTTAAGACCCATGATGCCGCGGGTCGGGATCTTAAACTCAAGGTGCGTCACGATGCCCGAGGTATCCATGCTCGTCATGATGCCGCCGGAGGTACCGAAGACCTCAACGACCTTGCCCGAATATTCGTCCGGGCACTCGACGACGGCCTGCTCGACGGGCTCCATCTTGTTGCCGTTCTCATCCTTCTTAAACAGAACGCGGGGACGGCCGACCTGGAACTCAAAGCCCTCGCGGCGCATGGACTCCATCAGAACGGACAGGTGCAGAATGCCGCGGCCCGAGACCTCGACGCCGCTCTTGTCCTCGAGCTCCTCGATCTTCATGGTCACGTTGTTCTCGGCCTCGTTGAACAGGCGCTCCTTGAGCTGACGGGCGCCCACGATGTCGCCGTCGCGACCGACGAGCGGAGAGGTCGAAGCCTCAAAGACGATGGACAGGGTCGGCGGGTCGATCTCGATGGGCTCGAGTTCAACGGGGTTCTCGGGGTCGGTGTAGACATCGCCGATATCGGTGCGATCGATGCCCACGACGGCGGCGATGTCACCGGCGCCGACTTCCTGGCACTCGGTGCGGCCCAGGTAGTCGAAGGTAAAGAGCTGCTTGACGGTAGCGGTGGCGCTGGAACCGTCATTCTTGACAACCAGGATCTGGTCGCCCTGGTGGATGGTGCCGGAGTACACGCGGCCGATGCCGATACGGCCAACGAAGTTGGAGTGGTCGATGGTCACGCACTGCATGGCCAGCGGGGCGTTCTCGTCAACCTCGGGCGCGGGCATGTCGTCGATGATCATATCGAGCAGCGGATACATGTCCATGTTGCCGTCGTTGGGGTCAAGGCGGGCAAAGCCATTCATGGCGCTGGCGTAGACCACGTGCTCCATGGCGAACTCAAGCTGGTCGTCGGTGGCGCCCAGGTCGGCCATGAGGTCCAGGCAGTCGTTGTAGGCCTTCTCGGGGTTGGCACCCGGACGGTCGATCTTGTTGATGACGATCATGATCTTGAGGCCGGTGTCGATAGCGTGACGCAGCACGAAGCGGGTCTGGGGCATGGGGCCCTCAAAAGCGTCGACCAGCAGCAGGGCGCCGTCGGCCATACGCAGCACGCGCTCGACCTCGCCACCGAAGTCGGCGTGGCCCGGGGTGTCGATGACGTTGATCTTGACGTCCTTGTACTCGATAGAGATGTTCTTGGCGAGAATCGTGATGCCGCGCTCGCGCTCCTGGTCGTTGGAATCCAGGACGCGGTCCTCGACCTGCTGGTTGGCACGGAAGGCGTCCGTGGCACGCAGGAGCTTGTCGACCATCGTCGTCTTGCCGTGGTCGACGTGGGCGATGATGGCGATGTTCCTCAGATTGTCTACGCGCATGTAGTTCCCCTATCTTCTATCTATATACAACCGGCACGCGTATGCGGCCCGCCCAGCGATACAACGCTCAGCGGGAATATTGAGCCTTTTACCGAAAACTCGTTTATTTTAGCGATTTTAGATGAGAGGGGTTTCCTCACCTGCAGGTTCAGGGTCGCTCCACATAAAACCATCGCCGGCGCCCATGCCCTCATACAGCACATATGCCGAAAAACCGCTCTCGAGCGTAGTCTCAAAGAAGCTCACGAGCAGAGCATCGTGATAGCCGCCGTCAATCTCGACGCAGCCGGTGTAGCCGATGGCATAGCGAGCGATACGGCCCAGGCCCTCGTCCTTAAGACCCATCTTGTGCTCGGAGATAAAGTTGGTGGCCGCCTCGAGGCACGCCTCTTCGCCATCCTCATCGAGCGCCGCCAGATAACGGTTGGAAGCGGCGTCCTCAATTGCCACGACCACGCCAGGGTTTTCACCGGCGGCAAGGTCGTCCAAGAACGCGCCGATCAGATCGCACACCATGGCGTCGAGCTCGGCGGAGACGTTACCGGCGTCCTGCATATCCTGTGCCATCTTTAGACCTTCCCATCGAGTCTGGCGTCGTTACAGTTCTTGTGCCTCGGCGGCGATCCTGGCGGCAGCGTCGCGGGCGCGCATCATGTCCGCTGCGCGCTTGTCGAGCACCTTGATCTGACTGGTCAGCATTACCGCATCGACCACGCCCCAGATCACCAGGCCCGTAGAGATCGAAAACCCAAGCGCACCAACTGTACCACGAAGGCGCGAGCAGATTGCCGCAACAAGGGCGGAGATGACAACCATCTTGATAAACGAGCCGCGGCGTTCGCGAAGCGTGCGGGCCTGCGTCACATAGGCAATGCGAGCCGCCTCAGAAGCCTCCGAGCGCATCTGGGCCTCGCGGGCGATTGCAGCCGCTTCAGCCGACACCCCGCCGGCCATCAGCGAACGCTCCGCAACCTGGATGCCCCGCATTTAGAAGTCATCGGGGGAGAGCGTATGGACGAACTCGTCGAACTTCTCGAACTCCTGCTCGTCGTCGACTTCCTCGGCGTGGGTAGAAACAGTGCCCAGGCGATTCATGATGTCGTCCTCCACAAACATGGGGGCATTGCTGCGCACGGCAAGGGCGATGGCATCACTGGGACGGGCGTCGATCTTGCGCTCGTCACCATCGGCCAGCACGACGATCGTCGCGTAGAACACCGGCGGCTCGGCGCGAACGATCTCGATGCGCTCGAGCTTGGCGCCCAGGGCGCCAACAGTATCGAGCAACAGGTCATGGGTAATCGGTCGCTCGGCACGGCCGCTATCGATGCCACGGCTGATGGCCGCGGCCTCAAACGAACCAGTCTGAATGGAAAGGGAACGCAGTGGCGCGGGCGAGTCCGATTTGCTGCAGCGCTCGCGAAGCACGATAAGCGATGGCACGGGACCGGCGGCCATGACGATGGTCTCTATGTCGACACGAACCATGGAACACCTCCGGTACGTAGCGGTTAACACGCGGCAGCCCGCCGCATTGAATAGCTATACTACCCAATCTTTCGCACAGCACACAAAACCAAAATGAGATTTATCGCAGACAAGAAAAAAGCCCCGAGGCAATGCCCCAGGGCTCTTCACAGTTTTGATGGTGGACCTGACAAGATTCGAACTTGTGACCTCCCGGTTATCAGCCGGACGCTCTAACCAACTGAGCTACAGGTCCATCGCGCAAGGGATATATTAGACGAGTCGTTACGCGCGCGTCAACAACTTTTTTGAAAATCTTTGGGGAGGTGTCTGCCCCGGTCGCGCGGCGGCATGCGAAGTCGCCTGCTCGGACAGTCCTGCTCGCACGGAGAGCACATTAAGTGCTCTCCGGCTCGTGCGGAACTCGCGATCGACTTCGCATGCCGCCGCGCGACCGGGGCGAACACGAGTCCCAAGGTTTTCAAAAAAGCGGTCGGCGCGCAGTGCGCCGACCGCCGATATATGGGGTCTGATATTTTCTACCAGTTAGGGCCTCTTACTCGTCGAGGAGATCTTCCGGCATGTCGTTGCCGTCGCCTAGATCGACAGGGGTTTCTTCGGGGGCGGAGCCGTTTTCTGTGGCTTCGCCTTCGGGCTTCTCTTTGGCGGCTGTCATGCGGGCCACGGCGCAGATGCGGTCGTTGTCGTCGACGGTCATCATCTTGACGCCCTGGGTGGCACGGCCGGTCTGGCTGATCTCGTCGGTCTTGACGCGAATGACCGTCGCGCCCTCCGTCACGATGAACAGCTCGTGCTGTGGGCCCACCGTCTTCATGGCCGCGAGGTTACCCTTACGCTCGGTCATTTGGATGGTGTAGACGCCCTGGCCGCCGCGATTCTGCTCTGGGTAGTCCGCGACCGGCGTGCGCTTGCCGTAGCCGCGCTCGGTGATGACGAACAGATCGCCGTTGCCGTTAGTGACTTCCATGCCCAGAACGCTCACGCCGTCCTTCATACCGATACCGCGAACGCCGCTGGTATCGCGGCCGGTGGCGCGCACCTGCTCCTCGGAGAACATGATCGCCTTGCCCGCGGTGGTGGCCAGGATAATCTTGTCGCCCTCGCGCACACGGCGCACGTTCAGCAGCGCGTCGTCGTCACGCAGGTTGATAGCGATCAGGCCGTCGCGACGGCTACGATCGTAAGCGCTCATCACGGTCTTCTTGACCATGCCGCTCTTTGTGGCAAACATCAGGTACTCGTTGGCCGGGAACTCGCGGCAGCTGATGACGCTCGCGATCTTCTCGCCCTCCTCGAAGGGCAGCAGGTTGACGATCGCGGTACCGCGCGCCTGACGCGTACCCACCGGCAGCTCGTGCACCTTCAGGCGGTAGACCTTGCCCTTGCTCGAGAAGAACAGCACGTACTCGTGCGTGGACGCGATGAACATCTCATCGATAACGTCGTCCTCTTTGAGATTGACGCCCGACACGCCCTTGCCACCGCGCTTCTGGGCACGGTAGGCAGCCACCGGGATACGCTTAACGTAGCCGGTGTGGGTGATGGTCACGACCATATCCTCGTCGGCGATGAGGTCCTCGACATCCAGGTCCTTCTCAACCTGGCTGATCTCGGTGCGGCGTTTGTCGCCAAACTTCTTGGAGATCTCGCGCATCTCCTCCTTGATGACGCCCAGGATCTTCTCCTCATGCGCCAGCAGGTCCTCGTAGTAAGCGATGGCGCGGCGCAGGCCGTTCAACTCTTCTTGGATCTTGTCGCGCTCCAGGCCGGTCAGGCGGCGCAGCTTCATCTCGAGGATGGCCGTGGTCTGCTCGGGCGTAAAGCCAAAGCGCTCGATCAGGCGGCCGCTGGCCTCGGAGTCGGTCTGCGAGGAGCGGATGATGCTGATGACCTCGTCGATATGGTCAAGGGCCATCAGGTAGCCCTCGAGGATATGCGCGCGGGCCTGGGCCTTCTTAAGGTCGAAGCGGGTGCGGCGGGTGACGACGTCGACCTGGTGGTCGATGTAGTGCTGCAACATCTCGCGCAGGCTCAGGCATTTGGGAACGCCGTTGACAAGCGCCAGGTTGTTGGCGCCGAAGGTCGTCTGCAGCGAGGTGTACTTATACAGGTTGTTGAGCACGACCTGCGGAATGACGCCCTTCTTGAGCTCGATGACCAGACGGATGCCCTTCTGGTTGGACTCATCGCGCATATCCGAGATGCCCTCGATGCGCTTGTCGTTGACGAGCTGGGCGATCTTCTCCTGCAGGGTGCCCTTGTTGACCATGTAGGGAATCTCGGTAAAGACCAGACGGCTGCGGCCGGTCTTGGTGGACTCCACATGTGCCTTGGCACGCACGGTAATGGAGCCGCGGCCGGTCTCGTAGCTCTGCTTAATGCCGGCGCTGCCCATGATGATGGCGCCGGTGGGGAAGTCCGGACCGGGCATGATCTGCATGAGCTCGTCGACGGTGGCGTCGGGGTTGTCAATCAGGTAGCAGGTGGCCTCGATCGCCTCGGTGAGGTTATGCGGGGCGATGTTGGTGGCCATGCCGACGGCGATGCCCTGACTGCCGTTGACCAGCAGGTTGGGGAAGCGCGCAGGCAGCGCCACGGGCTCGGCGAGCGATTCGTCGTAGTTGGGCTGCCAGTCGACGGTATCCTTCTGCAAGTCACGCAGCAGTTCCATGGCGGGCTTGGCCAGGCGGCTCTCGGTGTAACGCATGGCCGCCGCGCCGTCGCCGTCGATGTTACCGAAGTTGCCGTGACCGTCGATGAGCGGCGTGCGCATGGAGAACCACTGCGCCAGGCGGACCATGGCCTCATAGACCGCGGAGTCGCCATGCGGGTGGTACTTACCGATAACTTCGCCGACCGTCCAAGCTGACTTCTTGTGCGGGCGGTTGGGGTAGATGCCGCTCTCGTTCATCGCGTACAGGATGCGGCGGTGCACCGGCTTTAAGCCGTCGCGCACGTCCGGCAGGGCACGCGCCGTGATAACCGACATCGAATACTCGATGAACGACTGCTTCATCTCGCGGCCAAACTCCGAAATCTGGAGCTGGCCGCCGTTGATATCCTCGCCGGCCGAGGCGCCACGGTCGACTTCGCCAAAGCTCTCCTCGAGCTCGGCGTCGTCTTCTTCCTCATCATCATCGGCATCGGGGTTATAGGCGTCCGGGTCGCCGTCCTCGCCCTGCTCAGCACGGGCAAGCAGGCGCTTCAGATCGTCGGGCATACCGGCATCGCCGGCCTCGCCCATACCCTCGTTGTTGTTGATATCGTCTGCCACGTTACCTCCTCATGGTTTGCGTGGTCCATTAGTTCCCAACCACGGAGACGGCTTTTCCAGGTGCCGCAGATTCGCCCGAAAGAGGAGGGAAGCGTACTTGGGTACGCGACCGACGATTGAGGGCGAAGGTGCGGTGGCTGGGAAAGCCGCAGGGATTAGGCGTCTAAGAATCGTGCGTCATGTGCATGCTTCTCGATGTACTCGCGGCGATAGCCGACCTCGGAACCCATCAGCTCGCGCACGGCGCGATCGGCCACCACGGCGTCCTCGATCGACACACGCTGCAGGATGCGGGTCTTGGGGTCCATCGTCGTCGAGGCGAGCTGCTTGGGGTCCATCTCGCCCAGACCCTTGTAGCGCTGGACGGTATAGCCCTTGCGCTTTTTGGTGATCTTGCCGTCCTTGGCCTTGCCGTCCTCGTCGTTATCGTCGGGGTTCAGGCCCAGACTCTGGATGGTATCGCGCAGGATCTCGTCTTCGGGCTGGCGGCCGTTGGGATACACGTAGTGGATCTTGTTGCGCACCTTAATGCCAAAGATGGGCGGGCAGGCAACATAGACGTAGCCGGCATCGATCAGCGGACGCATGTACTTGTAGAAGAATGTCAGCAGCAGGATGCGGATATGCGCACCGTCGACGTCTGCATCGGTCATGATGATGATCTTGTGGTAGCGCGCCTTGGTGATATCGAAGTCGCCGCCGTCGCCGGCACTCGTCGTGACGCCGCAGCCGATCGCGGTAATCAGCGACTGGATGGTGTCACTCGAGAACGCGCGATGGTCACCAACGCGTTCGACGTTCAGAATCTTGCCGCGCAGGGGCAGAATCGCCTGGATGTCTCGGCGACGGCCGTCCTTGGCCGAACCGCCTGCCGAGTCGCCCTCTACGATGAAGAGCTCGGTCAGCTCGGCATCGCGCACCGAGCAGTCGGCGAGCTTGCCGGGCAGGGACGCCGTCTCGAGCAGGCTCTTGCGACGGGTCGCTTCGCGCGCCTTGCGGGCGGCGTTGCGCGCCTTGCAGGCCTGTTGCGCCTTCTTGACGATCTCGCGGGCGGGCTTGGGATGCTCCTCCAAGTAATCGGCGAGGCCGTCGGTCACGATCTTGAGCGTGAGCGCGCGCATATAGGAGCTGCCGAGCTTTGCCTTGGTCTGGCCCTCAAACTGAGGATCGGGCAGCTTGACCGAGATAACGGCCGAAAGGCCCTCGCGCACATCGTCGCCGGTCAGATTGGCGTCTTTTTCCTTGAGCAGGTTCTGCTTGCGCGCGTAATCGTTGATCACGCGGGTGAGCGCGGTACGGAAGCCCTCAAGGTGCATGCCGCCCTCGGGGGTGTAGATGTCGTTGGCAAACGACATGACATTCTCGCCGTAGCCGCTATTCCACTGCAGGGAAACCTCGACCTCGCCCATCTTGGTCACAGGCGCGTCCGGGTCCGATTTGCCCTCGATGTAGATGGGCTCTTTAAAGGCCTCGGGGACGTCCTTGCCCTCGTTGAGGAACTTGACGAAGTCGATGATGCCGCCCTCGTAGCAAAACTCCTCCACGTGGGGAGTCGCCTCGCGCTCGTCGGTCAGCACGATCTTGAGGTTCTTATTGAGGAACGCCGTCTCCTGCAGACGGTTGTGCAGCGTATCGAAATCGTAGATGCAGGTCTCGAAGATCTCGTCGTCGGGCCAGAAGGTGACGGTAGTGCCCGTCGAATCCGAGGTGCCCACGACCTCCATCTTCTTGACGGTCTTGCCGCGCGAGAACTCCATCTCGTAGGTGTTGCCATCGCGACGAACCTGAACGACCACGCGCTTGGACAGTGCGTTGACGACGGAGATGCCCACGCCGTGCAGGCCGCCCGAGACCTTATAGGCCGAGTTATCGAACTTACCGCCGGCGTGCAAGATCGTCATGACGACCTCGAGCGTCGGAATCTTTTTAACAGGGTGCTCGTCGACGGGGATGCCGCGCCCGTTGTCGACGACCGTGATGGAGTTGTCGGCGTGGACCGTCACCTGGATCTCGGTGCAGAAACCGGCCATGGCCTCGTCGACGGAGTTGTCAACGATCTCCCACACCAGGTGATGCAGACCGCTGGCGCTCGTCGAGCCGATATACATGCCCGGGCGCTTACGAACGGCCTCGAGACCTTCGAGAATCTTAATCTCGCCGCCATCGTAATCGTTTTCGTTTGCCACACGTCCTCCTTCAGTCAAGAAAATGTGTACAGCCTTACTAGTTTATCGTAAAAAAATACCCTCGGGAACGAGGGTATTTGGCTCTACAAGGCCACCAGATGCGATTTAAGGCTCTTTTTTGCTTTGCACGCCCTTGGCCCACTCGGCACTGGCTCTCATGGCGTTCTCGAGGGCCTCGCGCAGTTTTTGGTCTTCGATGGGCGCCACCTGGCGCTCAATCTCGGTGCGCTCGGCCTCACTTAGGTCGGCGTGCGGGGCCGACGGGCACTCGGTCGTCGCCGGGCGCAGGCGCTCCTTAGCGGCGGGCGGCGTGTGACCGGGTGCGGTGGTTTTGAACACCAGGCCGTCCACATGAGCACCGGCGCGCTCCATGCGCGCGCGGATGATCTCACGCAACAGCGTCATTTCCTGCGTCCACGAGGGCGAATCGAGATATACCAGCAGCTCATTGGACTCGGGCAGGTAGCGCAGACCCGTCACATGCCGCCCCTCGCGCGTGCCCGAGCACACCGCGTTCCACGCGCGATAGACCGCGCGCGACTCCTCGGCAGCCTCCATCTGTGCACGGCGCTCAGGTGTCGCGGCCGCCAGGATGCGCTGGCGCTCTGCGTTCAAAAACCCACTGAAGGCGACCGTTTCGCTCTCGCGCTCGTAATTAGCACGTCTCACCCATGCTCACCACCCTGGCTCGATCAAGCAGATCATCGGTAAAGTACCCCAGGTTGGTCGTGGTTATGACCGTCTGGATATCATCGCCGATCAGCCGCAGGAAAGCACCGCGGCGTTCGCCGTCGAGTTCGCTCATCACGTCGTCCAAAAGCAGCAGCGGGGCGGTGCCCAGGACATCGCGAGCCACGGCCACCTCCGCCACCTTCCAGGCCAGAACCAACGTTCGCTGCTGACCTTGGCTGGCAAATGAACGGGCGGAGCGACCCGCCACGGTAAACTCAATCTCATCGCGATGCGGTCCCACCAACGTCACGCCGCGGCGAATTTCCTCGTCGGCGTGCTCATCAAGGGCAGCCAGCATGCGCTCGTACGCCCAGCCCTTCAGCTCTTCGCGACCATCGACCTGGGGCAAATCCCCCAGCGTGGACGTATAGGTCACGTTGGCAGCCTCACCGGATGCCACTTGCCCGTAGGCAGTGTGCACATGGCCCGCCAGCCGGTCGAGCAGAGCCAACCGGTGCACAAGCAGAGCCGAGCCCGCGCGGGCAATCGAATCGTTCCACGCGCCGAGCATCTCGCGGCAGCACCAGGTCTCCTTGAGCAAGGCGTTACGCTGGGTCACGCAGCGCCCATAGGTGCTCGCAAGATCGGCATAGCGTGCGCTCAGTTGCATGCCAAAGTCATCGAGGGCGGCGCGGCGCACACTGGCGCCTCGCTTAACCATGTCCAGATGGTCGGGGCAAAACAGCACGCTCGGCAGAACCCCGCGCACACCGGCGGCAGAACATCTCTTGCCGTTGCGGCTAAACGAGCGCTTACCGTCCTCCGCGCTCAACCCCATATCAAGCACGCGGCCGTCGCCCTCGAGCCTCAGCTCGATCTTGCACGAGCCCACGCCGTCATGGACGAGCTCGGCTGCGGTCGGATGCCTAAACGAGGCGCCGCTCGTCAGCAGCTGCAGCGCCTCTATGAGATTGGTCTTTCCCGCCGCGTTGGGTCCCGCAAGTATCGTCACGCCCTCGTCCAGGGTAAGACGATAGCTATCGAAGCTGCGGTAGTGCGCGACGGAAAGATCGCGGGCGAACATGGTCATGGCGCAGCGCTAGATGCGGACCGGCATGACCAGGTACAGGTAGTTGATCTTGTCGTAGGACTTGAAGATGCCCGCCTGCGAGTAGCTCTTGAGCTCCAGCGTGATCTCCTTCTCCTTGGACAGGGCATTGAGGCACCCGAAGATGTAATGGTAGTTGAAGGCGATGGTGCCCGACTCGCCCTCGGCCTCGACATCGATCGTCTCCTGCGCAAGGTCCTGGTCATTGGAAATGGAGGACAGGCCCATCTGCCCGTTCTCGACATCGATCTCGAACTTGACGGCGGGGTTGGCGCTCGCGATAACGGCCACGCGCTTGAGGGCGGCGTTAAAGGCAGCGACGTCGATCTTGACGCTCGTCACGCACGAATCGGGGATGAGCTGCTTGTAGTTGGGGTACACGCCCTCGATACGACGCGACACGTAGGTGGTGTTGCCGGCCTCAAAGACGACCTGGGTGTCGGTAGCCCCGATCATGATGGTCGCCTGGCTGGCCATGATGTTCAGCGCGTCGTTAAAGGCGTCAGCCGGAACATTGAGCTCAAAGGAACCCTCGAGGGTCGAGGTCTCAACCTGCGTATCGCACACGGCCAAGCGGAAGGAATCGGTCGCCACCAGGCGCACGGTGTTGTTTTCGACCTTCATGTGCACGCCGCCCAGGATGGGGCGGGCCTTGTCGGTCGAGGTGACGCGCCATACGCGCCCGACCATCTCGGACAAGATATCGGTCGGCAGCTCCACGGCGCTCTCGATGGCGTATGCCGGAAACTCGGGGAAGTCATTGGCATCGAGCGTGTTCAGGCGGAACGAGCTCTTCTCGCAACCAATCAGCACCTGGCGCTCGGACAGCTCAAAGGTGACCGGGGCATCGGGGAGGGTCTTAGTGATATTGGAGAGCATCTTACAGGGGATAACCATCTCGCCCTCTTCTTCGACATGCGCCGCGATGCGATGACGGATCGAGATGGTGTAGTTAGAGGTCTGGAATTCCAAGATGCCGTCTTGGGCCTTAACGAGCACGCCCGACAGGATGGGGAGGGTGGATGCCGAAGCGACACCCTTCATAACGACGCCGATGGCTTGTGTAAGCGAGCTCTGGCTGACGGTGAACTTCATCTTTTAATACCTTTCTATAGATATAAATATCTTAATAATAGTAATAGCACTGACGAAACTGTTGATTACTCCCAAAGACGCAGGTCAGACCCAAAAAGAGAATCGACAGCAACCTGTGTGCAACAGGGGTGGTTTTCCACGTTCAAAACCTGCGCAAAACTTTTCATCACCGCGGGTTGGGTTTTAGACACCTTATGCCCGTGGTTTCGACAAGTTTTCAACAGGTGTCTCTATTTCCCTACGAGCGCAGTGTAATTTTATCGCGCAGCGACTTGAGGTCTTCGGTGACGGTGCGGTCTTCCTGGATCATCTTCTGGACCTTTTTGTAGCTCGTGCTGACGGTCGAGTGGTTGCGGTTGCCAAATTCGGCGCCCACCGCCGTGGTCGTCATCTCGCACATCTCGATGGCCAGGTAGATAGCGATATGGCGTGCTTTGGCTATATTGGCGTTGCGACGCGGGCCGATGAGCTCCTCGTGCGTCACGCCGTACTGCTCTTCGATGACGGACTGAACCGTCTGGACGTTGATCTTTTTGGCCGATGTGTCGAAGTACTGGCTGGCGATGGCGTCGATATCGTCAAAGGTGAGCTCCCCGCCCTCGCGCTCGCGGTCGCCCGCCTCGCCGGCGCAGCGCTCGCAAAAGCTCTCGAGTTCGCGGATGTTGGTGCCCGAGACCTCGGCCATGTGTTTAAAGTGCTCGTCGGTCAGGTGCCCGCCGTCGCCCCCATAGGCCGCCAGCAGCGAGTCGTCGCCTGCCTCGGGAGCGGCGACGATGGTGTTCTCGTAATAGCGCTGCAAGATCTTGTATTTCATCTCGTAGCTGGGCTCTGCGACCAGGCAGAGCATTCCGGCGTTGAAGCGGCTGGTCAGACGCTCGTCCATGCTCAGGTCCTTGGGGGCGCGGTCTGCCGCGATGACGACCTTCTTGTTATTGCGGATGAACTCGTCCATGAGCTGGAAAAAGTAGTCCACGCTCGCGCGCTTGCCGATGATGTTTTGGATGTCATCGATGATGAGCACGTCCACGCCGTGGTACGCCTGCATGATGGGGGCGTTGCTCTTCTTTTGACGGTCGAACTCGGTCATCAGGTCGTCCAGATATGCCTGGGAGTTGGCATACTTGACCTTGATCTCGGGCGACTTCTCGGCGAGCTCGTTTTTGATGGCAAGCAGCAGGTGCGTCTTGCCCAGGCCCGATTTGCCGTAGATGAAAAGTGATGTGCATGTGCCGCGCTCGTCCGCGAGGGCGGCAAACTTGAGTGCCGAGCGATAGGCATGGCTGTTCTCGGGGCCGTAGACAAAGTTCTCAAAGGTAAATTTTGAGTTCGCGGCGAGCGGGGCTCCATCCGTATTCTGCTCGGCCGGCACGGTCGGTGCTGGCATGGTTGAAGCGGGGGTCGCAGCTTGCATGGATTTAGTCGGCGCTCCGCCCTTCATCTGGTTCATCATGCGGCGAAAATCGTCGGCTGAGAGCGTGTTCTTGATTGCAATGCCCGAATCCGCGCCCGCCGCTGCGTCGTGAGCGATGGGCATGTGCGTGACGGGTGCGTTCGTTGACGTCGCTACCGCGGTCAGCAACGGCGCCATGGTTTCACGGGAAACACTGCTGTGCTGGTGCTCGATTGTCGGCACGTCGCTTGCGGAGGCTGGTACCGTCGGGGAAGCAGCGGGGGCCGTGGCGGGCGCCGTCGCGGCAGCGGATTCCGTCACGGCGCCTTGCGGTGCCACGATGTCGAGCGCGATCGGTGCAAAGGCGATTTCTTCCAGATAGGCCTCAATGGTCGGCTGATGCTTTTTGAGCTGCGCGATGGCAAAGCGCGAGGGGGCCTCGATCGTGAGCGTATCTTCGGTCAGGCTTATGGCCCGCGATTGCCCCAGCATGTTGATGAGGCGTGCATCTTGGCCGTCGCGCTGGCAAAAGGCGATGGCATCCCCCAGGATGATGCTTGCTTCCTCGTCCACTGTCTCTCCCGTTCTTTAGCTCTGAGCTCGCACGCGAGCGGCGCCGAGTTCGGTCAGATGGTATTTCTGGCCATGCTTGATGACCAAGCCGGCCTGCGCCAAGTCATTGAGCGTGCGTGACCAAGTGGGGGCCGAGTTTCCAAACGCCCTCGCCAGATCGGTTGCACCGCACGCTTGATTTTGCGCCAGATAGCCCAGCGCGGCGTTGCCGCGATCGCTTACGAACACGTCCGGTTGTGGCTGCGCATGCTGATTTGCTGCATTAGGATACATCATTTGAGCTGCTGGTTGTTGAGAACTCTGCATCGGTGGCATTTGCTGTTGAAAACTTTGAGGCCACTGTTGGTAAGGCTGCGGAGGCATCTGTTGGGCCCAGGGGCTGTACTGCTGCTGCGGCATCTGCTGGTACGGCTGCTGATATCCTTGCTGGTACTGCTGCGGGAACTGCTGGCCGTACCCCAGTGGCGGCATCTGCTGATATGGATATCCTTGTTGGTACGGCTGATAGCCCATTTGCTGGCCACCCGGTGCGCCCGTCGCCTGCTGCATTGCTGCTGCATCCTGATCCGCCAGCGGCACGGCCTCTGGCATGTTTGGCGGCATCGACATCGATGTCGCCTGGGGCTCTTGTGTGGGAAGCATTCCGGGCTGCTGCATCTGCCTCACGGGGGGCTGCATCTGCTGCGTTGCCATGGGCTGCTGCGCAAAAGCTCCCGGCAGGGGATATGTGGGCTGCTCCGTCTCGGGCCGCACGGCAGCACCGCGTCCACCGGCGCGCTCGATTTCCTGCACGCGTTTAGGGTCCAGGCTTACCGTAACCACGGTGCCGTTGCCCATGTTGTCCTCGATGGATACGGCACCGCCGGCGTTTTCCAAATACTCCTGCACCATGGGAAACCCTGCTCCGGTTCCACGGATATAGCGCTTCATCTTGCTGTTTGCACTGGTAACGCCAAAGTCGAAAGCGCGTTCCTTGTCGTCGATGCCGGGTCCTTGGTCAGCAAAGCGGATGGTGTCTCCGCCGTCCAGAATCGAGATGATGGGCTCTGCAAAGTGTGCGTGGATAAAGTTTTCGACAATCTCGCGGATGACCATGAGCGAGATATGGCCACCTTGTTCTTTCATGCACTGGTAGACGGTGTTGGTCGTCTCTTCCAAATACGTGCGGACATCTTGCGGATCAATGACGATCACACGCGGTGTCGACAGCATGTCGTCATAGACGGCGATGCGCGCGGCGTACATGGCTTTTGGCGCCTGCGTTGTCGTCTGTTCACCTTCGTCACGCTCTTCGCGCACGCCGGTGATGTGCTCGTTGTCGGGTGCCGGGTCTCCGGAATCGACCATGGTGTAAAAGTCGTCAGACATGCCGCTCGCAATCTTCCAAAAGGTTTCGAACAAATAGTAGCTCACCGTGCAATGTTTCTCATCTTTCGACAAACTTTCAAAACCTGTTGAAAACTTTGGAAAACGGACGAAAAGTTCTCAACATTGCCAACATGACCTGTTGAAAACTCGATGAAATATCGTGAAAAGTTGCCATGCACCGCTAAATCGAACTCGGCTTATGGGGGAACCGTGTGAACTGCGCGACCTTTTACCTTTGATTTCTTGACATTTGAACATTGATTTCCCTACAATCTTCAAGCTCACGTGTCTATATCTGCGTCCGCGCTCCCGCGGACACTCGAAATGCAGCAGGAGGAACTTAAGATGAAGCGTACGTATCAGCCTAATAAGCGTAAGCGTGCCAAGACCCATGGCTTCCGTGCCCGTATGGCCACCAAGGGTGGTCGTGCCGTGCTCGCCCGTCGCCGCGCCAAGGGCCGCAAGCGTCTCACTGTCTAGCAGCGATACACACATCTCGCATGAAGACTATTAAGTCTCGGCAAGATTTCGAGCATGTGTTCAGTCAGGGGCGTCGTTTCAATCACCCTCTGATTCGAATGACCATATGTGAATCGGTTGGCGAAGGCGACTCCGGAAGGGTCGCCTTCGTTGGTGCTAAACGGCTCGGTTGTGCAGTTGTGCGCAACCGTTCTAAGCGTGTGATGCGCGAGGCCGCCCGCAGCTGCGGATTTCCCGTTGCGGGTTATGACATCATCTTGTTCGCAACTCCCAAGACGAGGGTTTCCTCGCCGCAGGAGATGGACAAGGCATTGCGTTCGCTTGTGAAACGCGCCGGCGTTGCCGGGGAGGAGCGATGAGCAATCACGTTTTGCGACGTGTTGCCATCGCTCCTATTCGCATATATCAACAGGTTATTTCGCCCTTATTGCCTGACGCCTGCATTTATTACCCAACGTGCTCGCAATACGCCGTCCAGGCGATTGAGAAGTACGGTGTTTTGAGAGGCTGCTGGCTTGCCGTGAGGCGCATCGCTCGCTGCAATCCCCTGCACGTCGGCGGTTATGACCCTGTGCCCTAGCGGGCACTCGCTATCGGAGGAAAACTTACATGTGGGATTGGATCGTTAACATCCTTTTCGAGCTGCTCAAGCTCATCCAGACCTTTGCGGTCGACTGGGGCCTGTCCATCATCATCCTGGTGGTCATCATCCGTCTGCTGCTGACGCCGCTTATGCTCAAGTCGACCAAGTCGACGGCTCGCATGCAGGTGCTGCAGCCCAAGATGCTCGAGATCCAGGAGCGCTATGCCGACGATCCTCAGCGTCAGGCCGAGGAGATGCAGAAGTTCTACAGCGAGAACAAGTTCAACCCCATGGCTGGTTGTCTGCCGCTGTTGATCCAGATGCCTGTCTTGTTTGCCCTGTTTACGCTGCTGCGTAACCTGCCGCAGTACTTTAACGACGGCACGTTCTCGTTCTTCAACATCCTGCCCGACCTGACCACCACGCCGAGCGCTTCCTTTGCCGATGGCTTTATGGTTGCGCTGCCTGCGCTGGTCTGCCTGATTCTGTTCGCCGTCCTGACCCTGATTCCGCAGCTCTATATGTCGCGCAACCAGACCGGCCAGCAGGCTCAGAGCATGCGTATGATGGCTGTTGTCATGACGGTCATGATGCTTTGGATGGGCTGGAGCCTTCCCGTTGGTGTTCTGCTGTACTACGACGTCTCGTCTGCTTGGCAGGTTATCCAGCAGATTTTTGTGACGCAGAAGGTTATCGAGAAGGCCAAGGCCGATGAGGAGGAGCGTCTTAAGAACGCGCCGCTGCAGGTTGAGGTCACTCGTCGCGAGAAGAAGCCGCGCCCGCACAAGAAGAAGTAGTGGGATATCAATCTTATTTAGGTACCTAACTTTTGGAGTACGTTATGTCTGAAGAGATCATCGAGGATATGCTTGAGGAGGTTGCCCCGCAGGTCGCGGGCGATTATCCCGAGATTGCACAGCGCTACAAGGCTGGTGAAGAGCTGACCGATGAGGAGCTCGACACCATTGCCGATGTTGCGATTTCCATCCTGCGTTCCATCCTTTCGCACTTCGATGCCGCCAACTCTCCTATTGATGAGTATGAGGGCGACGAGGGTGAGCTGATTCTGGATGTAACGGCTCCCGACCTTGCTGTTCTCATTGGCCGTCATGGTCGCACTCTTGATGCTCTTCAGGTAATGTTCTCTTTGCTGGTGAGTCGCAAGCTTGGCTTTAGGTATCCGGTTGTAGTGGACGTCGAGGGATACAAGAGCCGCCGCCAGGACAAGGTCGCCTCCATGGCTCAGTCTGCTGCCGAGCGTGCCATCCGCACTCATAAGAGTGTTTCGCTTCCGCCCATGAATGCCTACGAGCGCCGACTGGTTCACATTGCACTTCGTGGCAATGATGCCGTCGATACTCATTCTGAGGGTTCTGACCCTGATCGCCATGTGGTGATTGTTGCTCGATAATCTACTCGAGCTTATGCTAAGGGGACGTGGTTTCCACGTCCCCTTTTTTTGTCAAAAGTTCTCGATACACTAATTTTTGTCAGAAAGGAGCTTTCGTTGTTAGTACTTACTGATCAGCAAGCTGACGAGAAGTTGAGTCGTCTAACTTCCTATTGCAAAGAGTATTCCTTGAGCGTAACTGATGTTGAGCTGAGGAAATGTATCCAGCATTTGGATTTGGTTCTGGAAACAAATAAGACAACGAATCTTACCCGTATCCTTAACGTAGAAGATGCTGCGGTACTTCATATCCTCGACTCACTTGTTTTGCTCCCCTATATCAATAAGGCTCCTGAGGGAGCTTTGCTCGATATGGGAACAGGTGCGGGCTTCCCTGGTATTCCTTTAACCATAACCGCGCATCGTAAAGCTACTTATATTGACTCTGTTGGCAAGAAGGTTGATGCTGTTAATTCTTTTGTTCATGCTCTTGGATTGAAACGTGCTCATGCGGTTCATGATCGTCTTGAAGAATATGCTCGAAGCCATAAGAAGCAGTTCTCTGTTGTAACCGCCCGCGCACTGGCCCCTCTACCGATACTTGTTGAGTATGCGGCTCCGTACCTCAAGGATGGAGGGCTATTTGTTATCACCAAGGGCAATCCTTCGGATGAGGAGCTTGCTTCTGGCATGTCAGCCGCAAAGATTTGCGGCTTCACTTTGCTTCTGAATGACGCTATCGATTTGCCTGAGGGCCTGGGCCACAGGGAGTTTATTGTTCTTAAGAAGAGTCATCCAGCATCCGTTTCATTGCCTCGTGCAAATGGCATGGCAAAGAAGAATCCGCTTGCCTAGATGTTTCACGTGAAACATAATGGATACTAACAACTTGCCATGTTTCACGTGAAACATGGCGGTTGATATCGAATCGGAATGTTTCACGTGAAACATCCTCCGTTTGACAGCTTTAATACACACCAGGAGGGACCGTGGGATTTCGCGACGTTAAGCGTTCTAAGAGCGCAAAAGACACGCGTATCATTGCAATCATCAATCAAAAAGGCGGCGTCGGCAAGTCAACGACGGCTGTAAACCTTGCAGCAGCACTGGGTGAGCAGGGTCGTAAGACGCTGATTGTCGATTTTGATCCGCAGGGAAACAGCACCAGTGGATTCGGAATTGAAAAAGAAGACCTTGATCACTGCATCTATGATGCATTGCTGAATGATGTGCCGGCAGAATCGCTTATCCTTGATACAAATTGCAAAAAGGTATTCGTAATTCCGGCAACAATTCAGCTTGCAGGCGCCGAAATTGAGCTCGTAAGCGCAATTGCTCGTGAAACCCGCCTCAAAGATTTGCTTGAGCCGATTCAGGACGAGTTCGATTTTATTTTCATTGACTGTCCTCCTTCGCTCGGCTTGCTTACCATCAACGCCTTGACCGCAGCAGACAGCGTTTTGATTCCAATCCAGTGCGAGTATTACGCACTCGAGGGCGTTACGAAGCTGCTTGAGTCAATGAAGATGGTCAAATCACGTCTGAACAAGGGTTTAGACACCTATGGTGTGCTTATGACCATGTATGACTCGCGTACTTCTCTGTCGAATCAGGTTGTTGAGGAGGTTCAATCGTACTTTGGTGACAAGGCGTTTAAGACGCTGATCCCCCGTACGGTCAAAATCTCCGAAGCTCCGTCTTTTGGAGAGCCGGTAATTACCTATGCACCTCAAAATAAGGGTGCAAAAGCATATATGAACCTTGCAAAAGAGGTGATCAAGCGTGCCTAGTGTAAAGAAACGTGGCGGATTGGGACGTGGACTCAATGCTTTGGTCTCAGAGGCCGAGTATGAGACCGGTGGTTCGGCTGCATCGGCTTCAAATGCCACATCTGAAACAAAGCTACCTATTGAGGACATCGTTCCCAACCCAAATCAGCCACGAATTCACTTTAACGAAACTGAACTTCGCGAGTTGAGCGAGTCAATCCAAGATCATGGCGTTTTGCAGCCACTTTTGGTTCGCAAACATGGAAACGGCTATGAGATCATCGCTGGTGAGCGTCGTTACCAAGCGTCAAAGCTTGCAGGTCTTGAGGAGCTGCCTGTCATCATTAAAGATGTTAATGATGAAGAGATGCTTGCTCTTGCACTTATCGAAAACCTTCAGCGTTCTGATCTGAATCCTGTCGAAGAGGCTAAGGGCTATCGCCAGCTCATAGATGCCAGCGGTATGACCCAGGAGGCATTGTCAAAGGCTGTAAGCAAGTCACGCTCTGCAATTACAAACTCGCTACGCCTTCTTGATCTTCCCGAAGTTGTTCAGCAGATGATATTTGAGGGCAAACTTACTGCTGGTCATGCACGTGCGATTCTTGCAGTTCCCTATGAGGATGCTCGAATTCGACTTGCTGAGAAGGTTGTTGCAGAGGGCCTTTCCGTAAGAGCGACAGAAAATCTTGCTCCGTTGTTTTCTGCCGGAGAGACACCTAAGACTCCGAGGCCTGCAACGCCTCAGTCTTTTAAAAAGGCTGCCCGCGTGCTTCGTCAGGTTTTTAATACCAACGTGCGTGTGAAGAGCTCGCGAGGAAAGAATAAGATTGAGATTGAGTTTAAAGACGAGGAAGAGCTCTCTCGTATTCTTGGCGAAATGATTCAGTTTGATCAAGGAGGCCAAGATGAGGAATAGGATTTTAACTGCGATTGCATTGGCGACGACTGTCGCGGTTGGTGCCTTTGCTGGCTATAAGATCGCGACAGACGATGAGCTTCGAGGTCGTTTGCTTCGTAGCGCGCAAGATATTGTCGATACATCCAAGAAGAAAATGGATGTTATGACAGAAGATGTTGCCATGCGCACTGCTCAGGTAACGAAGAATCCCAAGATTAATCAAGGTTGGGTTAGCAACCAATGGGAAAATGTAGGCTATTAGGTACCTAACAATTACTTAGCATATTTTGAGGGGTTCTTGTCTGATTCACGAGGCAAGGACCCCTTATTTTGGCCGTAAAAAATGGGACAGGTAGCAGCTGATTCAAAATTAAGGCCAATAAATGAAACGGCCCCGGTTGCATATCTTGCAACCGGGGCCGTTCGATGTTTCACATGAAACGTTTTGGGGTGCGACTCCCCTATGCGTGCTTCTGAACTTTGAAGCGCTGCTTCAGCTGTCCGCAAGCGGCGTCAATATCGTTACCACGGGAGTTACGAATCGTGGTCTCGATGCCACGAGACTCAAGGCGACGCTGAAGATCCTCAACCTTATGAATCGGCGATGGCTTGAGCGGGCTGCCCTCGATGTCGTTAAGCTGGATCAGGTTAACGTGGCACAACGTTCCTTCGCAGAAGTCGCAGAGCGCCTGCATCTCGGGATTCGTATCGTTGACGCCTTCAATCATGGCATACTCATAAGTCGGGCGGCGGCCAGTCTTCTCGGTGTAGAGCTGAAGCGCCTCGTGAAGGCGAAGCAGCGTGTACTTCTTAACGCCGGGCATGAGCTTGTTGCGCGTCGACTGGATGGCGGAATGCAGGGAAACGGCAAGCGTGAACTGCTCGGGGATGTCGGCAAATTTGCGAATACCGGGAATAACGCCGCTGGTAGAGACGGTGAGATGACGAGCGCCGATACCGATGCCATCGGGGTCGTTGAGGATTCGCAGCGCCTTGAGAACCTCGTCGTAGTTGGCAAACGGCTCACCCTGGCCCATGAAGACAACGCTCGTGGCGCGCTCGCCAAAGTCGTTGGATACATGAAGTGCCTGGTCGACGATCTCTTGAGCGGTCAGCGAGCGCTTGAGGCCGTTGAGACCGGTAGCGCAAAAGGCGCAGCCCATGCCGCAGCCTGCCTGGGTGGAAACGCAGACGGAAAGCTTGTTACGACGGGGCATACCGACAGTCTCGACGGAAACGCCGTCGTGGTACTCGAGCAGATACTTACGAGAGCCATCTTTGGAAACCTGCTTGGTTAGTTCAGTCGGCGTGTCAAAGGCAAAAGCCTCTTTAAGCTGCTCGCGGAAAGCCTTGGGAAGGTTGGTCATATCGTCAAACGAACAAACGTTCTTCTCGAAGACCCATTCGATGAGCTGCTTCGCGCGGAAGGCGGGCTGGCCAAGTTCGGCCACGAGCTCGCGAATATCGTTTTGGCTCAAGTCGCGAATGTCCTGAGATTTAGTCCTGGGATTCATGGAAGCCTTTCGATTTTGGGGAAACGTAGAGGGTATCGCTACAATATGGTATCAGCTGCAGAAATTATAGAGGAGGAGTCTGCCCATGCCGGGTAAAAGCCTAGAGAACATGCACGTAGCGGTCTTGGCGGGCGGTCATTCCGCCGAGCGCGAGATCTCGCTCAATTCGGGAAAGAACGTTGTGGTGGCACTGAAGGAAGCCGGCTACACCTCGGTGGATCTGCTCGACACGGCCGCTGATGATTTTATGGTAACCATGGCGACCGGCGGCTTTGATGTGGCGTTTATCGCCATGCACGGTGCCGGCGGCGAGGATGGCGCCATGCAGGGTGCCATGGAGACCCTGGGTATCCCCTACACGGCCTCGGGCGTGCTTGCCAGCGCCTGCGGTGCCGACAAGGAAGTCTCTAAGCTCCTGTACGCCAAGGCGGGCATTCCCATTGCCCCCGGCCTTGCGCTCGAGGTGGGCGATGAAGTCGATATCGATCATATCGTCGAGGTCTGTGGCGAGCGCTGCTTTGTGAAGCCGGCCGTCAACGGTTCCAGCTATGGCATTTCCCTGGTCCATGAGCCCTCCGAGCTGCCCGCGGCAATCGCCAAGGCGTTTGAGTACGGCGACAAAGTGCTGGTCGAGAAGTGCATCGAGGGTACCGAGATCACCGTCGGCGTATACGGCGAAGATGACGTGCGCGCTCTGCCGATTGTCGAGATTCGTAAGCCCGAGGACTGCGAGTTCTACGATCTGGACGTGAAATATGTCGACCCTACGGACATCCATCGCATTCCGGCGCAGATTTCACCCGAGAACTACGCTCGTGCCCAGGAGCTTGCCTGTGCCGCTCACAAGGCCCTCGGGTGCCTGGGTATCTCGCGCAGCGACTTTATCGTGAGCGGGGACGGCCCCGTTATCCTCGAGACCAATACCATTCCCGGCATGACCGATACGTCGCTGTATCCGGATGAGATCCGCCACACCGACGACATGACGTTCCCGCAGGTCTGTGACAGTCTGATCCGTATGGGTCTTCGTCGAGCGGGCATTGCATGCTAATCGAGGACGCGGTTTCGTCAGGAACGCCGCAGTTTGTCATCGACTCCTATGCCACGCTAGCCGAACGCGCCAAAACGCAGTCCTTCGGCCTCATCGAGGAAGATGTGATTGTCCTCGATACCGAGACCACGGGTCTTTCGGTGCAGGACAACGAGCTGATCGAGATCTCGGCGGCCCGTCTTTCGGGCCGCGAGGTTATCGACCGCTTCGATACCTTCGTGCATCCCAAGCAGCTGATTCCTGCCGAGATTACCGAGCTCACGAGCATTACAAATGCCGATGTGGCAGATGCCCCGTCGGCCGTTGAGGCCGTCGCCGCCCTCGCCGATTTTGTCGGTGGTTGCCCGGTGATTGCACATAACGCCACGTTCGACCGCTCGTTTATCGAGTCGGTCAAAGGCGGCGTCAATGTGAGCGATATTTGGATCGATTCGCTGGCGCTGTCGCGAATCGCGCTTCCGCGCCTGGCCTCGCACAAGCTGTCTTTTATGGCCGATCTGTTTGGCTGTGACTCGGTATCACACCGTGCCAATGCCGACGTCGACGCCCTGTGTGGCGTATGGCGCGTGTTGCTTGTGGCACTCACCGACTTGCCCCAGGGCCTCATGGCGCGCCTAGCCGACATGCATCCGGATGTGCCTTGGTCCTATCGTCCTATCTTCTCATTCTTGGCAGGGCAGAACCCTGGTTCTATCTTCTCTCTCAGCGCCGCTCGTACTGACGTTCTCAAGGCCGATCGCGCCGACGATCGGGTGGACGCCGACGAACTGCCGGTCCTCAAGATGCCGAGTCGTGAGGAGATTGAGGCAGACTATGCGCCAGGTGGCCTGGTCAATCGCATGTATCCCACTTACGAGCCGCGTGATGAGCAGATCGCGATGGCGCTCGAGGTCCGCGATGCGCTGGTCACGGGCACTCATCGTGTAATTGAGGCGGGCACAGGCGTCGGCAAATCGATGGCCTATCTGGTGCCTTTTGCCGAGGCGGCACGCCGTAACAACATCACGGTTGGTATTGCGACCAAATCGAACAATCTTGCAGACCAGCTCATGTACCATGAGCTGCCAAAACTTGCCGAGCAACTGGACGGTGGTCTGTCATTTTGCGCTCTCAAGGGCTATGACCACTATCCGTGCCTGCGCAAGCTTGAGCGCATGAGCCGAGGCCAGGTCGAGATTACCACCAAGCGCGATCCGGCGGACACGCTCACGGCGGTCGCGGTCATTATGGCGTACGTCTGCCAATCAGCCGATGGCGACCTCGACTCGCTTGGCATTCGGTGGCGCAGCGTCAACCGCCCCGACTTTACGACGGCCTCGCGCGAGTGTGCTCGCCGCCTCTGCCCGTTTTTCCCTGATAAATGTTTGGTCCACGGCGCTCGCCGTCGTGCGGCGCATGCCGATGTGGTGGTCACCAACCATTCCCTGCTGTTCCGCAATGTTGCGGCCGAGGGCAGGATTTTGCCTCCGATTCGTCATTGGGTAATCGACGAGGCTCATTCTATCGAGCGCGAGGCGCGCCGTCAGTGGGCGCGCGTGGTGTCGGCGGACGAATCACGCGTTCTGTTTGAGCGCCTGGGTGGCTCGAGCACCGGTGCGCTAAGCCAGGTCTCCCGTGATTTGGCAACCTCCGAGGGCTCTACGCTCTATTTGGGCCTTACTGCCAAGGCGACGTCGACGGTTGCGCGCGCGAGCATGGCAATCGCCGACGTGTTCGATGGCGTTCGCGAGCTCGGCCGTCGTGCCCGTGGGGGTTATGACAATGCCAATCTATGGATTGGCCCCGAGTTGCGCGAATCTGACGACTGGCATGATTTCTTACCGTCGGCCTACACTGCCATCGACGCATTGGAACAAGCTGACAAGAGCGTCGACGCGCTGGTGCAAGCCGTCGCCGCCGACAAGCCCGAGGTTGTTGTCGACCTGGGTGATATTTCGCGCCGCCTGCACGAGCTGGCCGAGAACCTCAAACTCATCATTGACGGCACCGATGAACACTACGTGTATTCGCTGCAGGTCAATCGCAGGCTGCGTGCCGGCGGAGAGTCAATGACCGCAGAGCGCATCGACATTGGCGAGGCCTTGGCAACCGAATGGCTGCCCGAGGTTCACACGGCTATCTTTGCCTCGGCGACCATGACGGTGTCCAAAAGCTTTGAACACTTTAACCACGCGGTCGGCCTCGATCGCATTGGTGCTTCAACATCCTCATCGTTGCACTTGGACTCGAGCTACGACTTCGATTCGAACATGGCTGTAATCGTTGCGGGCGATATCCCCGATCCGCGCGATCGTGAGAGCTATCTTACGGCGCTCGAGCGCGTGCTGGTTGACGCCCATCTTGCCATGGGCGGATCGGTGCTCACACTGTTCACCAATCGGCGCGACATGGAAGACCTGTACGCCCGCGTTGAGCCCAAATTGGCGCGAGCGGGCCTGGAGCTCAACTGCCAGCAGCGCAACTCATCTCCTCGTCGCCTGCGCGATCGGTTTATCAACGAGCCGACTTCATCGCTTTTTGCGCTTAAGGCCTTCTGGGAGGGGTTCGACGCCAGCGGCGAGACGCTGCGCTGCGTCATCATTCCCAAGCTTCCGTTCTCGAGTCCCACGGACCCGCTCTCGTGCGAGCGCAACCTGCGCGAAGACCGCGCTTGGGCGCGCTATTCGCTGCCCGAGGCGGTGCTCGAGGTCAAGCAGGCGGCCGGGCGCCTTATCCGCTCGTCGACCGATTGCGGCGTGCTGATTCTGGCCGACCCGCGCCTGGTGACGAAGGGCTACGGAAAGAAGTTCTTAACGTCGCTGCCCACGAGCTCCTACCAGCGCATCGAATCGGCGCAGATCGGGCACTATCTGCAACTGTGGCGTGCACGCCACGAGCGGCGGCGCTAAAGCGGACAGACGAGGGTTTTTGCCATATCGCACAGACGCTTTGACAGGGCGGGGTCATCCAAGATGTGGATGGCTCCGCCCGCTGCAATTATCTGGCTCAGTAGCCAACGCTCGGAGCCGTAATGCACGGTTACCGTTGCCATGTCTGCTCCGCTGCGCTCGATTAGGGTGATGCCGGCCCAGTCCAGATGCTCCGCCATATCGAATGGCATCAAGAGCTTTGCACTACGCTGCGTCCGGGCAAGGGAATCGTGGAGGGATGCGACGTCCGGTGCATGAGGCACGACGGAGTCTTCCGTCAAGGCGAGTCCCTCGATTTTATCCATGCGATAGGTGCGCTGCTCATCGACCGCGATGTCCCAGGCAATCAGGTATGTTTGGTCGCCGTTTGCCGTAATGCGCAAGGGGTCGACCAGACGCTCACGTGGCCGTGCATCGTCCATCGAGCGATACGAGATGCGGCAGCGAACGCCGTCCTGAATGGCGCAGCTCAGCTGCTGCCAGTGCGACCCGTGGTTGACGGTGTCAAAGACGCGCTGGTTATAGCCGAGCTCTTCGGGTAGAAGAGCATGCCGAATCCGGGCTGCCGTCTGTGGCTCGATCCCCAACGATTCAAGTTCGTGGTTGAGCACAGCGCCCTCGGCGGCACTCAGGCGCAACGGTAGAACACGCCCGGCGTCGCCGGTGAGGACCACACGCTCGCCGCGGCATTCGCAGATGATGCGCGCGCCCGATTCTCGGTCCGCGAGCGTCGAGACGATCTCGAGAATCTCGTCGAGCGACACCCCTGTGATGTCAAAGCGGCTGCAAATCTCGGCTCGTGTCATGCCGCTCTCGCCGGCGGCGTAGAGGGCCTCCATGATGTCGATGGCGCGCGAGAGTCTCTGCTCGCTGGTGAGTTTACGCACGGGCATACTCGTGCACCGTCCTTTCGATGAGGTGGTTCCACGCCTGCTTGAGCGATTTGGGGGCCATGGGCCTCATGCCGTCCATGGCGTGGGCCATGCAAAATGAGGCGGCGGCTTCAAGGTCGCGCACGTCAACGGTCCAGGTCCATCCTGCATCGGTGTGTGCGAGCTCACCTCGCCCACGCGTGAGGCCGTTGATCATATCGATCTGCGTCTGAGGGGCGAACGAGAACGTAGCTGCAACGGGCGGTCGGTCGGCAAAATCGAATTCAAAGAACAGATAGTCGTTGAGATTGAAGTCCGCAGGGATGGCGTAGGCCTTCGAAGGACGCCAAGCGCGAACGATACGGTCACAGCGGAATGTCCTGATGTCGTCGGTGGCATTGTCGAGGCCGCAGAAATACGCCACGCCCTCGCGCTCGAACATGCCGTAGACGCGGACGGTACGCTCTTTCTGCTCGCCGCGTCCGTTCTGATATAAAAATCGCAGCGCACAACGCTCGGCAAAGGCGCTCCAAACCGCATCGACGGTGGGAGAGCGGCTGATCGGCGCCTCGTCTACCGTCGTCCTGCCGGTGAGATAGGCAATCTTGGAGCGAATATCGGCAAGCGGTGCGGCAAAAGTGGATGAGCCGGCCGCTAGTGTCTGGTCGATGGCGTTGAGCAGGATATCGGCGTCGTCTGCGGTAATGAGGCCGCCTGCCGCAAACGTGTGCTCGCGGTCGATTGTCCACGAGCTTTCCTCGGTCTCCTGCGCGCCGGTGGGGCGAACCTCCTTGATTAAGATGCCGCGTTCGAGCAGCTTGTCACGATCGCGTCGAAACTTGCGCTTATCCGAGTCGATATTGCCCGAGCCATATCCCAGGTCAGAATCCAAGACGATCTGCTCGGTCGTCAGCGGTTCGGGGGAGCTATTGAGCACAAAGAAAAGATTGAGGATGCGCTGAGCCGTTTTATCGAAACTGGGCTCCGAATTTCCCTTTTTAATTGTCTCGGTCGTGTCGCTTGCCGTCATAGAGTCCTCGCATGAGAAGGTGGTTTGCTGCCATGATTTTAGTCCGATATGGAGATTAGGCTATATCCTTGTCCGCTCGGGGCGTTAAGATGGCCCGAATTCGGTCGTTTGCGCTCGCTCGGGGTATACTTTCGACTATATACGGTTCTAATGTGCATGCATTGGGCCTATTTGTCGGATTATGGATGTGGAGCGCACATGGCGAACACCCAGAACTATATTAACCACCTGCTGCAGAACACCGGCATTACGCCGGCATGCAGCGAAGAAGAGCGCTTGGCTGCCGAGGATATCGCTCAGATCTTCCGCAACCACGGCTTTGATCCCGAGGTTCAGGAGTTCAATGCCCCGGCGCCCAGTAGATTGGCGTTTGCCGTTACCGGTATTCTTGCGTTTGCCGGCGCCCTGCTGATGGGTATCGGCGGCGGTATCGGCTTGGTCGGCACCTTGCTGGCCATTGTCGGTGCCGTTCTTTACGTGCTCGAGCGCACGGGCCACCCCGTGGTTTCGCGTCTGGGCAAGACGGGCGTGAGCCAAAATGTCATCGCCTACCACAAGGCCTCGGGCCCGCTCGCGTCTCCGCGCAACCGCCCGGTGGTCGTTGTCGCACACTACGACTCTCCCCGTGCTGAGCTGCTCGCCCGCGAGCCCTATGCTTCGTATCGTGCGCTCATTGCCAAGCTGTTGCCCGTTGCCACGGTTGCCCCTGCTGCCGTTGCCATCCTGCGTATCCTGCCGCTCCCCGGCGCGCTCAAGGTTCTGCTGTGGATTGTCGCGATCCTCGCTTCCCTCGTTGCACTTGCCAACGCGGCAAACATCATCTCTAACCGCCACATTCTTCCCTATACGTCCGGCGCGGTGTGCAACAAATCTTCTGTCGCCGCTATGCTCGGTGTTATGGACAACGTTGCTCCCTTCCAGGGTGAAAACGAGTTTCCCGACGATGTTCCGTTCGATACCTATTTTGGGGAGCAGAAGCGTCGTGCCGAGGAAATGGCGCGCGCAGCGGCGGAATATGCCGCGGCCCAGCAGCAAAACGACTACGGCAACACCATCGAGTACGAAGAGCCTACCTACGCCGAGGACGAGTTCGGTCAGCCGATTGCTCCCGACACTCAGACCGAGCCCGAACAGGGTGAGGCTTTCGACGAGCAGATCGAGGGCTTTGAGGGTGCGTCTGCCGACGAGACGCTGATCGGCGCCATCGTGCCCGAGGATCAGAATCAGGCTGTCCAGGCTGAAGAGTTCAATGACGAGGTTTCCGCTGCCGAGCCGGTGGAGGAGCCTGTCGCGGCCGAGCCCGAGCCCAAGCTCTATCGCAATGCCGCCGGCAACATCCGCTTTGGTTCGGATGCCATCCGTGCGCTCGGAATGCTTCCCGAGTCCTGCACGCTCGATTACGAGGAGGGCGAGGAGCCGACGTTTGAGACCGAGCCTGCCCCCGTCGTGACTGCGCCTGCGCCCGCTGTCACCGTGGATGATGAGTCTGCCGCGGTTGCCGTTGCCGTTGCCGAGCCCGAGGCGGTGTCCGCGATCGATCCCGCGGCAGGACTGGACATTTTGGCTCCCGCCGCGCCGGCGCAAGACGTTGCGGACGAGTCTGACGACGATTACGTTGAACAGCCGAGGCGCGTGTCTTACGAGAGCGATACTGATTTCTCGGCCGAGATTCCCGCGGCAACGCCCCATGCCGACATTGCATTCGCGTTCTCGTCGATTGGCGCCAGCGCTTCCAACTTCTTTAAGGGTGCGCTTGCAAAGGGCAAGAAATTTGTCGACGATTTCGAGGAGAAGCGCGCTGCCGCACGCGAGGCTGCCGAGCAGGAGGCTATCGCTCAGCAGCAGGCAGCTGAGGCGGCACGTGAGCACGCGGCGCAAGAGTTCGAGCAGAACGAGGCTATGCAGTCCGCGCCCGTTGACGCCGCCGAAGCTACAACGTCCTTTGAGTCCCAGCAACCGGCGTCCGCGGATGTTGTTGAGGCGACGACGTCTTTCGAGGCTCAGGAGCACGTCGATAGCACCATGTCGTTTGATGCCGCGCAGTTCGATTCCACGATAACGTTTGAAAAGCAGGGCACCGCGATTGCCGAGCCCCTTCCTATTTCCGATGAGCAGGGCGACGCGGCAGACGATGACGAGCCTATTGATGCTGCCGAAATCCAAGATGTCGCCGAGGACGAGTCCGTTGAGGCCAACTCTGACGAAGAGCAATACGCGGCAGCCGATCAAGGTGATTCGACCGAGGTCGAGCAGGAGGAAGTGCCTGCGGTTTCCGAGACTCCCGAGACGGATGAGTCGAGGCCTTACTCCACGCAGATTTTCACCATGCCGACCCCGAGTGGTTCCGGTGCCACGGTTGCCAATGTCGCTCCCACTCAGGACGAAACGGTCGATTCCCTTATGGCCCAGATTTCCTCCCAGGCATCGCCGCGTCCGCAGATGAATGTTCCCGATCCGGCGTCGGCACCGTCGCCTGCACCTTCCTCGTCTCCGCTGGCTTCGGTCCCCGATCCGTCGCTGCCGTCTATGAAGCAGGCAAACGTTGCGTCTCGCACGTCGCTGTTCGACCTTCCCGATCCCTCTGCCCAAGTCAACGACCCCTTTGCTACCGCCCAAGGTCCCGAACCCACATCGGCACCCGTTGCGCCTCCTATGCCCGTTGCGTCGGGCGCGCAGCCGATCGAGACCATTTCGGCTCCCGCCCCGGCGGCACCCAAGTCTCGTAAGCGCGGCCTGGGTGGCCTGTTCGGTCGTAAAAAGAAAAACGAGCAGGACAGCATGAGTGACTGGCTGGGCGTCGAAGACGATTACGATGCCAAGAAATCCGGTCGCGGTATCGGTTCGTGGGATAACTTCGAGGACGATAACGATGGCTGGAAGGGCGGCGCTACGTCTTCCGATGGCGCTTCTTCCGAAGATATGCTCTCGGCTGTCGCCTCTATGGGCGATGATGAGCTGCTCGGTCACGATATCTGGTTTGTGGCAACGGGTGCCTCGGATTGTGATGGCGCCGGCATGAAGGCCTTCTTGGCTTCGCATCGCGATAAGCTCCGCGGCGTATTCTTTATCAATCTTGAATCCGTCGGCGCCGGTAGGCTTTCGGTTGTGACGGTCGAGGGCGAACAACAACTGCTCAAGGGCGATCGCCGCATCATGAACCTGGTCAGCAAGGTCTGCAAGTCGTTCCATGTCGATTGTGGCGCGCTCGAGATGCCCTATGCCAAGACCGATGCCTACGCCGCGCTCGAGGCGAGCCGCCGAGCCCTCACCATCGCCGGTGTGGACGGCACACGTCTGGCTTGCGCTCGTACCGAGGACGACCTGCCCCACAATGTCAACCCGACGAACATTGCTACGGTATCCGAGGTCGTGACCGAGGTTATCCGCCGTTCGTAGACG
The DNA here is from genome assembly GCA_900541055.1 of uncultured Collinsella sp. GTDB lineage: Bacteria > Actinomycetota > Coriobacteriia > Coriobacteriales > Coriobacteriaceae > Collinsella. Next base: position 123,495 of record UQHZ01000006.1, read on the forward strand.
GAGCTCTAAGGAGTCAACGTGTTTTCGTATATTAAGCGCCATTGGCCTGTCTACGTGATTTTGACCTTGATTGCCATTGCGTTAGGATTTGGGGCTGCCTACATCGTGGGTGCAAAGGGCTCGACCCCCGCCTCCGCAATCAGCGAAGAGGTGGAGCAAGAACAGAGCACGGGCGCCGATGGGATTCCTGAGTCCGAGCAAGCCATCGTTGATGGTGGATCTTCGTCTGCAGAGTAGATACGGCGATTTACATGATTGAAAGCGGGCGAGCCAGGGGACTGGCTCGCCCGCTTTTTCATCGCGCTAGCGCTTCTTTGGGATCGACCTAAGGCGAGCGAACCATAGGGCTGCGGCACCCGAGGTCAGGAGCGCGGTGATGCAAGCGGCGATGGGAACTGGTCCTGTTGCCGGTAGGTCCTGCGGTAGGGTACAGCGTTGAATGACACAGTCCTCGTCATGTGACTCAAGTTTATCGCCGCCGCCGTTGCGACAAAGATCGACGCGTGCGCTGTTGGTGAGTGCGGTTTGGGGCGTATAAGCCGATGTTGCCTGCATGTGCACGACTGCGCCCCGAGCGTCTGCACCAAGGATTGCTTTGGCATCGTCAAGGTCGTCGTGCTCATCTTTGAGATCATCGCGGGTCCAAGAATCCGCATCGCTTCGAGTCGTAAAGTCGGCGGCTACCGCACCGTATTCAATTCGAATGGCCGTTACGACGGTATTGGATGCAAGGTCGAGTTCTTTCGTCTCGAGTGTGGTGGATTCCGTGGTCGAGATATCCGCCTTCCAGAGGTGCCAACCGTCGTAATCGGCGAGGCGACAGTCCTCACCCAGGCTCTCTTTTACTTCGTCGGACTCAAGCCAAGGATTTTCGTGCCCATCGTCAAGTGTCGCGTTTGCCGGCTCATCGACGTCTGTCGAGTCCAACGGCGTCGTGCGATACCATACGTTGCACAGACCGTTGAGGTCGCCGATGGCGACGGGGGTTTCGATTGAGATGAATCTCGCCGTGCCGTCTTTGGCGCACTCAAGATCATCGGTAATCGTAAACTCATCAACCCAAGTAGCGGAATCGTTTCGAGCATCGATGGTATAGGAGAAAAGCCCATCACTATTGGTTTGCGTCGTGGCGCGGTTTTTACCATCGCCGTTAGCCAACAGGCCTTTTTCGATAGGTTGGACAAGTTCCTGACGCTTGTCGACCTGTCCCTTGATCTCGATGGGCGCATCCTTCATCGCGACGGGTTGGACATCTCCCGTATCCTTTATTTCAAACGTTATCTCCTCGGCAAGGTCATAGGTCCGCGGAGACATCATTTCGCGCAACGAGTAGGTGCCGGGTGCAAGATGTTCGACGCGGTGCGGCTTGTCGGATGAGGTCCAGGAGTCTATTTCGGTTTTATCGGGACCATATAAGGTGAGTTGTGCGCCTTCCACTTCCTGCTCACCGCTTGCATCGACCTTGGAGATATCAACCTTGGTGTAATCGTCGGATACGTTAAGCCGTGCTTCTACGACGGGTGTTTTCTGGTCGGCATAAGCGAGGTCTACGATATGGGGCGTCCGGTCGAGTAAAAAGCCGGTCGGCGCTTGAGTCTCGACGACCTCGTAGCGTGCGGTGCCAGATCCCAGCGGGAGGTTGTCCGCGCGTGCTTCTCCAGTTTCATCCGACGTGACGGTCGCGACGGTCTCACCGTCGAGCGCGGCAATGCTACCGTCGGGGCGCACGATATCACCCGAGGCACGGATCTCATAGACGGCGCCCGCGAGGCTGCTGCCGTCTATGGCATCGGTTTTAACGATCCTGATGTTTCCGGTCGCGGCGTGGTCATAATACGAGGCGATTGCAACGGGCGTTAGGTTCATGTCGGCGGGTATGTTTACCTCGATTTCTTCGCCGACAAGATAGGGCTCTTTGGCCGAGGTTTCGCGTACATAATAGGTGCCCGGTACGAGCGATTCGGGCAGTGTGACGGTCCCGGTCGCGTCAGTCGTAAAGGTGTCCATTACGTTATGTGCTGGATACCAGCAAGTTTGTGAGACAGGTTCGTGATTGCTGTCGAGGAGTTGGAAGGTGAATCCGGCTAGTGGAACAGAAGCGCCTGTTTGGGCATCGCGTTTTACAATCTGGAGATGCGTCGACAGAGCGTGGTTGTCCACGATATATTGAAGCTCGGCGCCGTTGGAAATCTGATTGGCCCCGACGGTCCATTCCCCTGCACGTTTAAAACCCTCGGGGACGGTTTCCGGAACCTCGCGAACCGTGTAGCCGGCACGGTCGTATGGGACGGCTCCGTGGACACCGGCGGGTCGCTTACCTGTGCCGAACCATGCTTCGGGCTGGTCTTTGGTGGAGGCAAAGCCATAGATGTTTGTGGTCAGTGCGCCAACAACCTGCTGAGAGCTGTTGCTGACAACCTCAAAGACAACACCACCCGCCGGCTGCTCCAGGCCGGATTGGTCGCTATTGCCGTAATCCTTGAATTTGGAAATCTCAAGGTCAAACGCAATGGAGATATCGGAAATGCGAGATTCGATCTCGACCACGCCTGAATCGCCGAGCTGGTCGGCTCCAACGGTATAGGTCCAGCTGTCGTTGGATGGCAGGTAGCCCTCGGGGGCTTTTGATTCGTAGATGGTAAAGGTTCCTAAGGGGACATCGGCGAGGGTGGCCCGACCGCTTTCGTCGGTCGTGAGGATTTGCGCCCATCCAGGGGTTGATTGCGACACACACGTGAACTCTGCTCCTGCGAGTGAAGATCCCGCCTGGGGGCCGGCATTCGTCGCGGCATCGAGTTTTACGATATGCAGGTTGATGATGCCGGGCTGTTCATCAATGGCGACCTGTCCACCGTCATTCCCCGTGGTAAAGGCGATGCGATCACGACGGGGGACATAGCCGGCCGGCGCCTTCGTTTCAACTAGGTAGTATGCAGTGTTGGGCAGAAGAGTTGCTTGCGCCCGACCGTTGCTGTCCATCTGGATGGTGCCGACACGCGCGCCGCTGGCGCTCTCAAAAATATCGAATGTTGCCCCGTCAAACTGATAAGTATTGTTTCCGCTGGTAATGGCAGCGTTTGCAGACTGCTTTTGGAAGGAAACAGAGACCGCCGGCAGTACATAGAGCATGTCCTGACGTTTGCTGCCGCCCGATACGGCTCCTAGATAGCGTCGCGCGCGGTGCGGAGCGGCTTTGATGTTTCCTGATTTTGCGCTGTCGTGGAGCCACCGCGCCGCCGCCACGACTTCATTGTCAGCGGTAAAGTGCCCACTCTTGGTTTTGCCCTGAGCGGTCGTGTAAGAGTAAGTACCGTCGACATGGGTAGTGCCGTTGAGCATCCATACGGCAAGCTGGGTTGCGGCGCGGGCGCGATCGGGTGAAAGATGGTAACCGCCAAACGACGTGGCGGTAGGATATCCGTGACAAACGATTGCCGCGAACTCGTCGTCGAGCCACACCCAGCCTTGATCAAAGTTGAGCCATGGGCCGCCCGGCTTGGTGGGGCCGGGGCGCTCCTGGTTCATGCAGTAGGCAATCGAGGCGTCTTGAGCTTCATACTTGCCGATGAAGAAGGGCCCACAATCATCGCTAATAGTGCGGAAGCCGAGCTGACCGTAGCCATCGACGGCAAATGCGGCTCCCGGTGTCAGGCAGCCGAAAAGCAGGAAGAGGAGCAGGAGCAGCGGACCTGTTGCGATTGCGCTGTGGACAGAGTGCGTGGGTGCGTTGGACATGGCTGCTCCTTATCCCTCGTGCGCCGCATGGGGAGGTTGCGACGCGTAGGATGAGGCTACCCCCGAGGTTCATGCGGGTAAGTACCGGAGCCTGACCAAAAGCTTGCCCAATTCCTGACAAATTGAGCTCAAATACAACAATCAAGCAAAAGCGCAGGTAGAAGATAAGGAGAACAGGAGGTCAAAGGTCCTCATCTCCACAATTGACGCGATTTTCAAACGAATCTCCACAGCTAAAACAAGCATCGCCACCCTTGTATCGAACAAGACAACCGCGTTATACTATCCCCCACATATGCGGGCATCGCCAAGTGGTAAGGCATCAGCTTCCCAAGCTGACACTCGCGGGTTCGAGTCCCGTTGCCCGCTCCATTCGAATTTCAGGCACGGTAACGTTTCGTTATCGTGCCTTTTTCAATAAAGTGCCGGGACTCGAACCCGACAGGGTGCGAGCGTTAAATAAACGCGAAGCGTTTATAGCGAGCAGGCAAGGTCGCCGATAGGCGACCGCAGCCGGTGCGTATTTGCGAAGCAAATACGCAGACGTCCCGTTGCCCGCTCCATGGAGCAAGGAAGATTTCGGGAATGGTAGATTCAGCCCGCTTTGCTCCCACACTTCCCCGGATCTCGGTATGCCACTGAAGCCGGTGCGGATTTGCGAAGCAAATACGCGGACGTCCCCATGCCCGCTCCAATTCCAAAATGTTAGGTTAATGCCTGCTGCCCATACTTGCACCTGCGCACGGTACAATGGTTGGGTTACGACCAACGTGCCAATAACCAAAAAGGAGCCGCTATGATCGATCGCTATACCCGCCCGGAGATGGGACACATCTTCTCCCTCGAGAACAAGTACGCCATTTGGCAGGAGATCGAGGTTCTGGCCTGCGAGGCCCAGGCGGAGCTCGGCAAGATCGGTATTTCCAAAGACGAGGCCCAGTGGATCCGCGACCATGCCAACTTTGAGAAGGCGAAGGTCGATGAGATCGAGGAAGTCACGCGCCACGACGTCATTGCCTTCCTGACCAACATGAAGGAATACATCGATGCCGATGTTCCCGAGGGCGACCCCAAGCCCAGCCGCTGGGTTCACTATGGCATGACCAGCTCGGATCTGGGCGACACGGCCCTGTGCTACCAGCTCACCCAGGCCTGCGACCTGATCATCGAGGACGTCAAGAAGCTCGGCGAGATTTGCAAGCGTCGCGCCTTTGAGGAGCGCAACACGCTCTGTGCCGGCCGCACTCATGGCATCCACGCCGAGCCGATGACCTTCGGCATGAAGTTTGGCTCTTGGGCCTGGGAGCTCAAGCGCGATCTGGATCGTCTTGAGGACGCCCGCAAGAATGTTGCCTTCGGTGCTATCTCGGGCGCTGTCGGCACGTACAGCTCCATCGAGCCGTTCGTCGAGGAGTACGTCTGCGAGCACCTGGGCCTGGTCCACGATCCTCTGTCCACGCAGGTCATCAGCCGCGATCACCATGCCTACCTTGCCGGCGTGCTTGCCACTACAGCGGCCACCTGTGAGCGCATCGCTACCGAGGTTCGCAATCTACAGAAGACCGATACGCTCGAGGCCGAGGAGCCGTTCCGTAAGGGCCAAAAGGGCAGCTCAGCCATGCCGCACAAGCGCAACCCCATCACCATGGAGAAAGTCTGCGGTCTGTCGCGCGTCGTGAAGTCCAACGCCCAGGTTGCCTTCGATAACGTCGCCCTGTGGCACGAGCGTGACATTTCGCACTCCTCTGCCGAGCGCGTCGCCCAGGCCGATAGCTTCATCGCCCTCGACCACATGTTCCAGTGCCTCATCCGCGTTATCGACGGCCTGCAGCTGTATCCCGCCCGCATGATGGCCAACCTCAATAAGACCCGCGGCCTCATCTTCTCTTCCAAGGTACTGCTCGCCCTCGTCGACACGGGCATCACCCGCGAGGACGCGTACGCCATTGTGCAGGAGAACGCTATGGCAACCTGGCACGAGGTACAGGATTGTGTCTCCGGCCCCACCTTTAAGGAGCGTCTCGAGGCCGACCCGCGCTGCACCGTCAGTCAGGAGAAGCTCGACGAGATCTTTGATCCGTGGGACTTCCTCACCCGTATCGACACGGTCTTTGATCGTCTGGAGCAGCTGAGCTTCGAGTAGGTTCGGGCATAACGCTAGCTTTTTAGGGCGCTTTGCTGGTAATGTGTGTTGCCGGCAAAGCGCCTCGTTGCATTTAGGGAAAGACGGGGATAATAGTCGTCTCGAATAACATTCTGAGAGGGGATCGCATGATTTCGTTTGATTACAAGCCTCAGGGCGTGTGTGCTCGCAATATTCACCTTGACCTTTCCGATGACGGCAACAAGGTGATGGGCGTTGAGTTTACCGGCGGCTGCGACGGCAATCTCAAGGCTATCTCCAAGCTGGTCGAGGGCGCTCCTGCCGATCGCGTAATCGAGGTTCTCGCCGGTAATACCTGCGGTATGAAAAAGACCTCCTGCGCCGACCAGCTTACACGCGCTATCGAGGCCGCTCGCGCCGAGATCGCCTAATGGGTATCGCCGATCACATCAAGAACGGAATATCGCGTCGCGGCTTCGTGCTCGGTGGGGCTGCCGCGGGCGCTGCCACGGTGCTTGCCGGATGCTCGAAAAAAACGGGCACCAGCGATGATGCCGCCGGCGAGCCGCAGGTTATCAAGGATGATTCCAAAATCATCTCGATTACGGATGAGTACGAGGCAGTCGACATCGATCTTGAGCCGGCGGCGTCGTGGACGCTGCCTCTGGGTACGCTGCTGTACTACTGCGACGGCGATTACGCCGCGGCAATGATGGCGCCCGCATCGGCACTGCACGCCAACACACTCGGTGTGCTCAACCTGGGCGATGGCTCGCTTACCACATTAATCGAGGATCCTATCGAGGGCACGGGATATGCATTCTACGATGTCCGTGCCGGCGACGGCGTATTCGCGTGGGTTGAGATGAACTTTGCCAATTCATCGTGGAAGCTCTACGCTCAAAATCTGTCGGGCGCTTCGCTCTCTGGCGACGTGGTTGAGCTCGATCGAGGTGGCAAGGACTACGACCCGCCGCTGTTTACGGCGTTCGGGTCATCAGTCATCTGGTATAAAATGCCCTCGGCAGGTGGCAATAAAACGAGTAGCGATTCGTTTTGCTATCGTCGCTCGCTTGATGAATCCAAGGCCGAGATAATTTGGAAATCGACGGGTCGCTTTGCATCGGCCCCGCGCGCGAGCGACGGCATTTTGACCATCTCGCCGCGTGTCCGCAACGACGAGGGCGTCTACTACGGCATAACGGCAATCGATCTGACCGACGGCAACAACACCAAGCGTGCCCAGCTGGTCCTCCCTTCGTCAGTTTCGCCTTTCGAGGCCGTATATATGGGCGATACCTTCGTGTTTTCTATCGAGGCGGCCTATAGTGGCGTGGGCAGCCTGGGCAATATGGGCACGTATATCGGTAATGAGGGAGGGCCGTACCTCTTCCTGTCACGCGAGCCGCTCGCATGTGCGGCTGGCAAGAAGAATAAATACCTTGTTAAGGTACAGGCGTCGCATTTCCTGATCGACACCTCTGCCAAGACCTATGGCTCGCTGCTGTCGCCCGACCGCGCTTTGGAGTATGGCGATTATCCAGCTACGGCGGGAAAATCGGACTCATTCCTTACGTACGCCACGGTGCGCAACAGCCAGGGTATACCAGAGACGGTCACTGCACGCCTATTCTCTCTTTAAGCTTAGAGGGGTTAAAAAGGCGCCAACAGGGGAATAAACGCGTTGTAATTGTGAGTACCGCCCGCCGAGCTGCCGCGTCATAGCGGCATCCGGCGGGCTCAGGTGCGTTAAAATGGGCTTGTTCTTAGCTAATTGAGACAGGGGGGCCGTGTTATGGCTTCAGATGCAAAAAAGATTCTGCTGGTCGAGGATGAGAAGGCAATCCGTGACGCCGTCGCTGCCTATCTCGAGCGCGAAGGCTACTGGGTTGTGGGCGTCGGCGACGGCCAGTCCGCGATCGAGGAGTTCGAGAAGCATCAGTTCGACCTGGTCGTGCTCGACCTTATGCTCCCCAAGATCCCCGGCGAGCGCGTTTGCCGCACCATTCGCGATACCTCGGATGTCCCCATCATCATGCTGACGGCTAAGGGCGAGATCGAGGACCGTATCATCGGTCTTGAGCTCGGCGCCGACGACTATCTGATTAAGCCGTTCTCGCCGCGCGAGCTCGTCGCCCGCGTTCGCGCTCTGTTCCGCCGTGCCCATCAGGCCGACGAGCCCGCCGTCGAGGTACTCGACTTCGGCGATCTGGTCATCGATATCTCGGGCCACAAGATCTTGGTCGAGGGCAAGGAAGTCGATTTGACGGCTTCCGAGTTCAAGCTGCTCACCACGCTTGCCCGCCATCCCGGCCGTGTGTATAACCGCATGGAGCTGGTCGAGAAAGTGCTCGGGTATGACTTTGAGGGCTATGAGCGCACCATCGATAGCCACGTGAAGAATCTTCGCGCCAAGCTGGGCGATGATCCCAAGAAGCCCAAGTGGCTCTACACCGTCCATGGTGTCGGCTATCGCTTCGAGGCTCCGGCCAAGACCGATAAGTCGGACGAGAAATAGGGAAATCACATATGACACCTGCGCGCTTTGAAATCGGACAAAAGCACAAGCAGGAGAGCGAGGCGGGTTCCAAGGCTAGTTGGAACACGCCTCGTTCCGATTCACGGCCAACGATGAGCTATCCCTCGCGCATGGCACTTGCTTTTGCTCTGACATCGCTCATGACGGTATTGGTGCTGGTGGGCGTTGTCTCTGTTGTGTGGGGCACGGTCTTTTCGGATTACACACGCTCCAATATCGTCGAAATCGCAAATTCCGCTGCCGAGAAGTTGGCGACCTCATATGAGGAAAACGGCTCTTGGACCGCGGGAGAACTGCGCACGGTCGCAACGTCGAGTTTGGTTTCCGACGATCTGGGCATGCAGGTCGTCAATAAAAAGGGCGTGATCGTTTATGACGATTCCTGGCCCTCGGCAAGCGCTACCGCCGATGTACGCGAAAACCAGGCTACGACCGACGACACGAGCGGCAAGAGGGCATCGCATAGCCCGGTTTCGTCTGCTCCAACCGACTCCGATAGCGTTGCTGACGTCGAGATTGTAACGTCTTCCGGCGAGCATGTCGGACAGGTAAAGCTGTGGGCCATCGGCTCCGACGCTCTGCTCACCAAGGCGGACTCTGCGTTTAGGGAGAAGACCTTTAACGCCATGGCCCTCGCCGCGGTTGTTGCAATCTGCATTTCGGTCGTTATCGGATCGCTCGTGTCGCGCATGCTCACCAAGCCGATTCATCGCATCACCAGTACCGCAAAGCAAATCCGTGACGGCGACCTGTCGGCTCGCACGGGACTGCGCGGTGATGACGAGATCGATCAGCTGGGTGAGACCTTCGATGAGATGGCCACTTCGCTCGAGAAGGATATGAAACACGAGAAGCGCCTGACCTCAGACGTTGCACACGAGCTTCGCACGCCGCTTATGGCCATGCTCGCAACGGTCGAGGCCATGCAGGATGGCGTGTATCCCACCGACGATGAGCATTTGGAGACTGTTGCTTCCGAGACGCGTCGCCTGGCTCGTCTGGTGCAGCAGATGCTCGACCTATCGCGTATGGAAAACAGCACGGCTCCGCTCAATCTAGAACCGGTGGACATGGTTCCGTTCGTGCGATCGATTGTGAACGGCCAGGAGCGTCTGTTTGCCGACCGTGACCTTCGTCTTCGCTTTGCAGATGAAACCCAAGGGCACGACGATGTCGTCGAGGCCGATCCCGACATGATCACGCAATGTGTTATCAACCTCATGAGCAACGCCATGCGCTACACCCCCGAGGGCGGTTGGGTCGTGGTGTCGGTGCTCAGTGACCGCAGGCACGTCAGCATTGCCGTTTCTGATACCGGCATCGGTATTGCCAAGGACGATCTGTCGCGCATTTTCGGGCGGTTTTGGCGCGCCGATGCCAGCCGCGCCCGCGAAGCTGGCGGCCTGGGCGTCGGCCTCGCCGTGACCAAGCAGATCGTCGAGCGTCACCATGGCTACATATCCGTGGAGTCGGAGCTTGGAAAGGGTACGACTTTTACAATTCATCTGCCCCGCGAGCACACGGCGGACGCGGCATCTACTACAATGGAGCACTAGCTTTTCGCTATTCGGTGAAGGAGGGGCCGCGTCCCTGCCGCTCCGAGTTTGCGAAAACATGCGGGAAAGAACCCGCATTTCTGTCGTATTTAGGTAAGGAGTGACTCACGTGACAACGATGGAGCGTCGTCCGGATTCCCGTGGCAAGGTTCGTGATATTTACGATGCCGGTGAAAACCTGCTGATGGTCGCCACCGACCGCATTTCTGCGTTCGACTTCATTCTTCCCGACGAGATTCCGTTTAAGGGAGAGGTGCTCAATCGCATCTCGGCATTCTGGTTCGATAAGTTTGCCGACATCGTCCCCAACCATCTCGTTTCCATCGACCCGGCGGATTTCCCCGAGGAGTTTGCTGAGTATCGTGACTACCTCGCTGGCCGCGCCATGCTGGTTAAGAAGGCCCAGACGATTCCTATCGAGTGCATCGTCCGCGGCTATCTGACCGGTTCGGGCAAGAAGACCTACGACGAGAACGGCACCGTCTGCGGCATCCAGCTGCCTGAGGGCCTGACCGAGGCTTCCAAGCTTCCCGAGCCGTTGTTCACGCCGTCCACGAAGGCCGAGATCGGTGACCACGACGAGAACATCTCGTTCGAGCGTTGCTGCGAGATCGTGGGCGAGGACATCGCCACGCAGATTCGTGACCTTTCCCTCAAGATCTACAAGGCCGCTGCCGAGTACGCCGCGACCCGTGGCATCATCATTGCCGACACCAAGTTCGAGTTTGGTGTCATCGATGGCAAGGTCACGCTGATCGACGAGTGCCTCACGCCCGACTCCAGCCGTTTCTGGCCTGCTGCCAGCTACGAGGAGGGCAAGATCCAGCCTAGCTACGACAAGCAATTCGTCCGCAATTGGCTCAAGGCCAACTGGGATATGACGGGGGAGACCCCGCACCTGCCCGCCGAGGTCATCGATGGCACGTCCGAGCGCTATCGCGAGGCCTTCCAGATCATCACGGGCTCCCAGTTCACAAGCATGAAGGAGAACGCATAAGTGAGTACCCGTAGCGCCACGAACAAGCGCACGCAATCCCACGAAGTTACCGGGGTTGCGCGCAAGTCTGCCGCATCTGCTAAGCCCGCCCGCCAAGCAGCGAGCTCCGTTCGCGTCGTGCCGGCTTCGTCTAAGGCACGCCGCAAAGAGCTCGAGAAGGGCGAGAACCTCGAGGGCCTCTCTAAAGAGGAGAAGCGCGCCCGCAAGGCTAAGCAGCGCGCCAAGGAGGACCGCATCTATACGGTGTCGAATATTCTCCTCAAGCAGGACGAGGACTACACCAAGCGCCGTCGCATCTGGTGGATTGTGCTCGCCATTGGCATGGTGCTCGTCGTGGCAATTTGGGCCTCGCTGTACTTCGCTCCCGCTGGCATGGTGTCCAGCCCCGTCCAGATGGTCGGTATTGTTTTGTCCTACGTCGTCATTCTGGGTGACTTTATCTACGACTTCGTTCGTATTCGTCCCCTGCGCAACATGTACCGCGCGCAGGCCGAGGGCATGTCCGAGAACAAGCTCAACGCTCTTATCGAGCGTTCGGCTGCCGAGGAGGACAAGAAGGACTCCAAGAAGAAGTAGCGTTTGCATACATACTTATCGCTAAGATATAAGGCGCGTCGTTTTTGCGGCGCGCCTTTTTACTGTTCTATAGATAGATGGAGTGGCACATGATTCGAGCTGCCCTGACGGTCGAAGAGGCTCTGGAGGGCATGAAGGCCCTGGAGCCCAAGATTAAAAACTACGCGCGCCTGGTCGTCCGCAAGGGCGTAAACGTCAAGCCCGGCCAGGAGGTCGTCGTTCAGTCTCCGGTCGAGTGCGCGCCGTTTGCGCGCGTGGTGGTCGCGGAGGCCTATGCTGCCGGCGCCGGCCACGTGACGGTCATTTGGGCCGATGATGCCGTGACGAGGCTCACGTACGAGCATGTCGAGAAAAGCTATTTTGAGCAGACGCCCGAGTGGAAGCGCCTGCAGCTGGATTCCCTGGCCCAGGACGGTGCCTGCTTTATCTTTATCGAGGGTGCGGATCCTGCGGCTCTCAAGGGTATCGATCCCGCCAAGCCCGCTGCAGCTTCTAAGGCAAGGAACACGCAGTGCAAGGTCTTCCGCCGTGGACTGGACTACAACATCAACCCGTGGTGTATCGCCGGCGCTCCGGTCGTGGCTTGGGCGCGCGAGGTGTTCCCGGGAGACGCCGATGAGGTTGCAATCTATAAGCTGTGGAATGCGATTCTGCACACCGCTCGTGCCGATAGCCAGGACCCGGAGAGCGATTGGGAGCTTCATGACGCGGCGTTCGAAAAGAACTTGCGCTTCCTGAACGACAATCGTTTCGACTACCTGCATTACACCGCGGCAAATGGAACCGATCTGAGGATTGGCATGACGAAAGGTCACGAGTGGGCCGGCGGCAAGGGCAAGACGCCCGATGGACACCCCTTCTTCCCCAACATTCCCACCGAAGAAGTCTTCACTTCGCCCGATCGCATGCGCGCCGACGGTATCGTGTACTCGGCCATGCCGCTCATTCACCACGGTAACAAGGTTGACGATTTTTGGATTAAGTTCGAGGCCGGCCGCGTAGTGGACTACGATGCCCGCATGGGCAAGGCGACGCTTGCGAGCATTATTGACACCGATGAAGGTGCCGCTCATCTGGGTGAGGTCGCGCTCATTTCCAAGAACACTCCGATCCGCGAAAGCGGCGTTCTGTTCTATGACACGCTCTATGACGAGAACGCTAGCTGCCACCTTGCGCTAGGCGTCGGCTTCCCTGAGTGCATCGAGGGTGGGTATGACATGTCCAAGGAGGAGCTCTTGGAGCATGGCGTTAACGTTTCGAGCACGCATGTCGACTTTATGATTGGCACGGACGATATCGATATTACGGGCATAACACCTGATGGACGTGAAGTTGTGATTTTCCAGAACGGCCAATGGAGTTGGGAATAGTCCCAGACCGTGGTACAATGCCACCCGCGGGCCGTTAGCTCAGCTGGCAGAGCAGGGGACTTTTAATCCCAAGGTCCAGGGTTCGAACCCCTGACGGCCCACCCAAAGATTGTTGAGACGGTCAACTTCGGTTGGCCGTCTTTTTTGTCGCCCTTTCATGGGTTCGAACCCGTCGGGGCGCGGAGCTGAGTAAACGCGTGAGCGTTTGCCAGCGCAGCGCGCAAGGCGCGAAAGCGCCGCAGCGGCCGCCTGCGGAGCAGACTGAACCCCTGACGGCCCACCATAGAAAAGAAAGCGATCGACTCCGGTTGGTCGCTTTTTTGTTGCCGCGACACGGGTTCGAACCCGAACTTCTCTATATATAAGAACGCTTGGCGAAAAAAACCTGCCTTTTACCGACGGGAAACAAATGGTTGATGCTTTTGGAGTAAAGTGGCGCTCCAGAGATGACCGATGCCTTAACACCTATAAACCAGCTGGTCATCGCCAATATCAGAAGCTGCTGCTTCGAATACGGCCTCAGTGAAGCAACTGAGGGTTCTATTCATTTGTGAACAAAATATGGAGTGCGCGATTCCCGCCCACGGCGCCCCTCCGGTCTGGCAATATATCTCCTTGCCGCGCGGCCCGGTGGAACCGGGAACCAGCGCAGGCGTGCACCTTGAGAACCGGATACTGCGAGGATGGACACTTCAGGTGTCGCATCC
>UQHZ01000007.1 GCA_900541055.1 uncultured Collinsella sp.
CCGCTAGGCGGGCACTTTTACCGGGCGGCTAACCCACACAAACCCCCGAAGAGCCCGATTTTCTCCTCGTCCTCTACGATCAGAATCCGTGCCATGCGTGCCCCCGTCTGCGATTATTTGTCGTCGTTCAGATTTTGCTTGATATCGTCCGCGGCGTCGGCGGCGTGATTCATGAGGTTGTTGATGCTGCCGGGCACGTCGCCGTCGCTGTCGATGCGGTAGCGCATGCCAAAGAACAGGCCAATCAACATCAGCCATATCGTGGCGCCCCAGGCAAACAGCGCGACGATGGGGATCAGGATGGGAATGTTGAGGATGATCGCATCGCGGCGCGTGGCGATAAACTTGGTGTCCAGGCTCAGGCGGAAGAGCTTTTTGAGGTACTCCCACACGCTGTCCATCTTCTTGGAGAAGTCGGTCTTTTCGCTCGACTTCTCGTAGGCGGCCTGCGCGGCGACCATCTCGGCCGAGGGTTCATCGACCGGCTCGGACTCGGTGGTGGCGTGCGCCGACGTGGTCTGCGTCTTGCCCTGCGACTCGAGCCAAATGATGGCATCCAGGACGTTGCCGTCGGCGGCGTCGAGCGCGGCCTTGGCATCGGTGTAGCTCACGTTGCACTTGGTGCGGATGGTTTCAACTTTTTCGAGGTCGTCCATGACCTGTCCTTTCGTTCGATGGGCGCGACGCCGGGCGATCTGCCCGGGCGCGAGCGTTGCGTTCGGCGGCCTGCGTGGCGCCGCCCCGCCCTTGGTCGAACTCCATAGTGCAGGTTATAGATTAAGCGATTCTTGAGCCAAGATTAATGTTGGATGAGTTTTTGGGTGGCGGTGGGAAAAGTATTAGACCTCGATAGCGGGAGATGGGGTGCCGGTGTAAAACGGCGTCAAGGGTTGGTCGAGCAGACGGTTTTCAGGCGACTGGGACATGGCGGGCGGTTGATCACCTATACTGGGTAGGCTCAACTGGAGAGGTGATAACTAGTTATGAAATCAATCAATGTTGCAGCAGCGATTATTCAGAAGGACGGGAAAATCCTGAGCTGCCAGCGCGGCTACGGCGAGTTTAAAGACGGCTGGGAGTTTCCGGGCGGAAAGCTCGAGCCGGGCGAGACCGGCGAGCAGGCAATCGTGCGCGAGATTCAAGAAGAGCTCGAGGTCACGATCGGCAACCTCGACTATCTTTGCACGGTCGAACACGATTATGAGACGTTTCACCTGTCGATGCAGTGCTACCTAGCTAACATCCTTTCCGGGGAGTTCAAAGAGCACGCTCACGAGGACATGAAGTGGCTCGATACCAATAACCTGTGGGATGTCGATTGGCTTCCGGCGGACGTTAAAGTCGTTAGGGAGCTCGAAAAGAAACTCGGGCTTAAGTAAGAAAGGGGCGGGCGTCGCATGGCGGCTCGCCCCTTTTTGTTACTCGGCCGCGCTCAAATCGCTGAGCATAAACTCGTAAATGTCCTGCCTCACGGGCGCATTGAGCTCATATTCGATTTCGACGGCGTTGTCGCCGCTCTTAGTTTTAATAGCTTCGAACTTGCCGGTCGGATGCATTTCGCCTAAGAAATAGAACTCCTTACCACCCTTATCGTCCTTGTTCTTTCGCATAAATAAATACGTCTTCAGGCCGTTTTTCGGCCATGCCTGCAGTCGCAGAATCTCGGGAGAGTTGAGCGTGCGGTTGCCCTTGGAGATTGCGATGAGCTTGCTCGGCGAAACAAAGCGGTCTTCATACTGAATTGACTCACTAATGTCGGGCGCCTTGTCATAGTTAATAAACACGGGGAATGTATTGGTCTTCTCATCGTAGAAGTATCCGCCAAGGTTTTGGCCGTTGATGTTCTTTTCCCAGTTCATCAGACGGCAAACCTCCTCGTACGTGTACTTGGCGTTGAGAACGAAATTCGTGTTTTCGTACGTCTCGGCATAGCCGAGTCGGTTGCGCTCAATACCAAAATCCAGCACCTCGAGAATCTGACGCTTGAACTCTGCGTTGCGCAGGGCGGTCGCGAACGCTTCGGTCAGACGAGGTCCGCATCCATCGTCAATAAGCAGGGAAACGAAATCCTTAGGAGTGGCAAAGTCGCCCTTAAGGACTGCGATTGCCGACCTAACGGCGCTGTCCTTAAGCTGTGCGCGGTAGTTCCTAAGCGCAGCCTCGCGCATATGCCGGTAGCCCTCGTGTCCGGCTTCGACGAGCGTTTGAAGCAAATAGAGGTCTTCGAATCGCTTGCCCGCGGCAAGTTTTTGAGAAATAAATTTGAGAATCTTGGTTTGATCAGAGGAAAATTGAACCGTGTAGTCCGGCTCGTATTTGGAAAGAAATGCGTGGTAGGACCCCAGGCCGCTATTCTTGAAGATAAGCAGCGGATCGATGGAGCCGTTACGATCAAATTCGAGCAGCGAGGGAATCTTGCCGAGTTTTTGGCGCAAGTCGAGATATTCGTTTTTCAAAAACCTGACGGAGGTGAAATCGCCGCCGTCGATGGCCTTGTAAATGCGTGCCTCGGAAATACGATCGAAGCTCACGGTCGAGCATCCGGGTATCGCCGAATCGCCCTCTTGGACGAGACGACGCAGGCGATCTTTGTTGTACGTCTTGTCACCCGAAAGCGCGATGGGCACCAAGAAGTTGCTCTGGTAGTTGCCAATAAAGTCGAGCACCAGTGCGTATTCCTTGCCATCATTCAGGCGCAAACCTCTTCCGAGCTGTTGAATAAAGATGATTGCGGAGTCGGTGCGTCGAAGCATGATGATCTGATTGAGCGAGGGGATGTCGACGCCTTCGTTCATGATATCGACCGAGAAGATGTACTCGAGCTCGCCGGCTTCAAGTCGGCTGATCGTGGCATCGCGGACCTCATCGGAATCTTGACCGCTAATCGCAGCCGTTCGATATCCGAGAGCGTTGAATTTGCATGACAACTCTTTTGCCTCGGCGTTTCGATTGCAGAAAATTAAGCCCCTGCGGTTGCTTTTGGTGACGCTATATTCTTCGATCTTCTCGGTGATATGACGCACGCGCTCGTCGGACGTCAAGCGCCCGAACAGGGCGATATCTTCGACCGTTTCGTCGTCAATCTCCAGATCGTGAATGCCAAAATAATGGAAGGGGGCAAGCATCTCCTCGGCCAAAGCGTCCTGCAGTGTGATCTGGAACGCGATGACGTGATTGAAAAGGGCAAAGACGTCGTAGCCGTCGGTGCGATTAGGCGTAGCGGTCATGCCCAGATAAAACCGAGGCGTAAAGTGCGACATGATGGATTGGTAGCCCTGGGATCCCGTGCGGTGGGCCTCGTCGATGACGATGTAGTCGAACTCATCGGGACGGAAATCGCTCAGATGTTTGGCGACCGAAGAACACATGGCAAACACGCAGGTAGCATTGCTTATATTCTTGCCAGTTTGATAGGTGTCGAACGTATAGGTACTACCTAAGAGGCGTTCGTAGCTTGCACGGGAGGTGTCGATAATGCGCCGGCGGTGCGCAAGAAAGAGGACGCGCCGGGGTTTAGTTGCGAGCACGTCGAACGCCGAAAGGAAGGTCTTGCCGGTGCCGGTTGCCGAGACCAACAGGGCGCGGGTCTCGCCCTTGCGGTGGATTACACCGAGCGCCTCAAGGGCGCGCTGCTGCATTTTATTGGGCTTGATTTCTTCGAGGTCATTCTGCGCCGGCGTTTCCGCAAATCTGAATGTCGGTTTCGATTTGGGCTTTGGCGGACGTGCCGATCGATATGCGGCATAGTTCTCAATCCAGTCTTGGGAAAGCAAAACGGTTGAGGTGTCGTTCCACAACGAATCAAACTCGTCTCTAAGCTCTCCGAGCAGGCGGCTGTTTTCAACGGTCTGGTACAGCACGTTCCATTCTTTATTGCAGGTGAGGGCGGTCTGCGTCATGTTGGAGCTACCGACGATGATCGTGCTGGTTTCGCCCTTATCAAAAACGTATCCCTTAGCATGCAAATTGCCTTGGAATACGCGCACTTCTATGTTGTCGTATTCCAGGAGCTTGCGAAACGCATCGGGTGAGTTGAAGTTGAGATAGGTGGACGTGAGCAGCCTGCCCTTAATGCCACGCTGTTTGAGCTCCTGGAACGCCTCGACCAGGATTTGAAGGCCGCCGTCTGCAACAAACGCTACGCAAAAGTCAAAGGAGCTGCAGACTGAGAGCTGCTCCTTGATGACGGATAGGAGTGTTCCGCCGGTTGCCTTCGAGTTGGCGATGAGTTTGGGCGACTCGTTCTCGCGTGCAAGCGAGTCGAATTCAATATCAATCTGGTGTTGCGTAGTCATCCCGGCCAAACCTTTCGAAAGACTATGTTGGCGCCAGGATAGCAGATCGATCGTTCGTGTTTTAGATGTATGACGATTGGGATTGGCAGTTTGGTATGAGCTTACACACGTGTCCGCACGACATGTGACACTTACCCTGCCGCCATGCTCCGTTGCGGCGGCATGTACCCGAACAACGACCCTCTAAGGAGTTCCATATTGATGAGTGACAACACCAAGCATCTCGCAAAGAAGTGCGTCAAGGACGCGGGGCCGCGCCTCGCGCTGTGCCTTGCCGGCGCAGCGGTCGCGCTGCTGGCTGTTCTGGGGCCGTTCGACGTGCTCCGAAGTGTCAGCTCTCTGCACGTTTGCATGGCCCTTGCCGGCGCCATGATAACTGGCGGCGTGCTCGATCTGATTTTTTGGGTGCTTGACCCGTTTGGATGGAAGAGCGAGGGGTAAGCCCTAAGGGATGGAAGGGCTGGAACGGTTAGCTCAGTGATCGTGCAAAATGAGGGCTAGCGACTTATAGGGAAGTGGTGATCCGATGACGGTCTATGTGACGGGCGATATTCACGGCGGCCTCGACATGCAAAAGCTGCGCGACTGGGAGCTTGGGGATAGTCTGACGGGCGACGACTATCTGATTGTCGCGGGCGACTTTGGCTTTCCGTGGGATTTCTCTGCCGAGGAGTGCGCCGATATCGCCTGGCTGGAGTCGCGCCCCTATACCGTGCTGTTCGTCGACGGCAACCACGAGCGTTTCGATCACTGGGCGGAGCGACCCATGGAGTTGTGGCACGGTGGGCTGACGCAGCGTCTGTCGGATACCTCCCCCATACGGCGCCTGACGCGCGGCGAGGTTTTTGAGCTTGACGGCTCAACGATCTTTACCATGGGCGGCGCCACGAGCGTGGACAAGGAATACCGCATCCCCTATTCCAGCTGGTGGCCGCAGGAGCTGCCGGACGAGCGCAACTTTGAGGAGGCGCAGGCAAAGCTCGACAGCGTGGGTTGGAAGGTCGACTACGTAATCACCCACACCTGCTCGACGCGCGTGCTTTCGCCCACACTCTATCCGGCGCCCGGCTGGAATTACCCCGCCGTTGATCGTCTTACGGCATTTTTCGATGAGCTGGAAGACCGCTTGGATTACAAACGCTGGTATTACGGGCATTTTCATCGGGATGCCAACCCGGCCGAGCGCCATACCGTGCTCTATGACTGCATCGTTCGCCTGGGCGACGAACTCCAGCCCTGGGATGTTGCGTAGGGGTGGGATAGCGAGCACTTCATACGATACCTTGGGTAGTTACCCTACATTTCAGTAGTAATCTTTATTTGTAGGGTAACTTAAGGCATGTTGGGAGCCGGGGGAGATGTCGTCCGACAATCTAGAGTTTCAGCGCCATTCGGTTGGTGCCCGGTAGGGTGGCGAAGCCAAAATGTTCATAGAATGCTGTCGCCTCATCATCTACTGGATCGACAACCAATGCTCGCGCTCCTGCTAGGGCAGAAATTTTCAAGGCGTTCTCGATGGCATCTTTGAGCAGTGAAGCTCCAAGACCAAGCCCCTTGAACTTCTCATCGACCCCCATCATTCCAAGTAGCACTGTGGGGACTTGGGAGGGGGAGTTTCGCACGAACCATCCTCCATCAACATTTTCGCGAGCCACGGAGTGCGTGCACAGCGTATAAAACCCAGCGACTGCGCCATCGCAATACGATGCGTATATAACCGCTGATCCTCTTCTTCGCGCTGAGGCAGATCTGTTTTTAGCCCATCCGTCTACAAGAGTGTTTCCGCAGTGGAAAGCCTCGATGCCTTGGCCAACGGGGAGTTGAACGGGCTTGGTAAATGTGCTCATTCCCAAACCGCTTTACGATCAAGCAGCGCTTTTGCGGCTTGGGGCATGGGGGAATCGAGCATTTCGCAAAATGCATCGAAACCATCAGGAGAAAGATAGGTTGTTGACGCCTCGGCGATATCACGTGCGGAGCTCTCGTCAAGGTGGGCTGTGGCCCATTGGGTGAGAGTTTGGCCACGCAAGGCCGCGGCGCGCTCGTAATTAAGGCGTTGACGTTCGGTCAACCTTAGATCCATACGGCGCTGTTTCTCGATCGTTGGCATGGCAAAAACCTCCTTTGCATAATTGTACGGAATTATTCCGTACATAACAAGACGCAGAATTATGTCCTCTTTGAAGGGGGTCGAGGGGGCGTATTTGGCTACTCGGCCGTTACAATGATGTTCTCCCGGTGTGCGCGGATGACGTCCCAGCTAAAGTGCTCGACCAGCTGCTCGGCAGAGCTCGGCGTGGCGTCCGGCGCGATGCCCGTTTGTCCGGCGAGCCATCCCAGCAGCGCCTCGGGCGTGCCAAAGCGGGCGCGCAGCTCGCCCAGGTCCAGGTCGCGGTCGCGCTTGGAAAGGCGGCGGCCGTCCGGCGACATGAGCAGCGGAATGTGCGCGTAGTGCGGCGTGGGAAGTCCCAGCAGATGCTGCAGGTAGATCTGACGCGGCGTGGAGCCCAGCAGGTCGCATCCGCGCACGACCTCGGTGACGCCCATGGCAGCGTCGTCGACCACCACGGCTAGCTGGTAGGCAAAAACGCCGTCGCTGCGGCGCACCAAAAAGTCGCCGCACTCGGTGGCGAGTGCTTCGCATTGGGCACCATACGTGCGGTCCACGAATTCGACCACATCGTCTGCGAGGTCGTCGACGGCGGGCACGCGCAGGCGCGTGGCCGGAGCGCGCAGGATGCTGCGGCGGGTAACCTCCTCGGCAGAAAGGTCTCTGCAGGCGCCGCGGTAGATGGGCGTGCCGTCGCTGGCGTGCGGCGCGCTCGCGGCGTGGAGCTCGGCGCGCGTGCAAAAGCAGGGGTAGGTGAGGCCGGCGTCTTGCAGCTGGCGCAAGGCGCTCTCGTACAGGTCGAGGCGATCGTGCTGGTAGTAGGGGCCTTCGTCCCACTCGAGTCCCAGCCAGGCCAGGTCGCCAATCAGTTGAGCGGCAAGTTCCGGGCGCTTGCAGCGATCGTCCAGGTCCTCGATGCGCAACACGATGCTGCCGCCCTGGCTGCGGGCCGAAAGCCACGCGCACAGGCAGCTGAACACGTTGCCCAGGTGCATGCGGCCCGAGGGCGACGGGGCAAAGCGGCCCACGACGGGGGCGGGAATGGAGACGGGTTGCGACGTTGGCGCATCCGCGGCGGGCGTTGCTATGTTGCGTGTTTTGATATCCATGTGGACGAGTATAGCGCGGGGCACGGTAGGGAAGGCGTTGCCGTGGCTCGCAAGTTGGCGGCGCTGCGCATTGCGCACGGTGGGTCTGCGACCCAACGTCTCGATCGCCGCACGCCGATTCGGCCTCATACACGACAGAAACCCCGGCAGCTCTTCGCAACTGCCGGGGTTTCCGCGGAAAAGGGGGACATGATCCTCGAGCGAACGGGAAAGGGGCAACCGTTTTCGCTCAACTGCTTTATCCCCCTCGACTGGTGGCTCAATCAGCACGCGCCGCAGCAACACAAAGCCGCTACACCTGTGACGGAGCTGTGAAGTGGTATCTATCGTTGACGCAGGCCGTGCCAAAGAGTGTTCCAAACTGCCGGCAGATAGGGAACGTCCCTAAGTGCCAGACTCGGGTGGGACTTTTGTCCCATTTGACGTTCCGTTGGCCCAGATGTTCGTCATGTGTGCCCGCAAACGTGGGACAATGGCGATGTTGGTTTTACAGACAAAGGATGTGCCTATGAACGCCCCCGTTGCCAATACTTGTCGGCAGCGCTGCCTGTTTGCGCGATTCGCTTCCGTCTGCGTGCTCGTCGCGCTTGCGTTGTTGCTGCTGCCCGCCGCCGCGCACGCCGACGGCTATTCCATGTCCCAGACATATATCGGCGCCACGGTTGAGGCCGATGGCTCGCTGACCGTTGTCGAGGGACGCCAGTTTGATTTCGATGACGACATTAACGGCGTGTTTTGGGAGATCAATGCGGACACCAACCAGCAGGGCGGCACGGCGGGCGTCGATGTGCTGAGTGTCGAGGAAGAGGACACCGCGTTTAACAAAGTCGATAGCGCAAACAAAGGCGACAGCGGCGTCTATACGGTTGAGCAGTCCGATGACGGCGTAAGGATTAAGGTGTTCAGCCCTCACGAGAGCGGCGACAGCGCAATCTATTACGTGAGCTACACCATGACCGGTGCGGTTATGAACTGGTCCGATACCGCTGAGCTCTACTGGAAGTTTGTGGGCGATGGCTGGTCCGCGGACTCCGATGATGTCGAGATGGAAGTGTACTTCGCAAATGCCGCTGCCGGGACGGCGGCCGTCAAGGGCGATAACTTCCGCGCATGGGGCCACGGCCCGCTGACGGGCGACGTATCGCTCGATGCGGACGAACCCATGGTCACCTATACCATTCCCTGTGTGCAGCAGGGCGAATTCGCCGAGGCACGCATCGCCTTCCCCAGCGACTGGGTGCCGCAGCTTGCCGCCTCGGGCGAAGAGCGCATGTCAACGATCCTGAGCGAAGAGAAGGAATGGGCCGACGAAGCCAACGCCCGCCGCGCTCACGCTCGCATGATTTCCAATGCACTTGCCGTGCTAAGTGTTGCCGCGGCAGCGGCCTTTACCGGCACAATCATTATGCTCAAGCTGCGCCGCCGCAAGCCCAAGCCGCTTTTCCAGGACGAATATTTCCGCGATGTGCCTTCGGCCGACCATCCCGCCGTGCTTTCGGCCCTCATGAGCTGGAACGAGGTGCCCGATCAGGCATATATCGCCACGCTCATGAAGCTCACTGACGACCGTGTGATCAAGCTGGAGCAGGCGAGCGTGACTAAGGCCAAGAAGGGTCTGTTGGGGCGTGAAAAAGAAGAGCAGACGTATCGCGTGACGGTGAGTGATGCGGGCTGGAAGTCGGCCAAGGGCATTGACCACATGGTGCTCAAGGTCTTCTTTGCCGGTGCTAAGCCCGACGAGAACGGTGACCGCTCGCGCACGTTTGACGAACTGCAGCACTACGTCAAGCAGCATGCTACACCTGTGGGCGACAAGCTTGAGGACTATCAGAACACCGTTAAGGGCAAGCTGGCCGATAGCGAGTACGTTGCCTCGGACGGCATTGTCGCAATGGTGTTTTGCCTGGTTCTTGGTATTCTAATCGCCTTTGTTCCCGCGGGATCCATCTTCTTTACCGACGGCGCACAGGCGAACATTATCGCCGCGGTTATCTCGGTGCCGATTGTGCTGGTGGGTATTGGCGTGGGCCTTACGTTCCGTCGCTTTACGCCGGAGGGCGCCGAGGTGGCGGCTCGCTGCAAGGCGCTTAAGCATTGGCTAGAGGACTTCACGCGCCTAAAGGAAGCCGTCCCCGGCGATCTGGTCCTGTGGAATAAACTTCTGGTGATGGGTGCGGCACTGGGCGTTTCGAAGGAAGTCCTGCGTCAGCTTGCCGAGGCTGTTCCTCCCGAGGTGCGCGAGGCCGACGGTTTCTACGACAATTACCCCTGCTACTGGTGGTACTACCATCATTACGGTACCGAGTCGCCGCTTGATTCGTTTAACGATGTGTATCACGAGAGCATCCGTGAGCTGGCTTCGAGTTCCGATAGCTCGAGCGGTGGCGGTGGCGGCGGCTTCTCGGGCGGCGGAGGCGGCGGCGTCGGCGGAGGCGGCGGCGGAACGTTCTAGCGGTCCTAAATTATGGGATGGGCTTTTCTCGACAACCGTCGGGGGAAGCCCATCCCCTTTTTTATGCGCTACCTACGAAGACTGTCCCCAACGACTAGTCACTGGGGACGTTCCTAAATGACTAGGTATGGCTGCTGGGCCTAGGCTGTTAGGTCCAGTTCGTAGAGGAAGCTTTCGCGCGGCATGGCGTGGCGGCGTTCCTCGCGGTTGGCGCGGTGCGTGGCGGTGCGCTTAAAGCCGTGCAACTCGTAGAACTTCCACGAGCAGTTGGAGTCGGTGTACAGGTGTGCGCTGGTCGCCCCGCGCGAGGACAGATGCGAGATTGCGGCGTCGAGCAGAACCGTGCCAACGCCCAGGCCGTGGACATCGCGATCCACGGCAAGCAACGTGACCTCGTTGTCGTGCGGCAGCGGGCTGCATTCGAGCAGGCGGTTGTTGGTTCGGATGGTTGCGCGCACAAACGAGAGATATTCGGCGCAGGCATCGGGCTCCAGCTCGCGCATTTGCAACAGCAGTGCACGCTCAGTATCCATCCAATGTTCGTTGATAGTGACGCCGGAGCTCTGTCCTGCGCGTGCAAGCGCAATGCCGCGCGCCTGACCGTCGATTACGGCAACCTGCGAAAACGTCGATGACGAAAGGCAGTAGGCAAGATCGCACGCGGCCTCAAGGCGGTTGTACTCATCGTTATCCGAGTTGTTGTGCCAAAGCTGCTGCAAGATCAGCGCGATGGCGTCGAAATCTTCGGTATCAAACGGTCGGTAGAGAACCCGCGAGACCATGGTGCCTCTTTCTATTGCGGATGCATATCGAGCACAGTTCTACCACGCCGTTGGCATCTAATTATGGTGCCGCTGTGTTCCATGAACTCACCGCGCCTGGTGCCACGCCCATACCCCCGCTCGAAGCTTTTTCTGCACAGCCGCGCGTTGCGGGGTGCATCGTCGCGCTCGATGCGCTACATTAAATCAGTATTTTCAATGCCGCTGCGCGAGCGCTGCAGATCGACGTATCACCGACTCACAGAGCACGGCGGCGTACCAGACAGGAGGACTGCATGGGATCTGATGTGAAGATCGCACGCGCGTTGATCTCGGTTACCGATAAGACGGGCGTCGTCGATTTCGCACGGACGCTGGTTGACGACTTTGGCGTCGAGATCATCTCTACGGGCGGCACGGCTCGTGCCATCGAGGACGCGGGCGTTCCCGTAACCCCCATCGAGGAGTTCACGGGCTATCCCGAGATGATGGACGGCCGCGTCAAGACGCTGCATCCCAAGGTTCACGGCGCGCTGCTTGCCCGTCGCGATTCCGAGCAGCACATGCAGGAGGCGGCTCAGCACGGCATCAAGCTGATCGATCTGGTCGTCGTCAACCTGTACGAGTTCGAGAAGACCGTCGCCAACCCCGAAGTCACCTTCGCGGATGCCATTGAGCACATCGACATCGGTGGCCCCTCCATGCTGCGCTCTGCCGCCAAGAACGCCGCGAGCGTTACCGTCATCTCCGACCCGGCCGACTACGACGTCGTCCTGGCCGAGATGCGCGAGACCGGTGGCTGCACCACGCTTTCCACCCGTCGTCGCCTGCAGGTGAAGGTCTACCAGACCACCGCCGCCTACGACACGGCTATCTCCCGTTGGCTTGCCGCCCAGGCAAGCGACGTGGCGGACACCTCTGCCAAGCTCGAGATCTCGCTGGAGAAGGTCGACGACCTGCGCTATGGCGAGAATCCTCAGCAGAAGGCTACGGTCTACCGCTTTGCCGAGGGCTGCGAGAACACCGCGAGCTCGCAGTTCCCGCTCGTGGGCTCCGAGCAGATCCAGGGCAAGCCGCTCAGCTACAACAACTATCTGGATGCCGATGCCGCCTGGAACCTGGTCCGCGAGTTCGACGAGCCGGCCTGCGTGATCCTCAAGCACCAGAACCCCTGCGGTTCAGCCGTTGCCGAGGACATCACGGCCGCCTACGACCGCGCCTTCGCCTGCGATCCCAAGAGCGCCTTTGGCGGCATCATCGCCTGCAACCGCGAGGTTCCCTTTGAGCTGGTTGAGCACTTTGCCGATCAGAACAAGCAGTTCGTCGAGGTCATCATCGCCCCGAGCTACACCGCCGAGGCGCTCGAGCGCATGGCTAAGCGCCCCAACCTGCGCGTGCTGGCTACCGGCGGCGTGGACCACGGCGCTCAGGTGGAGCTGCGCTCCGTCGACGGTGGCATGCTGGTGCAGGAGGTCGACCACGTGACCGAGGACCCCGCGACCTTTACGTTCCCCACTGACCGCAAGCCCACCGACGCCGAGATGGCCGAGCTCGAGTTTGCCTGGAAGGTCTGCAAGGGCGTTAAGTCCAACGCCATCCTGGTCTCCAAGGGCAAGGCTGGCATTGGCATGGGCCCGGGCCAGCCCAACCGCGTGGATTCTGCGCTGCTGGCCTGCGAGCGTGCCGAGGACTTCTGCGAGCGCGAGGGCGTGGAGAAGGGCGGCTTTGCCTGCGCAAGCGACGCATTCTTCCCGTTCCGCGACAACGTCGACGTGCTTGCCGAGCATGGTGTGACCTGCATCATCCAGCCCGGCGGCTCCAAGCGCGACGACGAGAGCATCCAGGCCTGCAACGAGCACAATATTGCTATGGTCTTCACGGGCGCTCGCCACTTCCGCCACTAAGTAGGGAAGCGGCGCTGCGGCTTGCCCAGCCACCGCACCTTGTCGTTCATTCGTCCAAGTACGCGTCGCTCCTCTTTCACGGCAATCTGCGGCACCTGGGCAACCCTCGCCGACCTGTTAGGTTGACTGGGGAGGACGGGATGTTATCTCGTCCCTTGGACTGGCCTCGCTTCTAAAATAATCTCCGCAAAAGACGGTCGCTCCGTTTGGAGGGCCGTCTTTTTGGTATAAGAGGACGGAATGACTAACACGAAAGGTACAACCATGCCCCAGATTGATGATGCCGAGCTGTTTGGCAATGCCGAGGATCAGCGTGCGTACGAGGACTTTTGCGCCAATCAGGAGGCGGTCGAGAAGTTTACGCTCGACAAGCCCGCGCTTATCTGCCGCTGGCGCATGTCCAACAAAAAGGTGCCCATGCTCAACCGCCACATCCGTGCGCTGTCCGAGCGCCTGGTGCAGGGCGAGCCGCTTACCAACAACATGCTCAGCTGGGCCAAACAGCACGTTGAGTGGTCACTTGCCGAGGGCGATTACACCGCGCACGACGGCGTGCTCATGCTGGTGATCGACGTTAACGGCAATGCCGCCATGACGGTGGGGGAGTACGAGCCGCTGGCCGACACGTCGGCCAAGGCGCTGCGTGCCCGTTCTGCCGAGGCTCGCTCCGAAGCCGACGAGACCGGCGTGGCGCCCGAGCTGCTCGCCGCTGTCAACAACGGCGAGCTTGCCTTTGTGGCGCCGGCGGACGAGTGCCTGTGCGGCACGGCGACGCTCATTGAGCAGTTGGCCCAGACCAAGGGCATCCCGGTCACGCGCGTAGACATTCCCGCGCAGCTTAAGGGCGCGCTGTTCCTGGTGAGCGACGAGCACGGCGTGGTCCCCGCAACCGAGACGGACGCCGCCGAGGCCGACGCCGCCACGGTCGCCTTCTTTGCCGACGGCTACGAAAAGCTCCGTGCCCGCCGCTAAATGATTTTTCTGGGACGGGGATTTAATAATCATTTGATCCCCGCGCCCGTTGCGAGCGGGGGGCGAGCCAAACGCCCCCCGCTCGCGAACAGTTCTGTCACCTTGGTGACGCGCGAGGCGCGCGTCTGCGGCTCCGCAGCCATAATGGTGGCAAGACAACCAAGAGGGGAGCGGAATCCATGGCGCTGATCTATATCGTTGAGGACGACGAGCCCATCCGTCGCGAGCTTGCCGATATCCTTGCCCGTGCCGGTTTTGAGGTCGAGGCCTGCGAATCATTCGAGCACGTCTCGCGCGATATTCTCGCCGCCGCGCCCGACCTAGTGCTGCTCGACCTCACGCTTCCCGTCAAGGACGGCCAGCATATCTGCCACGAGGTTCGCCGCGAAACCGAGGTTCCCATCATCGTCCTCACGTCGCGCACGACCGAGATCGACGAGGTCATGGCCATGACGCTCGGCGCGGACGACTTTGTTCCCAAGCCCTACAGCGCCCGTGTGCTCGTGGCGCGCATCAACGCCCTGCTGCGTCGCACCGCGGCGGCAGGCGAGCGCAGCACGCTCGTCCACAAGGGGCTGGAGCTCGACCTCGCCCGCTCCATGGTCACCAATACGGCAACCGGCGACAGTACCGAGCTCACCAAAAACGAGCTGCGTATCCTCTCGCTGCTCTTGGGTCGCGCGGGCAAGATCGTCTCGCGTCCGGCCATCATGCAGGACCTGTGGGACTCCGATGCCTTCGTGGACGACAATACACTCACCGTCAACATCAATCGCCTGCGCACCACGCTCGAAAAAATCGGCATCAAGGGGTATTTGACGACGCACCGCGGCCAAGGCTATTCGGTCTAGGGGCCGGCTATGTCGTTTGCCAAGTTCTTTAAAGACGCGCTGCTTCCCGTCGCCGTGTGGACGTGCGGCGTGCTGCTGAGCTGCTTTGTGCTGACGGTCGCCGGCGCACCCGTTTCTATCGTGGCCGTGGCGGTCGGCGTGTCCTTTATCTTCGGTATGCTCGGCATCGTGATCGAGTACGCGCGTCGTCGTCGTTTTCTGCGCCAGCTGGAGCGTGCGGCAGAGGAGCTCGAGAGTCCCGCATGGGTGCAGGAGATGGTGCAATGCCCGACCTATGCCGAGGGCGAGCTCGAGTACGAGGTCTTGCGCCGGGTGGGCAAAGCTGCCTGCGACGAGGTTGCCGAAGGCCGGCGTCAGACCGATGACTATCGCGACTATATCGAGAGTTGGGTCCACGAGGCCAAACTGCCCCTGGCGGCGGCCCATCTAATTTTGGAAAACCTGGACGGCAGCGAAGACGACCTGTCGCGCGTGGACGACCTGGGCCGTGAGTTGGCTCGCGTGGAGCGCTATATCGACCAGGCGCTGTACTATGCGCGCTCGGAAGTCGTGGAGCGTGACTACCTGATTCGCCGCTGGGATCTCAAGACCTTGGTGACGGGCGCGATTAAGGCCAATGCGCGTGAGCTCATCGCGGCACACGTGGCGCCGGTGTGCGAGAACCTCGACTTTGAGGTCTTTACCGACGAGAAGTGGCTCGAGTTTATTCTGGGCCAGCTCATTCAGAACAGCATTAAATACGCGCGTGAGGACGGTGCGAAGATCACGTTTTCAGGCGCGTTGCTGGACGAGGGCCTGGCGAGCGAGCGCATCGAGCTTACCGTCGCGGACAACGGCTGCGGCGTGTGTGCGGCAGACCTGCCGCGCGTGTTCGAGAAGGGTTTTACCGGCGACAACGGTCGCACCACCAAGCGCGCAACGGGCATCGGCCTCTACCTGGTGGCGCGTCTGTGCTCCAAGATGGGCATCGACGTCACCGTAGCGTCCGAGCCCGGCGAAGGCTTCGTCGTCACATTCGCTTTTTCGACCAACAAGTTCCAATACTTCGAATAGGCGCGCTCTTGCTGTTTTTCTCTGGGCTATGTTCACGTTCGGGAATATAGCTGAAGCAACTGGCGCTATGTTCCCGAACGGGAACATAGCCATGAGGCTCAAATGAATCTCCTATAACAAAAACGTGCCGCCCCAAACGGGGCGGCACGCCATTCCTCTATTCAGATAACTCGCTGAAGTACGGTGACGAAGGCGCAAGGCCGGGAGGGGTTATCAAAGCCGACATCCCGCAGCCGCGAAGCGGCGAGGACGTCGGCGTGATAACCCCGCAGGCCTTGCGCCGGCGGGAAGGAACCTACTTCACGACCAAGATGTCGCAGTCGGTATTGCGCAGCAGGAACGTCGAAATCGAGCCCAAGAGCGCGTACTTAATTGAGGACAGGCCGCGGGCGCCGCAGAGCACCAGATCGGGCTTGACCACGTCGAGCATCTCATCCTTGAGCGTCTCACGAATGCGGCCGGTGCGAATCATGACCTCGACCTCGGGAATGTCGGGATTGGCTTTGGCCTCCTCGAGCTGCTTGGCGATGGAGTTGTTAAAGGCCTCCTCCAAGCCGTTGACCAGGTCGACCGGATAGGAACCGGCGCTCTCGAGCGCGGTGGAGTCGATAACGTGGCCGATGATCAGCTTAGCGCCGTTGTTCGCGGCGACCTTGATGGCGCGTGCGAGCACAAAATCCTGCTGCTCAGTACCGTCGAGTGAAACAAATACCTTGGTATAGCCCTCGTTCATGGTTTCCTCCTTGGTCTATCGCACGGGCGCGGGGCTCGTGCGTCGGGCGGGCGCGGGCGCGTTGGCCGCCGGACACTTTATCTTGTTGCAGTTATACCCAAGGATTTCGGTTTGACCGCTCGCAATTCTGTGAACGGGCGAGTTTTTTGGTAAGGGTAGGCGCAGGCGCGTCGCCAACGGTTGATAATGGGACATCGCCCGCACCGTCCGCAGAACAATATCGGCGGGTGTCTAACGAGGGGGTCCCTTTGGATATCATCGAGCTTCTAAAATCTGCCTTCATGGGCCTGGTCGAGGGCATCACCGAATGGCTGCCTGTTTCGTCGACCGGTCACATGATCTTGGTGGACGAGTTCGTCAAGATGAACGTGAGCGAGACGTTCTGGAATATGTTCCTGGTCGTGATTCAGCTTGGCGCCATTTTGGCCGTCTGCGTCCTGTTCTTCCATGAGCTCAACCCGTTCTCGCCCAGCAAGGGCAAGGAGGGCCGTCGCGACACCTGGGTGCTGTGGGGCAAGATTGTGCTCGGCTGCATTCCCGCCGCGGCGATCGGTCTGCCGCTCAACGACTGGATGGAGGAGCATTTCTACAATGCTCCCGTCGTGGCGCTGGCGCTCATTGTGTACGGCGTGCTGTTTATCGTGATTGAGAACTGGCGCGCGAGCAAGCGTGAGGAAATGGCCGTTGCCGGTTCGTTTGGTTCGCGTGCTGTGGTGGCGGGCGGACGTCCCGCCGGTGCGCACTTTGCGGCGCCCGCCGCGGCTACCGCTGAGGATGAGGACGATGACGAGAACCTGGACTTTGGCTCCATCGCCACGCTCGAGGACCTGAGCTGGAAGACTGCGCTGGGTATCGGCTGCTTCCAGGTGCTTTCGCTGGTGCCTGGTACGTCTCGTTCCGGTTCTACCATCATCGGTGGCCTGCTTTTGGGCTGCACACGTTCGGTGGCGTCCAAGTTTACGTTCTTCCTGGCCATCCCTGTCATGTTTGGCGCGAGTGCGCTCAAGCTGGTCAAGTACTTCATCAAGGGCGGCACGTTCGGCTCCAACGAGGTCGCTATCTTGGGCGTGGGCTGCGTTGTGGCCTTTGTGGTTTCGCTCATCGCCATCAAGTGGCTCATGGGCTTCGTCCGTCGTCACGACTTTAAGTGCTTCGGTGTTTACCGCATCATCCTGGGCATCGTGGTGCTCGCATACTTCTTCGTTCTGGAGCCGATGCTCGGCCTGTAACTTGGTTGACGCTGCGCGGCGGCCAGAGCGACAACTTGTTATTCGAAGGGGGCGGCATGGCCAAAAGGTCTATGCCGCCCCCTTTTCATGCCAATTTGTTCGCTCTGGCCGCCGCTCGCTGCCGTTGCCATGACATCGGTGGCTCCGTGGTGCAAGGGGGTCAGGTTACTTTGCGCCAACATGGTGCAGATTAACCTGACCCCATTACACCAAATCGGCCGGGGCGGGCCTGACGGTGGCGCACGGAGTCGTGGTGTGATTTGCGTCGGTGTCCGCGCGGCTCGGTATACTGGTACGGCTCAAACTATGGCGCTGCCCGCAGGCGCGCCGTTCGTCAGATGAGGAGTCGCCCATGACCCAGCCCCTGCCCTGGGAAAAGAACGCTGCCGCGCTCGTGCCGCCCGCGCCGGAACCCGTGCCGCTCGATGCGTACACCGCCCCCGCCGCGCCGGAACCCGAGCTTGTTCCGCTCGACATCTACGACGCCCCGGCTCCGGCGCCCAAACCAGCCAAGCCGCTCGTCGATATCGATAGTCTGAACCCCGCCCAGCGCGAGGCGGTCCTGACCACCGAGGGCCCGCTGCTGGTCCTTGCCGGCGCCGGCTCGGGCAAGACCCGCGTCCTGACCTTCCGCATCGCGCATATGCTTGGCGACCTGGGCGTTAAGCCCTGGCAGGTCCTGGCCATCACGTTTACCAACAAGGCCGCGGCCGAGATGCGCGAGCGTCTGGCAGCGCTCATCCCCAGCGGCACCCGCGGCATGTGGGTGTGCACCTTCCATGCCATGTGCGTGCGCATGCTGCGCGAGGACGCCGACCTGCTGGGCTACACCGGGCAGTTCACCATCTACGATGACGATGACTCAAAGCGCATGGTGCGTGACATTATGCAAGCGCTCGGCATTGAACAAAAGCAGTTCCCCATCAACATGATCCGCAGCAAGATCAGCTCGGCAAAAAACGCCATGATCGGGCCCGAGGACATGCTCAAATCCGCCGACAGCCCTAATGACAAAAAGGCCGCGCAGGTCTACCTGGAGCTGGAGCGCCGCCTGCGCGCTGCCAACGCGATGGACTTCGACGACCTGCTCGTGCGCACGCTCGAGCTGCTGCGCACCCGCCCCGAGGTGCTCGACAAGTACCAGGAGCGCTTCCGCTACATTAGCGTCGACGAATATCAGGACACCAACCACGTCCAGTACGAGATCGCCAACCTGCTGGCCGCCAAGTACCAAAACCTCATGGTCGTGGGCGATGACGACCAGTCCATTTATAGCTGGCGTGGCGCCGACATCACCAATATCCTGGACTTTGAGAAGGACTTTAAAGACTGCAAGACCGTCAAGCTGGAGCAGAACTATCGCTCTACGGGTCACATCCTGAGCGCCGCCAATGCCGTTGTTCGCCACAACTCGCAGCGCAAGGACAAGCGCCTGTTTACGGCCGAGGGCGATGGTGAGAAGATCCAGGCCTTCCAGGCGAGCGATGAGCGCGACGAGGGCCGCTGGATTGCCGGCGAGATCGAAAAGCTGCACTCCAAGGGCACGAGTTACGACGACATCGCCGTGTTCTACCGCACCAACGCCCAGTCGCGCATTCTCGAAGATATGTTCCTGCGCGCGGGCGTGCCCTACAAGATCGTGGGCGGCACGCGATTCTTCGACCGTGCCGAGATCCGCGACGTCATGGCTTACCTCAAGATGATCGTGAACCCGGCCGACGAGATGAGCGTCAAGCGCGTCATCAACACGCCGCGCCGCGGCATCGGCTCCACCTCGATCCAAAAGATCGAGCAGCTGGCGCGCGACAACCGTTGCTCGTTCTTCCAAGCCTGCGAGATTGCGACGGCCGAGACGGGCATGTTTAGCGCCAAGGTGCGCAACGGCCTGTCGAGCTTTGTCTCGCTGGTGCGCGAGGGTCGCCGCATGAACGGCGAGCTCAAGGACGTCGTCGAGATGATCGTCGACAAGACGGGCCTGCTGCAGGCTTTCCGCGCCGAAGGCACCATGGAGTCCGAGAGCCGCGCCGAGAACATCCAGGAATTCCTGGGCGTCGCCGCCGAATTTGAAGAGACGCACGAGGATATCGAGGGTACGCTCGAGAGCTTAGAAGAGCTGCGTGCAGCCGGCGTTGCCGACGTGCCTGCCGACGCCGAGCCCGTCGTGGTGAGTGCGCCTGCGCCCGAGCCGGGGCCGTCCGCACCGGCATCCTCGTTTGAGGCACTCGTCGGCGCTCGTGACGCCGCGGGCTCCAATCCGCTCGATAGCCTAGCCGCCCCGGCGCTCTCGCCGCAGGATGCCCTGGCCGCCGCTATCGCGGGTAACGCCTATGCCGCGCCGACTGAGCTGCCGGCGGGTGCCGTGCATGCCGACGAGATCGAGCGCACCTACGGTCCGCTTACCTGTAAGGCACTGCCGGCACTCATGGAGTGGCTGGCCCTGCGCTCCGACTTGGATTCTTTGGCCGGCGAGACGCATGCCATCACCATGATGACCATCCACTCCGCCAAGGGCTTGGAGTTCCCGGCGGTGTTCGTGGCCGGCATGGAGGAGGGTGTCTTCCCGCACGTGCATGACTTTGGCGGCAGCGATGATCCGGGTAAGCTCGAGGAGGAGCGTCGCCTGGCCTACGTCGCCATCACGCGCGCCCGCAAGCGCCTGTTCCTGACGTATGCCGCCACGCGTCGCACCTACGGCTCGACCTCTGCCAACCCGCGCTCGCGCTTCCTCAACGAGATTCCGTTTGAGGACATCGAGTTTAGCGGTATCGGCTCTGCCGGTTTTGAGGGCACGGGCTGGGAGAAGCGCGGCGACCGTCACGGCACCTTTGGCTCGGGCATGGGCTCGGACATGTACGGCGGCAAGGTGTTCGGTTCGCATACGCGCTCGACCGGCGGTTCCGGTTCGCGCGGCGGATCGAGCTTTGACGACTTCTTTGGCGGCAGCAGTTACGGGACCGAGCGCCATCGTGGGGTCTCGCCAGACGCCGGCCGTGTTGCCTCGACCTTTGGCTCGGGCGCGCCGCGAGCCAAAAAGCCCTCGTCCAAGGTGTCCCCGACGGTGGAGCGCAAGGTCGATCGTGCCAGCGCATCGCAGGACTTTGCCGCGGGCGATACCGTGAGCCACAAGACCTTTGGCACGGGTACCGTGATCTCGGTCGTCGGAGACATGATCGAGGTTCAATTCGAAAAGACCGGCCAGACCAAAAAGCTTATGAAAGGTTTTGCACCGATCGTCAAGCTGTCGTGATCCCGGCGGACCTGGGCGGGCGTATAGGGCAACATCGCCTGCTCGGGCAGTCCTGCGCAAGACGGAGGCCACATTAAGTGGCCTCCTTTGCGTGCGGAACTCGCGATCGATGTTGCCCCATACGCCCGCCCAGGTCCTTGGGTAACGCTGCTTGCGAACGTCGCTTTGCTCGTTCGCTTTTTGGTCTGGAGAGCCGGGTGGGCTGATATATATGGACAAGGGGCTCCCCCGTTGGTGAACGGGGGAGCCCCTTGTTTCGTTTTGGTTGTTGTTGCGACCTAGAGGTGGCTGATGATCAGTTCCATCTTGCCTTTGAGGTCAATGGTGCTGACGGTGCTGGGGGCCAGCAGGTGGCTTCCCTTGTGGACGGGGTCGCCGCAGACGGTGCCTTCGCCGTCGATGACCGACAGACACATGAAGGGCCAGCGCTGCTCCAAGGTCTTGCTGCCGTTAACACGCACACGGTCAACGGTGTAGCAGGGGTTGGACTCGAGCTCGGTCAAGCCGTCCACCTCGGGCGCGGTCACGGTGCCGTCGGTCGGAGCCTGAGCATCAAAGTCGATGCAGTCGAGACTCTGCTCAATGTGCAGTGGGCGCAGCTTGCCGTCGGTGCCGGGACGGTCGTAGTCGTACAGGCGATACGTCACGTCGCTCGACTGCTGCGTCTCCAAAATGAGCGTGCCGGTCTTGATGGCGTGCACGGTACCGGAATCAATCTGGAAAAAGTCGCCCTTGTGGATCGGCAGTACGTTGAGCATGTCGTCCCAGCGGCCGTCCTCGATCATCTGCGCGGCCTCGGCGCGGTCATGCGCGCGCTGGCCGACGATGATTGTGGCGCCGGGCTCGCAATCCAGCACATACCAGCACTCGGTTTTGCCCAGACTGCCGTTCTCGTGCTTGGCGGCGTACTCGTCGTTGGGATGAATCTGGATCGAAAGGTCGTCCTTGGCGTCCAGAATTTTAATGAGCAGCGGGAACTCCTTGCCCTCGCAGTTGCCAAAGAGCTCGCGGTGCTCGGCCCACAGCCACGAAAGCGTGTGGCCTGCATACGGGCCCTCCGCAATCTGGCAGTCACCGTTGGGGTGGGCCGAGATGGCCCAACACTCACCGATGGGACCATCGGGAATGTCGTAACCAAATACGGTTTCGAGTTGACGGCCGCCCCAGATCTTCTCGTGGAAGATGGGCGTCAGTTTAATCAAATCGGACATGTTCATACTCCCATTGTGCTGCGCGGGCGCCGCGTAAAACTGCTCAAGACGAGCGCCCGTATGACCATAAAACCTATGCCAACGTTACGTTGTGCAACTCAAAGCGGTCGCCAACGTTGCGCGAGACCGAATACTCAAAGGCGGCACCGCTGTCCAAAAAGCCAATCTGGGTGAGCTCGAGCAGGGGAGAGCCAGGTTTGGTGTCCAGACGCTCGGCTTCTTCCTCGGTTGCTGCCACGGCGCGAATGGTACGGTGAAAGCTCGAAATCTTCAGCCCACATTGCTCGCGGATGAAGCGGTAGAGCGATCCGTACAGGTCCTTCTTTTTCAGCCCCGGAATCAGCTCGAGGGGCATGTAGGTGTACTCGATAACGATGGGCTTCTCATCGGCCTGACGCACGCGCACGACGTGATAGGCAAAGTCATCCTCGGCAATTCCCAGCTGGGCTGCGATGTCCGCTGGTGGATTAACAATCGAGAAATCGTAGACCACCGAGGTCACCTTCTCCCCGCGGTGCTCATACGAAAAACCCTGGGCACGGTCGTTTTTGCCCTGGAAAAACGCCTGGCCGGGAAGCCCCGCCGTGTCCTTAACGTAGGTACCCGATCCGCGTCGGCTGGTAATAAGACCTTCCTCGGTGATTTGTTCAATAGCTCGTTTGACGGTGATTTTGGAAACGCTATAGAGCTCGCAGAACTCAACGACGGTGGGAAGCTTGTCGCCCGGTTTAAGAGCGCCATCCTCGATACTTCGACGAATATCTGCAGCTATCGCCTCGTATTTGGGAATCAAGGAACCTCCTTTCCAACTTGATTGAGAATAAAAGAAAGTATAGTCAACGCCTAAGTATCTCTATTGAGTTATTGAAAAGTTCGAGAAAGATAAAATCAAAAGACGCCCCGCTTGTAAAATCAGAGCGTTTTAAATGATAAACATCTGAGTAGTGTCGTGTTGAGGAATGATCGGTCCGAGGACAGGACCGAACCGATATAGCGGCCAGCGAACCGAATCTCGTACTCTGCGTTTCCCCAGATATAACCTGCCAAAACAAACCTGTCCCTTTTTGGTAGGTTTTTGCCTTGGGAGCGGTACCATACAGGCAATGTTTAAACGAGAAAGGTGGGCTCCCATGGAACCTAAGCAGTACTACATCGGCATTGACGTCGGCGGCACTTCGGTTAAGGAGGGCCTGTTCGACGAGGACGGCAACCTGCTAGCCAAGGCCAGCGTGCCTACGCCTCCCATCGTTGACGCCGCGGGCTTTGCCGCGGTGACCGAGGCTATCGACCAGGTGGTCGCCAAGGCTCGGATTCCGCGTGCCTTTGTGGCGGGCATTGGCCTGGCCGTTCCGTGCCCCATC
The DNA here is from genome assembly GCA_900541055.1 of uncultured Collinsella sp. GTDB lineage: Bacteria > Actinomycetota > Coriobacteriia > Coriobacteriales > Coriobacteriaceae > Collinsella. The sequence continues at coordinate 23,289 of UQHZ01000007.1, forward strand.
CCGGCATCGGGCGATGCCAAGGTCAAGGCCAACATTGCCATTAACCTGCCCGAGCTGAGGATCGCCATTCAAAAGCACTGCCCCGACGCGGTCGTTAAGTACGAGAACGATGCCAACGCCGCTGCCATGGGCGAGGCCTGGCTCGGTTCTGCCAAGGGCGTGCAGAACGTGGTGATGGTCACCATCGGTACCGGCGTGGGCGGCGGCGTTATCGTCAACGGCGACGTGGTATCGGGCGTTGTGGGCGCCGGCGGCGAGATTGGCCACATGTGCCTGAACCCGGCTGAGGAGCGCACCTGCGGCTGCGGCGGCCATGGCCACCTGGAGCAGTATTCCAGCGCCACCGGCGTGGTGAGCAACTACCTTGCCGAGTGCAAGAAGGCGGGCGTCGAGCCCATCGAGCTGACCGGCCCCTCCGATTCCAAGGACGTGTTCCAGGCTTGTCGCGAGGGCGACAAGCTCGCGCTGGCCGCGGCCGATACCATGGCCGACTATCTCGGTCGCGCCCTGGCACTTATCGCCAACGTGGTCGACCCCGAGATGTTCCTCATCGGCGGCGGCGCCTCCGCCTCGGCCGATGTTTACCTCGACAAGGTTCGCGAGCACTTTAAGCAGTACGCGCTCTCCGCCTCGCGCGAGACGCCCATTAAGGTTGCTTCGCTCGGAAACGACGCCGGTATCATCGGTGCCGCCTACGTAGCTCTGCGCGCCGCCGGTAAATAGCTGGTGCAAGGGGGACAGGTTACATTGCACCAACATGGTGCAAAAGGGACAGCCTTGGCCCCCGTGCCTGCGCCCCAAAATATGCCGTGGCCCTTCCGTCTGCGAAGGCTCGGCATCGGCGTGCTACCATAGCTACGTCCAAGTACACATATCAAGTGGAGGATATCCATGGCAAACGTTCTTGTCTTTGGTCACCAGAACCCCGATAACGACGCCATCATGAGCGCCGTCGTCCTGTCCCAGCTGCTCAACCAGGTTGAGTATGCCGGCAACACCTACGAGGCCTGCGCCCTTGGTCAGCTTCCGGCCGAGTCCGCCAAGCTGCTCGCCGACGCCGGCATCGCCGAGCCCCGCGTGATCGAGTCCGTCGAGGCTGGTCAGCTCGTCGTCCTCACCGACCACAACGAGTCTGCCCAGTCCGTCGCCGGCCTTAAGGACGCCACGGTCTTTGGCGTTGTCGATCATCACCGCATCGGCGACTTCGAGACCGCCGGCCCGCTGCACTACATCTGCCTGCCCTGGGGCTCCAGCTGCACCATCGTCACCAAGCTCGCCGGCGTGCTCGGCGTTGAGCTTTCCGACGTCCAGGCCAAGCTGCTGCTCTCGGCCATGATGACCGACACGCTCATGCTCAAGAGCCCCACCACCACCGATGTCGACCGCGCCGTCGCCGCCAAGCTCGGCGAGCAGGTGGGCGTCGACCCGGTCAAGTTTGGCATGGAGGTCTTCCTCACCCGTCCGTCTGGCTCCTTCACCGCAGCCGAGATGGTCGGCAACGACATCAAGATGTTCGAGCCTGCCGGCAAGAAGCTGCTCATCGGCCAGTACGAGACTGTCGACAAGACTCGCGCACTCGGCATGATCGACGAGATTCGCGAGGCCATGCGCGCCTACGCCGCCGAGAAGGGTGCCGACGGCATCGTCCTGTGCATCACTGACATCATGGAGGAGGGCTCGCAGGTCCTGCTCGAGGGCGAGACCGAGGCTGCTCAGAAGGGCCTGGGCATTGCCGACGAGCACGACGGCGTCTGGATGCCGGGCGTCCTCTCCCGTAAGAAGCAGGTCGCTGCCCCCATCATGGCCGCCTGCTAGGTTTAGTTGACCAAACGCCACGACCGGATCGCGGAAGCCCCGCGCTCCGGTCGTTTTTTGTGCACGGCGCCGCGTCGTCTCTTGGATAGGCGCGCCCGTGCCGTTGAGCAAATAATGTTCAACCTGTGGTTCCGCTTTTCGGCCACGCCTGCGTGCCTGTCGTGCAGGGTAGGCTAGATGCAAGCGTAATACGTTAGAGCGCGGCACCGCCACTTGGGCGGGCCGTGCTTTTTTAAGACGGGAGCTTTCCCGTGAAAGGAGCCGCCCATGGCAGCACCCGAGCAGCTGTTTAACGTTCGTGAGCGCAAGCGTTTTGAGCGCCACGACATTTGGGAGCGCATCACCGAGAACGGCACGATTTCCGCCGCCGTCATGGTCTTCGCCGCCATCGCCGCCGTCATTTGCGCCAACACCGATGCCTACGAGGCCATCCATCACTTTTTGGAGACCCCGCTGTATGTGGGTCTGGGCAACCTTACGGCCGGTCTCACCGTTGAGCTTTTCGTCAACGACTTCCTCATGGCGATCTTCTTTTTGTTGGTGGGCATTGAGCTTAAGTACGAGATGACGGTCGGCGAGCTCAAGAACCCGCGCCAGGCTATGCTTCCCATGCTGGCGGCCGTGGGCGGCGTCGTCGTTCCCGCCTGCATCTATCTGATCTTTAACCATGCCGGCGCGCACAACGGCTGGGCCATTCCCATGGCAACCGATATTGCCTTTGCGCTGGGCGTGCTGTCGCTTTTGGGCAACCGCGTGCCCAACGGCGTGCGCGTGTTCTTCTCGACGCTCGCCATCGCCGACGACCTCATCTCCATCGCCGCCATCGCCATCTTCTACGGTCAGAGCCCCAATCCGTTTTGGTTGGGCGCCGCCGCGCTTGTGACCTGTGCGCTCGTGTGGCTCAACAAGACGCAGCATTACCGCCTTGCCCCGTATTCGGTACTGGGCCTGCTGTTGTGGTTCTGCATGTTCAAGAGCGGCGTGCACGCTACGCTTGCTGGCGTCATCCTGGCCTTCACCATCCCGGCCAAGTGCGGTGTTAAGCTCGATAGCCTCACCGATTGGCTGGGCGAGTGCTTGCCGCTGCTCGATGACCGCTACGACGACGAGGCGCACATCCTGGGCCAGCATGACTTTACCGTCTCGACCACCAAGGTCGAGCGCGTCATGCACCGCGTGACCCCGCCGCTCATCCGCATGGAGCGTCTGATCTCCACGCCGGTCAACTTTGTGATCCTGCCGATCTTCGCGTTCGTCAACGCACAGGTTCGCCTGGTGGGCGTGGATATGAGCACACTGCTCACCGACCCGGTGACGCTCGGTGTGTACTTTGGCATGCTGCTGGGCAAGCCGATCGGCATCTTTGGCATGACGTTCGCCTTGGTCAAGCTCAAGGCCTGCGAGCTGCCGCACAACGTCAACTGGCACATGATTGCCGGCGTGGGTATTCTGGGCGGTATCGGCTTTACCATGTCGATTCTCATCAGCGGTCTTGCCTTCCCGACGGCCCAGTTTGAGGTTCTTGCTGCCAAGGCTGCCATTCTTGCCGGTTCGGTCACCGCTGCCGTGCTCGGCATGATCTACATGAGCGTGGTCTGCAAACACCCCGCGTCCAAGGGCGAGTAAAAGCACATACAAGTTTGAAAACGCCGCCTGTGAACACCATCACAGGCGGCGTTTTAGTCATTGGGGACGTTCTTATAGTCATCGGGGACGTTCTTAAATGACTAGTCGAGAGGGACACTCTTTGCGAGCGGCCGAAAAGGACCGTCCCAAACTGCCGGCACTTGGGGAGTGTCCCCAAGTGCCACATGCCATCTGGGAAGACTGTCCCCAACAACTAGTCGTTTAAGAACGTCCCCAATGACTAGGGCTATTCCACCGTTCCGTAGACGGCGCCCCAGCCGTGGGCGGCCAAGGCGGAGTTGAGTTGGTCGCAAAGTGACTGGCGGTCGTAATAGCCGGGCGGTAGCAGGTTGACGATCTCCATGAGATCGGGTGCCAGGTCCAAGATTTCGGCCTGTACGATTAGGTCCAGGCGGTCGATGGCGTGGCGGTCGTAAAACAGTCCGTCGACCAGGCGCTGCAGGTCGCCGAATTCCTCGGCCTGGAACGATCCATACTCCATAGTGCCTCCTTGGGCGCCCCACGCCGGCATGCGCGGCGATTCGTAATTTATTGCGATGGACTTAATCTATCACGGCTTCATAACGTTGCGGCGGTGGCGGTCTATACTTAGACGAACTGCAACGTCCCGCTTTGCGAAAGGTCGCACCCATGCAGACGATCTACCAGAAGATGGAAACCACCGAACTCGATGCCGCCATCGAGGCGCTCAAAGCCGAGGTCGCCGAGGTCAAGGCCAAGGGCCTGGCGCTCGATATGGCGCGCGGCAAGCCGTCGCCCTCCCAGGTGGACATCTCGCGCCCCATGCTCGACATCCTCAATGCCGACGCCGATTTGCACGACGGCAACGTCGACTGCTCCAATTACGGCTGCTTCGAGGGCATTCCCTCGGCACGCAAGTTGGCAGGGGAGTTCCTGGGCTGCCCCGCCGAGCAGACGCTCGTGCTGGGTTCGTCGAGCCTTTTGATCGAGCATGACATCGCCGGCGTGTTCTGGCGCTGCGGCTCGTGCGGCAGCGATCCTTGGGAGGCTTACGAGGCCGCGCACGACGGCAAGAAGGTTAAGTTCCTGTGCCCGGTGCCCGGCTACGACCGCCACTTTGGCATCACCGCCGACTTGGGCATCGAGAACGTCCCCGTTGCGATGACCGACAACGGCCCCGACATGGACGAGATCGAGCGCCTCGTTGCCGCCGACGATTCCATCAAGGGTATCTGGTGCGTGCCCAAGTATTCAAACCCCACGGGCATCACCTTTAGCGAGGACACTGTGCGCCGCCTGGTCGAGATGCCCACGGCCGCGCCCGATTTCCGCATCTTCTGGGACAACGCCTACTGCGTGCACGACCTGTACGATGAGACCGACGAGCTCGCAAACATCTTTGACCTCGCTCACGCGGCGGGCACCGAGGACCGCGTGGTGGCCTTTGCCTCGACGTCCAAGATCACCTTCCCGGGCGCCGGCATCGGCTTTATCGGTGCGAGCCCCGCGGTCATCGCCGAGTTCTCCAAGTGCCTGAAGGCCGGCCTCATCAGCGCCGACAAGCTCAACCAGCTGCGTCACGTGCGTTTCCTTCCCACCATCGAGGCAGTCAAGGAGCACATGAAAAAGCATGCCGAGTTCCTGCGTCCGCGCTTTGAGGCCGTCGAGCGCAAGCTCACCGAGGGCTTGGGCGATACGGGCTGTGCCACCTGGACGCACCCCCGCGGCGGCTACTTTGTAAGCTTCGATGGTCCCGAGGGCTCGGCCCAAAAGGTCGCCGCGCTCTGCGCCGACCTGGGCGTCAAGCTCACGCCGGCCGGTGCTACCTGGCCCTATGGCAAGGACCCGCGCGACACCAACATTCGCATCGCGCCGAGCTATCCCACGGTCGAGGACCTGGAGGCCGCGCTCGATGTGCTGGTGCTGGCCGTTAAGCTTGTCGCTGCCGAGCTTGCGCGTGCCGAGCGCGCCTAACGCGCGGCTTCCCGTACTATCCGCACTTTCGATACGTAAAGGAGCGTATACATGGATTTGGGTATTTCCACCAACCCCACGCCAGAGCTCTACACCATTAAGGTAACCGGCGAGATCGATATCTCTAACGCCGATAGCCTGCGCAATGCCATCGACCTGGCGCTCGAGCAGCCCACTGAGGCCGTTGAGCTCGATTTTGCCCAGGTGAGCTACATCGACTCGACGGGCATTGGCGTGCTCGTGGGCGCCGCGCACCACGCGGTCGACCACGGCAAGTGCTTTAGCTGCATCAATGTGCAGCCCCCGGTGATGCGCGTGGTTCAGCTGTTGGGTGTCGACCAGGAGATTTCGATCACTGCTGCATAATCTTCGCCCCCAAAAGGGCGTGCCGTTTGGCATATGTTTGTGATGCGCTCGGACGTTTTGGCGTCCGGGCGCTATACTTGACCGAATGAATAGACGAGTTCCGGCCGAATGGCGCGGTGCGGGCTCGACTCACATCGAGCCTTGGAGGTATGTGTGTTTGGTATTGGAGAGGGTGAGCTCGCGATCATCGTGGTCTTCGGCTTTTTGCTGTTTGGCCCGGATAAGCTCCCGCAGATGGGCCGCACGATCGGCCGTGCCATCCGTCAGTTCCGCGAGACGCAGGAAAAGATGACGGCCGTTGTTCAGTCCGAGATTATCGATCCGGTGAGCGAGGCCGCGTCGGCCCCGGTCAAGCCCAAGAAGGCTGCTGCGACCGACGACGATTCCGATGCGGACGAGGATGCCGCCGAGACGGCAGCGCCCGCCAAGAAGGAGACCTTTGCCGAGCGTCGCGCCCGTCTTGCTGCCGAGAAGGCCGCAAGCGAGAGTGCCGCTGAGGGAGAAGGTGCTGCCGAGGAGGCTGAAGCCGAGGGTCCCGACGCCGGGTCTGCCGATGCCGCCGTCGAGCCCGAGCCTGCTGCAGAGCCGGAGCCCGAGCCCGAGGCGGCAGAGCCCACGACGGCCGACCTCTATGCCCGTCGTCCCCGCAAGCGCAAGGCCGTCGTCGACCAGCTTGCCCGCGAGCTCGAGGCCGAGGACGATGCCGCTGCCGATGCCCCGAAGGGAGACGATGAGTAATGCCTATCGGACCTGCGCGTATGCCGCTCTTCGATCACCTGGGAGAGCTCCGTCGCCGCCTGACCATCGTGGTCGTCTCGGTGTTTGCCGCAGCCATCGTGCTGTATTTCGCCACGCCCGTGGTGCTCGACATCCTGGAAGATCCCATCCGCTCCTTTGTGCCGGATGGTAAGTTCTACATCACCACCACGCTCGGCGGCTTTGGCCTGCGCTTCTCGCTGGCCATCAAGATGGCCGTGGTCATGTGCACGCCCATGATCATCTGGCAGATTCTGGCGTTTTTCCTGCCGGCGCTTCGCCCCAACGAGCGCAAGTGGGTCGTGCCCACGGTGCTCGCCTCGACGGTGCTGTTCTTCCTGGGCGCAATCTTTTGCTACTTCATCATCATCCCTGCGGGCTTTGAGTGGCTCATCGGCGAAACCTCGGCCGTCGCCACGGCGCTGCCCGATCTGGAGAACTACGTCAACATGGAGCTGCTCTTTATGATTGGCTTTGGTGTGGCGTTTGAGCTGCCGCTCATCATCTTTTACCTGTCCGTCTTCCATATCGTGTCCTACGCGGCCTTCCGCAGCGCCTGGCGTTACGTATACGTTGGCCTGCTTGTGGGCTCGGCTGTGATTACGCCCGACGGCTCGCCCGTTACGCTGGGCCTCATGTATGGCGCCCTGCTCTCGCTCTACGAGATTTCGCTCGCCATCGCCCGTGTGGTCATTACCGCGCGCGAGGGCAAGGAGGGCTTGTTCGTGAGTCGTCTGGACCTGTTCTCGGACGATGAGGACGACGAGGAGTAAATCGGTATGCACGAGGTTGGCATTGTCAACGGCATACTCGATACAGTGATTCGTGCGGCGCGTGGGGCGGGGGCCTCGCGCGCCGTTTTGGTAACGCTGCGTATCGGGGATATGACCGAGGTCGTGCGCGAGGCGCTTGACTTTGCGTGGGAGACGTTTCGTGACGAGGACCCGCTCACGCAAGGTTGCGAGCTTGCGGTAGAGGAGGTCCATCCGCAAAGCGAGTGTCTGGACTGCGGTGAGGTTTTCGATCATGATCGCTTCCACTGCCGCTGCCCCCAGTGCGGCGGCGCCAATGTGCGCCTACTGCACGGCCGCGAGCTCGACATCGCAAGTATCGAAATCGAGACCCCCGACGATTAGCCCATCAGCCATCTGGGGACGGGGTATAAAGGGGCAGAAGTAAGGAGTGCCGAATATGGCCGAGAAAACGATTGATATCGCGTCGCCGATTCTGTCGCGCAACGAGCGCCTGGCAGATCAGCTGCGTGAGCGATTTAAAGAGACAAACACCTACGTGATTAACGTGCTGTCGAGCCCCGGCTCGGGCAAGACCACCACGATCCTGGGCACCAACGAGCGCCTGCGCGACAAGGCTGGCCTGCGCTGCGCCGTCATCGAGGGCGACATCGCCTCGGACGTCGACGCCATTACCATGAAGGAAGCCGGCATGCCCGCCATCCAGATCAACACGGGCGGCCTGTGCCACCTCGAGGGCAACATGATCATGGAGGCCGTCGACGCGTTCGACCAGGCTGTGGGTCTGGAAAACATTGACGTCATCTTTATCGAAAACGTGGGCAACCTGGTCTGCCCGGTCGACTTTGACCTGGGTGAGAACCTGTCCATCATGATCCTCTCTGTGCCCGAGGGCGACGACAAGCCCATCAAGTACCCGGGCATCTTCCAACACGCCGGCGCGCAGCTGCTCAACAAGGTCGATGTGGCCCCGGCTTTCGATTTTGACATGGATAGGTATACTAAGACACTCGATGACCTCAATCCGCAGGCGCCGCGGTTTGCCGTGAGCGCGCGCAAGGGCGAGGGCATGGATGCCTGGTGCGATTGGCTCATCGGGCAGATTGAGCAAGCAAGGGCGTAAGTCGGCCGCCATACGGGCGGGCGTAGCCGCAGAGATACGAGATAGGAGCCTCTTTTGAAGCTCATCATCGCCGAGAAAAACGACGCCGCGCGTCAGATCGCCGAGCGGCTGTCCACGGGTAAGCCTAAAAAGGACAAGGTGTACAACACCGCCATCTACCGTTTTGAGTGGAAGGGCGAGGAGTGCGTGACGATCGGTCTTGCCGGTCACATCCTTGCGCCCGATTTTTGCGACAGCGTGCTGTTCGATAAAAAGCTGGGTTGGTATTCGGTGACCGAGGACGGTGAGATGCTGCCGGCCGATATGCCCGATGGCCTGGCCCGCCCGCCGTACGACACCAAGCGCAAGCCGTTCCTTGCCGACGGCATTTCCATTAAGGGCTGGAAGCTCGAGAGCCTGCCTTATCTCACCTGGGCACCCGTCATTAAGCTACCGGCCGAGAAGGAGCTCATTCGTTCGCTCAAGAACCTGGCTAAGAAGTCCGACAGCGTCATCATCGCCACGGACTTTGACCGCGAGGGCGAGCTGATCGGTTCGGACGCCCTCAACAAGGTGCGTGAGGTGGCGCCCGACTTGCCGGTTGCCCGCGCCCAATACTCTTCGTTTACCAAGGCCGAGATCACGCACGCCTTCGATAATCTCGTCTCACTCGACCAGAACCTGGCCGACGCCGGCGAGAGCCGCCAGCACATCGACCTCATTTGGGGCGCGGTGCTCACGCGCTATCTGACGCTCGCCAAGTTCGGCGGCTTTGGTAACGTGCGCTCTGCCGGCCGCGTGCAGACGCCGACGCTCGCCCTGGTGGTCGAGCGCGAGCGCGAGCGCATGGCGTTTGTGCCCGAGGACTATTGGCAGATTCGCGGCATGGGTGCCGCGCAGGGCGCCGCCGAGGACGACCGCTTTAAGATTGCACACAAGATGGCGCGTTTTACCGACAAGGATGCTGCCGAGACGGCGTACGGCCATGTCGACGGTGTCGCGACGGCGACCGTTGCCGCGGTGACCAAGCGCTCGCGTAAGCAGCAGCCGCCCACGCCGTTTGCGACGACCTCGCTGCAGGCTGCCGCCGCGGCCGAGGGCATCTCGCCTGCGCGTACGATGCGCATCGCCGAGTCCCTCTACATGGCCGGTCTCATCAGCTACCCGCGTGTCGACAATACCGTGTACCCTGCGACGCTCGATCTGGGCGCCGTGGTGAGCGATCTGGCAAAGATCAACCCGGCGCTGGCGCCGGTGTGCAAAAAGGTGCTCGCCGGTCCCATGAAGCCCACGCGCGGCAAGGTCGAGACCACCGATCACCCGCCTATCTATCCCACCGGCGAGGGCGATCCGTCCACGCTCGACGGCGGCCAGCGCAAGCTCTACGACCTCATTACCCGTCGCTTCCTGGCGACGCTCATGGGTCCCGCGACCATCGAGAACACCAAGCTCGAGCTCGACGTGAACGGCGAGCCGTTCGTGGCCTCGGGCGATGTGCTCGTGACCCCGGGTTTCCGCGAGGCCTACCCGTATGGCCTTAAACGCGACGAGCAGATGCCGCCGCTGGAGCAGGGCGATACGGTCGACGTGTTCGACATTAAGCTCGAAGCCAAGCAGACCGAGCCGCCCGCGCGCTACAGCCAGGGCAAGCTCGTGCAGGAGATGGAGAAGCGCGGCCTGGGTACCAAGTCCACGCGTGCGAGCATCATCGAGCGCCTGTATGCCGTGCGCTATCTCAAAAATGATCCCGTTGAGCCGAGCCAGCTGGGCATCGCCATCATCGACGCGCTGACGCAGTTTGCCCCGCGCATCACGAGCCCCGATATGACCAGCGAGCTCGATGGCGATATGACCCGTGTGGAGCGCGGCGAGGATACCGAAGAGCATGTCGTGACGCACTCGCGCGCGCTGCTGGCCGGCGTGCTCGACGAGCTGCTCAAGCACACGCAGGAGCTGGGCGACGCCATCAGCGACGCCGTCACGGCCGATGCGCGCGTGGGCGCCTGCCCCAAGTGCGGCAAGGACCTGGTTATGAAGACGAGCGCCAAGACCCGCGGCAGCTTTATCGGCTGCATGGGCTGGCCCGACTGCGACGTGACCTATCCGGTGCCGAGCGGCGTCAAGGTGAGCCCGCTCGAGGGCGAGGCCGCCGTGTGCCCCGAGTGCGGTGCACCGCGCATTAAATGCCAGCCGTTCCGCCAGAAGGCCTTCGAGATTTGCGTGAACCCCACGTGCCCCACCAACTACGAGCCCGACCTTAAGGTGGGCGAGTGCAAGGTGTGCGCCGAGGCAGGACGCCATGGCGATCTGATCGCGCACAAGAGCGAGAAGAGCGGCAAGCGCTTTATCCGCTGCACCAACTATGACGATTGCGGCGTGAGCTATCCGCTGCCGGCGCGCGGCAAGCTCGAGGCGACGGGCGAGACCTGTCCCGAGTGCGGCGCTCCCATCGTGGTGGTCAACACAGCGCGCGGCCCGTGGCGTATCTGCGTCAACATGGACTGCCCGACCAAGGAGAAGAAGCCCGCCCGCGGCCGCAAGACCACGACCAAGGCGAGCACGACGAAGAAGACGACCGCGGCCAAAAAGACGACGGCGGCAAAGAAGGCCACGGCGGCAAAAAAGACGACGGCCAAGAAGTCGACTACCAAAAAGACCGCTGCCGACAAGTAGCCGCACGGTCGAAACATCACCTAAAACAAAAACGAGCGAGGATCTCAAAATCCTTGCTCGTTTTTTTATCCGGCAGTTAGGGACGTTCCTTTTCTGCCGGCAGTTTAGGAACGTCCCTAACTGCCGGCTCGGGAACGACAAAGCGCTACTTCACTTCGACGGGTGCGGCGCCGGGGTAGCGGTCCTCAAAGTCCAGACGGTATTTGTTGTCGTTGGTGCCCGCTACGTTGTCGCGCGCCAGCGGTGCCACGATCTCGTCCTTGTGGTTGGCGGGGCTGGAGTACTCAAGGCTGATCTCCCAGGCATCGCAAATCACGTCGATGCGGTTCTCCAGATCGTCGTAGAGCGTGATGATGTCTTTCCACGAGCCGTAATTCTGCGAGTCGATGGGAACGTCCAGGTCCTCGACCTCGTCCTTCAGGTCGCCGATCTGATCCTCGAGCGCCTCGGCGGCATCGCTGGCCGACTGACGCGAGCTTCGGTCATCCTTAAGGTAATACGTGTTGAATGTGGTGGCGCAGTCGCGAACCTGCTGATCAAGATTGGAGAGCCTGCTGTAGTAGGAGCTCAGCTGGTCGTAGACGTTCTGCTCGCTGATGGTGGCGGCATCGCGGGCGTCATCGTCATCATCGTCAAGCTTGTTGGGGTCGCCCTTGACGGACACATCGTCGTCATCGTGGTCGATCTTGACCTTCTCGATGGTTGTGCCCTTGGAATCGTCGGCGTTCTTGTTGAACGGTCCGATCATAAAGAACACGACCAGCGCGATAATCACGACGACTAGCGCGGCGATGATGCCGACAAACAGAGCGTTGTTGTTTTTGAGCGCGGCGGGAGCACCGGCCTGCGGAGCAGCGGTCGGAATGGGTTGCTGAGCCGCGGCGTTGGCCGCCGCCCATTGCTGCGTCGCGCCAACTTCGGACTGGGGAGCGGGCGCGGGCTGATGGGCGGACTGCACGGTCACGTCCGCCTGCGCATCCTCTTGCGACTGAGAGGCCTGGCCATCATCGGTTACCGGCGTTCCGCAGCTGGTGCAAAAACGCTCGTCGTCTTTCAGAAGCTTGCCGCAATGGGTACAAAACCGGGGCATGATGGTTCCTTCCATTCGATGTGTTGGCTAGATTATAAGGTGGTTCAGGTGCGGTTGGGCCGCGCCGACCCAACTGGTTATGTGAGGATGATCATGTCGCGCAAGCCCTGTCGCATGCGTCACAATGAGTGCGGCGTGCTGGGTGTCCGGCGCGGCCGTTTATCGACGGCTCGGTAGAATGCGATGGTGGGGAGTGAGTCTGTGTACTGCGGCGAGCAAGGTCGGGGTGGCGGCGACAGCGTAGAGGCGTTCCGGTTCCCGCCGGGGGATGCGCCCCTCGCTGTGCGCGATTGCTCGCGTCGAGTGTTTTGTGCCGGAATGTTGACCGGAGCGCTTGCCTCGGTGATGAGTCTTGGCGGTTGTGCCGCGCGCCGCAACGAGGCTGAGGGTTCCGCTGTCTCTGTCAAACAAACGTCAAAGCGGTCATCCGCGACAAAAGCGACGGCCGCCCCTAAGTCTTCTTGGATTGCCGCCATTCAGCAAGATATCGAGGCCCTGGTCGAGCCGTATGGCGACTCCGTCTCGGTTTACTCCGTGGCGCTTGATCCTCAAACGTTCGCGTCGCTCGATGGTGAAGTCGCTGTGGCGCCGGACGCGCGACATGTGGCGGCAAGCATCATCAAGCTTCCCATTCTCGCTTGTGCGCTCGAGACCGTGACGGCGGGCGGGCTGTCCCTCGACGAGCAGATAACGGTAACGCAGCAGGATATCGTGGGTGGCAGCGGCAACATTCAGTCGCGCGGCGCGGGTGTGTCGTACAGTATTGACGAGCTGCTGCACGCTATGATCGCCCAGAGCGATAACGTGGCAGCGAACCTTGTTATCGGCAGGCTTGGCATGGATACGGTCAACGAAACGTGCGCCGCATTGGGACTGACCCAGACCGTGCTCGCTCGTTTGATGATGGACACCGAGGCCCAGGCACAAGGTCGCGAGAACTATACGAGCGCCCGTGATGCTGCAGCCGTGTTGCAACGGCTGGCGGCGGGGACAATCGCGACGCCCGAGCTGTGCGAGCGAGCGCGCGGATATCTGCTGGCGCAGGAAGACGCACGCGGTATTGTCGAAGGCGTTCCCGGCGGCGTTTTGGTCGCGCACAAAACGGGCAGCCTGGCGAATGCTCAGCACGATGCCGCAATCGTCTACGCCGAGCGCCCTTACGTGCTGGCAATCCTCACCCAAGACCTCGAACGCGAGCAGGCCCTAGCCCTCGAGCGCGATATTTCCTTCGCCATCAACGCCCGCGCCCACTCCTAACTTGCGGTGAAATAGGGATTGTATTTGCTGCTAGAAGGCGTATTCAGTCCCTATTTCACCGCAACTTTGGAAAGGCACCTTTAGCCGTTGGGGACGTTCTTAAACGACTAGTCATTAAAGAACGTCCCCAACGACTAGTCATTTAAGAACGTCCCCAATGACTAGGTGGGATTTGGGGTGCGCCGGACGCTGGGGTATCATGGCTTGGTTGCTATAACTTGCATTTTCGCGCCTTGTAGGAAGGGGCTGCGCCCATGGCTTTTGAGCCCGCTCAACATAGCTTTATCACGCTCGAGGGCGTCGACGGCGCCGGCAAGTCCACGCAGGCGCGCCTGCTTGCCCGTGCGCTCGAGCTCGCTGGCTACCAGGTTGTGAGCCTGCGCGAGCCGGGCGGCACTGCCATCAGCGAAAAGATCCGCGCCCTGCTGCTCGACCCCGCCAATACGGCGATGGGCGACACCTGCGAGTTGTTGCTCTACGAGGCGGCGCGCGCCCAGTTGGTGCACGAGGTCATAGCTCCCGCCCTCGCTGTCGGCAAGGTGGTCCTGTGCGACCGCTTCTACGATTCCACGACCTGCTACCAGGCGTTTGCCGACGGCCTCGACCGCCAGATGGTGCGCGATGCCAACAACCTGGCTGTCGCCGGTACGCATCCGGCGCTCACGCTCGTCTATCACATCACGCCCGAGCAGGCGGCACTGCGCATGGCAGCCCGCGGTGCGGCCGATCGCATGGAGGCCAAGGGCATGGCCTTCCAGGAGCGCGTCTACCAGGGATTTTGCGCTATCGCTGCCGAGGAACCCGCCCGCGTAAAGCTCATCGACGCCACTGCGTCGATCGCAGACGTCTTCGCGCAGACGGTCGAGCTGGTTCGCGCGTACGGTCTCGACATTCCCCAAGACGCCGTCGCCGCCGCGCTTGCCAAGGAGGCCGAGTAACATGGCCCCCGCTCAGGCAAGCCTGCTGGCCAAGCTCGACACCCAACAGCGCGTGCGCGACTTTCTGACCAACGCCATCGCAAGCGGCCGCGCATCGCACGCCTACCTGTTTTTGGGCGCGCCCGGCGCCGGTAAGCTCGACGCCGCATGGGCGCTTGCCCAGGCATTCCTGTGCGAGCAGGACGGCTGTGGCTCGTGCGACAGCTGCGTACGCGTCGCCCGCCATACGCATCCCGACGTGCACTATTACACGCCTGAAAGCGCTACGGGCTACCTCATCGCCCAGACCCGCGAGCTGCTCGACGACGTGCCCCTGGCACCCATCCGCGCCAAGGCAAAGGTCTATATCATCGACCGTGCCGAGCAACTGCGCGCCAACACCGCCAATGCGCTGCTCAAAACGCTCGAGGAACCGCCCGAGGGCGTCATGTTCATCCTGTTGGGCACCTCGGCCGACGTGATGCTGCCCACCATTGTGAGCCGCTGTCAGTGCGTACCGTTTCGGCTGGTTTCGCCCACTGTGGCTGCGCAGGCCGTGAGCCGCGCCACCGGTCAGGACCCTGCGCGTTGCCGAATGGCCGTCGCTGTGGCGGGAAGCCCCACGCGTGGTATCGAGTTCCTCAAGAGCGCCGAGCGCCAGGACGCCCGTCGCCAGATGGTCCGCGCCATCGACTCGCTCATCGCCGCCGACGAGGCCGATGTGCTCAGTCGCGCCAAGTCGCTCATCGTCGCCGTCAAGGCGCCGCTCGCCGAGGTCAAGTCCACGCAGGAAAAGGTGCTCGAGCAAAATGCCGACTACCTGTCGCGTGGAGCATTGAAGCAGCTTGAGGACCGCAACAAGCGCGAACTCAACGCGCGCGAGCGTTCGGGTATCATGGAAGCGCTGGCGAGCGCGCGGACGCTCATGCGCGACGTGCTGCTGACGCTTCAGGATGAGGCGGCAGACGTTGTGAACGAGGACGTGCGCGACACGATCGGGCGGCTTGCCGCCGCGACCAATGTTGCGGGTGCCACCCAGGCGCTCGAGGCGGTCGCAACCGCCGAGCGCAACATCGCCAGAAACGTTACTCCCCAGCTGGCCATCGAGGTCATGCTGTTCGATATCAGGAAGGCACTGAAATGCCGTTAGTCGTACCCGTTAAGTTTACCTACGCCTCGCGCGACCTGTGGTTTGACCCGCAGGATCTGGATATTCTCGAGGCCGATTATGCCATTTGCTCCACTGAGCGCGGGACCGAGATCGGCCTGGTCACGGCCGATCCCTTCGAGGTGCCGCAAGACGAGATCGGCCAGCCGCTCAAGCCCGTGCTGCGCGTGGCGAGCGACGTCGACCTGCAGCTTGCCGACGACCTGGCCATCCAGGGCGATGAGGCGATGGTCGATTTCCGCCGTCTGGTCAAAGAGCTCGACCTCGAGATGAAGCCGGTCGGCGTCGAGTACCTGTTTGGCGGCGAGAAGGCCGTGTTCTACTTTGCGGCCGAGGAGCGCGTCGATTTTCGTCAGCTTGTCAAGGATCTGTCCTCGACGCTGCACATTCGCGTCGACATGCGCCAGATCGGCGTGCGCGACGAGACCCGCCTGGTGGGCGGCTATGCCCAGTGCGGACAGGAGCTCTGCTGCACGCGCTTTGGCGGACAGTTTGAGCCCGTCTCGATTCGCATGGCAAAAGAGCAGGACCTACCGCTCAACTCGTCCAAGATCAGCGGCGTTTGCGGCCGCCTGATGTGCTGCCTGCGCTATGAGTTCGAGGCGTACAAGGACTTTAAGAGCCGTGCGCCCAAAAAGAAGACGCTCATCGATACGCCGCTTGGCAAGGCGCGTATCCAGGAATATGACACGCCGCGTGAGCAGCTGGTGTTGCGCCTGGAGAACGGCAAAGTCTTTAAGGTCAACTTGGCCGACATGACCTGCTCTGAGGGCTGCAAAAAGAAGGCCGCCGAGCAGGGCTGCAACTGCCGCCCCGACTGCGTGACGCGCGATGTGCTCGAGCGTATCGAGTCGCCCGAGATGCGCCTGGCGCTTATGGAGCTCGACCGCGAGAACGGCGTCGACGTGGGCGATGGCCTGTCGAGCGCCGACCGTCTGGCCGGCACGACGATGCCCAAGCGCCGCCGTCGCGATGCGGACGCCGATGCCCGTGCCGGTCAGAGCCAGGGCGAGGGTCGCGGCCGCGGTAAGGGTCGCGGCAAGGCCGAGGCACCCGAGGCCGAGGAGGCTGCCGGTGGACGTCGCCGCCGCAAGCGCTCGGGTTCGGGCGATACCGGCGAGGCCGCTCCCGCAGGCAAGAATTCCCCCCGCGAGCGCGAGGCTCAGCAGCCCCAGCAGCAAAACCGAGGCGGTGGCATGAATCCCACGCGCCGTCGTCGCCGTCATTTGTCGAGCGAGGAGCGCGAGGACGCCTTCCGCGCCGCAGCCGCTCGCGAAGCCGGTGCCGCCCCCAAGGGTGGTTCGGGTTCCGATACGCCTGCCGACAAGGGTGGCAAGCAGCGCAACGATGACGAGCGCGTCCCGCGTCCGCGTCGTCGCCATTCCTCGGGCACGCAGCAAAAGCCCTCGGTGCCCTCCGTGGCCGATCAGGTCTCGGATGGCGAGGTCAAGGTCACGCGCCGTCGCCCCGGAGATGGCGGAGGGGCAGCTGCCAAGGCCGTGCGCGGTGCTGCTCGCGACGAACGCGAGTCGCGCGAAGATCGTGGTGGCGAGGGTTCGGCCGACCAGGGCCAGAAGCGCCGTCGCCGTCGCCGTTCCCGCAAGCCGCGTCAAGATGGCGGTGAGGGCTCGACCCAAAACTCGTCCGCACCGCAACCGCCCACCGGCGAATAGCGCCCGCAAACGGATTTAACCCGCCTGGCCCCAAACGCGTCGGGGTACCATAGCGCTGAATCAACAACCCTCCCTGCGACCGAGCGTAGGGAGGGTTGTGTCGTGAAGAGACATTTGAATGTGTTGGGATGCCTGCAAGGTGCCGGCATCCTACCGTTTGCGGACGAATTGCTACCGTTTGCCGAGCAGGCGGCGCACGAGGCGCTTGAGGCGTTGTCACCCACGCGATGTGCCGGCTGCGAGCGCGCCGGTGCGCTTATTTGCCAAGACTGCCTGGCCGCGCTTGCGCTCATCGACCCGCGGCATAGCTGCACTCGATGCGGCGCCCCGTTTGGAGACTTGCTGTGCACCGAGTGCTCGGTCGAGGGTACGTCCTCGGCGATGGCCGAAGCACTCGACCGGTGCCTGGCATGTGCCGTTTACACGCATCCGCTCCCGAGGATCATTAAAGCGTACAAAGACGCGGGCGAGCGACGCCTGGCGCCGTATCTGGCAGAGCTGCTATACGACACCGCCTTGTATGCCCAGGTCGCGGCACCCGAACGCTTAGGCGGTGTGTTGTCCGGCGCCGATGCAGTGGTGTTTGTGCCCGCGACGGCGGCGGCGTTTCGGCGACGCGGCTTCGATCATATGGAAGCCATCGCGCGCCCATTTTGCGAGCTGTCGGGTGTTCCGCTGCTCGACGCCCTCGTTAAGTACGGCCATGGCGACCAGCGTGAACTCGGTCGTGAAGAACGCCGTGAACGCGCCCGAGGCATGTACGAGACCGTTGAGGACGTGCGGGGCCGCCGCCTGCTGCTTATCGACGACGTTATCACCACGGGTGCGACGATGGCTGCGGCTTCGGCGGAACTCAAGCGCGCCGGTGCTGCGGCCGTTGATGGCCTCGCTATCGCACGCGTCTGGTAGGGGTGATTCGTGTGGCGGTAAAGATTGAGCGGTGCAACGAGCCGACAGGCGAACAGCTAGCGGCTTCCGCAATCCTAACAGGCGCCTCGGCGTTGCGCATGATTCGAGCCGAGCGCCGGCAG
Source organism: uncultured Collinsella sp. (assembly GCA_900541055.1). Classification (GTDB taxonomy): domain Bacteria; phylum Actinomycetota; class Coriobacteriia; order Coriobacteriales; family Coriobacteriaceae; genus Collinsella. Next base: position 41,471 of record UQHZ01000007.1, read on the forward strand.
ATGGGCTACATCGGCTGGAAGGACCTCAATCCCGATGAAGAGCGCCGCGTGCTGTGTACGTCATCGCCTTCGACCGAGGATATCTATCTTCCCGACCTGGTGCGAATTGGAGCCAAAAGCGGCGAGGTGCAAGAAGATCTGTGCTTGCTGGTGGGATCTGCGGCGCAGCGCCGACGCATGCCTGGCGTGGGCTGGTCCGTGTGTTCCGGGTTGCCTGTCGGCTCGATTCTAGAGGTGGAACCGGGGGTGTACAGCCTATCTCCCGAGGCCCTTTGTGTTGCCGTCGCCCGCGAGGTCGACTGTATCCAGGCGTTTGCACTGGCCCAGGAACTGTGTTCCAAGATTTCACTAAGCGATCGCGGGAAGTATCTGCCTCCCTACACCTCGCCTGTTGCGAATAGACTTGCAAAGGATAAGGACCAACCGGCAGACGTGGGCTACTTTGAAGTCGAGCCGGTGCTGACGCCCGATCGCCTGGCAGATTACCTTGCGGCATGCAAGGGGAGTGCGGCCAAACAACTGCTACGCCTGTGTCCCTACCTGTCAGAAAACCTGCGCTCACCCATGGAGTGCATCATGCTTGCCATGTTTTCGCTTCCGTTTTCCTATGGCGGATTTGCCTGCGGTCCCTTTAAGACCGACTACAAGATCGAGTTCGATGACCGCGCGCAGGCAATCTCGGGGATGTCGCATGCAGTTTGCGATGCGTATCAGGAGGCAGCCCGGTTTGACCTGGAATACAACGGTGAGCTGGGCCATTCCTCCCGGAGGGGACGTATTCATGATGAAAAACGCAACACGGGCTTGATTACTATGGGAATCGAGGTCGCGACGGTCAACAACGAAATGCTCTGCGACATGGAAGCGATGGAAGCGCTCGCATGGCGCATTTACCAACGCATGGGTAAGCGATATCAGAATCGCGTAGAGGCGCGTCGAAAGAGGCAAGATGCTCTGCTGAATACGCTCCGAGCGTGCTTTGGGCTCAAGCCGGCGTAAAACTATGGCTTTATAGGGGGTCTGTTTATATGCCCTGTGCAAAAAACGGCAAATATGAGTATTGTTACTAGATTAGTAGCAGTAAAAACAAAGAAACTTGGGCCGAAAATTTGGATTCATTGAAGAGATAATAAACGAATGTGGAATATCTTGGCGCCAAGCAGGTTGTGCGGAACTCAAAAAGGGCTCGCGGGGCGGAAAAACGCTGCTACTAAATTGGTGACAGTACTCATATTTGCCGTTATTTGCACACGGCACCCTGAGGCGGGTGCCCCGGAGCTCCCCGTAGGGGAGCTCCGGGCTTCATGGGGGCACGAATGGTCCGCTCCGACCTGCAAAATCTGTGCTCACGGTGCGAATGACGCCCCTAACCTTAAACTTTAGCTTGAACTTAGCTATAATGCGCTACGTTCCTGCCAGGCTGTGGTTGCGGACGGACGAAATGTCCATCCTAGTCCAAGACAGACGCGGTCAAAGGGATCCACGTAAGCGACCGCGTGCGCGCGGCGCGATCATGGCGCGTCCTAGATGTAAGCCGCACCGTCCGTTCTACTTTCTTTGGGGCAATACCGCCTCGCGGGCGAGCGGGCCAGTCGTGAAGGTGGCTATGGCCTCCCGAGCAAACACCCCGGTGCGCAAGTGTGGGGTCAAATACCAGGTCAGCTGGTGGGAACACCCGTTATTCCGCGCAACGCACGGATTGTATACGACACAGAAGGCAGGGTAGTGGACATGGTGAGGGGCAGCTTGATGCACGCGGCTCGGTTAGGTGCTGGGACCGCGGCGGTCATTGCCGTATTGGGCTTGAGCGGATGCGCGTTCAATCCACTGTCCACGTTCACGACACCCACGATTGACCAGATCGAGCGCGAGACCGTTACCCCTACGGTGTCGGACGATGCCCTGGTCACTCCCGGCACCCTGACGGTTGCCCTCGATACCTCCGATGCTCCGCAGGCCATGCAGGGCGCCGATGGTAACCTCACGGGCTACGCGGTCGACGCTGCCCGCGCCCTTGCAAGTCGCATGGGCCTCAAGGTTGCTTTCGTCGATGCGTCTTCTGCCGATTCCGCGCTTGGCGACAAAAAGGCCGACATCTTCATTGGCGACATCAATTCCACGGATGGTGACATCAGCACGCTTGGTACTTGCCTGTACGACGCTGCGGCAGTGTTCGGAAAGACGAGCGATGGCGAGTCGCTGAGCGTTTCCACCGAAACGCTTAACACCGCTACCCTGGGCGTTCAGACCTCTTCGGCCTCGCAGGAAGCGCTCGCCAAGCAGAGCATCACGGCCAACCAAAAGACCTTCTCCAACATCAACGAGTGCTTTGAGGCGCTCGAGTCCGGCGAGATCGACTACGTGATTTGCGACTCCACGGCCGGCGGCTACCTTGCGCGCCTGATGAGCCAGATCTCTTACGTCGGCGCGCTCGAGACGCCCTCGACGCTCGGCGTCGCGGGCCTCGCGGCCAACGATGAGCTATGCCGTGCCGTGAGCGATGCCCTCGACGGTATCACGGTCGATGGCACGCTCGAGGCGGTCCACTCCGTCTGGTACGGCACGATGCCCTATGACCTCACCACCAAGACGGTCTCGGGCACCGACGTACAGTCGACCGACACCGGATCCAGCGAGTCCGCATCCTCCGATTCGAACAGCGAGGGTGCAACCTCCGAGGATAAATCGTCCAGCCAGGAGGGCGCTATCACCGACGACGACATTAACAAGCTCAATAGCTAGTTATTGCTAGGGGTGGCGTCTCCTATGCGCTAGGAGAGACGCCTCTTCACGGTTTCAACACGCATTGCCGGGCTTTGCCAACAGGGGAGCCCGGCTTTTTCGTTTCCAGAAAACCAGCAGTTCAAGGACATTTTTTAGGTGCAAAACCAAAGTCGCCGTCGCCCTCCCATAGCGCACTTTGCCACAGAAAAGTGCGAGACTTCGGTATGCGGTATCAAGCAATCGTTATTCGGGTCTTTGGGAATCCGCGTGATTAAATGCACGGCAATGGGTACATAGCCAGTACAGTAAGTCCCCGAGGCAGATTGGAGCCACGTATGGATATCAAGGTTTCTGGACGCAAAACGACGGTAACCGATGCTCTGCGTGCGCATGTGGATGAGAAGATCGGCGAGGCGCTCAAGGTTTTCGATATCGAGCCCATGACGGTCGACGTCGTACTTCGTTATGAGAAGAACCCCTCGAACCCCAACCCGGCAATCGTCGAGGTTACGGTTCGTGCCCGCGGTTCGGTGATTCGCGTTGCCGAGCACGGTGCGGATATGTACGCCGCCATCGACCTCTCCGCCGATAAGGTCACCCGCCAGCTGCGCAAGTTCAAGACCAAGGTCGTGGACAACCGCCAGGGCGGTGCCAGCGCAGCGGATGTCGCGCCGGTCGAGCGCGTCGAGGATCTGGCCGACCTGCTGCTGCCCGAGGAGGAGGACGACCTGCTCGTCCGCGAGAAGGTCATCGATGTCACCCCGATGACTGAGGAGCAGGCGCTGGTGCAGACCGATCTGCTCGGCCACGACTTCTACGTGTTCGAGAACGCGACGACTGGCCTCATCAATGTGGTGTATCACCGTAAGAATGGTGGATATGGCATCATCAAGCCCCGCATCGAAACACTTGACGAGTAAAATACGTTAACTTGCATGAGTTAACGGTTGGCGGCCATCCCATGCGGGTGGCCGCCTTTTTTACGTAAGGAGTCGCTTTGATGGACAAGGCTGCATCTACCGGCCATTCTGACCGCTGCCGCATCGTCGTCGATACCTGCTGCGACTTTAGCCCCGAGGTCGCCGCGAACCTCGATGTCGATATCCTGGGTTTCCCCTTCATTATCGATGGCGAGGAGCGCACGGACGATATCTGGTCGAGCATGAGTCCTAAGGAGTTCTACGACCGCATGCGCGCCGGCGCTCGCGTGTCCACCTCGGCTGTGTCGCTCGGTCGCTATATCGAGTTCTTTACCGAGTGCGCCAAAGAGGGCACGCCCACGGTCTACCTGTGCTTTACCTCGGCGCTGTCGTCGAGCTACAACTCCGCGTGCCAGGCGGCAGATGCCGTGCGCGCCGAGTATCCCAACTTTGAGCTCTACGTGGTCGACAACGCCCTGCCCTGCGCGACCGGCGCGCTCTTGGCGCTCGAGGCCGTGCGCCAGCGTTCGGCGGGACTGACTGCCAAGCAGCTGGTCGATTGGGCAAACGAGGCAAAGACCTACGTCCACGGCTACTTTACGCTCGAGAGCTTCGACGCACTGGCTGCCGGCGGCCGCATTCCGCCCGCGGCGGCACAGCTCACGGCAAAGCTCGACGTCAAACCCGAGCTGTCCTACGACCTGGCCGGCTCGCTGTCGCTGATCGGCGTCAACCGCGGCCGCAAGAAGGCGCTCAAGTCCATCCTCAAGTCGTTCCGCGAGAACTACGTGCCCGACCGCACCATGCCCATCGCCATCATGACTGCCGATGCCGAGAAGGATGGTGACTGGCTCGAGGCCGCAGTTCGCAAGGAGGAGGGCTGCGCCGACGTCACGATTATCCGTAGTTCCGTCGGTCCTACCATCGGCTCGCACGTGGGGCCCGGCATGGTGGCACTTGCGTTTTGGGGCAAGAACCGCGCCGAGAAAGCCTCGCTTTCCGACCGCATCGCTCGCCGCGTGCGCGGGCAGTAGGCAAGCGATGCGTCCGTAATCGCCCTCGACTCACAGCCCAAACGCTGGCACCGAGTATTCAACCTGGTAATAACACCCAACCCAAAAGGAAAGGTTTCATGGCAAACAAGCTCTCTGTCGCATTTATCGGCACCGGAATTATGGGTGCCCCCATTGCCGGCCACATTCTGGACGCTGGCTATCCCGTCACGGTCAACAACCGCACCAAGTCCAAGGCCGCAGCGCTCGTTGAGCGCGGTGCCGTTTGGGCCGATACGCCGGCAGATGCCGCGGCGAACGCCGACGTCGTCTTTACCATGGTGGGTTATCCCTCCGAGGTCGAGGAGCTCTACCTGGCGGGCGACGGCCTGCTCGCGTGCACTAAGCCCGGCGCGGTCCTGATTGACCTCACCACGAGCTCGCCCGAGCTGGCGCGCGACATTGCCGAGGCCGCCCAGGTCACGGGCCGTATGGCGTTTGACTGCCCCGTCACCGGCGGCGAGTCGGGAGCTATCGCCGGCACGCTTACGGCTATCGTGGGCGCCACCGAGAACGACATCGCTCCGGTCCGCGACATCCTTTCCACCTTTGCGGCAACCATCTGCTGCTTCGATGGCGCCGGCAAGGGCCAGGCTGCCAAGCTTGCCAACCAGGTGTCGCTGGGCGCCTGCATGGTCGGCATGGCAGACGCCATGGCATTTGCCGAGCTGAGCGGCCTCGATTTGGAGAAAACCCGCCAGATGATCTTGGGCGGCACCGGTAAGTCCGGCGCCATGGAGAGCCTGGCGCCTAAGGCGCTCGACGGCGACTACAAGCCCGGCTTTATGGTCGAGCACTTTATTAAGGACCTGCGCTTGGCGCTCGCCTATGCCGACGACCGCGAGCTTGCGCTGCCCGGCGCCGACGTGGCCTTTACGCTCTACGACATGCTTGATGCCATCGGTGGTGCCAAGCTGGGCACCCAGGCCGTCACGGTCCTCTATAAGGAGGAGGCTGACGCCATCGCCGCCGGTCTGGACTGGTCGCAGTATCGTCCCGAGGAGCATGGTGCTCACGAGGAAGGCTGCGGTTGCGGCGATCATGGCGAGGACCACGAGTGCGGTTGCGGCCACCATCACGGCGAGGACCACGAGTGCTGCGGCGGTCACGGTAATGACGACGGCCACGAGTGCTGCTGCGGCCACCATCACGGGGAGTAGCGCCCATGAGCTGGACGTTCGTGGTGCTTGCGCTGGTGCTCTTTCTCTTCGCGATCTACATTGGCTTTTTGTGCGGCCAGTGGGCGTGCGAAAAGCGCGTCATCACCAAGCGCGACTACTGGATTGCCAACTTTGCGGGAGCGGCGGCAGTCGTTCTGCTGACCTGGGTGTTCTCGCTGTTCCCGCTGGTGCAGTTTGCGCCGATCGGCTGGCTCGGCGGCTTTATCGCCGGCCTTAAGATGAGCTTTGGCGAGTCCGTCGGTCCGTGGCGCAAGCACGACGAGGTCTTTAACGTCAACAAGGCACACCGCGCCGCCGCCGACGCGGGCGATGCCGAGGAACGCCGCCGTGCGCGTCGTAATGGCGCTGCCGACCGACAGCTCATCTCGGTCACCGATGACAGCAAGGGTGCTGGCAAGCACGCTAAGAAATAGTAAGAAGAGGTAACTATGGCAGAAAATAAAGACGAACAGCTCACCGACGAGGAGCTGGCACAGCTCCAGCTGGCAGAGGAGAATGAGAACGCCGTCGACCGCCTGGTTCAGGAGCTCGGCTGCCCCACGCGCCGCATCCGCCAGTTTGCCGCCCGCGTGCTGCACCTGCTCGCCGAGCGCGATCCGCAGCGCGTCGTGCCCTGCGTCCCCGCGCTGATCGAGGCACTCGACCGCCCCGAGGCTCAGACCCGCTGGGAGGCCCTCGATGCCCTGACGGCGCTTGCCACCACCTGTCCCGAGCAGCTGGGCGATGCCTTTGAGGGCGCCGAGACCGCACTGTTCGACGAGATTTCCTCCACGCTGCGCTATGCCGCCTTCCGCCTGCTGTGCGTGTGGGGCGCCACGAGCGTCGAGCGTTCGCGCGAGGCTTGGCCCATCCTGGACGAGGCCATTCAGTGCTACCACGGCGACCTCGAGTATCGCGACATGCTCGGTTGCCTGTACGAGTTTGGCCAGGGCGAGATCGACGCCGAGGTCGCCGAGAAGCTTGCGCTGCGCCTTAAGTTCGATGCCGAGAACGGCAAGGGCAGCTATCTCAAGGCCCGTTCGAGCGAGATTTGCGAAATGCTTGTTAAACGCTTTGATCTTGATCTCTCCAAAAAGAAGAAGCGTGCTAGCGTTAAAAAATCTGACGCCGCCGAAGACGAGGAGTAACAGATTATGGCGCACGATGTAGTCCTGATTCCCGGTGACGGTATCGGTCCCGAGATTACGCAGGCCATGCGCCGCGTGGTCGAGGCCACCGGTGTCCAGATCAATTGGAATGTCCAGGAGGCCGGTGCCGGCGTCATGGACGAGTTTGGCACGCCGCTGCCCCAGCACGTGCTCGATGCGGTCGCCGAGACCAAGGTTGCCATCAAGGGTCCCATCACCACGCCGGTCGGCACGGGTTTCCGCAGCGTTAACGTTGCCCTTCGCAAGCACTTCGACCTGTATGCCTGTGTGCGCCCCTGCCTGTCGCAGCCGGGCGACGGCTCGCGCTTCCGCGATGTCGACCTGGTCATCGTGCGCGAGAACACCGAGGACCTCTACGCCGGCATCGAGTTCGATGAGGGCGCTGCCGAGGTCGAGGAGCTCTCGCAGCTTGTCGAGCGCTCGGGTCAGAAGACCTTCGCCGCCGATTCCGCCATCTCGATCAAGCCCATCTCCATCGCCAAGAGCCGCCGCATTGTGGAGTATGCCTTTGAGTATGCCCGCCGCTGCGGCCGCAAAAAGGTGACGGCCGTGCATAAGGCCAACATCATGAAGGCGACCGACGGCCTGTTCCTGCGCGTTGCGCGCGAGGTGGCCGCCAACTATCCCGATATCGAGTTCAACGACAAGATTGTCGACGCCACTTGCATGGGCCTGGTCCAGAACCCCAACGACTTCGATGTCCTGGTGCTGCCCAACCTGTACGGCGACATCGTGAGCGACCTGTGCGCCGGCCTGGTGGGTGGCTTAGGGATGGCCCCCGGCTCCAACATCGGTGCCGACTGCGCCATCTTCGAGGCAACGCACGGCTCCGCGCCCGATATCGCTGGCCAGGATATCGCTAACCCCACGGCCGAGATTCTGTCCGCGGCTATGATGCTCGATCACCTGGGCGAGAACGACGCGGCCAATCGCATTCGCGCCGCCGTTTCTGCCACGCTCGACGAGGGTGAGCAGGTTACCGGCGACGTTCGTCGTGCCCAGACCGGCTCCGTTGAGGGCGCTGTGGGCACGCAGGCCTTTGCCGATGCCGTTATCGCGCACCTGGCCTAAGGCATGCAGACTGCAAACGCCTAAATAGTACTTAAGTGTTTGCGTATAACCTGAGAATCAATACGCCCGGCGCTTTGTCGGGCGTATTCTATTGCGGACTATGTTTCCTAACAAGGAGTAACTGATATGGGTCTGATTCAAAAGAAGGACGAGAAGGACGAGATCGACGGCATCCAGATCATCGAGCGCGGCGAAGGCCCCGACGGTGACGAGAACGAGAAGATCGATCTAGTCGCCGGTACGTCTGCCGAGCACATTGCCGCCGGTACGACGGCCAAGGAGGAGGACGCCCGACTAGAGGCTCAGATTGCCGCGGATGCCGCTGACGAGAATCTGATGCCCGAGGAACAGGACGAGGACGACGACTCCGACGTGGACGACCACGCTTGCAAGCACAAGAAGACGATGATTGCCGCCTTTGTGGTCGCCGTCGTGATTGCTGCCGTGGTCGGCTTCTTTATCGGCAACGGTGGTTTTGGCGGCAAAGGCGTCGGCTCGGCGACCCTCACCGAGGACCAGCTCGATTCGACCGTGGCAAGCTATAGCTACAACGGCAAGAAGAGCGACATCACCGCGCGTGAGGCCATCGAGAGCCAGTACAGCCTCGACACCGTCAAGGACGATGACGGCAACTACACCGCTCCGTCTGCCGACGTTATCCTGTCCTACGTGCGCAACCAGATTCTGCTGGACGCTGCCGAGGACGAGGGCATTACCGTCTCTTCCAAGGAAATGAAGCAGTACGCCGAGGATTCCATCGGCACCTCCGACTACAAGACCATGGCCACGCAGTATGGCGTGTCCAAGGATCAGGCCAAGCAGATCGTCCGCCAGTCCGCGACGCTGCAGAAGCTCTACAAGAAGAAGGTTGGCGATAGCTCCGCAAGCATGCCGACCGCCCCGACCGAGCCTGCTGACGGCAACGAGGAGACCGCGAGCAAGGACTACGCCGACTACATCATCAACCTTGCCGGCGACGAGTGGGATAGCGAGAAGGGCACTTGGAAGGACGCCGATAGCACCTATGCCAAGGCCTTCGCTGACGATGCCTTTACGGCCGATAGCGCTACCTATAAGCAGGCCATGACCGCCTATTACACCGCCTACCAGCAGTATTCCTCGCAGGCTTCGAGCGCCAGCTCCAAGTGGACCGAGTACGCCAACGGCCTCTACGCCAAGGCCAACATCAGCATCTACGGCCTGTTTGCGTAAGGGCTGCCCGAGCCGCCGAGCGCGTAGCCAAAAAATCTGATATGCCCGCTAGAACGGACATCGTTCTAGGGGGCTTTTTGCGTTGTAGGGAAGGGCGGGGAAGAGGGTGGTAGGGGAGAGGTTATATACAAATTCTTGGAGACTTTATTCATGTAAAGTGAAAACGATTTCGGCCAAACTGGTAGTAACAATGTGGTACCACTGTTCATCTGGTAGTAACCAATTTTGATTCGAAGTCGAATGGAAATTGCTAAAAATAAGTTTGGTGATGAAAGAAACGCAGCACGCCTACCTGCGTAAATTACCGTTTACGGGCCAAAAATAACCGTTTGGCAACGAAATAATAATTTGAACGAAATGTGGTGGACGTTTGAATTGAGTGTGTGCTACCGTACATACCAGCAACCCCAAATAGGGACTGGGTTGTCTAAGTTTGCGCACCAATGCCGGCAAGCGGAGAAGCCGGTATGCATAAGGCGCGGACATGGAACTCGTTGGTGAACAACGTGTTCTGGTTCGACACCATCGGCCTGGGCGACCTGACCCACTTCTGGGCTGGCGAGACCTCTGCTGACGTCAAGTGGAGCCTCGGTATGTACATGTCCGGCTTCTTCCCCTGCATGATGTTCGGTATCCCGGGCGCTGCCCTGGCTATGGTTCAGACCGCTAAGAACAAGAAGGCTGCTATCGGCCTGGTTGTCTCCGCTGCTATCTGCGCCTTCGTCTGCGGCGTCACCGAGCCCTTCGAGTTCGGCTTCATGTTCCTGTGCTTCCCGCTCTACGTCGTGTACGCTGCCCTGTACGGCATCTTCACCATCGTCACCTACTATGTTGGTTTCCGTGCTGGCTTCTGCTTCTCCGCTGGTGCTACCGACCTCCTGTTCTCCTCTAGCCTCCCGGCTGCCGCCAACACCTGGATGATCATCCCGCTGGGCTTCGCTGCCTTCGTGGTCTTCTACCTCGTGTTCCGCTTCGCCATCACCAAGTTCAACCTCATGACCCCTGGTCGCGAGGATGAGGATGTCGAGGAGACCTCCGCTTCCGCCGCTGCTGGCGACGACAAGTTCGCCGCTCTGGCCGCCGCTGTTCTCGCTGCCGTCGGTGGCAAGGAGAACGTCAAGACCGTTGACTGCTGCGCTACTCGCCTGCGCTTCGAGCTCGGCGATTCCGCTCTGGTCGACGAGGCTGCCTGCAAGAAGGCTGGCGCTCTGGGTGTCATGAAGATGGACAAGGGTGCTACCCAGGTCATCATCGGCACGCAGGTCCAGGCTGTTGCCGAGGAGCTCAAGAAGCTTCTCTAAGCCTTAAAGACGTATCTGTCTTGCAAAGGGTCGTCCCGCTCCGCGGGGGCGGCCCTTTTTGCTACCTCGATACTTGATGCGGCGATGTGATTGGTATTACAGTGCGCAGGCTATCAACCGGCAAACAATATTGAAATATGCTGGTTGACCTGCTGTTATTTCAATAAAACTGCTATAGTACGTGGTGTCTGGTTACAACCAATTTCGAGTCATTTATCCGGCAGGTATCATTATGGCTATGGGAGCGCGCAAACAACCTCTGTACGATCAGCTCGTCGATCTGTTGACCGATAAAATCGATCACGAGCTTCGGCCCGGCGACTATTTGCCGTCTGAGCGTGACTTGTCGGAGCGCTACGGGCTCTCGCGTACGACGGTTCGCCTTGCCCTACAGGAGCTTGAGCGCCTAGGCTTGGTGGTTCGTCAGCGCGGCCGTGGAACCATGGTGTGCGACCGCTCTCTGCAAACGGCAAACCTCACGCAGACCTATAGCTTTACCGAGCAGATGAAGGCGATCGGCCGTGTGCCCAAGACGACGATTCTCGAGTTTACCGAGGTCGAGGCTGACAAGAATATTGCCGTAGAGATGAACGCGCGCCTGGGCGAGCACCTGTACAAGATCAAGCGCCTGCGTATTGCCGATGGTGTGCCGCTGATGATTGAGTGTACATATCTGCCGAGTCGCAAGTTCTTTGCGCTTAAGCGCCCCATGATCGAGAACAAATCGCTGTACGACATGATCGAGCAGGACTTTCACGAGAAAGTTCGCGTGGCAGAGGAAGAATTCTACGCGAGTATCGCACGCCATTCCGACGCTCGTCTGCTCGAGATTGCCGAAGGCGCACCGGTCCTGGATTTGATTCGTACCACATATGACATGAACAACGAGGTTATCGAGTATACGCGTTCGGTTGCGCGTGCCGACCAGTTTAAGTACAAGGTCTACCACAACCGCGCAGTCTAGAGTTATTGGGTATAAACGGCTTGGCGTGTTTTGCGGCGGGTGCAAAATGTGCCAAGCGGTAGAAGGCAACGAACAATCGCTCGAATTAACAATGCAGTGGTTTTTGATCCGCCCTAAAACACACTGCGGGTACGGGAGCATAGATGAGCACGTATGCTATCAAGGCCGACAAGTTCTTTTTGCCGGCGGGGCCGCAGCTGGGCGGCTTCCTGATGGTCGAAGACGGCGTCTTTGGCACTTGGCAGGCCGATGAGCCCGCTTGCGAGATCAAAGATTATTCGGGTACATGGATTGCGCCGGGCATGGTGGATACCCACATTCATGGCTTCTATAACCATGCCACGACCGATAACGATGCCGAGGGTATCAACATAAGCTCGACCGAGCTCGCTCGTCGTGGTACCACCAGCTGGCTGCCTACGACCTTTACCGACGGCGTGGAGCAGATCAAGGACGCCTGTGCCGCTATTGCACAGGCGGACGAAGAGCGCGGACCTGAGTTCTGCGGTGCTCGTATTCAGGGTATCTACCTGGAGGGTCCGTTCTTTACCATGAAGCACGTGGGTGCCCAGAACCCCGCTTATCTGATCGACCCGTCCGAGAAAGTTTTTGACGAGTGGCAGGAGGCCGCCGGCGGTCGTATCGTCAAGAGCGCCATGGCGGCCGAGCGCGATGGCGCTGCCGCTTATGCTGCGGCTCTGAGCGCAAAGGGCGTCGTGACCTGCATTGGCCACTCTGATGCCACCTATGATGAGTGTGCCGCCGCCATCAATGCTGGCGCCAGCTGCTTTACGCATACCTATAACGGCCAGCGCGGCCTCCATCACCGTGAGCCCGGTGTCGTCGGGGCTGCTATGACCACGCCCAACACCTATGCCGAGATCATTTGCGACGGCAAACACGTGAACCCTGCTGCTATTAAGGCGCTGCTGCAGGCCAAGGGCTGGCAGCACACGGTGCTGATCACCGATTGCCTGGGTTGCGGCGGCATGCCCGAGGGCAAGTACACCAGCGGCGGCATGGACGTCATTATGAAGGACAACCTTTGCTGGCTCGCCGATGGCTCTGCTATCGCCGGTTCGGTGCTCACGCTCGCACAGGGCGTCAAGAACATCGTCGACTGGGGTCTTGCGAGCGCCGATATCGCCATTCGCATGGCGACTGAGGTACCCGCGCGCTCCGCTCACGTCGAGGATAAATGTGGCAGCATTATGCCCGGCCGCGATGCCGACTTTGTCGTGTTCAATCCCGACCTTACCCTGGTCGAGACGTATGTGGGTGGCAACAGCGTCGGTAACGCGTTTACCGAGTAGCCGCCAAAGAAACGATCCGAGAGGGGATTTAGATGATTTACGGTGCATTGGGCGATATCGAGGAGTATCGCGGAATGCTCAAGGGCCTCGACGTACTGATCGACTGGCTCGAGGAGAACGATCCGGCACAGCTCGAGGTCGGCAGCCATCAGATTCTGGGCGACAAGGTCTTTGCGAACGTCATGGCTCCCACGACGCGTCCCGAGGCCGAGGCCCACTACGAGACGCATCAGCGCTATCACGACCTGCAGATCGACATTGAGGGTCGCGAGGCCTTTAAGGTTGCCACGGGCAGCCTGACGCTGGTCCAGGAGTTTGACGAGAAGGACGACTACGATCTGGTCGATTCCGACGCTTCGATCGCCGGCGATCTTGCTGACGACAAGTTTGCGCTGTTCGTTGCCGGCGAGCCTCACATGCCCACACTCGAGTTCCCGGGCGATGGCGCACAGCCGGTCAAGAAGATCTGCTTTAAGCTGCTTGCAGACGCTTACTGGGAGGAGTAGCGCGCTGCTCGGCTGAACCGTTTGTCTGATGGCGTGATTCCCCTAGGGAAATCACGCTACGACCCCGCCAAGCGTGTTTTCCCTAGGGAATCACGTTTGGCGGGGTTTTATGTTTATGAATAGGGGAACTGAAGCCGTGACGATGCTTGGGTTGGCGCACGCGCACTCAAATCGGCAACAACAAAGTAGATAAGCATTTGAAGAAATGCGATTTAAGCATAATGTAACTAGTATGAAATAGTGGATAGCTGGTACATACCACCTTTCAATTATAGAATCGTTAGAAATCTATAGTTAAAAAGTAATTTACCAGCGGGTTTATATTTTGTTCATTAAAGCCGTTCATCGTCATTTCGCTACCGTTTACGGACCACTTCAGATTCTGTCTACATAATTGCGTTAATGCGTCCATAATAGGCAAGGCGTTTAGCTGAGGGCCGAGGAACCGGCATCGGCGTCGTAGAGCACGAAGATCGGGAGTAGCATGCATTCGTTTAAGATCACCAATCAATTCCTACTCGATGATGAGCCGTTCACCATCTTGTCGGGGGCGATTCACTATATGCGTGTTCATCCGAGCGACTGGCACCACTCGCTCTATAACCTTAAGGCTCTTGGGTTTAATACGGTCGAAACGTATGTACCGTGGAATCTTCATGAGCCAAAGCCTGGCGTCTTCGATTTTTCTGGTTCAATTGATTTGGCGGCATTTCTTGATGAAGCAGCGTCACTCGGTCTGTATGCAATTGTTCGGCCCTCTCCGTTTATTTGCGCAGAATGGGAATTTGGCGGCATGCCAGCATGGCTGCTGCGCCAACATGATATGAGACCGCGTAGCAGCGACCCCAAGTTTCTTGCTCACGTTGCGCATTACTACGACCATCTCATGCCGATACTCGTCTCGCGTCAGATTGACAAGGGCGGAAACATCATCATGATGCAGGTTGAAAACGAGTATGGATCATATTGCGAGGATAAGGACTATCTTCGCGCGATTCGTCGCCTTATGGTCGAGCGTGGGGTTTCCGTGCCCCTTTGTACTTCCGATGGCCCGTGGCGTGGGTGCCTTCGTGCCGGTACGCTCATTGACGATGATGTGTTGTGCACCGGCAACTTTGGTTCTCATGCAAAGGAGAACTTTGAGGCTCTTTCTGCTTTTCACAAGGAGCATGGAAAACAATGGCCTCTTATGTGCATGGAGTTGTGGGACGGCTGGTTCAATCGCTATGGGGAGAACGTCATCAGACGCGATCCCGAAGATCTTGCCTCTTGCGTTCGCGAGGTGCTCGAGCTTGGAGGGTCTTTAAACCTCTACATGTTTCATGGAGGCACCAACTTTGGATTTATGAACGGATGTTCTGCACGCCATACACATGACCTGCACCAGGTGACATCATATGACTACGATGCTCCATTGGACGAACAGGGCAACCCGACCGAGAAATACTTCGCAATTCAAAGGACAGTTCACGAGCTGTATCCCGATATCGCGCAAAGCAAGCCGTTAACAAAAAAGGCGTTTTCCATGCCCGATATTTCGGTGAGTGAGCGCGTAAGTCTCTTTAATGTGCTCGATATTCTTTCGGAGCCGATTGAAGCCCAATATCCTATGCCCATGGAAGAGATGGGTCAGTCGTATGGATATACGTTATATACCACGACTGTCGAGCGTGACCGTGCAGATGAAGAGCGTATTCGGGTTATTGACGCCCGCGACCGTGCACAGGTGTTTGTGAACGGTGACAAAGTGGCGACGCAGTATCAGGAGCACATCGGGGAAGATATTCACTGCGTTCTTCCCTGTGAACACAACCGCCTGGATGTTCTGACCGAGGATATGGGTCGCGTCAATTATGGTCACAAATTGCTCGCTGATACGCAGCATAAAGGCATTAGGACAGGAGTTTGCGTTGATCTTCACTTTGTTACCGGTTGGGAGATGCGTTGTCTGCCACTCGATAACATCGATAATCTTGATTATTCCGCCGGCTGGGTAGAGGGGCAACCTTCCTTTTACCGCGCAAAGTTTGATATATCTGAGCCGGCTGATACCTTTATCGACACTACGGGTTTTGGAAAGGGTGTGGCATTCGTAAACGGAACGAATGTCGGACGTTTTTGGGATAAGGGTCCCATCATGACGCTCTATGTTCCGCACGGTTTATTACACCCTGGTACCAATGAGCTCGTTATGTTCGAAACAGAGGGCGTGTATGATGCGAAAATCTCCCTTCGCTCTGAGCCCGTTATCCGTACACTTGAACAAGAAGGAGTTGAGTAGAAATGATTGTAGGCGCACGAATCGACTTTCGCTTGATTCACGGACAGGTGGCAAACCTCTGGTCTAACGCCCGTCAGGTAAGCCGCTTCATGGTAGTTGACGACGAGGTATCGCAAGATGCTACCCAAAAGCAGGTTCTTCGCATGGCTTGCCCGGCAACTGTGAAGTTGTCCGTGCTTCCTGTCGACAAGGCCGCTGCCAACATCACTGCTGGCAAATATGATGCGCAACGTCTCTTTATTGTTGCGAAAAAGCCTGAGGTCTACGTTCGACTTTTGGAGCAAGGTGTTAAGCTTGAGCAGCTCATCGTCGGTAATATGACGACAATGGAGCCGGTCAAGAAGCTGACTCGCAACATTAGTTGCGACCAGGGGGACCTTGACGCATTTGCCAAACTCAAGGCCGATAATCTTCCTATTGTCATTCAGCTGACGCCGCAGGATAACCCAGAGGCTCTCACGCTCTAGTCGAATTAACGCTAGGCCGTGAAGGGGGATGCACGGTTTATATAAGCGTATTGGTATTGTAGAAACTGTTACACCTTAAATAAGGAGTTTACCATGATTGCTTGGTGGCAGATTCTTCTGTTAACCCTGTATGCGGGTTATCAGATTCTGGATGAGCTGAACTGGTACACCTGTGCCGGCTCAGCCGTCTTCTCCGGTATGATTACCGGTTTGATTATGGGTGACCTACAGACTGGCCTGTTTATCGGCGGCAGCATGCAGCTCACCGTCCTGGGCGTTGGTACCTTTGGCGGCGCCTCTCGTATCGATGCCAACTCCGGCACTCTGGTCGCCACTGCCTTTGCCGTGGGTGCGGGCATGAATCCCGAGACGGCTCTTGCCGCCATCGGCGTACCTGTCGCTGCCATTCTCGTTTACACCGATATCGCCGGCCGTTTCGCCAACACGTTCTTCGGTCACATGTGCGATGCCGATATCGAGAAGATGAACTGGGGTGCCTACAACGTACACTACTTGCTCGGTGCCGTTTCCTGGATGCTGTCCCGCATGATTCCGGTCTTCCTGGCTCTCGCATTTGGCCAGGGCTTGGTCGAGGGCATCACTACCGCCCTTAACGGCGACTGGAAGTGGCTGGGTGACGGTCTGTCTGTTGCTGGCGGTGCCTTGCCCGCTGTTGGCTTCGCTATCCTGCTCCGTTACCTGCCGGTCAAAAAGCACGTCGCCTACCTGCTGCTCGGCTTTGTAGTTGCCGCCCTGTTTGGTACGGCCTTCACGAGCATCATGAACCTCAACGCCAACATCGTCGCTGTGAACGGCGCGCTTGGTAAGGGCGCCGTGGATATGGTCGGTATGTTCAATAACATGTCGATGCTGGCGATCGCTATTATTGGCTTTGCTCTGTCTTTGCTGTACTACAAGAACAACCAGCGTCCCGTCGCTGCTGCTGGCGCTGCGGAGGGAGACGACGACGATGAGCTCTAATGAGAAACTCGCCAATGGCACCACTGGCTACAAGATTACCAAGGACGACCTTGCGCAGATCAACCGTCGTAACCTGCTTGGTTTCCAGGATGGTTGGAACTACGAGCGCATGCAACACTCTGGTTATCTCTGGATTATCCTGCCCACACTGCGCAAGCTGTACGGCGACGGCACGCCGGAGCTAAAGGAAGCCTGCCGCGCCCAGTGCGCACCGTTCTTCAACACCTCAAACTTCCTCAACACGATCATCACCGGTATCGATTTGGCGATCGAGGAAGAGGAGGGCATTGAGGGCCTCGAGGCTGTTGCTGGTCTCAAGACTGGTCTCATGGGACCGCTGGCTTCCATCGGCGATTCCATCTTCGGTTCGCTGCTCCCGACCATTTTCGGCGCTCTGGCTGCCAATATGGCCATGAACGGCAACCCCTTGGGTATCTTCATCTGGGTCGTCGTGAACATCCTTGTTGACTGGTTCCGCTGCAAGCAGACCCACATGGCCTATGAGCAGGGTATGAAGCTCGTCACCACCATGAGCGATCGCCTGAACGCGTTGACCGACGCGGCCTCCGTAATGGGTGTCTTTATGGTCGGTGCCCTGGTCGCAACCAATGTCGGTATCGTTATTGCGGCGAAGCCTGTTATCGGCGGCGTTACCGTTGACTTGCAGAACATCTGCAATATGATTTGCCCCAAGCTGGTTCCTGCCGCACTCGTCGGCTTCGTATACTGGCTCCTTGGTAAGAAGGGCATGACCTCGACGAAGGCCATCTTTATCGTCTTGGTTCTGTCCATTGCCTTGGGTGCATTCGGTATTATTTGCAAGGGCTAAATACCCATATTGTCACGGCATTTGAGCCTCAATTGAGACGTGGCGCACACCTCCAAGGCGACTTTATCGCCATATCCCCTGGAGTGTGCGCCTCTTTTGTTTTGTCGGACACCGCTGTTCATAGGCGGTTATGCAGTCATCGTGTTCGATTAATTCCTTAAGGCTGCCTTGAAGGGAATATAGTGCAATGCCATTTTGGATCGTCCTGTTCATTTGTGTTGTCGTGGCTTATTTCGCTGTGACCGAAGGAGCGAAAAAATACTTCGATATGAAATTGCAGGTATTGTTTAACTTGGGCTTATACCAAGATTGCATAGACCTGCTCGATCGCAAACTTGCGCGTATAGTAATGTCTACGTATAAGCAGTATTACCTGCGTTTCACGATCTATGAAGCTGCTGATATGGACGCATATGCAGATCGAATGCTTGACCACTTGCTGGAGATGTCGTGCGGCGATAAACAACGTCGACAGCTTGCGGTTCGCGCCTTTAATTTCTATATCAAGACGGGTGACCGGAAGCGGGCGGCGTCCATGTTGGAAGAGATGCGCCCCATCGTGTCGAAGGGCATTTTGGCGGACAGTCAATTGACCTACGACATAGTCTTTTGCCGTCGGCATGATAAGATCGATGAGATGGAAGCTATGCTGGATACGAACGACCTTGGGTTACGCGGAAAGCTCTATCTGCTGCTTTCATATCAATATGAGAGCAGCGGGAACAAGGGCGAAGCACGTAGATATCGCAACCTTGAAAAGCAGCTTAGAGACGCTCACAGACCTCCCACGATAAAACAAAACACTCACTAAACTTTAATGATGCAGTGGTCGTAAGAGCCCTTTTGAGGGGTTCTTTGGCTAGAGAAAGCGAACGGTAGAAAGGTAGATAGAATGATTGGATTTGTACTAACTGGTCACGGTCAGTTTGCACCTGGTTTGAAAAGCGCTGTGGATATGGTCGCCGGCGAACAGCCTAATTTTGAGGTAGTTCCTTTTGCGGGCTCGGAGGCGGTTACTTTTGGTGATGATTTGCGAACCTGCATTGCCAAGATGCGTCAAGCTTGTGATGGCGTATTGGTGTTTGTTGATTTGCTTGGCGGTACTCCGTTCAATCAAGCTATCCCAATGACGACTGAGCTCGATAACGTGACCGTTGTCACCGGAACAAATCTACCTATGTTGGTGGAGCTCGTTATGACGCGTGCGTTTGGAGACCCAACGCTTGATGAACTTGCCGAACGCGCGCGGGTCGTTGGTCGTGAGGGAGTCGATCTCAAGAAACTCGAGAGTGCTGACATTGATGAAGACGATGAGATGTAGTGTCGCTATTAGCCCATTTATTGGACATGTTGGTGCGTTACCTGAAGGCTGAAGTATTGGTTAATTGCTCATTACGTGGAGAATATCATGACGTGCAAGAGGCACAGACAACCGCTATATGACCAGCTCGTAGATATTCTGATTGAAAAAATTGATCATGAATATCAGCCAGGTGATTTGATTCCGTCCGAACGTGAGCTTGCCGAACGTTTCGGGCTTTCGCGGTCGACTGTCCGGCTTGCAATTCAGGAACTTGAGTATCTTGGTCGGATTGTGCGAAAACAAGGTCGCGGTACGTTTGTTGCCGATCGACTAACTCAAGCAACAAATCTTACCCAATCGTACAGTTTTACTGAACAGATGAAAGCGATGGGCCGCCTGCCAGAAACAACCATCTTAGAGTTCTGTGAAATGGAAGCAGATAAAACGCTCTCGATGCAAATGGGGATTCATTTGGGTGAAAAGGTATTAAAACTCAAACGTTTACGAATGGCAGATGGTATTCCTATGATGGTTGAGCGTAGCTATCTTCCAGCAAGGCTCTTTATTTCACTCAAGCGTCCTCTACTCGAACAGAAGCCCCTTTACGATGTCATTGAGCAGGATTATCAGCAGAAAATTCGAGTAGCGGATGAGGAGTTCTCTGCGGGTATAGCACGTCCATGTGACGCTCGGCTTCTAGGTATTGGTGAGGGTGCGCCAGTTCTGGACATAGTCCGAACTACTCACAACACCCAAAATGATGTTGTCGAGTTTACGCTTTCGGTGGCTCGTGCGGACAAGTTTAAGTACAGGATTTCTCATTATCGAGATACTCTGTGATCGGATACGAGTGTTAACGAAAGAAAAACAGCCTATGACTACTACCCGATTTAACTTTTCAGATTAAGTCTTTATATATCAGACAATTTAGTAAAGAAAGAGGCATTAGAAATGTTCGAGAAGAGTGTCGAGGAGCTCACCGAGCTCGGCGCCCAGATCACCACGGCCGAGATTGCTCAGCAGCCCGAGCTTTGGCGTGATACGCTCAACATCTATCGCGAGAACAAGGAGGCCATCGAGGCCTTCCTGGCCGAGGCTCGCGCCATGGGCGAGGGTCGTCTGTCCGTTGTCTTCACCGGTGCCGGTACGTCCGACTACGTTGGCGATACCTGCGCCCCGTACCTGCGTCACGCTGGCAACACTGATCTCTACGACTTTAAGCCCATCGCCACGACCGACATCGTGAGCGCCCCGCGCGACTTCCTGCGCGCCGAGGATCCCACGCTCGTGGTTTCCTTTGCCCGCTCTGGCAACAGCCCCGAGAGCCTTGCCGCCGTTGCCGTTGCCAAGGAGCTCGTCCACAACGTCAAGTTCCTCAACATCACCTGCGCTCCCGAGGGCAAGCTCGCTGTCGAGTCTGCCGAGGATCCCAACGCGCTGACGCTGCTCATTCCGCGCGCCAACGACAAGGGCTTCGCCATGACCGGTTCTTATTCCTGCATGACCCTGCTCTCCACCCTTATTTTCGACACTGCCTCTGACGAGCAGAAGGCCGAGTGGGTCGAGACCATCGCCAAGATGGGCGAGGAGGTCATCTCCCGTGAGCCCGAGATCGCCGATTACCTGGCTGGCGACTTCAACCGCGTGACCTACTTGGGTTCTGGCTCCTTCGGTGGCCTTGCCCAGGAGAGCCAGCTCAAGATCCTCGAGCTGGCTCACGGTCTGGTCGCTACTTCCTACGACACCTCCATGGGCTATCGTCATGGACCTAAGTCCTTCGTCGACGATAAGACGCTCGTCTTCGTGTTCGTCAACAACGACGCCTACACCCGTCAGTACGACATCGACATCCTCAACGAGATCGGTGGCGACGAGATCGCTCAGCACACCATCGCCGTTCAGCAGGAAGGTGCCACCGTCTATGAGGGTGAGTCCTTCACCTTTAAGGGCTACGAAGCGCTTCCCGAGGGCTACCTCGCTCTGCCGTTCGTGATGTTTGCCCAGGCCATCAGCCTGCTCAACTCCGTGCGCGTGGGCAACACGCCCGATACGCCGAGCCCCACCGGCACGGTCAACCGCGTGGTCAAGGGCGTGACGATTCACCCCTTCACCGCTTAATCGCGTCCCTCTGTAAGGGCGCCCGTCCGCTCATAACGGCGGGCGGGCGCTTTTTGTTTTATGTGAGCTGGGTATAAGCATCGCCACAGTCACTGCTTTAGAAGCAAGGAGTGCATATGAGCACGTACGCAATTAAGGCTGACAAGTTCTTCTTGCCGGCAGGCCCGCAACTGGGCGGCTATCTTATGGTCGAGGATGGCGTCTTTGGCGCCTGGCAGGCCGACGAGCCCTCTTGCGAGATTAAGGACTACACGGGGTCGTGGATCGCACCGGGTATGGTCGATACTCACATCCATGGCTTCTACAACCACTCAACTACCGATAATGATCCCGAGGGCATCGATATCAGCTCGACCGAGCTCGCCCGTCGCGGTACCACCAGCTGGCTGCCCACGACGTTCACCGATGGCGTCGAGCAGATCAAGGACGCCTGCGCCGCCATCGCTCAGGCGGACGAGGGTCGCGGCCCCGACTTCTGCGGTGCTCGCATTCAGGGCATCTACCTGGAGGGCCCCTTCTTTACCATGAAGCACGTGGGCGCGCAGAACCCCGCTTATCTTATCGATCCTTCCGAGGAGGTTTTCGATCAGTGGCAGGAGGCTGCGGGTGGTCGCATCGTTAAAAGCGCCATGGCGGCCGAGCGCGACGGTGCCGCTGCCTATGCGGCTGCTCTGAACGCCAAGGGTGTGGTGACCAGCATCGGTCACTCCGACGCCACCTACGATGAGTGCATCGCCGCCATCAACGCCGGTGCCAGCTGCTTTACGCATACCTATAACGGCCAGCGCGGGCTGCATCACCGTGAGCCCGGTGTCGTGGGTGCCGCTATGTCCACGCCCGAGACCTACGCCGAGATCATCTGTGACGGCAAGCACGTAAACCCTGCCGCCATCAAGGCGCTGCTGCAGGCCAAGGGCTGGCAGCACACGGTGCTCATCACCGACTGCTTGGGTTGCGGCGGCATGCCCGAGGGCAGCTACACTAGTGGTGGCATGGACGTCATCATGAAGGACAACCTGTGCTGGCTCGCCGACGGCAAGAGCATCGCTGGCTCGGTGCTCACGCTAGCCCAGGGCGTCAAGAACATCGTCGACTGGGGCATCGCCAGAGCCGATATCGCCATTCGCATGGCAACCGAGGTGCCGGCACGCTCCGCGCACATCGAGGGTAAGTGCGGCAGCATCATGCCGGGTCGCGACGCCGACTTTGTCGTGTTCGACCATGAGCTCACCCTCGTCGAGACGTATGTTGGCGGGCAGAGCGTCGGCAACGCCTTTACCGAGTAACGATAGAAAAAACGGCGGGCCCGAATCTGCTCGGACCCGCCGTATGGGTTAAACGCTCAAAAGTACCTTCACAGTTACAGCTTGTTAGCGATCTTCTTTGCCGTGCGCTTGACGCCGGCCACCAGGCCTCCTGCAGGATGCTCCTTCTCGTAGGCTAGACGCTTCTCGCGCTTGGCATACTCTTCGACGATGATGTCGCCGTACTCGTCTTCAATCTTGTCGAAGAAGTCGACGGCGCCCTTAATTTCCTCAGCGGTCGGGTGCCCCTTTTGGACACCGCCGGTGAGTTTAAACGGCCCCCACGTATCAAAGCCGGGGCAGCCGTAGACGCCCATAAAGATGGCCTGCCTCATGCGGCAGATACCATCGATATCCTTGCTGTACCACTTGTTTTTGCCACCGTAGGTCATAAGGCCAAACACCTTGTCCTGCGGCTGCAGCACGTTAGTGAGCACACGTGCCATATCCTTGTCGATCTCGGAGTAATAAATGCCCGTGGCGACGCCGATCAGATGGTATTCGTGCAGGTCGGGGTACTCGTTTTTACCGAGTGACTTCACGTCGAGGGTATCGATTTCGGGGTATGCCTCAACGATGGCGTCCACGAGCTTTTTCGTATTGCCGTGGTGGCGTGAGGCATAGAGGATGATGGTTCGAATAAGAAGGCCTTTCAGCTGTAATTGCTTCAATGTCTGTATGGTGCCCCGTTGCATGCCTGGGATACCGGATGCATCGGTGAACGTGCGGGTTTGTCCTTTGGTCAGGGCCGAGACAGGTACTTGCGAGCAAAAGCAGTTGTTCGAAAGGATGGGCAATGGAATACGCTCTCTCCAACGATTCGATTTCTATTAAGGTGTCCACGGCTGGTGGTTCGTTTACCTCGATTGAGGCTGGAGGTCGCGAGTACTTGTGGCAGGGCGATCCCGCCGTGTGGTCCGGCCAAGCACCGATTTGCTTCCCGATTTGCGGAGGCTTGCGCGACAACAGCGCCATGACGTTTGCCGGGCATCATGTAAAGCTCGCTCGCCACGGGTTTGCGCGCAAACAGGAGTGGAAGCTGCTGAGCCAAGGCGAAAACGAGCTGGTGATGTGCCTGGCTTCGGAGAATAACGCCGCGCTGCTGAGCGATTATCCGTATCCGTTTAAGCTTGTCGCTCGCTACACGCTCGAGGACGCTGCCGTGCGCGTCTCCTATGAGGTGACCAACGAGGGAACCGAGGACATGCCGTTCTTTATCGGTGGTCATCCCGGCTTTAGGTGTCCGCTCGATGAGGGCGAGGCCTATACGGACTACGAGTTGCGCTTTGAGAAGGACGAGGCTGCGGAGCTTTGCACTGCCGTCCCCTCGACTGGCTTGATTGACGTGACCAATCGCTCCAAGAACCCCATGGTGGGAAAGACGCTGCCCCTGTCGCACGAGCTCTTCGATTTTGCGGAGACCATCTTTGACGTGCTCGAGAGCCGCCAGGTCACGCTTTCTAAGAAGGGGGAGGACAAGGGCGTCCGCCTGAGCTTTGAGGACTTCCCATATCTCATTGTGTGGAGTAAGCCCGAGGGCGATTTTGTGGCAGTTGAACCCTGGGGTGGCCTCTCGACCTGTTCCGATGAGGACGACGTACTTGAGCATAAGCGCGGCTGCCTTGTCGCCAAGCCCAAGGAGACCGTCGTTCGCTCGTTCACGATTGAGATTCTGTAGTCGCATGTAGCCAATTCGTTTTGCAAGGCATAAGGAGCCTGCGAGATAAGGAGCTAAAAATGATCCTCACCGTTACGATGAACCCGTCTGTCGATACGCGCTATCAGCTCGATGAGCTCATTATCGACGACGTCAACCGTGTGACGCCCGAAAAGACCGCCGGCGGCAAGGGCCTCAACGTGGCCCGCGTGCTGGGTCAGCTGGGCGACGATGTTGTGGCAACCGGTTTGCTCGGCGGCCACATGGGCGCCTACATGGCTGAGCTCATGGACGCCAACGGTATTAACAACGACTTTGTGCCCATCAAGGGCGAGACTCGCATTTGCCTCAACATCCTCCACGCCGGCAACCAGACCGAGCTGCTCGAGAGCGGCCCGACAATTGCCCCCGAGGAGCTCGATGCCTTTACCGCCAAGTTTACCGAGCTTGCGGGCAAGGCCGACGTCGTCACCATCTCGGGTTCGCTGCCCCGCGGTGTCGAGGCAGACTACTATGCCAAGATCACGGGCATTGCCGAGAACGCCGGCGCCAAGGTATTGCTCGATACCTCGGGTGCTTCGCTCGAGGCCGCCCTTAAGTCCGAGGTCAAGCCTGAGCTGGTTAAGCCTAACCTGACCGAAATTAACGGCCTTTTGGGCACGAGCTTTACCACCGACGATGTGGACGAGCTCCGCGCCGCGCTCGCCTCTGATGCCCGCTTCTCCGATATTCCCTGGGTCGTCGTGTCCATGGGCGCTGCCGGCTCCGTTGGCTTCCACAATGGCCGTGCGTTCCGCGCAAAGACGCCCGATATCCCTGCCGTTAACGCCACGGGCTCTGGTGACTCCACTATCGCTGGCTTTGCGCATGCCATTGCTGCTGGTGCAGACGACGAGACGGTGCTGCGTACCGCCAACACTTGCGGCAAGCTCAACGCCATGGATCCTATGACTGGCCACTTGGCTATGGATCGTTGGGACGAGGTCTACAACGGCGTTGTCGTGACCGAGCTGTAAGAGCTTGGGCGACAGCCCCGGCATCGGTTGTTTGCTTATGGTTAGAGCCGACGACAAGTGCGGTAGCATTATGTCGGGGCGCGACGCCGACGTTGTCGTGTTCAATCCCGACCTTACCCTGGTCGAGACGCATGTGGGTGGCAACAGCGTCGGTAATGCGTTTGCCGAGTAGCCGCCAAAGAAACGATCCGAGAGGGGATTTAGATGATTTACGGTGCATTGGGCGATATCGAGGAGTACCGTGGAATGCTCAAGGGCCTCGACGTGCTGATCGATTGGCTCGAGGAGAACGATCCGGCGAAGCTCGAGGTCGGCAGCCATCCGATTCTGGGCGACAAGGTCTTTGCGAACGTCATGGCTCCCACGACGCGTCCCGAAGCCGAGGCTCACTATGAGACGCATCAGCGCTATCACGACCTGCAGATCGACGTCGAGGGTCGCGAGGCCTTTAAGGTTGCCACGGGCAGCCTGGCGCTGGTCCAGGAGTTCGACGAGAAGGACGACTACGATCTGGTCGATTCCGACGCCTCGATCGCCGGCGATCTTGCTGACGACAAGTTTGCGCTGTTTGTTGCCGGCGAGCCTCACATGCCCACGCTTGAGTTCCCGGGCGATGGCGCGCAGCCGGTCAAGAAAATCTGCTTTAAGTTGCTTGCAGACGCTTACTGGGAGGAGTAACGAGCTGCTCAGCTGAGCTGTTCGTGTTGCGAGCGTTATCCCTTGGGGGAGCGCGCTTGGGCCCCGCTGATCGCGGTTCCTTTGGGGATTGCGGTTGGCGGGGCTTTTGTTGAGTAGGGGAGTTTCCGGCGGCGTTGTGCTTGGATTGGCGGATGCGCGCCCGAAATCGGCAACAAAAAAGCCGCCCGAAGGCGGCTATCTTGTGCAATGGAGCCAGCGACCGGGCTCGAACCGGTGACCCCCGCTTTACGAGAGCGGTGCTCTACCAACTGAGCTACGCTGGCGGCCATGTGATGACGCAACTGAGGCGTCAACGGCTGTCTATGATACGGGACATCGCAAATCCGCGCAAGTGTTCTGACGGCTTTTCTCACTTTAAATGCACTAATATTAGAGGCGTGATGTCTGCGGCGTCCATCTGGCGCTTGACCTGCTGTCGAGTTGGTGGCCGACGTCCCGCTCGTATGGGTCTCAAACAGAATGGGGCAGCCATGACTCAATCCAAGATCCTTCTCACGCGTATCGACGACCGTTTCATTAACGGGCAAGACGTTGAGCTATGGGACGAAGCCGTGGGTTCCAACCTTGTCCTAATCGTCAACGATGAGATCGCGGCGGATTCGCGCCAATGGGC
This sequence comes from uncultured Collinsella sp., assembly GCA_900541055.1. Lineage (GTDB taxonomy): Bacteria > Actinomycetota > Coriobacteriia > Coriobacteriales > Coriobacteriaceae > Collinsella. Next base: position 68,131 of record UQHZ01000007.1, read on the forward strand.
CCCTATGAGGGTGGCGGCGCCAGAAGGCGTTTGGACGCGGTTTTTCTCGGTACAAAAGACCATCGACATCATCCACACCGCGACGTCGCGCCAATGGATTCTGATTATGGTAGCCTCGCCCTCCGATGCGCTCGCGCTGGTTAAGGGCGGTGTGCCAATAAGCAAGATCAGTATCGGCCATATGCAGGCGGGGGAGGGCAAACGCTCTGCAACGACTGCCGTTGCCGTAGACGATACGGACATCGCCGCCTTCAAAGAGTTGCAAAAGCTTGGCGTAGAGCTAGAAATCCGCTATCTCCCCAGTTCCGCCCCCGATCCCATCGACAATCTGTTCAACTGATCCCTTGGGGACGGAGGAAAACGGATCATTTTGCCCTTGCGAGGGACGTGCGCGATGCCGTCTGTCAAAAACTATGCCCATTTACTACGTTTGATCGGCTATCGCCGAGCATGTCGAATTTGAGCAAAACAAAACCGCAGGTAGACGGCTCGCGAATCTAACAAAAACCGGTGCATGGTCGAGCATTCCGGGCTAAACGTAGTAAATGGGCATAGTTTTGATATGTCACTCATACAGTCACAGCGAAAAAGAGCCCAAAAGATGAAAAGCGCCCGCCGGCGGTGGTGCCGGCGGGCGCTGCTGTGCGATATGTCGCGTTGTGGGCTTAGTGCCTCATAAAGTGGTATTCGATCACATTGCTGTAGGGGTGACCCGGGCCCACGATGCCCTGCGGGAATAGCGACTGGTGCGGCGTGTCGGGGTACATCTCGGCCTCGAGGGCAAAGCCGGCACCCCAGCCATAGTTAGCATCGTCCTTGGCGTGCTCGTCGCCCAGCCAGTTGCCGGTGTAGAGCTGCACGCCCGGGGCGGTGGTGTAGTAGTCCAGCTCGCGGCCGGTCCACATTTCCTCAACATGCAGGGCGCGACGCAGGTTGCGGCCGTACTGATAGCCATCGATGCACAGGCAGTGATCGTAGCCGCGTGCCTGCTTGATCTGCGGGTCGTCGGCCTCCATGCCGGGCGCGACAGGACGCAGCTCGCGGAAGTCGAATGGCGTGCCTTCGACCGGAGCAATTTCGCCGGTGGGAATGTTCTGGCCGTCAATGGGCAGGTAGTGGGCAGCGTTAGCGACAAAGAAGTGCTCGCAGTCCATGCCGGCGTTATGACCGGCAAGGTTAAAGTACGTGTGGTTGGTCATGGACACGTAGGTGGCGCGGTCGCTCTCGCAGCCATACTCGATGCGGAAGACGCCAGCGCGCGTAACGGTAAACACGGCCGTAAAGGTTCGGTTGCCGGGAAGGCCAAGCTCGCCATCTTCAAGCGAGGTGATCATGCGCACGGCGTTATGGACCTCGTCGAGTTCAGCATCCCATACGCGCTTGTGCAGGCCATGCTCAAGATCGCTGTGCAGGTTGTTGGTGCCCTCGTTGGCGGGCATATGCCAGTCCGTGCCGTCGATGGTGATCGTGGCGCTCGCGGTGCGGTTTGCCACGGGGCCGATGGTCGCGCCAAAGCAGGCGGGGTTGTCAAAGTAATCCTCGAGCTTATCGAAGCCCAGTACCACATCGCGCACGTTGCCGGGAATGTCGGGCACATCGATACCAAGCACGGTGGCGCCATAGTCCATAATGCGAACGCAGATCTCGGGCCCGTTGAGGGTGTAACGATGAACGGGGGTACCGCACGGCGCGGTGCCGAAAAGCTCGGAAGTGATCATTTGGTTCCTAACATCGAGGTATTTCGGACAAACTGTAGCGCGAACAGGCGAGATTATCACTACACCCCACTAAAGCAGGGGGTATTTTTCTCAAAAAAGTGATGATTGGAGCTGTGCGGGCATTCATTTTTGACGCGCACGAGTCTGATACAATTTGTTCGTTACTGTTTGAATGATATGCGCGCAAAGAACGGCGAGGATTCATCGTGATTAAGGCAGAGCGACAGGATAAGGTTCGGCAGCTGCTCGAAGAGCAGGGCACGGTCTCGGTCAAGGAGATTTCGGACGCACTGGGCGTTTCGGACATGACGATTCGTCGCGACCTTGAGGAACTTGCGAGTCTGGGCGAGATTGAGCGCGTGCACGGCGGAGCTCGCAGTGCACAGGGACGTCCCCACGCTATGTTGCGCCACGAGTACTCGCACAGCGAAAAGCGCACTAAGCATGCCGAGGAAAAGTTGCAGATCGCGCGCCGTGCTGTGGAGCTTATCGAGGAAGACTCGACCATCTTTTTGGGCACGGGCACTACGGTGGAGCAGATGGCCTCGATGCTGCCGGCGTTTCGCCTGCGCATCGTGACCAATTCGCTTTCGGTGTTTAACCTGCTCGAGGCGCGCGAGGACTGCGACCTGTGCCTCGTGGGCGGTATGTACCGTCGCCGCACCGCCGCTTTTGTGGGACCAACGGCCGAGGATACCCTGCGTGCGCTGGGTATCGACGCGGCGTTTATCGGCGCCAACGGCATTTTGGACGGCGACGTGTCCACGTCTAACATGGAAGAGGGCCGCATCCAGCAGCTCGCCTTTAGCAAGGCCGATTCACGCTACCTCATCGCCGACTCCAGCAAGATCGGCAAGCGCGACTTCTACACCTTCTGCCGCCTGGACAGTTTGGATGCCGTGGTGTGCGAGCCGGGCGTCGCCGCCGAGGATCGTGTCGCCATCGAGGAACATACGCGGGTCATCTGCTAGCTAATGCTACAGACGATACTTCTGCCCCTGCCGGCGCAGGGGTTATCGCTTCACAATGACGCGTAAATGACTTTGGGCAACAAGGATGAGGCTATTCTGAGATATGACTAGACTCCGTATCTCGTCTTTATGTCCCTTGAGAATGAATCGTAGCCTTCATAGAGCCCTTCTCTGCTTTCATCCTCGGCGTGGTTTACACGTTCAAGGAGTTTATCCTTTGGAGCCTCTTTTGTTATTGCGGCCTCGCCATCGGGTATTGTGGCTTGTAAGAATAGTTCTAGAGCATGGGCGTCTTTGAGTATGTAGCCCGTCGAACGACCCGCTCCTGTTTTTTCGATTGCGCTGCAACTAACAAGCTGACCGAGGGTTCGTTTAACGGTTACCTCGCTGATATCGGGGCAGTTGGACCGGATGTCGGATTTCTTAATGACGCCGGGTCTCTGTTGAAATAGAACAGCGATGCGCGCTTGCTTCGACATGGGACGAGTGCTTGATTCAATTAAGGTACGCTGCTCGAGCTGTCGGTAGGCGGCCAGGGTTGTTCCGAGCATGAAACGGATAAAGGGTACTTCGGTGTTTTGATTTTCATTCCATCCAGTGGAGCTTGCAGCGAGGGCGTTGTAGTAAAGCGCTTTGTTGTCTTCAATAAGTCGCTCGATGCTGATGTAACGCGCAACGTCGTATCCAGTCTTTTCGAGCAGCAGCGTTGTAAGGAGCCGACTCATCCTGCCATTGCCATCGTTGAAGGGATGAATGCTAACAAAATCGAAGATAAAGCGGAGCGATATAAGGAGGGGATCGCAAACTTGGCGAGATAAAGCATCGTTGAGGGACTGGCAGGCTTCTTTAATAAGTCCCGGGGTTGCTAGAGCCGAAGGGGGCCTAAAGCGCACAAATCGATTACCTTGATCGTCAATGGAGACGATTTCGTTATCGCCATCTTTCCAATGGCCTCCATACGAGATTGCCGTGTGCGCCATGAGGTCACGATGCAACTGCAGAATGACCGATGGCGTTACGGGAATGGAATCGTGTTGCTCGTGAATAAGCGACAGCACATCTCGGTATCCAGCGATTTCTTCCTCTGCACGGGAGCTTGGCTTGGCGGAATACGCCATGATCGCTTTGAGTCTTTTTTGGGTGGTAACAATTCCTTCAAGTCCGTTGGAGGATCGGGTGCTTTGGATCTTAGCCTCCTCCATTAGGGACGATAGAAGCTCGGGTTTGACTTGACTCAGAGCAAGCTGACGGCCTTTATGCTCGCGTATCGAGAGGAGGAGGTTGGTGATTGGAGTTGCTTCGAGTTCCGCTGGGACTGTGGTGTAATCGAACTGACGCATGCGGCTCCTTTCGGTATCACGAACATACTTTCGATATCATAATATCATTAAATGATACCGAAAGTATGTTCGTGATACCGAAAACTGGAAACCATGGTTCATAACTGCTTGGAAAGTTCGGATTTGACTATCTTATTGTCTCGATCTGTAACAGGTAGACGGTCGAAAGTGGGTTATGTGTTACAGATTGAGATATTTCTGCTCGGGCGTTCTGTTTGTCTTGATCTGTAACAGCTAGGGCCGAAAATCCCTGCTAGATGTTACAGATCGAGATAAACGGCCCGCACGGGCTCACCAAAAACAAAAAGGCCGCATGCGAACCCGTGGAGGGATTCGCATGCGGCCGACAGGGGGTATGCGGCAAAAGTTAGGCCATGAGCAGGCCGGTCTCCGCGACGTTCTTGTACCAGTACGCGCTCGCCTTGGGATAGCGCTTCTGGGTCTCAAAGTCGATGTAGAACAGGCCATAGCGCTTGTTATAGCCGTTGGTCCAGGAGAACTGGTCCTGCAGAGACCACACGAAGTAACCGTCGACGTTTACGCCGCCGTCGATTGCCTTGAGGATCCATGCGAGATGCTGACGCATGTAGTCGATGCGAGGGGCGTCGTCGATAAAGCCGTCCTCGAAGTCGTCCTTATAGCCCATGCCGTTCTCGGTGATGTAGATCTTCTTGTAGTTGGGGTAATCGTTCTTAATGCGGAGCAGCAGGTCGTAGAGGCCCTCGGGATAGATGATCCAGTCCCAATCGGTGGTGGGTATGCCTTCGCGCACGCATGACTCGCCCACGCCCTTGAGGAACCAGCGCGAGGAGCCCTTGTCGCCGGTGCCATTGTGGTTGATGTCGTTTTCGCCCTCGGCGGCACGTAGGAACTGGCACTTGTAGGTGTTGACGCCCAGGCAATCGTTGTAGGGGAGCGCGGCGGTCAGCGCGGCGATGTCCTCGTCGCGGACGTCGAGCTCGCCGCCGGCGATATGGGCCAGCTTGGTCGCAGCCTCCATGGTGTCGGCTGCATAGTGGCCGCGGAAGGTGGCGTCGAGTACCCAGCGGTTGTTGATGACGTCGGCCATGCGAGCTGCCTCGCAGTCGGCAGCGCTGTTGGGATCGAGGGGATACTTGGGCTCCAGGTTCTGGACGATGCCGATCTCGCCCTCAAAGCCGCCCTCATGGAAGGCGACGACAGCCTTGGCGTGGGCCACCATCATGTTGTGCATGAGCTGGAAGGCCTTGTCCAGGCGGTACTTCTCGCCGTGCGGCCAGTTGCCGACGATAAAGCTGCCCTCGGCGGTTGCGGGAATCTCGTTAAAGGTAAACCAGTGCTTGACCTCGGTGAACTCGGCAAAGCAGAACTTGGCGTACTCGACGAAGGCGTCGATGGTCGTGCGCGTCAGGAAACCCTCGCCGCCGTTCTGGTAAAAGGCCTCGGGCGTATCAAAGTGATCGAGCGTGACATAGGGGATAACGCCAGCTTTGTTGCAGGTGGCGAAAAGCTCGTGATAGAAAGCGACACCCTCGGGGTTAATCTCGCCGGTGCCACTGGGGAAGATACGGCTCCAAGCGATGGAGACGCGAATACCGTTGATGCCAAAACGCTGGCACAAGTCGATATCGACCGGATATTTGTTGTAGAAGTCGCTTGCGGGGTCGGGGGAGAAGCGACCCTGAGCTGCCAGGAAATCGTCCCAGGGCACTTTGCCCTTGCCGTGTGTGCGGGTCTCGCCCTCAACCTGGTAAGCGGCGGTGGCGCCGCCAAACACAAAGCCGTCGGGGAACTGCATGGGATTGGTCATGAGTCATCCTTTCTGTGGGATACGAATAGGGAGAGGTGCCCGAACTGGGGATCCGGGCACCAACAGAGGGAGGAACTAGTCGAGGTTCTCGCGGAGCCACTTGATGGCGCCAGCGGGGTCGCGAGTAAGGTCGATATATTCCTTACCGCGGGGAGCGAGCAGCTTAATGCCCAGACGATCGGTGTCGGCCTTCATGTCGTTGTAGTAGCTACGAACCTGCGGGGCGAGCACGATGACGTCGTACTGATCCATGATGGCAGTGTGCTGGCCGTAGGCGCCTGCGGAGGAAGCAATGTTCTCTCCGGTCTGTGCGGCACCTTCCTTGATGGCATTGGCGAGCATGGCAGAGGTGCCGGCGCCGGCACACAGGACGAGGACCTTCAGGCCGTCGACATCCTTCTTGGCGGATGCGTCGGCGGCAGGCTCGGGCTGATCGGCGACAGGCTTGCTGTCGGCGGCAGCGGCGGTCGTCTCGACGGAAGCGGTGGTCTGCTCGACAGCGGGCGCAGAGGCGTTGGCGGTGATGGCAGCGGCACCATCGGACTCGAGACCCAGCTCGGCGGCGCGCTCGGCCTCCTGGTCGCAGAGCAGCTTATCGTATGCCTTCAAGAACGGCAGGTAGATGATGGCGTCCAGCAAGATGATAATCGCGACAAATACCAGGGCGATAAGCTGGAAGTTCGTGGTGATGAAGATGCCGATGGGGGCAGGGGTAGCCCAAGGCACCACGAAGGAGAAGCCGTTCATGCCCACGTTATCGATAAAGAACTTGGCAACACTCACGTTGACGCAACCGGCGGCAACAAAGGGGATGAGCATGTAGGGGTTAAGGATCATCGGCGCGCCAAAGAGCAGCGGTTCGTTGACGGCGAAGGCAACAGGAACAATCGAGGCCTTACCGACGGCCTTGAGCTGCTTGGACTTCATAAAGAGAATCAGCAGAAGCGGCACGATGAACGTGGCGCCGGTGCCGCCGAACTCACCCACGAGCGACATGTTAAAGGTGAGGGAGTGGGCGGGGTGGCCACCGGCCAGCAGAACCTGCAGGTTCTCGGCCTGGTTGGCAAGACGGATGGGGTCGATGCCCGGCTGGACGATCGAGGGGCCGTGGACGCCGATAAACCAGAAGAACGCGGTGGCTGCCTGGATAAGGATAAGGCCAGGATAGGTTTCTGCAGCGGTGAAGAGCGGGGAGAGCAGTTTGATAAGCAGCTCGGAGAACGGAACGCCCATGAGGTTGCGCACAACCACATCGATGATGCCGCAAATGATGACAGCGCCACCGAAGGGGATGATGTCGCGGAAGTTCTGAGCGATGGCGCCCGGGACCTCCTTGGGCAGCTTAATGGTCAGATCGCGCGAGACGCAGAACTTATAGACCCACACGGTAATGAACGCGGCGATATAGGCCGAGAACAGACCGCGCGTACCCATGCTGGTGCAATCGAAGACCGAAAGCTCGGAGCCGTCGAACTTGGTGGTGAACTGCGTAACAGCGAGCAGCAGCATGCTGCACTGGGCGGCAACCATGGTGGAGCCGTCGTTGAGCACTTTGCCGGCGGGCATGCGACGGTTCATGGAAGCCGTGAAGTTCTTGGCAGTGGTGCCGGCAACCATGATGCCCATGACGCCCATGGTGAAGTTGTAGAGCTTGTTGCACCAGTCGATGAGCGGCTGGGGCAGCGTGACGCCGACTACGCCGGGAAGGGTGGCAATGAGCAGAAAGATCGAAGAGGTGAGGACAATGGGCATGCACCCAAGGAATCCGTCCTTGATGGCCTGGAGGTATATGTTCCTCGAGATCTTCTCAAAGAACGGTTGATGCTTTTCGAGCATCTTTACGATGGCGTCCATAGAGCTCCTTTGCTGCTTGATGCGCGATGCATGTGGATGGAACTGGTCGTCGATGGATGGTCAGGACTGCCCGGAAACCTTCCTGCTTAAGGAAGGCATTGCGAAATGACAACGTTGTCATTTCGTTAATGACAACGTAAGACATTTTTGGAAGAGCAACAAGGATATACGGGTGAGCGGTCGATATTGTTCGGTAAACGGTTGATTTATCAGTCAGGCAGGTAGTGTATGCTAGAACGCAAAAACAAGCGATGTAAAACCGACTGGAGAAGCAGTGGCAACGATGGACAAGAAAAATGTCTCAATGAATGATGTGGCGATTGCCGCTGGTGTTTCTCTCAAGACGGTTTCGCGCGTGATTAACGAGCCCGATAGCGTGCGAGAGTCGACACGCGATAAGGTTCATTCGGCCATGGAGGCGCTCGGGTTTCGAGCCAACTTTGCCGCGCGTTCGCTCAAGTTGGGCCGTTACGGGTGCATCGGCGTCGTGCTGTTCCACTTGTCGGGCGGTGCCGTGGACATGATCGACGGTATCGCCGATGCCGCCGAAGAGCGAGGCTTTGCTCTTACGATGATCAAAAAGCGGGCGGGGGAGAAGATGACCCTTGCCGAAGCGGCGCGTAGGATGTCGCAGCTCCCCGTCGACGGCATGATTTTCAACCTGCGCCAGATGGTCGATGACTTTGATACCTTTGAGGCGCCGAAAGACCTCAAGACGGTGATTATCACACCGATGGAACATCCTACCTGCTCTACCGTCAGTGACGACCAAGAGGGCGGCGCGCGCATGGCGTGCGAGTACTTCTTGAACCACGGGCACAAGAACGTGTACTTCGTCTCTGGTAAGAAAGAGTCACTGTCGAGCCAGTGCCGTATGAAAGGTTGGCGAGCGGCACTCGAGGCACGTGGCATTGAGCCGCCCGAGCCTCTGCAAGGCGATTGGAATGCGGATAGTGGCTATGCCGCGGGCCTTGTGCTTGCCGATAAACCCGATTGCACGGCGGTCCTCGCTGCTAACGACTGCATGGCAAACGGCGTGATGATGGCTCTACGTGACAAAGGGCTCAATGTGCCCGACGACGTGTCCGTGATCGGCTTCGACGATGAGCTCTACAAGACGATTCCCAACTCGATTCTGACATCGGTGAAGTTTCGCCACCGCGAACTGGGCATCCGTGCGCTTAACGAGGTCGTCGCAGGTCTGGAAGCCCCGAGCTCCAGAAGTCGTACGCTCGTCTCGGGCGTGTTGGTCGAGCGTTCCAGCGTAAGGGATCTGCGGGCGTAGACGTGCTCGGCCTGCTCGTCTAAATCTGTAACAGGTGGGACCCGAAAACTCGACTAGGTGTTATAGATTGAGATTTTGTCTACCCAGCCATCATCTTTGTCTCGATCTGTAACAGTTAGGAGTGAAATGACCAGCCAGGTGTTACAGATCTAGATTGATTGGATTGACCCATCTGTTTGTCTCGATCTGTAACATCTAAGCGGTCAAAAGCGGTCTACATGTTACAGATTGAGATTTTTGGCTTGGCCTGTGCGTTCATCTCGATCTGTAACAGCTAGGACCGAAAAACTCGGCTAGATGTTACAGATTGAGATGAACAGGAGGACGGGTGCGGTCTAAACAAAATGGCCCGCGCATCACGCATCGATGCACGGGCCATTTTTTGTCTGCGAGCGGCAGGTGGCGTCAGCGTCTTATGCCTTGAGGTTTTCCTCGATCCAGGCGACGGCACCCTTGGGATCCTTAGTGAGGTCGATGTACTGTTTGCCCTTGGGCGACAGCAGCGTGATGCCCAGGCGGTCGGTGTCGGCCTTCATCTCGTTGTAATAGGTGCGAACCTGCGGAGCTAGGACGATGACGTTGTACTGGTCCATGATGGCGTAGTGGCTGCCGTAGGCACCGGCGTTGGCGGTAATGTCGATGCCCAGCTCGTCGGCGCCTTCCTTAAGCGCGTTGGCGAGCAGTGCAGAGGTGCCGGCGCCAGCGCACAGAACCAGAACCCTCAGATCCTTGCCCTTAAGGGCGGACGGAGCTGCGGAGGCCTCGGTGGCAGAAGCGGTCTCGACAACAGGAGCCTCAACGGCGGGGGCGGCAGCGGTCTTGACAGCCTTGGTCTCCTCGGCCTCTTCTTCGGCCAGGGTCTCGGCCTCCTGCTTGCACAGGACGTTGTCGTAGGCCTTGCAGAACGGGTAGTAGATCAAGAAGTCAACGACCAGCAGGACGACAACCAGGACCAGAGAGATCGGCTGGAAGTTGGTGTCGATGAAGGTGCCGATCGGTCCGGGGAGTGCCCACGGCATGGCATAGATAAAGCCGTTCATGCCCAAAAAGTCGATGAAGAACTTACCAATGAGGACGTTGGCCACGGGGGCAAACAGGAACGGGATCAGGAAGTACGGGTTGAGGATGATGGGCGCGGCGAACAGCAGCGGCTCGTTGACGGCGAACATCACGGGTACGACAGAGGCTTTGCCGACGGCCTTGAGCTGCTTGGAGCGCATAAAGAGCAGGAAGATGATCGGGACAATGAACGTGGCGCCGGTGCCGCCGAGTTCGCCGATGTAGTTACCGAAGTTCTCGGTCAAGGCGAGGGCGGGGTGACCGCCGGCCTGCAGCGTGGCGAGGTTGGTGGTGATGTTGCCAAACAGCGCGGCGTTGAGGGCAGGCTTAACGACCGAGGGGCCGTGGATGCCCATGAACCAGAACAGCGGGATCATGAACCAGATGAGGGCGAGGCCGGCGTAGGAATCGGCAGCGGCGAACAGCGGGCTCACCAGCGTGGAGATGACGTTGGCAAACGGGACGGCCAAGCAGGTGCGGCAGATAACGTCGATGACGGCGACAAACAGGATGGAGAAGCTGAAGGCGAAGATGTCGCGGAAGTTCTGGGCGATGGCGCCGGGGACTTCTTTGGGCAGCTTGATGGTGATGTCTCGCTTAATGCAGAAGGCATAGATGTTGACCGTGGCAAATGCGGCGACAAAGGAGCTCAGCAGGCCCTTGGTGCCCATGTTGTCGGTAAAGAACACCGAGACATCGGCGCCGTCGATCTTGGCACTCGTCTGGGTAACGGCCAAGATGAGCATAGCGCACATGGCGGCGACCATGGTGCTCGTGGCGTTGATGGCCTTGCCGGCAGGCATGCGGCGGTTCTTGGAGCCGGTCAGCGCGCTTGCGGTGGTGCCGGCGACCATGATGCCCACGACGCCCATCGTGAAGTTGTAAACCTTGTTGCAGAAGTTCACGACGTCGACGTTCCACCAGTCGGGCAGCGTAAAGCCGCCGACCGTGGCGACAACGCCCGGCAGGGTCGAAATAAGCAGGAAGACAGAAGAAGACAGGATGATGGGCATTGCTGCCAAAAAGCCGTCTTTAATGGCCTGAAGGTAGATGTTCTTAGAGACCTTGTCGAAGTACGGCTGACCTTTCTCCAAGAACTTAACGATCGATTCCATAGTTCACGCTCCTCTTTGCATGAAATCTTAATGGCATGGACGTTGAAAACCTATATGGTCTCCCGCTTGCTAAAAGCCCGGGTGCAGGCGGGGTCGGTCCCAGGGGGAGAGAGGGGAGCGGCTGGGTTTGTATCGCATAGGGCCGCTCCCCTCTCGGGGGAAAGCGAGGCGATGCGCTACTGCGCGTCCGCCATAGTGTCGGCGAGCTCCTTGTACCAGAGTGCCGACTGCTTGATGTAGCGTTTTTGCGTGTCGAAGTCGATGTAGAACAGGCCGTAGCGCTTGTTATAGCCGTTGGCCCACGAGAACTGGTCCTGCAGGCTCCAGATAAAGTAGCCCTGGACGTCGACGCCCTCGGCGCGCGCCCGGAGCACCTTCTCCATGTGCTGGTCGACAAAGTCGATGCGCTCGGGATCGGCGACGATGCCGTTTGCGTCGGGCTCGGGGTCCTTGTGGCCCAGGCCGTTTTCGGTGATATAGATGACGGGGAGGTTGGGATAGGTGGCGCTGATGTGCTTGAGCGTGTCGTAGAGGCCTTGCGGGTAGATGAGCCAATCCCAGTCGGTGGTGGGGATACCCGGCATATCGACCTGCTGCCCGACGCCCTTAAACTTAAAGCACGAGGTGCCCTTGTCTCCGGTGCCGTTAAAGCTGTTGGTGGACTCGCCATCGTAGGCGGCGATAAACGCCGACTGATAGTAGTTGAGGCCGAACATATCGTTGCGGGGCGCCGCCTTGGCGAGCTCCTCCATGTCGCTGTCCTCAACCGTAAGCGTGGCGTTGTTGGCACGCAGAATCTCGTTGATGAGTGAGAGGGTGCGCGCGGAGTAGTGACCCAGGAAGGCGCCGTCCATGATGAAGTCGGTGTAGAAGGCGTTGTACAGGTCGGCGGCGTGCTGGTCGGCGGGCGAGTCTGTGGCAGGATATGCCGGCGTCAGGACGTTGACCATGCCAATGCGTCCGCCCAGGTGCTCGGTCTCGTCAAGATCCTTATACAGGTTGACGGCGCGGGCGTGGGCAACGAGCTCGTTGTGCTGGCTCTGGATGCCGCTCGTCACATCAAAGTGATGGTTGGGCGGGAAGTTGCCTTGGATGTATTGGGAGTGCGAGAGGCTGATGAGCTCGTTGATGGTGAACCAATTCTTGACCTCGCGGAACTCGCGGAAGCAGAACTCGGCATAGCGCACATAGGCGTCGACGGTCTTGCGGTTGAGCCAGTCGCCCTGGTTGAACAGGGCGGCGGGGGAGTCAAAGTGATGCAGGGACACATAGGGCTCGACGCCATACTTTTTGCAGCAGGCGAACAGCTCGTGGTAGTGCTTAACGCCCTCGGCGAGGGGCTCGGCATCGTCGCCGTTGGGGAAGATGCGGGTCCAGGCGATGGACACACGGATGGCGTTGAGTCCATGCTCGGCAGAAAGGCGGATATCCTCCTCGTAGCGGTTGTAGAAATCACTGGCCGGGTCGGGCAAAAAGCGACCCTGGGCGACAAGGTAATCGTCCCACATGGTCTTACCCTTGCCTGCCACCTTCGTGGAACCTTCCGTTTGGTACGCGGCGGTTGCGGCGCCCCAAACAAAGCCCTTCGGCAGCTGCTGTACGCGGTTTAGCAAAGACATATGCATACACCCTCTCGTCTCGCTGTTCGATATTGTGCGTTTGCGCTCAGGAGGCTCCCTGGTTAGCGTTCAGCGGTGAAAAAGCCCGATAAACACTATCTTAAAATGATTAGAACCAAAATGAGCACGTGAACATTTGACAATGAGCACGTTAACATCCGGCTGGGATGTATAGAAACAAAACAACTTCAAACAGCCGCGAACGGTTGTATTTGTTCGGTAAGCGGTTTTGATTGACAGAAGTTTTCATGTTGTGGTATATGGCTCGGGTATCATGAGCACGTTATCGATGTATGTACGATGCGCCATGGGCGCGGGGAATAGTTGGGAAGCAGGTTAGCGTGGAAGGCATGGCTCAGCAGACAAGGAATGGTCATTCGGCGAGCGCGGCAGAGGTTGCGGCGCTCGCTGGCGTGAGCCGCCAGACTGTGTCTCGCGTGGTCAACGGTATGCCCAACGTGACGGAAAAGACGCGCAAGCGTGTGCTGGCCGCCATGGAAGAGCTGGGCTTTCGTCCCAATTTTGCTGGAGCGGCGTTGCGCGGCGGGTCGTATCGTTCTATTGGCCTGTGCATGTACAACATCACACGTGTCGGTAACCTGGCGACGCTCGAGGGTATCATGCAAGCGGCGCGCGAGCACGATTTTGCCGTCACTATGATCGAGATGGGCGGCGACAAGCCCTATACACTTGCCGATGCCTCGCGCCGCATGGTCGAGCGACCCGTCGACGGCATGATTCTCAACATGAACCGCATGGCTCCCGATTTTGAGGAGTTTGTTCCCCAGCCGGGAGTGCGAACGGTCATCCTGTCCATGTATGCGCATCCGCGCTGCACGACGATCGACTCCGACCAGTATGGTTCGTGCGAGCTGTTGACCAATTATCTGCTGGAACATGGTCACTCGAATATGCGGTTTGTGGCGGGTCCGGAAAACTCGATTTCCTCGCGTTTTCGTGAGGCCGGTTGGCGCGATACGCTGGGTCGTGCTCATGTCGATGCCGCTCCGATGCTGCGTGGCGATTGGAGTGCGGACAGTGGGTACGCCATGGGCGAGCGGATTGCGGCCGAGGTGCTTGCCGGCGGGTCGCAGGCGCCGACTGCCGTGCTTGCGGCAAATGACCAGATGGCGCTGGGCGTTATCGCCGCGCTCGAGAACGCGGGCCTGTCCGTGCCCGACGACGTGAGCGTGGTTGGTATCGACGACGCACTCGAGGGACTTGTTCCTCACAATCGACTGACGACGCTGCGATTTGATTTGCGCGGTGTCGGTAAGCTTGCGTTTGAGGCGGCGATTGGAGAGAGCTCGTCTATCGAGGCGATTCATGTGCCGAGTACGCTGGTCGAACGCTCGACTGTTAGGGACATACGGGGTTAGGTCCTACTCCGTTTGTCTCGATTTGTAACAGGTAGACGGTCAAAAGCGGGCTACGTGTTACAGATTTAGATTCTTCGGAAAGAGCAATCCTGTTCGTCTCAATCTGTAACAGCTAGGACCAAAAAACTCGGCTAGATGTTACAGATCGAGACAAACGGCTCCCGACCAGCCCAAAAACAAAAAGACCGGGGGCGGCGCGCCGTGTGACGTGCCGCCCCCGGCTGAGAAATGGGGACAGGTTGTGTGAGCGGGCAACCCCGCCAGCCACTAGTCCAGACGACGGGTCTGCGCCACGTGCTTATACCAGTATGCGCTTGCCTTGGGCGTGCGCTTCTGGGTTTCAAAGTCAACGTAAAAGAAGCCGTAACGCTTGTTGTAGCCATTGGTCCAGGAGAACTGATCCTGCAGGCTCCACAGGAAGTAGCCGCCCACGTTGACGCCCACCTCCATGGCCTTGAGCAGCCAACGCAGGTGCTGCTCGATGTAGTCGATGCGCGGCTGGTCGTCCACAAAACCGTTCTTGTAGGGGTCCTTGTAGCCCATGCCGTTCTCGGTGATGAAGATCTGCTTGTAGTTGGGGTAGCGCTGCTTAATGTAGACGAGCAGATCGAACAGACCCTCGGGATAGATGATCCAGTCCCAGTCGGTGGTGGGGATGCCGGGCTTGTTCACATGCTCGCCAATGCCCTTGACGCGCCAGCGACCGGTGCCCTTCTCGCCCGTACCGTTGTGGTGCAGGTCGTTCTCGCCATCGTAAGCCTTCAAAAAACGGCACTGATAGTTGTTAACGCCCAGGTAGTCGTTGTAGAGCGCTGCCTCGCGCATAATCTCGAGGTCCTCGTCCAAGATCTCGATGGTGCCGCCCGAGACGGCAGCCAGGCGGTTGGCGCACTCGAGGGTGTCGGGGGCATACTCGCCGCGGAACGTCGCGTCGAGCAAAAACTGGTTTTGCAGCACGTGCTCGTTGTTGGCGGCTTTGATGTCGGCGGGGTCGTTCTCGTTGAGCGGGTACTTAAACTCCAGCGACTGGATGACGCCGATTTTGCCCTTAAAGCCGCCGTTGTGGAAGGCCAGCACGGCCTTGGCGTGGGCGAGCATCATGTTGTGCTCGCACTGGAAGGCCTCGGCCAGATGCGCCTTGACGCCACCGGGGAAGGTGCCCTCGATGTAGGTGTTGGAGGCGTCGGCCCAGATCTCGTTAAAGGTGAACCAGTAGGTCACCTGGTCGGCGTACTCCTTAAAGCAGAAGGTGGCAAAGTCCACAAAGGCGTCGATGGTCTCGCGGTTGAGGAAGTCGCCCTTCTCAAAGAGGGGAAGCGGCGTGTCAAAGTGATGCAGCGTGACGAACGGCTCAACGTGGTGCTTGTGGCACTCGGCGAAGAGATCGTGGTAGAACTGGACGCCCTCGGGGTTGATTTCGCCGGTGCCGTTGGGGAAGATGCGGCTCCAGGCGATGGAGAGGCGAATGCCGTTGATGCCGAACTCCTCGCACAGCTCCAGGTCGACGGGGTACTGGTTGTAGAAGTCCGAAGCGGGGTCGGGGGAGAAGCGCCCCTGGGCCTCCAGAAAGTCGTCCCAGGCAACCTTGCCCTTACCGTGAGTGCGGGTCTCGCCCTCTACCTGGTAGGCAGCGGTGGCGCCGCCAAAGACAAAGTCCTCGGGAAACTGCGCGGGCGGGTTGGTGACGCTAGCAGGATTAACGGACATGATGATCCAATCGTCTAAATCGAAGGGCCAGCCGGTCTTGGATGGTCGGCTGGCCCTGAGCGTTACTTACTTCGAGAGTTGCTCGGAGACGAAGGCGAGAGACTTATCGCCGTTCTGGGAGAGCTCGATGTACTGCTTGCCACGGCAGGCGACGCACTTGTTGCCCACGCGCTCACAGTCCTTCTGCAGGTCGGCCAGGTAGCTTGCGGCCTGCGGGGCCAGGACGACCAGGTCAAAGTCGGGGAGCATGTCCACGTGGTTGCCATAGGCCTCGGCAGCGGTCTCGAGGTTAATGCCGCGCTCCTTGGCGGCCTTGGCCAGCGCGTTGGCGAGCAGGCCCGAGGTTCCGCCGCCCTGGCAGAGCACGAGCACGCGCTTGCCGTTGAGGTCGCTGGCGGTCGTTGTCTCGGCAGCGGGTGCTGCGGAAGCGGCGGGGGAGTCGGCCTTCACGGCCTCGGCAGCAGCGCCGGCGGCAACGCTCTTGGCGTCAGCCTTGCCCTGGAAGGCATCGTTGAGCTTGGCGGCCTTCTCGGCGTTCTTGGCGGCGAGCTCCTCCTGGGAGATCTCGGCCTCCTCGGCGCACTTCTGGGCGTCATAGGCGCGGAAGAACGGATAGTACAGAACGAAGTCGACGACCAGGATAAGGGCGAGCATCACAAAGGCGAGCGGCTGGAAGCCCAGGCCCATGATGGTGCCGATGGGGCCGGGGACGGTCCAGGGCAGGGTGTACATAAAGCCGTTCATGCCCAAGAAGTCGATAAAGATCTTGAGGATCCAGATGTTGGCGATCGGGGCAAAGACAAACGGGACAAAGAAGACGGGATTGAGCACGATGGGTGCGGCGAACAGCAGCGGCTCGTTGACGGCAAAGCACACGGGGACGATAGCGGCCTTACCGACGGCGCGCATCTCCTGGGACTTGGCCAGGAAGCAGAACATAAAGACCAGGACGAGCGTGGCGCCGGTGCCGCCCATGCAGACGACGAAGTACTGGGCACCCTGGGTCAGGACAGCGGAAGCGTGCTGGCCAGCCTGGAATGCGGCCAGGTTGTCGGTCATGTTGGCAACAAGGGCGGCGGCGATGGCGGGCTCGACGATCGAGGGGCCGTGGACGCCCACGAACCAGAACAGGCTCATGGCGCCGTAGATCACAGCGAGGCCGATGTAGCCATCGGCAGCGGTGAACAGGGGCTGGAACACCTGGATGACACCCTGGGCAAAGCAGAAGCCAAAAGCAGCGCGGAAGACGATGTCAAAAACCCAAAAGACGGTGATGCAGACGGAGAAGGGGATGATGTCCTTGAAGGTCTGCGAGATGTTGGGCGGAACCTGCTCGGGCATCTTGACGGTGATGTTGCGCTTAATGAAGAACTTGTAGATGATGCCAGTCACAAACGCAGCGATGAAAGCGGTCAGCAGGCCCTTGGAACCAAGGTAGGTGGTGTTGAAGCCGCTGGCGGCGTCCGTGGCGATGGTGTCGCTCGAAAGGAGCAAGAAGCCGATGATGGCCGCGCACATGCACGAGATGAAGTTGATCTGGTTGTTCTTGGGCAGATCGCGGTTCTGAGCGTCGGCGAAGTGCTTGGCCGTGGTGGCGGCGCAGGCGATGGCCAGGATGCCCATGGAGTAGTTGTAGCACTTCCACAGGGCGTTGTTGATGTCATCGGGCCAGTAGAAACCCCAGATGTTGGGGACCGAGGCTACCAGGCAGAAGATGGACGAGAAGATGATGATGGGGATGACGGAGATAAAGCCGTCGCGGATCGCCTTGAGGTACTTGTTGCGGGCGATCGCGTTGAAAAAGGGCTGGCCCTTTTCGATGATGGCGATGAGTTGCTCCATGCAATGCTCCTAAGAGTCGGTGGGTTAGCAACGATGGTAGCTTTTGACTTTCGGTTGCCAAAATGTTGACGTTGCCATTTTGTGACACAAAAAAAGAAGCGAACCGGTGGTTCCTGTGCCTGCGAACCGTCGATTCCTTACGCGTAAACGTTTGAGCCGCCCGGTGGCTCTGTGTTTGCACAATGGCAACGTTAACATTTGGGCGACAAAAGCCGTTCGGGGAAGCAAAAATGTCGGTGAACGGTAGGTTTTGGGTGGTGAGCGTATGGTGGGGGAGGCGTTGGATATACTTGAAGGCGTTAAAAATGACTGCGCAAGGTGCCACCAATGGCATCGTTGACATAGAAAGATCGACCTATGGCCGCTGTTAAAAAATCGGTATCCGTCAAAGACGTAGCGCGCCTCGCGGGCGTCTCGGAGCAGACGGTCTCGCGCACCGTGCACGATTCGCCCAGCGTGCGCCCCGAGACCAAGGAACGCGTGCGTGCCGCCATGCGCGAGCTGGGGTATCGCCCCAATTT
This sequence comes from uncultured Collinsella sp., assembly GCA_900541055.1. Taxonomy (GTDB): domain Bacteria; phylum Actinomycetota; class Coriobacteriia; order Coriobacteriales; family Coriobacteriaceae; genus Collinsella. The sequence continues at coordinate 86,330 of UQHZ01000007.1, forward strand.
TGCCGGTCGATCGCTGCGCCGTGGCAGGTTTAAGACCGTCGGCGTCGCCATGTTCAACATTACCGGTACCGGCAACCTCGACCGTATGGAGGGCTTTGCCGCCGCGGCCGACAAACATGGCTATGCCATCACCCTCACTAAAGTAGACGGGCATCCGTATACCCTCGAGAGCGCATCGTCACGCATGAGCGCGCTGCCGGTAGACGGTATGGTCGTGATCATGAACCGTATGCCGGCAGACTTTGGCACTTTTGAGCCGCTGCCCGGTATGCAGACGGTGCTCGTTACCATGCTGGAGCACCCGCTCTGTTCAACGGTCGATAACGACCAGTTCGATTGCTCGCGTCAAGTTGTCGAGTACTTGCTGGGGCGGGGGCACAAGGCTGTGCACTTTATCTCATGCCCCGAGCGCTCGCTTTCGGGCATGCGGCGCGAGGAAGGCTGGCGCGAGACATTGCGCGCGCATGGCATTGAGCCCCCGCAGCTCGTGCGCGGCGACTGGACGGCACAGAGCGGATATGCCGCAGGCCAGGCTCTGGCGGATGATCCGACTTGTACCGCCATCTATGCCTCCAACGATGCCATGGCATATGGCTGCATCCGTGGGCTCGAGTCGCGCGGGAAGTGCGTGCCCCAGGACGTGAGCGTGGTGGGTGTTGATGACAGTCTGGGCGACATCGTGCCCGATTGTCGCCTGACCACGGTGCGCTTTGACAACAAGCGCGTCGGCATGTGGGCGGTCGACAAGATTGCTGGCGCCGATGGGGGTGCGTCTGGCGTGGAGCACATGCTGTTTCCGGGCGTGCTCGTCGAGGGCGATACGGTGCGCGATTGGCGCTAGGGCGCGGGTCTGTTTGGGCTTCCGCTAATTGTGTTCGATATTGTTCAGATTGGTTTAAAAACCGTTCACGGGCAAAATTTGACCGTTCATAGCTTGAAATTACGTTTTGCGCTGTTCTTTTTTGTTTGAATGTTAATGTTTCTGCCATACAGAACGCAGCGCGTATGCCCGGACGCGATGCTCTCCATTGGTTCATATGTGAAAGGAACGCAATATGGCAACCAAAGAAGAAATCTCGATGGTTGGATTCGAGATTGTCGCATACGCGGGCGACGCCCAGACCGATCTGCTTGCAGCGCTCGATGCTGCTCGCGAGGGTGATTTTGAGAAGGCCGAGCAGCTGCACAAGGATGCCAGCGATGCACTTATCGGCGCCCACGACACGCAGACCAAACTGCTTTCGCAGGAGGCCGGCGGTGGCGAGATGGAGATGACCTTCATCATGGCCCATGCTCAGGATACTCTCATGACCACCATGATCCTGGAGAAGCAGGCCCGCTTTACCATCGATGCCTACAAGCGCATCGCCGAGCTCGAGGCCAAGCTCGCCTAACGAGCCCTCACAACCAAGCCCCTTTCCAAAAGCCCTGCCGCTATGAATGAACTGCGGCAGGGCTTTTTCTGTCCTCCTCCAAGTTGCGGTGAAATAGGGACTGAATATGGGCCGGCAGGCGCAAAACAATCCCTATTCCACCGCAACTCATCCCGAGACAGTCATTGGGGACGTTCTTAAACGACTAGTCATTAGGGACAGTCTTGGTGCGCTCCGTTCGTCCTCCCGTTCGATTTTTGCTCGGTGGGTATACTTCCTTTCGCATTAAACGCCGGACTGAGGAGGTATCCAAATGCCGGATAACGGGTCAATACAAAAAAGAGATGCGCACGAGATGGCTTATGGGCGTCCTGTCCAGATAACCGAGCACACGACGGTAACAGAGTTGCAGCCCAGCCTGTCCGATGTCGTGTGCGCAAACAAAAAGCTGCAGATTGGCTTTATCGTTGCGCTCGTGGTACTGGCGCTGCTGTCGGGCTTTGTAGCTCGTCCGCATTTTGCCGATACCAAAACTTGGGACTCCACCATCGAGGTCATCGATCAAAAGAAAGGTAACGTACTGGCGCTCACGACCTCGTGCGTGGCGCTGTCTGCGGGCATTACCGCGCTGCCGGGTGATACGGGAACGCCGGTTGCCGAGCAGCTCGCACAGCTTTCAGGCAACCTTGGTATCGTGCTTGCCGTGCTATACCTAGAGAAATATTTGCTCACGATTTTGTGGTCGGTTGGCCTGGGCATCTTAATCCCGTTTGCGTTGGTGCTCTTTGCGGTGTCGCTCGGCATTCACGGGCGCTGGAGCACGAGCACTGTCCTGCGCCGTGTGGCGACGCGCGTGCTGGTGGTTGCCGTGATCGGCATGGCGCTCGTGCCCGCGAGCGTATGGGTGTCGCAGAAGGTCGATGAAACGTATCGCGTTAGCATCGAGGCGGCCGAGCAAAAGGCGGCCGACGCTGCGAGTGCGGCAGATAGCGATAGCTCCAAAACAAGCAAGAAAAAGACCGAGTCCGCAGAGTCCAAGAGCGTGCTCGAGCAGCTTGCCGACGGTGCCTCGGGCCTCGTCACGTCGGTGACCAACGGCGCCAAGCAGATGACCGATGAAATTGTGCAGCAGGTGACCGACCTTATCGAAGGCGTCATCGTGATGATCGTGACCTCGTGCGTGATTCCATTGCTGGTGCTCGCGGCGTTTTTGTGGCTGGGGCACACCCTGCTGGGGATTGATATCTCCGGTCCCGCGAACTATTTGACGGGCCGCTTTCTGAGCGCTCCGTCCAAGCACGCCAAAAAGGGCGGGCAGTCCGAGTAGCTAAAACAGCTGTATATACCGGGGAATACCGCCGAAGGGCGGCCGAGACACGTTCTCGGCCGCCCTTTTGTTTGTTGAACACGTGGTCGTTACGTCCGTGCCGGGCCCAAACGGTCAGCAATCATCCGTAAACGGTATTTGTTCAAAAAAGAACAAAGATAAACAAATAATGGTTGCAGTCGATGTTCGAATGTGTTCAAATAAACATGAACAGTGAAGAACCGCACATTCAGATGCCCGGACCTGAACGCGATTCAACACTTCCAAACAGAAACTACGCACCTGCGTATCTCTCAAGGAGGATGTCATGAGGGTTGTAATCGCTTCCGATGCCGACGGTATGTCGATGAAGGAGTCCATCAAGGAGATGCTCATCGCCGACGGTCACGAGGTCGTCGACTATTCTGAGACCCCTGCCGCGGACTTTGTCGATTCCGCGACCGCCGTTGCCAAGGACCTGCTGGAGCACAAGGATTCCCAGGGCTTCGCATTCGATAAGTACGGCGTCGGCTCCTATATGGCCGCCGTCAAGATTAAGGGCATGGTCGTCGCCAACATTTCCGACGAGCGTTCCGCTTACATGACCCGCGAGCACAACGGCTCGCGCATGGTCACCATGGGCCCGGGCGTTGTGGGCACCGAGGTCGCCAAGAAGATCGCCCGCGAGTTCCTGCGCGCCCAGTACGCCGGCGGCCGTCACCAGATCCGTGTCGACATGCTCAACAAGATGGCCTAACGAGAGCCACCGAGAACTCGAACTTCTACCTCAACTTGTGAATTCAGACGAAAGGACGTTCTGATGAAGAAGACCATCGCAATCGGTTGCGACCATATCGTTACGGACGAGAAGATCTATCTGGCCGACCGCCTTGAGCAGGCTGGCTACAAGGTGCTCGACTGCGGCACCTACAGCCACACCCGTACGCACTACCCCATCTACGGCAAGGCCGTGGGCGAGGCTGTTGCCAGCGGCAAGGCTGACTTTGGCGTGGCCCTGTGCGGCACCGGCATCGGCATCACCAACGCCGTCAACAAGGTTCCCGGCGCCCGCTGCGCCCTGGTTCGCGACATGACCTCTGCCCTGTATGCCCGTCGCGAGCTCAACGCCAACATCGTGGGCTTTGGCGGCAAGATCACCGGCGAGTTCCTGATGGCCGACATCATGCTTGCCTTCCTGGAGGAGCCCTACGAGAAGACCCCCGAGCACGATGCCCTGATTGCCAAGATTGATGCCTGCAATAAGGCCGACGCCGAGGCTCAGGCTGACCCGCACTTCTTTGACGAGTTCCTCGAGAAGTGGGACCGCGGCGAATACCATGATTAGCGGGTATCCGGCGTAATTAACTAGTCCGTTGACGGCTCGCGTTTCTGTGAGGGGGCGCGGGCCGGTTTTCTATCAGCCCTATTGACTTGGCGGGCTGTCGTAAGAAAGGGAAGGCTCCTATGGAGTTTGTTTTTGATAACGGTTCTATTCGCGTAGCACTGAGCACGGCTGGCGGCTCGTTCACCTCAATTGTGGCCGACGGTCGCGAGTATCTGTGGCAGGGTGACCCGGCGGTCTGGTCGGGCCAGGCACCCATTTGTTTCCCGATCTGCGGCGGCCTTCGTGACGGTCGCGCAATGACCATGGGCGGCCGCGAGGTCAAGCTTGCCCGTCACGGCTTTGCTCGCAAACAGGAGTGGAAGCTCGAGGAGCAGGGCGACAACATGGTCGCGCTGAGCCTAAGCTCTGCCGACCATGCCGAGTTGCTCGAGCAGTACCCGTATCCGTTTAAGATCGTTGCTCGTTACACGATCGATTCGGAAAAGGTGGCCGTTTCGTACGAGGTAACCAATGAGGGCACCGAGGACATGCCGTTCTTTGTGGGCGGTCACCCCGGCTTTAAGTGCCCGCTCGACGAGGGCGAGTCCTATGACGATTACGAGCTCCGTTTTGAGCAGCGCGAGGCCGCTGAGCTCTGTACTGCCGTTCCCTCGACGGGCTTGATTGATGTTGAGCATCGCAGCAAGAACCCCATGATCGACCAGAACCTGCCGCTGACCCACGAACTCTTCGACTTCGCGGAGACCATCTTTGACGTACTCGAGAGCCGCGTGGTTACGCTTACCAAGAAGACCGAGGACAAGGGCGTGCGCCTGACGTTCCCCGATATGCCGTACCTGATTGTGTGGAGCAAGCCCGAGGGGGACTTTGTGGCCGTGGAACCGTGGGGCGGCCTGTCCACCTGCTCCGACGAGGACGATATTCTGGAGCACAAGCGCGGCTGCCTGGTGGCCAAGCCGGGGGAGACCGTTACCCGCGGCTTTGAGATCGAGATCCTTTAACGAGCTATCGTATGTTTGGGGCCGCGCGTGTCGTGCCCCGGAAACAGGAGTCCAACATGATTCTGACCGTTACCATGAACCCGTCGATTGATACGCGCTATCAGCTCGACAAGTTGATCATCGACGACGTGAACCGCGTGACGCCCGAAAAGACCGCTGGCGGTAAGGGCCTCAACGTGAGCCGCGTGTTGCTGCAGCTGGGAGATGACGTGCTCGCGACCGGTCTGCTCGGCGGCCACATGGGTGCCTATATGGCCGAGCTCATGGATGCCGACGGCGTCAAGAACGACTTTGTGCCCATCGCCGGTGAGACGCGCATTTGCCTGAATATTCTGCACGAGGGCAATCAGACCGAGCTGCTGGAGAGCGGCCCGCAGATCGCCCCGGCCGAGCTCGAGGCCTTTACGGCCAAGTTCGCCGAGCTTGCAGCGAAAGCGGACGTCGTGACGCTTTCGGGCTCGCTGCCGCGTGGTGTCGATGCCGGCTACTATGCCGAGCTCGTCAAGATCGCCGAGGAGGCGGGCGCCAAGGTGCTGCTCGACACCTCGGGTGCATCGCTGGAAGCCGCGCTGGAGTCCGACGCCAAGCCTGAGCTCGTGAAGCCTAACCTGACCGAGATCAACGGTCTGCTGGGTACGTCCTTTACGACCGATGATGTCGATGCCCTGCGCGAGGCGCTTGCCGCCGATGGCCGCTTTGCCGGTATTCCCTGGGTTGTCGTCTCGATGGGCGCTGCCGGTTCGGTGGGCTTCCATGAGGGTCGTGCGTTCCGCGCCAAGACGCCCGCGATTGCGGCTGTGAACGCGACGGGTTCCGGCGACTCGACCATCGCCGGCTTTGCGCATGCGATTGCTGCTGGTGCCGACGACGTCACGGTGCTCAAGACCGCCAATACCTGCGGCAAGCTCAACGCCATGGATCCCAAGACCGGCCACCTGGTCATGGATCGCTGGGATGAGATCTACAACAGTGTTGAAGTGACGGAGCTTTAGAGTTACGCGGTTTTACCAAACCGCGTAACCAGCCGACGCTGCAAGCCCGCCAGAGCGGCAATCTGCCTTTCAGCTTCGGCGGCATGACCAGAAGGTCAATGCCGCCTCGCTTCAAGGCACCTTGCTCGCTTTGGCGGGCTTTCGCTGTCGTGGCCAAAACATCGGCGTGGTCATTGGGGACGTTCTTAAATGAATGCGGCAGATAGGGACGTTCCTTTTCTGCCGGCAGTTTGGGACACTCCTTACGGGACACCCCCTCCACAGCGCCTATGCCAGCTTGTCGATTTGCCCAATCTCCCAGAGCGGAATGTTG
>UQHZ01000008.1 GCA_900541055.1 uncultured Collinsella sp.
TTGGCATGAAAAAGGCAAGGCATAGACCTTCTGGTCATGCCTTGCCTTTTGAATGGCAAATTGTCGCTCTGGGCGGCGCACAGCGTCGACCGGTCCGCCGTTCGTTGGAACGGCGGAACCCTAGTGCTCGATCCAGCATCGAAGCGTCTCGCCGGCTTGCAGGTGACGCAGATTCTCTGCGGCAATGTCGACCACATTGTTGAGCGTAGCCTCCAAGTGGAACCAACCGGAGACGTGCGGCGTGATGAGCATGTTGGGCGCATCCCACAGCGGGCTTGCGGCGGGCAGCGGCTCGGGGTCGGTGACGTCGACCGCGGCGCCGGCGAGATGTCCCGACTCCAGAGCGGCAACCAAGTCCTCGGCGACCACAAGATCGCCGCGGCCGCCGTTGGCAAAGAAGGCGCCCGGCTTCATCGCGGCGAAGAACTCGGCGTTCGCCAGGCCGCGGGTCTCGGGTGTGCTGGGCATAAAGGATGCGACGACATCGGCCTCGGCCAGGCGCTCAGACAGGGCATCCATGCCGTCCATGTCCTCAAATACAATGGGGTAGACGAGCGGATGGCGCTTGATGCCGCGGACGTGTGCGCCCATGCTGCGGCAGAGCGTGGCAAAGTGGCCGCCGATATCGCCCGCGCCCAGCACCAGCACGTTGGCATTTTTGAGCGAGGTAACCGGCCCCAAATCCTCCCAGCGATGCTCGCGCTGCAAGTCGTGATAGCCGGGCAGGCGCTTCATCATAGAAAGAACCATGGCAAACATGTGCTCGCTTACGGCCTGACCGTAGGCGCCCACCGAGCAAGACAGTTTGGCGTCGGCTGGTACGGTGCCGGCGGCAAGGTAGTCGTCATAGCCGGCGGTCTGCAATTGCAACAGCTGGAGGTGCTTGCACGCGGTAAGCAGGGCAGGGTCAATGTTGCCCAAGATCACGTCGGCATCGGCGACCTGTTCACGTGTGGCGGCGTCGGAGCTCGTGTAGATAAAGTCCTCGCCCGGAGCACTCGACTCAAGAATTGCGCGATGGCGGTCGTTGACAGGCAACAAAACCAGGATGTTCACAAGCAGTCCTCTCCGCCCAACCTGCCAAAAGGGGACAGATTTATTTTGGCATGTTTTATCAGGCAAAACGTTCAAATAAAACGCCGGGCTACGCGATGGTTAGCATATCCATCGCGAAGCCCGGCGCATCCACGGCTACCAGCTCAGCAGCTCGTAACCGTCCTCGGTCACCACGAGCTGCACCTCGCACTGAGCCGAATCGCTACCGTCCTTGGTGCGCACGCACCAGCCGTCGCCCTTGCTGATCTTGATGTCGGGCGCTCCGGCGTTGACCATGGGCTCGATGGTAAAGACCATGCCCGGAGCCATGATGGTGTCCACATCGGGCGCCTCGGTGGTAAAGCCCACAAATGGGTCCTCGTGGAACTCTTTGCCAATGCCGTGCCCGCCGTACTCGCGCACCACGCTAAAGCCGGCGTCCTCGACCGTCTTTTGTACGGCCTCGGCCATAACGGACAGCGGCAGCCATGGCTTGACGGCCGCTAGGCCCGCCTCCACGCTGGCGCGGGTGACGTCGACAAGACGCTGGCGCTCGGCAGAGACCTCGCCGATGCAGAACATGCGGCTCGAGTCGCTATAGTAGCCGTCCAAGATCGTGGAGCAGTCCACGTTGATGATATCGCCCTCGTGCAGCACGTCCGTATCGCAGGGGATGCCGTGACAGACGACGTCATTGATCGAGGTGCATACGCTCTTGGGGTAGCCCTCGTAGTTGAGGTCTGCCGGCGTGCCGCCGTGCTCGACGGTGTAGTCGTAGATCATCTGGTCGATCTGGTTGGTGGTCATGCCCGCGGCGATGTGCTCGCCTACGTAGTCGAGCACGCCCACGTTGATGGCGGCCGAGCGCTTGATGCCCTCGATATCGGCGGGCGTCTTGTAGAGCGTGCGGGGCAGGACCTCCCAGCCCTCTTCCCACAGGCGCTCGAGGCGCTCGTCGAAGGCGCTATGACATTTCTTATATTTTTTGCCGCTGCCGCACCAGCAAGCGTCGTTGCGGCCGGGTACGGGTCCTTTGTCATACATGGCTAACTTCCTTTCATCCGCAGCTAGTATAGCCCACCCACGCGTCCATAAAAGTTGCGGTGATATAGTTCCGATTTAAGCGGTTTAACAGCACAAATAGGAACTATATCACCGCAACTGATGGAGCGGGATGGCGGGCACTAGCTGCTGCGTGGTTTTGCTAGTAGCTCACCTGGCAGGGAATGCCGAGGGCGCGCACGCGTGCGGCGATCGTGTCGAGCACCTCGGGCGCTGCCTTGGCAAGGCCGGCGACCGGTGTCTCGCGCGCCACCGTGTAGATGGTCGCCTCCTGTGGACGAATGCGCTCGAGTGCCGCGAGCCAAGGGCCAACGAATTCCTCGCCGGTATTGTCGAGAGGCTTGCCCTGGTGTTCGCCGGTCAAAAACATCGTCTGGATAATAACGTGACCGTCAAAGCTTGCGAACGTCTTGATCTGGTGCTCGACGTCGTAGGGGCCAACAGGCTGGTCGAGCAGCTGGATAAACGCCGGGTCGACGGTATCGAGCTTAAGAATGTTGTCGTCGACCATCATGAGCGCGTCGTGCACCTCGGGACGGTCGGCGCGCGTGCCGTTGGAAAGCACGGCGATCTTGGAGTTTGGGGCAAGCTCGTCGCGCAGCGCGACGGCGCCGGCGATGGCCTGCGGAAACTCCGGTGCGGCGGTGGGCTCGCCGTTGCCTGCGAAGGTGATCACATCGGGGAGCTCGCCCTCGGCTGCCATTTCGCGCAGCTTTGCCTCGAGTGCGCCGAGTACCACGGCGGCTGTGTTGTACGGCTCATGGCAGGGGCGCTCGGCGTTGAGGCCGTTTTCGCAGTAGATGCAGTCGAACGTGCAGATTTTGCCGCTGGCCGGCATCATGTTGACGCCGAGCGAGAGACCAAGGCGACGGCTGCGAACGGGCCCAAAGATGGGGCTGGCATTCAAAAACGTAGACATAGGCATATGCTCCTCAAGACAATTGTGCCTAAGCATAGCATCGGCTCCAAAGCAAGGTGCGGGCCCTTGCTTTACAAGTTTCGTTTTTTCACGTCGCTCATTATGCGGTGCCATGAAAAGCCTCGGGTCGGGTACAGTTAATCTGTTAACAAGGCGCAAGGCAATGCGGGCCCATCCAACCGTACTGACGTGCAACTGGATGGGCGTTGATGATGGGGGCACAACATGGATTTTACGGTCGAGAATGCGGGCACCACGATTGCCTGTCGCGAATATGCCGGCCCGGATGTGTCGCCTGATGCTCCTGCCTTGGTGTGCGTGCACGGCGCTTGTGTCGACGGCACATTTTTCGACGGTATCGCTTGTGAGCTCAGCCGCAACTACCGCGTAATTGCCTACGACCGCCGCGGCTGCGGTGGCAGCAGCGATGCGGCAGACGGCAGCTATGATCTTGCCGCTCAGGCCGCCGACCTGCAAGCCGTGATCGAACACGTCGGCGCTCCGGCAAATGTGCTTGCGCATAGCGCCGGTACGTTGGTGGCGCTGGAGCTTCTTCGCACCGAACCCCATCTCGTCGCCCGTGCGATTCTGCATGAGCCGGCTGTGTCGGCCGAAGGCGTCGGTATGGGCGCAGCTCCGGTTTTGCTCGATATGATTGCGGCTGGAAAGGTTTCAAGGGCGCTCCGGCTTTTCTTGGGAGCCCTCGGCGACTTGGACCCCGAAGCTCCCGGGACGACCGAAGCGGAAGCCAAACATGCCCTGCGCAATGGTCGTTGCTTTATGGCCAATGAATACGGAACAAATATGACATATGCTCCCGACTGGGAGCGCGCCCGCGCGTCAAAGGCGGTGTCGGCTGTGCTTCTCGGCGAGCTCTCGATCGATACGCCCCGCGAGGCTGGCACGCGAGCGGCTGCCGAATATCTCGATTGCCCCCTTGTGACGATTCCGGGCGCGCATAACGGTCTGCGCGATCGCCCCGTTACGGCGGCAAATGCCGTTCGCGATGTCTTGGAGCGTTAGCACGCTCGATGACCTGCGGGGAGAGGGGTTGTTAGCGTTTCGTCATTGTTAACGAATGCGCCCATAACCGCGCGCCCGCGGCTCCATTACCGCCGCTTGCCAGGTCATAAAAATGTAACAGCATTCACGTGCTTACCTGCATCGGCAAGGTGTTACCCTTGTAGCATTTGGAACCCACCGCTACCATGCGAAACTATCGAAAGGGCCCCATATGCTCAAACATCACGAGGTCAATCTAACCGACGAGGAAGCTGCCGCCGAGGTCGCCCGCGTCGCGAAGACCTACCCCGTGGTGCGTTTGCTGTCGGCCGATCAGATTAAGAGCGAGCCTAACTGCCTGCTCGCCGGCAATCGGTGCCCTTGTCTGCGTCAGTCGAGTCTTGAGGCCTTGGCAGATTCGGGTGAGGTGTCGGAGCAGCTGCTCAACGATGGCGTTGAGTACCGCGCTCGCCTGCGCCCTCTGAAGGTCGAGGGCGAGCCTCACGTCTTGCTGATGGTGCGTCCGATCGATGAACAAGAGGCTGCAGAAGAGGACCTTGTCTACACCGACGTGCTGACGAGTGTGCGCAATCGCCGATATTACGAGGAAAAGCTCCGTAGCGCCCGCATGAATGCCGGCGTTGCGGTGATCGACCTTGATGATTTTAGGGTCTTCAACGATACGTGTGGCCGTCATGCCGGCGACCTTGCGCTCGGTGCCGTGGCGACGGCCATACGCAGCGGAATTCGTTCGACTGACGAGCTTGTACGCTATGGCTGCGACAAATTTGTGGTCGTCATGCCCAATATTCCCTCCGATGACTTCACCCGTCGCCTGCATCAGGTGTCCGATGCCGTTCATGCCACGATTGTTCCGGGCCATGAGTACGTGAGCTTGACGGCATGTGTTGGTGGCGTTCGCATTCATGGCGAGACGGTCGATGAGGGCGTTGGCCGCGCTGTCCAGTTATTGAGCCGCGCTAAGGCAAAAGCCGGTACGGTCGTGACCGATGCCGATTCCATCGAAGCCTTTCAAAGCGAAAAGCCTTTGGTGCTTATTGTCGATGACTCCGAGATGAACCGAGCCATTCTCAACGAGATGCTCAAGGACGAGTATTGCATCCTCGAGGCCGACAACGGTCGTACGGCGCTCGACATGGTCGACCGCTATGGCGATGAGTTGTCGCTCGTGCTGCTGGATATTGTCATGCCGGGCATAAGCGGCTTTGAGGTGTTGGCCGATCTGTCTCGCCGATCGGGTATCGACAATCTGCCTTTCATCATGATTTCGAGCGAAGATTCCGATGATATGGTTCTGCGCGCGTACGAGCTGGGCGCCTCGGACTATATCAACCGCCCGTTTGACTCCCGTGTCGTGCGCCGCCGTGTAAGCAACACCATCCGCCTATACGCCAAACAGCGCCGCCTGACGAGTCTGCTGTCCCAGCAGTACAACGAGCGCGTCAAGAACAGTCGCATGCTCATCGACATCATGGCCGGCGTCATGGAGCTTCGCAATGGCGAGAGCGGCAGGCACGTTACGAATATCGAAAAGCTGACCGAGCTGCTGCTTGACTGTCTGGTCCGGCGTAGCGACACCATCTCCCTCGATAACGAGGAACGCTCCACGATTGCCCTGGCTTCGGCGTTGCACGATATCGGCAAGATGTCGATTGACGATGCGATTCTCAACAAACCTGGGCGCCTTACGCCCGAGGAGTTCGAGATTATGAAGACGCATACCACGATCGGCGCCGACATGTTGCTTGAGCTGGGCCGCCATCACGTTGGCAATGCGCTTATGGAATATGCGTACCAGATTGCGCGTTGGCATCACGAGCGCTGGGACGGCAAGGGTTATCCCGATGGCCTTAAGGGCGACGAGATTCCCATTGCCGCACAGGTGGTTTCGGTGGCCGACGTGTACGATGCGCTGACGAGCGTGCGCGTGTACAAGGACGCTATCCCGCACAAGGAGGCGATCCAGATGATCTTGGACGGTAAGTGCGGTGAGTTTAACCCGCTGTTGCTCGACTGCTTGCTCGAGGTGCAAGACCGTATTGCCGAGACGTTGGCACGCCCCGCCGACGTTGTCGCGTTTCCCACGATTTAGTTTGACCAAAGGAGTTTTAATCCATGATTTCCATGCGTGAGGCGTATGAGAAGATCGGCGCTAATTATGATGACGCGTGCGCTCGGCTGATGGGCGGGGAAATGCTTGCCCGCTTTGCCCTCAAGTTTTTGGATGACGAGAGTATGGACAAGCTGGAGGCCGCCATGGCGGCGGGAGACGCCGAAGGTGCGTTTATGGCAGCGCACACGCTCAAGGGCGTGAGTCAGAACCTGGGATTCGATAATCTGTACGAGCCTGCGGTCGTGGTAACCGAAGCGCTGCGTGGCGCCGATGCCGTTGACGGCGCTCGCGAGGGAATGCATGCGTTGCAGCAGCAATATGCGGCTACGATGTCGGCCCTGCGCGAGGCGACCGAATAAGAGCTTGTGAGCCTTGATGACTATGAGAGTGGATAATCTCCCGTTTTAGGCCCGGTGGTGGCCTCAAAGTGGGAGATTATCCACTCTCGTTCGATACGTGTCCAAAAATCCACTCTCACCCCTTCTGAATAGTGAATGGCCTATGCGCACTGCCCGGGCTTTCCGCATGCAATCCATATCGTTGTTCGATAAACTGTTCGAATAACGATAGAGTCAATGAGGGTGAGTGTATGTCTAACAGCGTTCAGCGTATGGCCAAGGCGGGCGAAAATATCAGGAAGCTTGGTTTTTGCATGGCAGCCGTTTTTGCAGGGATGCTCGTCGCTTTTGCCGCGTTGGTTGTTTACGTGATCTGGTATGCGGTTGCAAACGTTGCTTCTGTCGATTCTTTCGGCGTCGTGACGCTTCTCAATGGCGGGTGCATCGTTATCCCAAGCGGACTGTGCCTGGCACTCGTCGTGGGTATTTCGCTTGTCGTTTTGTGCGGGATCAGCCGTAACATCTCGCGAGGCGTCTCGCCCTTTACCAAGACGCATGTGCGGCTTATCCGTGTTCTCGCGCTTGCCTTTGCTGTTAACGCCGCCGTTTCGCTTGTTGGTGCCTATGGATCGGTCAATCTCACCATTGGCGGACTGGAGCTTTACATCGTGCCTCATTCCTTCGTTATTGAGATTTGCCAAGGCGCTACCTTTGATACGGGGTCGTTTATCGGCGCAGTTGTCTGTTTGTTTATCTCGGCGATCTGGAGTTATGCCTCGCTGCTCCAAGAGCAGTCTGACGAGCTTGTGTAGGAGGAAACATGAGCTATCTCATCATCGAGCTTGAGACGCAACTGCTTAAGACCGGAAAGACCAGCGCTGATCTGATTCGGGCGACGGGGCATACTCCGGCTAATATTTCAAAGCTTAGAAACGGAAAGATAAAAGCTATTCGCCTAAAGACGCTTCTCGATATCTGTGATGAGCTTGATTGTCAACCGGGAGATATTATTCAGCGCGTGAGCGAGAAAGAGCTTGAGGAGCTTATTGTCGAGCGCGCAAAAAATGTCGTGAGACAGATGCGGGACGGCGGAGGCAATGAGGTATCGCTTCCGACATCCGTCTTTGCTGTCGATTTGAGTGACGAGTAGCTTAAGGCGAACAACTAAAACGAAGTATCAGCGTGAAGGGACTCGTGTCTAACACGGGTCCCTTCTTTTAGATTATCTTGACAAATATGAGTTATCGAAAAACAATAATAACCATGGAAAACGATAAAGGAAAGAAGGAACGATATGAGCGGTATTTCTATCAAGCAGAACGGGGGTCCAATGAACGCATCAGCGATAAAGCTATCAAAAGTTTCAAAACGCTACGGGAAACGGCACGTTTTGCATGATGTTTCCTTCGAGGTGCACCAGTCTGAGCTTTGCGCCCTTGTTGGTGCAAACGGGGCGGGCAAAAGCACGCTTATTAAAATAGTGCTGGGCCTCTGCGAGCCGTCGTCGGGGAGCGTGGAGCTCTTTGGAGGCAAGTCGAAAAAAGACCTGAGCCTGATGCGGACGCGTGTCGGCTATGTGCCAGATTCCAGCGGAGCATACCAATCTCTCAGCGCGGTTGAGAATCTTCAAATCCGATGTGCGGAATGGGGGCTTGATGAGAATCGTGAGATTCCCCGCGTTTTGAGCCTAGTCGGGCTGGACGTCGATGAAAAAAAGAGCGTAAGCAGTTTTTCTCTGGGAATGAAACGGCGGCTGGATATAGCTACGGCTTTGTTGGGTGACACTGATCTGCTTATTTTTGATGAGCCAGCAAATGGGTTGGACCCGCTGGGCATCGAGAGTATATGGGCCCTTATCGGTCGATTGAATCGAGAACAGGGTAAGACCATGCTCATCTCTAGTCATGATTTGGATGAGTTGGCATCAGTTGCAACAAGTTGCGTGTTTATTCATGACGGCGAACTGCTGAAAATGGAATCGATGGACGTCATAAGGGATGAGGCGCCATCCCTAAAAGAGTATTACAGACGCTTGATGAAGGCGGTCTCGCTATGAAGCGGGCGATCCATCCCATAAAGGCGGACATGATGCGTTTGCACAGGATGTTTCCGGCGAAGTTTGGTCTTGCGCTTATGCTGGCGTTTGGCCTTCTCTTCGGTGTCTTTCTAAAAAACGGAACAACGTTGCTCGCCTTTGGCAATAGCGTTTTTGGGGAGGATATTGGTTTCTGCTGGAATGTAATCGATCCTTCTGCACCCGATGAGTCCCTTGTGCGCAGCGCTTTTGCCGGCACCTCTCTGTTCGTTCCGCTCATCGTTTGCCTGGCGATTTTACAGGAGCGCGGCTATGAAGAGGGATACCGAATTTCTTCAGCAAGAGGTCTTACCCGCTTTAATGGGGTCCTAGCACATGTGCTTTCGTCTGCTTTAATAATTGGCGCAGCATATAGTGCGCTTTGTCTTCTTCTTTTTGCAATAGCCATAATACGTGGAGGACATAACTACTCGCACGACATGCTAACTGCATTTTTGCCTGCAATGATAGTCAACGCCGTATTGGTGATATCGGTTGCGCTGGAGACGGTGACCATCTATCGGATCACGGGCAGCGCCGTATTTAGCGGGGCTGTGCTAATAGTTGGATTTGTCATGAGCTTGACGCTCTACGGAACCTCCCTCCAGGCGCCTATACCGTCCTTGCGATGGATTTTCCTCCTTCCGGGGCCGTACCTTGGAGTCGGATGTGCCCTTGGGTATAGCGATATGGGTCAGCTGACACTTCTGGGATATGGTGTGGCAGCCAGCTGTCTATCGGTATTGATTTACGCTCTCGTGAGCTTTCGCGCTGGGGGTGTGCTCAATGGCTCGTCAGATTAAAAGACTTCTCCGGTCAGAATTGAAGCATGTGAGCAAATGGGCATACGCCTTAATCCTGGCAATTTATGCGTACATGGTGGTATTGCAGCTTAATTCTTTCCCGATGTGGTTCTGTAGCCTCCGTGAGAATAGTTTCTTGGGCTTTTTCCCGGACCCGACGCTTCGGCTATCGGCAGAGGATGTCCTTCTATTTGGTAATGCAGAGGTTTTTCGCGGTCTGCTGTTCAACATAGCCCCGTTGGCTCATGCATTGTTCTTTCCGTTCATCGCGGCTTGCATTGTGCCGCGCTTTGTCAGTTCGGGCTTTATTGAGGAACCGTGGGGGTTGTCGGAGGCTCGGGGAGGGAAGCGTGTGTGCGCTATCGTCGCGCGAGTGGCGCTGTCTTCTTTTGCCCTTTTGGGCGCGTTTATCCTGTCGAGTGTCGTTTTGTACTGCCTTAACTGCGTAATCGTTTTGGATGCTCAGCAGTATTTCAACCTGCATGTATTTTGCTATCGACTTGTTCTTGCTGCCGCTGCCTGCCTTGCATATGTGGTTTGTTGCGTAATCGTTGTTTCCTATTTTGGGTCCGGCTTCGGTCCGATTGGCATGCTGTTGCTGGTCAACGTCGTAGCGATCTACATACAGCTCGGGGCCAATTCCATGCTTCCGCTTCCAGCCTCGATGCTCATGTGGATCTGTGGCGTGACCCCGTTGGGGAATAGTCAATGCATTTCGATTCTAATTGACTGTCTAATTAACGTAGCAAGCGTTTTTACCATTTGCTTTACCGTAGACCGATTGCGGTCGAGATTTATTTGATTGTTTGTGAGGGATAATCATAGCGAGCATACCAAATACAGGAGGGGCGGGTACCGTGGCTGATGTCCGCCCCCCTGGCATGGAAGGTTTAGGTCTGTGTGATTCGCGAGCTAGCGGGCCAGCTTAACCTTTGCCGCTGCCTCGACAAACGACTTCCACAGGTTAAAGTCGGTCTCGAGCGTCTTCCACGTGTATTCAGGATGCCATTGCACGCCCAGGCAGAACGGCTGGCCTTCGACTTCGATGCACTCGGGAACGCCGTCGGTTGCCTTGGCGACCAAGCGCGTGCTCTTACCCAGACGATCGACGCAGCAGTGATGTGCCGAGTTGGTCTGGATCAGCCTGTGCCCGCCAACCGCACGCTCCAGCAGCGAGCCCGGCATGACCTCGACGGGGTGCACGGGGTCGTTGAGCACGTGGGTGTGGCGCCACTGCGTGCGGCCCTCGCGAGCGCCCAGGCTCGGCACGTCCATGCACAGGGTGCCGCCGGTGGCGACGTTGAGCAGCTGCGTGCCGCGGCAGGTGGTAAAGAGCGGCTTCTTGGCGCGAAGTGCCTCGTTAACCAGCTTAAACTCAAAACGGTCGCGTATCTCGCAGCACAGCGTGGGGTCGTAAGGACGCTCGTCGCCCCAGCGTTTGGGGTTGACGTCCGGACCGCCGGGAATGGCGATGCCGTCGGCGATTTCCACGTAATGACGGATAACGTCGACGTCTTCGGTAATGGACATCTGCAGCGGCAGACCGCCGGCGGCAAGAATGGCGTCGACAAAGACACTTGCGATTTCCTCGTTGGGGGAGAGCATCTCGGTTAAAAACGGCTCTGCCTCTTCCCAGCGCGGTGCGACGAGGATGAGTGGGCGGTCGGCGGGGGCGACGTCGACGTGCGGGGTGTATGACGATGAAGTGCGAGTTCCGATCATAGGTGTTGCTTTCGAATCTGAAGGTGACAGGGCACATGAGAGACGTGGGACAACACTTTCAATGGATTTGTCCCACGGGGCGGTCTGGTTAGTGGCCCTTAATGGAGTTGAGGAAGTCCTGGGCGCGCTTGGTCTGGGGGTGGTCGAAGAACTCGTCGGGCGTGCCGGTTTCTACGATCTGGCCGTCGGCCATAAACACGACGCGGTCGGCCACGCGGCGGGCGAAGTTCATCTCGTGCGTAATGACGATCATCGTCATGCCCTGCTGCGCCAAGCGCACCATGACCTCGAGTACCTCGTTGATCATTTCGGGATCGAGGGCGCTTGTGGGCTCGTCAAAGAGCATGGCCTTGGGCTGCATGGCGAGTGAACGGGCGATGGCCACGCGCTGCTGCTGGCCGCCCGAAAGCTGTGCGGGCACCTTGTCGGCCTGCTCGGCAACGCCCACGCGGCTCAGCAGGTCCATGGCGCGCTCGCGGGCCTCGTCTTTGGAGACACCCAGCACGTCGACCGGTCCCAGCATGACGTTCTGCAGTACGGTCATATGTGCGAACAGGTTGAACTGCTGAAACACCATGCCCAGCTCGGCGCGCATGCGGGCAAGATCCTTGCCTTCCTGCGGCAGGGGCTCACCCTCGATGAGGATCTCGCCCGAGTCGATGGTTTCCAGGCGATTGATGGTTCGGCACATGGTCGACTTGCCCGAGCCCGAGGGTCCGATCACAACGACGACCTCGCCGCGGTCGACCGAGAGATTGATGTCGTTGAGAACGTGCAGATCGCCGTAGTGCTTATCGACGTGCCTGAGCTCGATCAGCGGCTGATTGCCGGTGGAAGAGGTGCTCTGTGCCATGGTGCTCGGCTCCTTATGACTCGAAATGGTAAAGCGTTAGCGGATGATGGTCGCGCCGGTCTTGTGCGAAACGTAGACAGCGGCCTTGTTAATCGCCACGTTGATGAGGATGTAGATGACCGCGATAACCAGGTAGACCGACACGAGGGCGTCGTAGTTGGTAATGAGCACGCGGGCGTTTTGCATGAGGTCGGGGTAGCTCACCACGTAGGCGACGGTGGTGTCTTTGACTACGACCACAAGCTGCGAAATCAACGACGGAATAATAAACCGAATCGCCTGCGGCAACACGATTTTAAAGGTGATTTTAGCCTTGGAGAGACCAAGTGCCTGGGCGGCTTCGACCTGGCCGCGCGGCACGGCATTGACTCCGGCGCGGAAAATCTCGGCCAGCACGCCGGCCGCAGCGAGCGCGACAGGCAACGTGAGCATCCAAAACGACGGCAGCGAGATCTTGTACTGGGGCAGCACCAAAAAGAAGAAGTAGATAAACAGCAGGCTCGGCACACCGCGGAAGAAGTCGGTAAGCACGCGGCAGACCAGCTGCAGCGGCTTAATGTCGCTGGTGCGGCCGAGCATAAGGGCTAAGCCCAGCACCAGCGCGATGGCGCCAGCGGTGAGTGCGACTTTAACGGTGCCCTCAAAGCCGGCAAGCAAGAACTTCCAGGTGGTGGGGTGCGTAAAGAAATACCAATAGTGGACCGAAAGCTGGCCGGTCACATAAAAGCGCTGCAGTACCAGGGCGACGAGCACGGCGACGGCAACGAGCGAGATGGCGGTGCCGATGCGAATCTTGGCGCGCATCTTGGGGCCGGGAGCCTCGTAGAGCGCATCGCGCATGGTAAGTGCAGGGGAGGAATGCTTGCTCATCGGAGGATCCTCACCTTCTTATCGATGTAGTTGCCAACGTGGCTCACCACAAAGGCCGTGCCCAGGTAGCCGAGCGCCGAGATAAAGAACGCGGCGACGCCGCCAAGTGAGCGCGTGTTGATGTAGCTCACCACGCCGGTGAGCTCTTGCGGCTTAAGCGGCACCTGGCTGCCGAGCGCGGTGGTGAGCATGACGGCGATAAAGAGGTTGGTCATGGGCAGCACGCTCGAGCGCAGCGCCTGCGGAATCACGATCTTGGCGAGGATGCGGTTAAAGCTCATGCCGAGCGAACGGGCGGCTTCGACCTGACCGACGCCGACGGTGTTGATGCCGCTCATAAAGTTTTCGGAGCCAAAGGCCGAGCCCAAAAGGACCGTGGCGACGATAACGCAGGTGCGGTAGGGCAGAACGACCTTAAGCGGCGGCAGCGCATAGACGACGATGATGAGCAGCGCGATGCCGGGGATGTTACGGAAGACCTGAACATACAGGTCGCCAAAGACGCGCAGCGGCTTGAGCGGCGACACGCGCATCACGGTGACGGCGACGGCCAACACCATGGCGATGGCAAACGACTCAAGCGTCATGCCCCAGGTTGCTAGCAGCGCGTCAATATAGTTCTGGCCATAGAGCGACCAGAGCTCGGAGAGACTCATGCGGACCTCCCGCCGGTAAGGAAAGGGGCTCCCGTGTGTACGGAAGCCCCGACAACTCAGTGAGGAAACAGTTTACCGCAATAAAGCGCATCATGCGTTTCCGTATGGTTTCGTTGCGGCCGTTACCAGGCTCGCTGCCTAGGCACCGATCTCGGGCAGCTCGGGAACATTGGTGTCGCCTGTACGGTCACCGATGCAGATCTGCCACAGCTCGGTCCAGGTGCCATCGTCCTCGATCTTCTTAAGGAAGTCGTTGACAAAGGCGACGCCGTCGGAATCGAGCGGCAGGCCGATGCCGTAGGGCTCCTTGCTGCCGAAGGGCTTGCCGGCGATCTTGTACTTACCAGGCTCGCGGACCAGGGCGCTCTGCTGCATGTTGTTATCGATGACGTAGGCGTCAACGCGGCCCTGCTGGAGTGCCTGGCGGGCCTCCTCGTCGGTCTTGAACTCCTGCTGGCTGGCCTTGGGAGCGAGCTCCTCCAGGATGGCGGGGCCGTTGGAGCCGGACTGGACGGCGACGCTCTTGTCGGCCAGGTCGTCGACGCTCTTGATGTCGTCGTTATCGGCGAGCACCAGGATGGCCTGCTGGGTGTAGTAGTAGGGACCGGCAAAGGAGACGAGCTTCTTGCGCTCGTCAGTGATGGTGTAGGTGGCAAAGACGGCGTCGACCTGGCCGTTCTGCAGGACGGACTCGCGCGTGTCCGAGGTCACCTGGGTGATCTCGACCCTGTTCTCGCCCAGGATGTAGTTGGACAGGAGCTGTGCGATACCGGCATCGAAGCCGCGGGTCTGGCCGTCTTTCTCGTTGAGGAGGGAGAAGAGCGTTGAGGTCTGAACGCCACCGATCTTAAAGACGCCGGCGTCCTTGACGGCCGTGGCCCAGGTGCTGGCGGCGATGGCGTCGTCATCGGCCTTGGGGCCGTTGTCGACGAGCTTGTCGAATGCCTTAGCGTCGAGCGTGGTGGAAGCCTCGGTATCCTCGGAGCTCTTGGAGGAACCGGCGGCGGAACCCTTGTCGGCCTCGGCGCTGGTGTCGGAGCAGCCGGCAAGACCAAGGCCGGCGACGGTTGCGAAGGTGGCGGCAACGAAGCCGCGGCGGTCGAGAACGACCTGCTGGGAGAGGTTCTTGCTCATGGTAGAACACCTTTCTCAATAAAATCCCTAGCGGTTGAGTAGAGTTATACCCTATCGCGCTCAAATGGGTCAACACGAAATAACTCAGAAACATACTTACCTTATGGGTAATTCTACCTACCAAAAAGGGACAGGTTTATTTTGGCAGGTTTTATCTGGGTAAACGTCGCTTATTGCAGCTGAGATAGCGCTTTGCAGACGGCATGGTCGGTGCGGCGGCATGCCTTGCTGCTTTGTCTCAATCTGTAACAGTTAGACGAGGAAATGGGTTCTACCTGTTACAGATCGAGATTTTCTCTTCAGGGGGATTCGAATGTCTCAATCTGTAACATCTGGACGGCCAAAAGGTCTCTATCTGTTACAGATTGAGACAAAGGTCAGGGACTAAGGCGTCTTGTCTCGATCTGTAACAGTTAGACGGGAATTCGGGCCCTAGATGTTACAGATTGAGATAATCGCGTCGCGAAAATAAAAACCTCCGCAGGGATGCTTCCCTTGCGGAGGTTTTCTTACTCGTTGAGTAGCCTTACGGCTTCGGCGGCCATGTTCTCGACCGTCATGCCATTCTGCGCGAGCAGTTCGTTGGGGTCGTAGCGGTCGGGGAAGCCCTTGGCGATGCCGAAGGTGCGCGTGCGCACGGGCGTGCATGCCAGATAACATGCCACGCGCTCGCCCCAGCCGCCGTCCAAGATGCCGTCCTCGAGGGTGACGACAACGCGATGCTCGGCGGCAAGGCTGTCGAGGAACTCGCGGTCGAGCTCGGTTGCAAAGCGCGGGTTGACGAGCGTGGCCTCGATGCCGTACTCGGCGGCCAAGCGGTTTGCCACGCGCTCGCCCAGCTCAAAGAAATCGCCGAGTGCGAGCACGGCAACGTCGCGGCCCTGACGCACCACGTTGTAGCGAACGGCGCTGTAGTCGGTGTCCTCGGCGGGCGCCAAATCGGGGCGGCTAACCAGGCCGATGCCCGGTACGCGGATCGCCACGGGATGCTCGCGGTGGTCGAGCGACCAGCTCAGCATGGACAGATATTCCTCCATGCAGGCCGGCGCCAAGTAGTGCATGTTGGGAAGACCGCCCAGCATGGAAATATCAAAGAACGAAAGATGCGTCTCGGACGTGGTGCCAAAGATTGACGCACCAAACACCAAAATGGTTGCGGGGGCGTCGTTGAGGCACAGGTCGTGCCACAGCTCGTCGTAGGCGCGCTGCAAAAACGTGCCGTACACACCAAAGACTGGCTTGGCGCCCGAGCGCGCAAGCGCGGTGGCAAAGGTCACGGCGTGCTCCTCGGCAATGCCCACATCGACGAACTGTTTGCCGGCGGCAGCGCGAAGCTCGGGTGTAAAGCCCATGATGTAGGGCGTGGCGGCCGTGATGCCCACGACCTGCGGATCGCGCTCGATGGCGGCGCTGAGCGCCTCGCCCGTAATGTCGGCATAGGTGCGCGGCGCAGGCTCGCTCGGATGGCCCGGGCAGAGCTTGCGGCCAGTCGCCATATCAAACGGACCCACGTGGTGCCAGCGCTCGGGGTCGCTCTGGGCCGGCTCAAAGCCCTTGCCCTTGGCGGTGGAGACGTGCAGCACGATGGGATGATCGATATTGCGCAGTTCCTGCAGCGCGTCGACGAGGGCCAACACATCGTTACCGGCGTCCAGATAGCGGTAATCGAGCCCCAGCGCGCGAAAAACGTTGCGCTCACAGGTGCCGTTGCTGGCGCGTAACTCGGTCAGATTGCGATACAGGCCGCCATGGTTCTCGGCAATGGACTGGTCGTTATCGTTGACGATGATGATCAGGTTGCTATCGAGTTCGGCGGCATTGTTAAAGCCCTCAAACGCCAGGCCGCCCGAAAGCGAGCCGTCGCCAATGATGGTGATGACGTTATACGTGTCGCCCGCCAGGTCGCGCGCGTGGGCAAGGCCACAGCCCAAGCTCACCGACGTGGAGGTATGGCCCATGGCGAACAAGTCGTGCTCGGACTCGTCGGGATTGGCAAAGCCAGAAGCCTCGCCATAACGCTCCGGATCGATATAAGTGTACGCGCGTCCCGTCAGCGCCTTGTGGGCATAGGTCTGGTGCGAAACGTCAAAGACAATCTTATCGATGGGGGAGTTAAACACGCGATGAAGCGCAACCGTAAGCTCAACGACGCCCAGGTTGGGGGCAACGTGTCCGCCGACGGCGGCGGAGCTTTCGAGGATTGCCTGGCGGATCTCGCTGCATAGCTGCGGGAGCTCGGCGCGATTAAGAGCCTTGACGTCCTCGGGCGTTGTCGTTTGCGTAAGCAGCATCGTTGTGGGTTACTCCATGCGAATCGAGCGCCGGCGCTCCCTCGGCCGGCACAATTGCACAAAACAGTCTCGCACATTTTGGCGTTTGATATGTGACGGCGGCGCGGTAATTCGCCAACTGGCGGGGCAAAACGTTTTGTCCGATGCCATACTGGTAGATTCGATGATGATTTTATTCCATGCGTGCAGGTCGTGGCTTGTCGCCGTGAGTCGCTGGAAGGAGGCAGCATGTCCGATGTCGTTCGTGCCGAGAAAATCGCGTGCGAAGTAGACCATGCTGCCCGTCAACTGGCACAGGCGGGCCGTCTGGATCTGACGCGCGAGTTTATCCAGCATGGCGATGTGACGGTGTATACGCATGTGACCTCGGTGGCGCGGGCAAGCCTGTCCTTTGCCGAGCGCCTGGGCCGCGTCGGTGTCTCGGTCGACCGCGCCTCGTTGCTGCGCGGAGCCTTGCTGCACGACTACTTTCTCTATGACTGGCACGATCCCGATCCGAGCCATCGCCTGCACGGGTTTCGGCATCCGTTTTTTGCCCTGGCGCGTGCCGAAGAGGATTTTGAGCTGACGCCGCGCGAGCGGAATATCATCGTGCGGCATATGTTTCCGCTGGTGCCCGTGCCGCCGACGTGTCGTGAGGCTTGGATTGTGTGCCTGGCGGATAAATGGTGTGCGCTGCGCGAGACGGTCGCCGGCCGCCTGCCGCGCAAGGACGAGGCGGACGATGGCGTGAGCAGCGAATCGAGTGAAAAGAGGAGAGGGTAGACGGTGGGGACCGCGATCGACATGGCATTTGACGGCGCGACGCTTGCCGCCTGTCCGCTTTCGGCGCTGGTGCTCTCGTTTGCCTTCTACGGTTTTTGCGGTTGGGTATGGGAATCGACAGTCTGCGCCATGCTCAACCACGGGCGCTTTGCCAACAGCGGCTTTTTGCTGGGACCGTGCTGCCCCATCTATGGCGCGGGCGGCATTGCCTGCTGGCTGCTGTTGCGCGGGATTCCGGATGCCTCGAGCCAGTTTGTCGCTGCAGCGCTCGTATGCAGCGTGATTGAGTACAGCGTAGGCGTGCTGCTGGAAAAAACAACGGGCGCTCGCTTTTGGGACTATTCGCACCTGCCGTTTAACCTGCACGGACGCATCTGTCTGTACTGGGCATGCGCGTTTGGCTTGGGTGCGTTGTGCATTTGCCGTTTAGTGGAGCCGGCATTGTTGGGGCTGCTTGGCCATCTGCCGGTGCTGATTGTGCGGCTGTCCGCCTTTATCGTCGCGGTCGCGATGATGGTCGACGCGGCGTGCTCGTTGGCGAGCTGGCGGCGTCTGTCCGATCAGCTGGAGCGCGTGCGCGCCGACCTTGCCGATCGCATCAACGAATCGCTTGCCGATGCCTCGGACTCAATGCTCGAGCGCATTCCCGAATCGACGATTGACTCGGTGACACAGACGCACATCCGTAGCCGTGCCGTTAACGCGTGGCTGGCCGAGCTGGGCGACGCGACGCTCGATGCCCTTCGTGAGAAGGCTTCGATGCCGACGTTTATCTCGGATGGTGCTCGCGGCCTGGCGCTCGCTGCCCGCCGCGTGGCCGATGCCGCGCCGAGCATGCCGCGTCCGTCGCTCAGTCGTCGCCTTGCCGGCAAGCGCATAAGCCGTCCGGTGCCGAGCGTGTCACTCAGCCGCCGCGACCTACGCTTCTTTAACGCCTTCCCGCGTCTGCGCATCAATCGCTACGAAGGTGTCATTCGAGCAACTAATCTCCGCGACCGAGCCCGCGAGCTGTTCCGCCACTAGCCGGGACGGGCGCACTCACGGCTTCCTTGCTCGCGTATTTCCCGTTCGTTTCGCGTCCGTTGCCGCGCCGTTTCCAAGATTGCGGCGCCGTTTCCATTCGACAACGCCGCGTTTAACAACGCCGTATCTGGTCTACACCAGTTGCCCCTCGGCCGCATTATGGGCGCCGACAACGTTCATGCGACCAAGGGAGAGCGAATGTACGATACGGGATCGACAACGTTTATGCTCATCTGCACCATGCTCGTGTTTTTAATGACACCGGGTCTGGCGTTTTTCTATGGCGGCCTGTCCAGGCGTAAAAATGTCATCAACACCATGCTCATGTGCTTTGGCGCCATTGGCCTGGTTGGTGTGCTGTGGATTGCTGCCGGCTGGTCGCTGGCCTACGGCGGCGACGGCTCGAGCCCGTTTATTGGAGGCTTTGACCAGCTGCTGTGCCTGCCGGTGCTCAACCAGGTGCTGCAGGCGGCCGAGGACAATGCTGCGGACGGTGCCGTCTACCCTCAGATTATCAACATCGCCTTCCAAATGGCGTTTGCCATGATCACTGCCGCTATCGTCACGGGCAGCCTGGCCGGCCGCGTTAAGTTTGGTGCCATGACGGCCTTCCTGGGCATTTGGCTGCTTGTGGCCTATGCGCCGCTCGCCCACATGGTCTGGGGCGGCGATGGCTCCTTTATCGGTGACATTATCGGCGCGCTCGACTTTGCCGGCGGCGACGCGGTACACATCTCGTCTGGTCTTACCGGCCTGATCCTCTGCTTAAAGCTTGGCCGTCGTCGTGGCTTTGGCATGGTGAGCTACCGTCCACATAACGTACCGTTTGTGGCGCTGGGCGCCGGCCTGCTTTGGTTTGGCTGGTTCGGCTTTAACGGCGGCAGCGAGTTTAAGGCCGACGCCGTGGCGGCACTTGCCATCCTCAACACCGTGACGGCCAGCGCGGCGGGCATGGTTTCGTGGCTTGCCGTCGAGCGCGTGCATACCGGCCGCCCCACGCTGGTGGGTGCCAGCACCGGTCTGGTTGCGGGTCTTGTGGTGGTCACGCCCGGGGCAGGCTTTGTCGAGCCGTGGGCAGCGCTGGTCATGGGCCTGATCGTCTCGCCCGTCTGCTACTTGGCCATCAGCCATCTTAAGACCAAGTTCGGCTACGACGATGCGCTCGACGCGTTCGGTTGCCACGGCATTGGCGGCATCTTGGGCGGCGTGCTCACGGGCCTGTTCTGCGTGCCGGAGCTCTCGTGGACCGGTAAGGGCGGCCTGTTCTACACGGGCGATGTCTCGCTGCTCATCTCGCAGATTTTGGGCATTGTGGTGACGGTCGCTATTGTACTGGTGCTCGACTTGGTGATCGCCGCGGTGGTCAAGGCGCTGTTCCACGGCAGCCTGCGCGTGGACGAGGCCGACGAGGCGCTGGGCATGGACGCGAGTCAGCACGGCGAGAGCGCTTATCCCTCCTTCTCGGGACTTGACTAGCGGCTTCCCCAGGCACCGCACCTTGGGTTTCAAACCGTCGCTTGCGTACAAAAGTACGCGGCGCTCCTCTTTCAACCCAATCTGCGGCACCTGGGAAACCCGCGTCTCATGTAAAGGGATACGTTGATTATTGAGAGGAATTCACTATGAAGAAGATTACGGCTATCGTGCGTCAGGAAAAGCTTGAGGTTCTTAAAGACGCGCTGTTTGCTGCCGATGTTCGCGGCATGACTATCAACCAGGTGCAGGGCTGCGGTGCACAGCATGGCTGGAAGGAATACGTGCGCGGCAACGAGTTGCTTGTCAACACGATCCCTAAGGTGCAGTTCACGCTCATTTGCGCCGATGAGCATGTCGACGGAATTGTCGAGATTATCTGCAATGCTGCTCGCACCGGTGCCGTTGGAGACGGCAAGATCTGGGTCGAGCCGGTCGAGGAAGTGATCCGCATCCGCACCGGCGAACACGGCCCCGCCGCAGTGTAGCATCGACCGCCTGCCATCCGCAACGTTAAAATACTGCAATGAGGCACAAGACTTGCGTTGCGGATGGACAGATTATGGGGCGTAATAAATATCCCGAGGAGACGGTCGCGAAGATTCTCGACGCGGCGCTGGAGCTATTCTGCGCACAGGGTTATGAGGGGACGAGCATTCAAGATATCGTCGACCGCCTCGATGGCATGACCAAGGGCGCTGTCTATCATCACTTTAAGAGCAAAGAGGAGATTTTCAACGCCGCATTTGATCGGGCAATGGCTCCGATTGTTGAGCAACGTCGCTCAACGCTTGGTATCGGCAATATGACCGGAGCCCAAAAGCTCAAGCGACTGTACGCGCCCGAGTCTGTCGTTCCGCAAATTGAGCTATGGGCACGCATGCATCCTGCGGCAGATCCGGTAAAAAGCTCGCGTCTACTGGCGATGCAGTACCAGGGCTCGTTCGACGAGTCGGCCGATGGCTGTCTCTTGCCAGTGATCGAGGAGGGCATCGCCGACGGCTCCATTGCGTGCAAATGCCCGCGCGAAGCGGCTGAGGCCGTATCGTTGTTGGCGAATCTTTGGCTGCTGCCGCTGTTCCGTCCGCTCGAGACCAAAGATCGAATGCTCGCTCGCGCGCAATGTTTGGCGCAGATGGCGGCCGCGGTGGGGCTCGATTTGGGTAATGAAGTGCTTCAGACAACGGCTCAGATTTGGGACGTATGGAACCGTGCTGGGTGGTAATATAGATACTGACGGTATGTAATTGATTTGTAAGGGTAGCCACGGCTGCCCTTTTCAAGTCATTAAATACATACTAATGGTATGTATAGGGGGCGGGCTTATGGCTGGAATGCGGAGGAGTAGCGTCTCGTTGGTGCAAAAAACAGTGCGATCTATCAGGCTTTTCGGTCTTCTTGTTGCACAGCTGTGCGCGTATTCGATGTTGTCGGCACTGTGCTTTGCGTGCCCGCTTTACTTGTTCGATTGCAGCGGCTCGTCAACGTTATATGGCGCCGTCGCGGCGATAGCGTTCATACCGGGCGTGCTCGCGACTCCGGTTGGCGGAATCTTGGCGGATCAGGGAAGACATCGCGGGGTTCTTGTGGTGCTCGGCATTGTTTTGATGGCTGCATCGCTGTTGTTTATCCCCATGAAGCGGTCGCTGCCTCTTGCGATTGTCGTGGCAGCAATGCTTTGCGTCCAATATGGCATCCAATCGCTGCTGAAGCCGATGCTTCAAATTGAGACGGTGCGCATGACGGGCCCAGAAAAGGTTGAGCGTGCCACTGCGTTGGTCTCGCAGATAACCATGGCGAGCAATATCTTGGGGCCTGTAGTCGGGACGGCAGTCTATGGGTGCTTTGGTATCGATGCTCTATGCGAAACCGCGGCGTTGACGTTTGCGATGTCAGCCCTGCTGTTCGGGGGCGCACTCAAGCAAAATGCCTCATCTGAAACGATGGGAGACGGCGCGACTCGTACGACACGCCGAAACGATTTTCGGGAGTTGATTCGGTACCTGTCTCAAAACTCATCATTGCTCGTTGTGTTTTTGATTGCGGCTATTTTGAACCTTGCGTTAGTTGGGTTAACGATTGGTGCTCCCGTTATTGTTGCAAAGCATTTCGGAATACAGTCATCCTTTGTTGGGATTATTGAGGTGGCTATGGGCTTGGGTGGTCTTGTCGGCAGTGGTTTGGTCGGTATTTGGCCGCATCGTTTTTCCTTCAAGGGCATATGTCGATATGTTGCGATGATCTGCTTTGGAGTCGTACCGATTATTGTCACGCTACTGAGCGGTCCTGATGAATTAGCGTTTGCCGCGCTTGCGGCCGGCTCGGCATGGGTCATGGCGTGGGCAAGCATTGCATCGGTCGAAATCGTTTCATTTGTTCAGCGGTCAGCGCCAAAGGAACTCTGCGGAAAAGTGCTGGCACTCGTTTATATGATGCTTTCCTGTGCAACGCCTATTGGCCAATTGGTTTACGGGCTCGCATATGATCGATGGGCTCCGGCGATTGTATTCGCAGGAATGTTGGCGGTGCTGACGTTGACGACGGTGCAGTTTTATCGGCTGAAAAGTCGCTTGTGGCAATTGTCTTAAGGCGCAGGGACACCGTGGATTTGCGGAAGTATTGTCCCGCCGCGCCGGGACGCCATTGTCTGGACATGCCTCTCCTTCGTCTACAATATCGTGCAGACGAAGGAGAGGCATGCCCATGATCAAGATGTTTGCGAGTGACTTAGACGGAACGCTGCTGAACGCCCTGCATGAGGCGGATGGGACCATCCGCTGTGCCATTCGCGAGCTGACCGAGGCTGGCCTGCATGTGGTTCCCGCGACCGGACGCTCGACGCTGCCGGTCGGCGAGTATGGCTTTACGGGCCTGGCGCTTGACGCCTGCTGCTCTAACGGCTCCATCGTGCGCGACAGTCATGGCGAGGTGCTCAAAACCTGGACCATCGACCCGCAGGTTACCGAGGAGCTGCTCAAGGCGTTCCCGGACATTTGCTTCGACTGCTCCACGCCCGACGGCATGTTCTCGAGCGGTTCGTTCGAGATGCACCAGGCGGGCTTTAAAAAGGACAGCCCCATCAAGCGTATTGTGATGCGCGGCATGCGCGCGCGTGGCGGGTATCACGAGGAGCAGTATTTCGATCAGTCAATCGGCGACATCCTGCGCCACGATGTGTGTAAGATCAACTGCCGCGTGACCTCGCCCGAGCTGGAGCGCGACCTTAAGGCATATTTGGCCGAGCGCTCGGACCGTGTAGTCAACGCGCCGTTTGACCCGGTGATGTTTGAGATCACGGACGCGGCGTGCAACAAGGGCGAGAGTGTGTCCTGGCTGGCGGGCTACTACGGCATTGCCGAGGACGAGGTCGCGGTCTATGGAGACGGCGGCAACGACATTGCCATGCTCAAGCGTTTCCGTCACAGCTACGCGACCAAAAACGCTAGCGATGCAGCTAAAGCCGCCGCGAGCGCGACTATCGGCAGCTGCATGGTCCACGCCGTTCCCAGACACATGCTCGCCACCATGCATAAGCAGAACTCCCGCACCATCATCGAATAATGTGACAAAGGGATAGCCCCTTTGTCACAGTTGACGCTGGTCTCTTGAAATACGAACAAACATTCGCATACCTAACTGCGCTTTGATAGAATCGGTATCGTTGGCGGCAGTTCCATGTGCCGGGCAGCGCCCTCCACCTGATGGGAGGTGATGCCCATGACCGATTTGATTGATTTCGTGAGACTTCTGACCGCTTTGGTCTCGTTCTTCACGGCGCTCGTCGGCCTTTCCGAGGCACTCAAGCAGCGTTCGAAGCGCAACAGAAGGGATCGCCGCCGCTAAGGCGTTGACCCCCTAATGCAAACAACGGCGCTGCCCAGCTTTCCAGAACTTGGGCTGCCGTCGACACTATTCTACCCACGAATGACATTTTGAACAATCAGCAATGCCGCTCCAAAAGCCAGGCACAACTGGCACAACCTAGGCGGTCGCTGAATGTGACAAAGAGGCTGCCCCTTCGTCACATCCCAAATATTGCCTTTACGTGTTGATGCACACGGTGTGCAATAATACTCGCACTGTGCAATAGCGCACAGGCTGAGTAACAAGGAGGACGTTTGTCCCAGCTCGAGAAATGCGATCGCCGGTCCCTTCGCTCGCAGTGTGCCCTTCGCCAGGCACTTGCCAGCGAGCTTGCCGAAAGCGGCGACCTTTCGCGCATTAATGTCGCGTCGCTCACCGAGCGCGCTGGCCTTACGCGCCGCACGTTCTATTCGCACTACCGCGATATCCCCGACTTTATCAATCAAATCGAGGACGGCTTGCTGGCCGAGATCCGTGAGCGCATTGAGCTCATCACCGCAGCTCAGCTGCCCGATCTCTATCACAACATCGATGAGCTCGAGCCGGCACCCGGTTCGGTTGAGCTGCTGCGTTATCTTGCGGCCAACCGCGACTTAATCGGTGCGCTGCTGGGTCCGGGCGGCGATCAGGCCTTCATTAAAAGGATCATCGACACCGCTCGTGAGGCTGTGGTGCCGCGTGCGCAGACGGGCATTTTGGGCCTGGCGCTGGGCACGTTCTTTGACTACTACGTCACCTACGTCGTGAGTGCCGAGGTCGGCATGATTCAGCGCTGGTTTGAGCGTGGGCTCACCGAATCGCCCGAGGCCATGGCGCGCATTATGACAGTGCTCGCTTTTGTGCGCCCTGGTGACCTGTATGGCCAACCCATCGATATCAACGTGCCGGAATACGGCATGAAGCTATTGAACTTGCAGCTCGAGGACGCGGCCGACACCGCCGCAACCGTCGAGTCCAACAACTAAGAGGAGAGACAATGAGCAAACTCGTCGAGGGCATTAAGGACCGTATGGTCGCTGCCGCGCGTGAGGCTGCACCCGCCGTGGTGGATGCCGCGCAGAAGGCCGCGACCGCAGCTGCCGAGAAAGTTGCCGAGGCAGTTGCCGATGCCAAGAACGCGGCAGGGGAGACGTCCGTCGCTAGCGAGCTCGCCACTGCCGCTGAGCCCGTAGCCGCCGCCCACGCCCCCGAAGGCGCGATCTTCAACCCCGAGAACGCTCGCGGCAACCTGCACCTGGGCATCGACGTGGGCTCCACCACCGTTAAACTTGCCGTGCTCAACGACGACAACCAGATCGTCTACGCCAAGTACCAGCGCCACCACACCGACGTCCGTGCCTGCGCCCGCGACCTGTTCGAGGGCGCTGCGACCGTGCTGCCGACGGCCCAGATGACCTGCGCCATTACCGGCTCGGGCGGCCTGCTGCTGTCCCAGTGGCTCGACCTGGAGTTTGTTCAGGAGGTCATCGCCAGCAAGCGTGCCGTCGAGACCCTCATCCCGGCCACCGATGTTGCCATCGAGCTGGGCGGCGAGGACGCCAAAATCATCTACTTCGACAACGGCATCGAGCAGCGCATGAACGGCACCTGCGCCGGCGGCACGGGCGCCTTCATCGACCAGATGGCCACTCTGCTGCACACCGACGCTAGCGGCCTTAACGAACTCGCGGCCAACGCCACCACCATCTATCCCATTGCCAGCCGCTGCGGCGTCTTTGCCAAGACCGACGTCCAGCCGCTGCTCAACGAAGGCGCCCGCCCCGAGGACGTGGCTGCCTCCATCTTCCAGGCCGTCGTGACCCAGACCATCTCGGGCCTGGCGTGCGGCCGTCCCATCCGCGGCAACGTCGCCTTCCTGGGCGGCCCGCTGCAGTATCTCTCCGAGCTGCGTCACCGCTTCTACCTCACGCTCAACCTGGACGAGGAGCACCGTATCGTGCCCCAAAACGCTCACCTGTTTGTGGCGAGCGGCGCCGCCATGGCGCACGAGTCCAACAAGCTCAGCACGTTCCCGCAGCTCATCGAGGCTATCGATGCCCTGGGTGACACGCAGGGTGCCGAGGTCGAGCGTCTGGACCCGCTCTTTGCCACCGACGAGGACTTTGCCGAGTTCAAGACCCGCCACGACCAGGAAGTCGTTCCCAAGGGCAAGCTCGACGGCTACACCGGCCGCGTGTTCATTGGCATCGACGCCGGTTCCACCACCATGAAGGCCGCGCTCGTGGGCGAGGACGGCCAGCTGCTGCACACCTGGTACGGTAACAACAACGGCGACATCCTGGGCACGGCCAAGGTCATCATGGCCGATTTCTACAACCACATCCCCGCCGGCTGCACCATCGGCCACGTGACCACCACGGGCTACGGCGAGGCGCTGCTCATCGAGGCCCTCAAGGCCGACTCCGGCGAGATTGAGACCGTCGCGCACCTGCGCGGCGCCAAGGCATTCCTGCCCGGCGTCGAGTTCATCCTGGACATCGGCGGCCAGGACATGAAGTGCCTGCGCGTCAAGGACGGTGTTATCGAGCACATCATGCTCAACGAGGCCTGCTCGTCGGGTTGCGGCAGCTTTATCGAGAGTTTCGCCGTGTCAATGAACATGGATGTGCGCGCGTTCGCCGATGCCGCCATCCATGCTAAGGCCCCCGTCGACCTGGGCAGCCGCTGCACGGTCTTTATGAACTCGCGCGTCAAGCAGGCGCAAAAGGAAGGCGCCACGGTGGGCGACATCGCGGCCGGCCTGTCCTATTCCGTCATCAAGAATGCCCTGTTCAAGGTCATTAAGCTGCGCGATCCCAAGGAGATCGGCAGCCAGGTAATCGTCCAGGGCGGCACCTTTATGTCCGATGCCACGCTGCGCGCGTTTGAGCAGCTCACCGGCGTTCATGCCGTGCGTCCCGACATCGCCGGCTGCATGGGCGCCTACGGTGCGGCCCTGCTCGCCCGCGATCGCGCCGGCGCCGACGGCACCTCGACCATTCTTTCGGCTGAGGACATCGCGCACCTCACCGTGACGCAAAAGCATGTCCGCTGCGGCCGTTGCTCCAACAACTGCCAGCTTACCGTCAACGACTTTGGCGGTGGCAGGCGCTTCATTACCGGCAACCGCTGCGAGAAGGGCGCCGGCCACAAAAAGCAGAAGACCGAGGCCCCCAACCTCTTCAAAAAGAAAAACGAGCTGCTCTTTAACCGCGAGGTCCTGAGCCCCGACGAAGCCCCGCGCGGCACCGTGGGTATCCCGCGCGCGCTCAACATGTACGA
Organism: uncultured Collinsella sp.; assembly: GCA_900541055.1. Lineage (GTDB taxonomy): Bacteria > Actinomycetota > Coriobacteriia > Coriobacteriales > Coriobacteriaceae > Collinsella. Next base: position 27,280 of record UQHZ01000008.1, read on the forward strand.
GAACTACCCCTTCTGGCACGCGTTCTTTACGCGCCTGGGCTTTAGCGTGCAGCTGTCCGACCAGTCGAGCAAGAAGACCTACCAGGCGGGCATCGAGTCCATGCCGTCCGAGAGCGTATGCTATCCGGCCAAGATGAGCCATGGCCACGTGATGAACCTCATCGACCGTGACGTCGACTTTATCTGGATGCCGTGCGTGCGTTGGGAGCGCAAGGAGGATCCGACGGCTGGCAACTGCTATAACTGCCCCATCGTCATGAGCTACCCCACGGCGCTGGCGCTCAATATTGACGAGATCCGCGAGCAGAACATCGAGTTCCTGTATCCGTTTGTGCCGTATCACGACAAGACCGAGCTCAAGCGCCGCCTGTACCAGGTGCTCGCCGTCGACCGTGTGGCCGATGCTGAGGCCGGTCGCGGTCGCGTGCGCGGTCCTAAAATCACGCGCTCCGAGGTCGATGCCGCCGTCAACGCTGCTTTTGAGGCCGACGCGCGCTTCCACGAGGATATCCAGACCATGGGCGAGGAGGCTCTCAAGTGGGTCGAGGACCACGGCGGTCACGGCATCGTGCTCGCCGGTCGTCCCTACCATAACGACCCCGAGATCAACCATGCCCTGCCCGAGCTTATCTCGAGCTTTGGCTTTGCGGTCTTTACCGAGGATTCGCTCGCGCATCTGGTGAAGCCCGAGCGTCCGATTCGCGTCGTCGATCAGTGGATGTATCACAGCCGCCTGTACGCCGTCGCCCGTTTTGTGACGATGCGCAACGACCTGGACCTGATCCAGCTCAATTCCTTCGGCTGCGGCCTGGACGCTCTGACCACTGATCAGGTGCAGGAGATCCTGGAGGCCAGCGGCAAGATTTACACCGTGCTCAAGATTGACGAGGTGTCCAACTTGGGCGCCGCGCGTATCCGTATTCGCTCGCTCATGGCGGCGCTCAAGGACCAGGAGGCCGAGCGCTTGGCCGATGCTACGGCCGCGGGCGAGACTTACGAGCAGGGCGATGCCGCGCCGGTGGCGCCCTCCACGGATGCCCCCGCGTTCGCGAGCCGTAAGTACACGTTCGAGGCGCAGCGCGAGAGTGCTTCGACCGCGTGGCCCAAGGTGCCCTTTACCGAGCAGATGCGCGAGGAGGGCTACACCATCCTGTGCCCGCAGATGGCGCCGATCCACTTTGACCTGGTCAAAGAGGTGTTCCGTGGTGCTGGCTACAACTTGGAGCTGCTGCCCTCGACCGATCACGATGCCGTCGAGGCCGGCCTGCGCTATGTGAACAATGATATTTGCTATCCGTCGATCCTGGTAACGGGCCAGATTATGGAGGCCATCGAGAGCGGTCGATACGACCTGTCCAAGACAGCCGTGGTTATCAGCCAGACCGGCGGCGGCTGCCGTGCCACCAACTACATCGCACTCATCCGCAAGGCCCTGCGCGAGAGCGGCCACCCCGAGATCCCGGTGATCTCGCTTTCGGCCGTGGCGCTGGGCGAGGACAACCCTGGCTTTAAGATTACGCCGGCGCTGCTTAAGCAGGCAGTCTACGCGGTGCTCTTTGGCGACGTGATGATGCAGATGCTCTATCGCTGCCGCCCGTACGAGGCTACGCCCGGTGCCGCCAACGCGCTCTACGAGGAGTACATGGCGCGCGCTCGCAAGCTGGCGCCCAAGTTTAACCGCCACAACTACACCAAGCTGTGCCGCGAGGCCATCCGCGCGTTCGACACCATGCCGCTCGTGGGCGAGGGCACCAAGCCGCGCGTGGGCGTGGTCGGCGAGATCTTGGTCAAGTTCCACCCTACGGCCAACAACCACGTGGTTGACGTTATCGAGCGCGAGGGCTGCGAGGCCGTGGTGCCGGGCCTGCTCGACTTCTTCCTGTACTCCATGAGCAACGCCGAGCTGCAGAAGGACGAGCTGGGAAGCTCTGCCACTACGCGCGCTGGTATGCAGGCGCTCATTAAGCTCGTGGACTGGATGCGTACGCCGGTGGAAGAGCTGCTCGAGAAGTCCGAGCGCTTTGAGGTACCCGAGCGCATCGGCACCATGGCGGACAAGGCCCGTACGGTGCTTTCGGTGTGCAACAACATGGGCGAGGGCTGGTTGCTCACGGCCGAGATGCTCGATCTGATCGATCACGGTGCGCCCAACATCATCTGCACGCAGCCCTTCGCGTGCCTGCCCAATCACGTGGTGGGCAAGGCCGTGATCAAGGAGCTGCGCCGCCAGCATCCCGAGAGCAACATCGTCGCGGTGGACTACGACCCCGGTGCGTCTGAGGTCAACCAGCTCAACCGCATTAAGCTCATGATCAGCGTGGCCAAGGAAAACATGCGCGCCGGTAAGGGCTTTAAGCTCGAGAAGGTGGCGCCGCTCGCGATGGATGAGGTCACCGGTCAGATGCGTGCCCATGACGGTTGCGTGAGCTGTGGGCCGGCCAGCGAGGAGGCCGTTGCATCGGTCGCCAAGCGTCTGGGGCGCGGTATTAAGAAGTAGTTGGCCTACTTCGAGCCGGATATAAGACAAACGGGTGGTAGTCGTACCGGCTACCACCCGTTTTTGCTGGACATATGTTGCGTAAATGGGCTTGCTGGTGCCTTTCGCGGACTCGGATTTCAGAAGTGCGGTGAAAAACGCGAACCTCCCGAGCACACCGCCTTTTTAGATTCCCGCGACCTGCGGTTTTGTTGTCAAAAAAGCCGATCTGGTCGGCGAAACCCGATTTTTCCCCGCACTTCCGAAAACAGCGGTTCAGCAGCGCCAAAAAACGGCCTGTAAAGCCCTGAGTTAATGAACAGGTGTAGCCGTTCGCCGCGAATTACCGTCCGTTTATAGAACCCACCCCCAGCGCGCGTCCTCCTTACGGTTGAATAAATACACATCTATGGAATTACGTAAGAGAGGACCGTTCCATGAGCTACAAGACCGTTTGCGTTGCCGGCGGCGGCGTGCTGGGAAGCCAGATTGCCTTTCAGGCTGCCTACTGCGGCTTTGATGTAACGATTTGGCTGCGCAGCGAGGGCAGCATCGGCCGCACCCAGCCCAAGATCGATCATGTGCGCGAGGAGTACATCGCGGCTATCGAGGGCATGGCGGACGGCACGGGCGAGTGGTGCGCCGGTATCGCCGATAGCGGCCAGCCCTTCGACAAGGAAGCGGCGCTCGCCGCCGTTGAGCGTGCCTACTCCACACTCAAGCTGGAGCTCGATCTTGCCAAGGCAGTGGCTGACGCCGACCTGGTTATCGAGTCTATGGCTGAGGATACCCAGGCAAAGATTGACTTCTACAAGAAGCTCGCCCCGGTCCTCCCGCAAAAGACTGTCGTCGTGACCAACTCCTCCACGCTGCTGCCGAGCACCTTTGCCAAGTACACTGGTCGTCCCGAGAAGTACCTGTCGCTGCACTTTGCCAACTCCATCTGGAAGAACAACATGACCGAGGTCATGGCCCAGAGCCAAACCGACAAGCGCTATTTCGATGAGCTCGTCGACTTTGCTAACGATATCCGTATGCTTGCCCTGCCCGTCAACAAGGAAAAGAACGGCTATCTGCTCAATTCCATGCTGGTGCCATGGCTGCTTTCGGGCCTTGACCTGTATGTCTCGGGTGTGAGTGACCCCAAGAGCATCGACCTCGCGTGGACGCGCGGCACCGGCGCTCCCAAGGGCCCGTTCCGCGTATTCGACACCGTGGGCATCCAGACGGCGTACAACATCGTTATGCAGTATCAGAAGGTCCCGGGCCTGGTGAGCCCGCTGCTCAAGAAGATGATGATGCCCTACAACTTTAAGGCCATGGCATCCGTCCTCAAGAAAATGCTCGACGAAGGCAAGCTGGGCGAAAGCTCGGGCGAGGGCTTCTTCAAGTACTAAAAAATGACCTCTCGGGGACGGAGGAAAACGGATCATTTCCGGCCGCCAACAGTGAGAAGATGGACCCAGAAATAGAAAGGAGTGGCAATGAGCCGGTTCGGGCTTTGAGGACAAGCTGCTGCGGGCCCAGGGCGATTTTTCGCTCAACGCGGGCCAGCACAGCGTGACGTATCTGCCGAGTTCTGACACGGCAACGACCGGTCGCTATCAGGTGCTGCTGTACGACAACAACTTTGGTGCGACCGAGAGCTATCCCAAGTTCGACTGGGGCCAGCTGGGCGCCGCGGTGGTGACCGACTACAGTAAGGGGACGCATTCGTTTGGGCACATCTTTACGGTGGACGAGACCGCGCGCACCTACGAGCTTGTGGGCCAGATCGCCGTGCCGTTCTCGGGCTACGTGAGCAGCGCACAGCGCGTCGGCGATTCGAATAGTATGCTCGTGGCATCGGGCCAGGCCAAGACCTTTGCCGAGTACGATCGCTATGGACTGCCCATCGCCACCTACGAGATGGAAGCCGAAAAGTACATCTACCGCGTGTACAAGTACAAGCTGTAGGGCCGCGCTTAGGTTTGACCAATGGAGTATGAAAACACGCCGTTTGCCGATGCCCCCTCCGCGAGTGGCAGCCATATGGTTTGATGTCAGAAGCAGATAGTTGTCGTCAGCCTGCTGGCGACGTTCCCCCTGACATCGGAGGTTCCAGGTATGTTTCGCGCTCCGTTAAACAACTATCGGTTGGGCTAACATGGGTCGCCGTGCTATTTCGATAACCCTTGCAGTGGTCTGCCTGGCTGTGCTCCTGGGCGCTACAGGGCTGTTTGCTATAAGCCGAGAAACGTCCTATATGCAGGAATGCGCTTCCGAAGGGTTTGCCATTGACGGTTACTATCGGGACGACAAGACGAGTCTGGAAACCCTGGCCTTTCTTGAAGAGGATAACCATCGGTGGCAACTGGTCGACAAAGACGGCAGCTGCGTTGACGGGCAGTTTAAGCGTACGGATGACCCCAACATCCTGATATTAAAGAAGGAAAACGGCGAAGAATTCGGTACGATTCACGTTGCGTATATATCGCGCCGGCGCGATCAGGGCCAGCTCTATCTATTTAGAGATAGCAAAGTGACCCGATTTTATCTGGTGAGCACCAAACCTGCGTTTACGGTGGAGTCTGGCGATGTCGATCTGGACAGTTGATTCACAGCAATAAAACAGCGAGCGGGGCGCGGGTGTGAACTGCACCCCGCTATTTGCTCGTGTCCGTATCGCACCTGCGCCTCGTCGTAACTTGCGTCCGTGCGAGCATTCATCCCGCGCTCTGCATCACTTCACATCGAACTCCACGCGATCGAGTTCGGGCACGTTGAGGTCGATGAGCTTGCGGGCGACGTGGCGGTCGTGCGTTCCGAGCGCCTCGCTCGTTGTCACATGGGCGACAGTTTGGCGCTCGACGATGCCCTCCTCGTCGCCTTCGGTGGCCGAGGTCTCGACGGCGACGGTGTAATCCTTAAAGCCCGGCAGCACCGCGGCAAGCTCGCGTGTGGTCTCGGTGACGCCGTAGCCGTCCTGCACGCCGGCCTGCGCCGAGCCAATGGAACCCGCGGTCATAACGATGCAGGGGATGGCAAAGATCACCGTGCCCACAATAATGCGGCGGCGCACTTTGCGTGACAGCTCGTTGACCTCAGCGTTTTCCTCGGCGGTCACAATGCCGTCGCCGTTGAGGTCGCGCTTGAGCGGCACACGCAAAAGAAGCAGCACGGCTTCGGCGGCCAGTGCGATAAAGACCACGTTGATGCCAAACTCGTAGAGCGCCGAGAGAAACAGCGACCCGCTTGCGATGGCGATGCCATAGCCCGCCGCGCACAGGGGCGGCATGAGCGCGGTCGCCACGGCCACGCCGGCGATGAGCGTGGCGGGTTCCTGGTCGCGCGAGTTGCCCAGGCCACCCGCAAAGCCGCCCGCGAGCGCGACGGCAAGGTCCCATATGGTGGGTGTCGAGTTGTCGATGATGGCCGCCGTGGTGGTGCCAAGGGGCGAGAGCTTAAAGTACAGCGTGGACGTGACCAGGCAAAAGACCATCTGCAGTGCGAGGCTGGCAATGGCCTCGACGGTGATCTCGCGGTCGAGCGTTGCAATACCGTATGCCATGGCAAGGACCGAGCCCATAAGCGGGCAGATGAGCATGGCGCCCACGATGGCAATGTCCGAATCGATATCGAGGCCGATGCTTGCGATGAGCATGGCGATGATGAGGATACACAGGTGAGAGCCAGTCAGACGCGCCCCGTTTACAAAACGCTTGCGGATCACGTGATAGGGCGCGCGTCCCTCGCGAATGTTGAACGCGCGCTTTAAAAAGCGACCAGCCTGCTCGGCAGCCTCACTATGGGCAGGGCGGATGCCGTGGCGCCGGTGATGGCGTTCGCGTAGTCGCTTGATCTGTTGTTTGTCGAGTTCCATGTCCACCTCGTTCCAGCGCGGTCCGCGCAACGCGCCCGTTGTCCTAACTCTACACCGTGGCGGGCGGGGTGTCTGTTGGATGCGGAATCCGATAGGGCGGATGACGCGGGAGCAAATGCAAATCACAGGCTCAATTCCATCCCGCGAGAATATGATGCACCAGTTCCTTCAAATGTGACGAAACTGTGAAGCACGAGAGCGTGAATTTCAAAAAATACGCTGGTCGCCAATGTTGCGCAACAGAATTCAAAAATCGACAGCTACCGTTTGATACGTATGGATACATCCGTGTCAAAGGGAGAAAGCCATGGCAAACTACAGTCCACAACACTTTGAGCCTCGGGCCAAGGCCGTCAACGTCAAGGGCGTTGCCAACCGCGCCGTCGCAACCGTTTTGACGGCGGGCCTCATCGCTCAGCCGCTCATGTCGCCGCTGGCGGCAATCGCCGCACCGTCAACCGATAACGGCGATTCTGTTCAGGGGGGGGGTAGTTCTGTAGAGAATACCGTTGCCGCCGGTAACCAAGCGGTCGTAAAGACGGCTGCCCAGCTGGCCGAGGAGTCGGCAAAGCAGCTCAAGGACGCTCAGGCCGCCTACGATGCCGCCCAGAAGAAGGCCGACGCGGCGGGCCAGTCTCAAAAGCAGGCGCAGCAGCAAAAGAATCAGGCCTCGCAGGCTGTGAGCGACAACGAAATCGAGCAGAACGCAGCAGAAGTCGCCGCGCTCCAGGAGAAGATTGACGAGCTCAAAGCCGCCGTCGAAAAGACCGAGCAGCAGCAGAAGAAGCTGGGCGACCTGAACGATCAGCTCGATCAAGCCAACAAGAGTGTCGAGGATAAGACCCAGGCGCTCAAGGACGCCAAGGCAAAGCAGGATGAGGCCAAGAAGGCCCTCGATGATGCCCAGGCCAAGCTCGAGGCCATGGGTATGGACGAGTACGAGGCCGCCAAGAAGGCCGTCGAGGACGCGCAGACAAAGCTCGATGACGCCAATAAGGCAGTTGCTACTGCACAGGCCAATCTGGACCAGGCCAAGGCTGCCGAGGCTAGCGCTCAGCAGGAAAAGAAGGACACTGAGGCCGCTCTGACTTCCGCCCAGGCCAAGAAGCAGGAGACTGCCGCTGCGCTCGCAGCCGCAACCACCGCGCGCGATAACGCCCAGCAGAAGTTCAACCAGGCGCAGGCCGCGCTCGATGCTGCCGTCTCGGGTACGGGTGTCGACCTGAGTGCGCTTGAGGCCGCCAAGAAAGCTGCTGCTGGTGAGCTCAAGACCGCGCAGACGGAGCTCAATGCCGCGACGGATGCCGACGCCACCGCACAGACAAATCTGCAGGCCGCCCAGGCTGCCGTCGCTGCCGCGCAGGAGAAGGCCAACGCCGCCAACGCTGCTGTGGCATCTGCCCAGTCTGCATACGATGCGGCAAACAAGGAGTACAAGGACGCGGCCAGTAAGCGTGACACCGCCAAGGCCGCATACGAGAAGGCACAGCAGACCGAAGCAGACAAGAAGACCGCGTACGATAAGCTTGTCGAAGTTCGCAAGCAGAAGCGCGGCGAGTGGGAGGCAGCCTGCGCCGCTTCGAACGCCGCGGAAAAGGCTTATGACGCTGCTAATGCCCAGGTTGAGGCTCTTGAGCAGCAGATTGCAGACCTAAAGTCCAACATGACCGTTGACCAGGAAGTCATCAGTCAGGGTATGTTCGGCTTCATGAACTACATCATCGGCGGCAGCCAGTTCACAGCCACGCAGAAAAAGAACGCCCAGGACGCCGTATCGATGCTGACAGGTGCCGATGACAAGGCCGAATGGTATGACCAGTACGTCGATCAGGACATGTCTCGCGACACCAACCCGCTCTCCCTGGAGCAGATGCGCAACGCCCTGACATATCTTGACACCCAGAACAACCTCCGCAAGGCGAACGGCCAGTCGGCACTCAGCGTCAGCCTCCGCATGACTGTGGCGGCAGCTCTTAATACATCATATTCATCGAACATCTGGGGACACTCGAACTGCTATTCCGACAACGGGGAAAACCTTGCCGGCGGAGGCGGCGCATATACCGGCGGCGAGACCGAGGATACACTCGGTTGGCCCTACACCGGCCTCTACACACAGGAGAAGGAGGCATTCGATAAGTACGTCGCGCAGTATGGCGACGAACTCGGCAGCCACCGATATGATTCCTATTACATCTACCAGAACTACAACAGCATCTATCACGAGTGCGGGCATTATCTCAACATCATCGATTCCGCCACGGAAGCCATCGGTATCGCGACCGGTAGCGGTAAGAACACCGATTCCGAGGTAACCATCTTCGATTACAGCGCTGATAGCACTCAGGCTGATTTCACTGTCTCCGAGTTCAAGAAGCTCCTCAACGACTACATCGATTCCGCCTACAACGCAGGCGGTACGCAGGAGCAGAAGGCGCAGCTCAAGGAGCTTCAGGGCAAGCTCGCCGAGGCGCAGAAGAACTTTGGAACTACTAGGGAAGCTTACTTCGCAGCTGTAAACGGGCAGGATGCCGCCCAGGACGCTTTCACCGCAGCCGATGTGAACATGAACACCGCAAAGGGCGAGTACGAGAAGGCCAAGTCCGGCACCGCCGCCGCGAAGACGGCATACGACGCAGCGAAGGACGCACTCGGCGGAATCGACATCGAGTCCCTCAAGCAGAATCTCGATGCCGCCAAGTCCGAGGCCGCTACTGCCCAGGCGGCTCTCGATAAGGCAAACGCCACGCTTGCTGACAGCAAGACGAAGGCAGCCGAGGCCGCTGCTCGAAAGGCGAAGGCTCGCAGCGCCCGCGATGCCGCCAAGGCAAAGTCCGAACAGGCCAATGAGGCGTATGGCAACGCCACGGCTTCGGTCAAGGACCTTGCTGCCAAGCGCGATGCCGCCCAGGCGGACCTTGCGAATAAGCAGGGCTCGCTTGACGAGGCAAAGAAGGCCGACGATGCCGCCCAGGCTGGTGTAGACAAGGCCCAGGCCGCAGATGTCCAGGCCGCGACTGCTCTTTTGGACGCCAAGCAGGCGGTTGCCGCCAAGGCGCAGGCCCTGTCCGACGCACAGGCGAAGGCCAAGGCCGCCGAGGGCGAGCTGGCTACCGCGAACAAGGCCTTCGAGCGCTTCGCCGGCGCCCAGAAGGCGGTCGACGACGCCAAGGCCGCCTATGACGCTGCCGTCGCCGGTGTCGCCGATGCCCAGAAGCAGCTCGAGGCCGCCAACGAAGCCGTCGTCGATGCGAACTTCGAGATCGTCAAGGCCAAGGCCGAGCTTGCCAGCGATGAGGCACTCAAGGCCGATCTTGAGGCTGTCGACCACAAGGCCTCTCTTGCCGCGGGCACGACGGGTAACGAGAAGCTGGTCAAGCTGAACGCTGCCTACGCTCGCTATAAGGCCGCCGTCGATGCCGCTGCTGGTCTCAAGGCTGCTCTGAGCGATGCCGATGCCAAACTGTCCGATGCCAACGACGCTTATGCCGCCGCGCTTGCCGAGCTTGGCGATGCCAAGGATGCCCTGGCTGCCGCACAGGCCGAGTACGACAAGTATCATCCCAAGGCTGAGCCGCAGGCCAAGCCTCAGGTTGCGCAGGCTGCTGCAAAGGCTCCTGTCGCCAAGAAGAAGGCAACGTCGGCCGCGCTCGCCCAGACTGGCGACAATTCCGCTCTTGCGGGCGAGGTGTTCGTCATCGGCGGTATCACCCTCGTGGCCGCTGGTGTGACGTTGAGCGATCGTCGTCGCAAGCAGATGTAGCGTTTCGAGCGTAGTTTCTGCAACGAACTTCAATTCATAACGGGACCGTCTCGTTAGCCAAACGATAAGGCCGGCGCGCTGTTAAACGCAGCGCGCCGGCCTTTCTTTGTTTCGATATCAAAAAGCCCGGTCAGCAGCCGCAAAAGCTACCGACCGGGCAAGCCGTAGGCAATATGGTTGCTGTCGAGCAGCTGCTCGACTTAGCCCAGCAGGCTTAAGCCCAAGGAGACAAACGCCAGGATAACGCCGACGATGGACTCGCCACCGAGCAGGCCGCTGGCGACAACCAGGCCCTGTTCCTGGAAGGCGGCGTCCTTGGCAGCCCTCTCCTCGTCAGAAAGACCGGCGGTGGCGTCGCGGTGGGCGGACCACTTGTCGTAGGCGAGTTTGACGCAGGAGCCCAGGAATGCCGTGAGTGACATGTAGAACGGCAGGTACACGCCCAGGCCAATCATCATGGCCGGAATGCCGAGCCAGTACATGACGATGCCGGCGATAAAGCCGCCAACGAACCACGGCACGCTCGGGATGCCCGAGACCATGGTGGCGACAACGCTTGCCTGCGCGGCAACAAAGCTCTTGTCGGGGCCAAAGGCGTCCGGGCCATAGGCGGTGACGAGCGCGACCATGACGGCTGCGGCGACCAGGGCGCCCACGATGCCGCCGATGGCCTGGCCGACCCACTGTGCACGCGGGTTGGTGCCCAGCACGGCGCCGGCCTTAAAGTCGTTCATGACGTCGCCCGCAAGGCCGCACGCCACGGCTACGATGCCGGCGATAAAGAACAGCTTGACCTGAGCGATCTGTGCGAAGGCAGCCACGATGAGCATAACGATGAGGCCAAAGATCTCCATGGGGTCGATGCCCGTCTGGCCGCAGCTCTGTGCGCTCATGATGGTGGTGACAAAGGTGAACAGCGTGACGATGACGGCCGGAACGGGGCCAAGGTCGAGCACGATGGCGATGATCACGGCGATGGCGGCAGCGCCCAGGCCGATGATACCGGCGTCGAGCTTAAGGGAGCCCGAGATGAGCGACTGCTCGTCGGTGTCGGTGGAGCTGTCGGCGGCAAGACCGCGGACGATACCGGCGACCTGCGGCAAGATGTCCTTGAGGACGACGGCGACGCCAAAGCCCATCATGAGGCCCATGCCTAGGGACTTGACGATACCCTGCGCAGTCACAACGTCGAACAGACCGGCAGCGGTGCCACCCACGATGATGCCAAAGTTGCCCAGCAGCGCGCCGGCAAACCAGAAGGCGACGGGAGCGAAGCCCACGAGGAAGCCGACGGAGAGCAGCATGGGCGAGTTGTAGATGCCAAAGGTCACGCCGGGGATGTTGAGCGTGCACAGCATGCTGGGCACCACGCCCAGGGCGTCGCGCAGCACGCTATAGATGCCGGCGATGGCCATGGAACCAAAGAGCTGCTTGCCGGTCTTGCCGCCGGCTTCGGTAGCACGCAGCGTCTGAGCTGCGGCGTTGCCGGTGGGGAACTCAAGCGCGGCGTCCACGATAAAGTGACGGTGGATGAGCGCGGTGGCCAGCAGGCCCAGGATGGTGCCGGCGAGTGCCACGATAAACATGTCGAGCCAGCTGATCTGGTCGGCATAGCCCAGCATCCAGGCGCCCGGGATGGTAAACGCCAGACCGCCGGCGACCATGGCGCCTGCGGACATGATGGTGTGGGTGACGTTGGCCTCGTTGAGACTGGCGTTGCCCATGAGCTTAAGGAAGAACAGCGAGATGACGGCAGCGAAGACGATCGGCCAGGGGAGTGCGCCCATCTTGAGGGCGGTGTAGGCCGAGCTTGCCGTGATAATCACGCAGCCAAGGACGCCGATGACGACGCCGCGCAGCGTGAGTTGCCCGCGCATCGAAGCGCGGTTCGAGGGATTGCTCATATAAAACTCCTTTGCGTATATCCGCTTCCCCCGGGAGCGCCGCTACGGATACGGCGCGGGAAGTCGGGTTACCAAGGGCCGCCGCGTGAGCTCGCGCGCGACCGCGCACCAGTATAGCCGTAAGCTAGTCATTTTGGGATGACTGGTTTAGGTAGGCGATATACTGCTGGGCAGACGAAAGGAGCGCCGACGATGCTTAATGGGTGCGCATATATATTGACGGTCGACGTGGGTAACACGTTCATTCGCTTTGGTCTGTTTGCCGAGGATTCGGCCGCGGCGCAGGAATGCCCGCTTGCGACGTGCGAGATCACGACGCCATCGAGCATTACGGCCGACGAAGCGCGTATGCGTCTCGCTCAAGTCATGGCCGCGCTGGCGGCCGATGCGGGCATGCCGGGTGCGCTCGTTCCCGCAGCTGCAGTGCTGAGTTGCGTGGTGCCGGCGCTCGAGCGCCCGTGGAAGGCGGCGCTTTCCCGCACCTGCACAGGACGCGTGCTCACCGTGGGGCCGGGCCTCAAGACCGGCATGCCCGTACACTACGACGATCCGGCCGAGATCGGCCCCGACCGCATCGCCGACGCTGTGGCGGCACGCGCCGTCTACGGCTCTCCCTGCATCGTGATCGACCTGGGTACGACGACCAATATTGAGGTCATCGACGCGTGCGGAACCTTTGTGGGCGGCGTCATCGCGCCGGGTCTGGCGCTCGGTGCCCGGTCGCTTTCGGCCGCTGCGGCGCGTTTGCCTCAGGTCGAGCCTTCGGCGCCCACGCATGTGATTGGCCGCAACACGCGTGAGGCCATGCGCTCGGGCGTGGTTCTGGGCGAGGTGGCCCGCATCGACGGCATGCTCGATATGGTGCTCGCCGAGATGCGCGCGACCAAGGCCGCGGGGGAGGGCGACGTGCCCATCGTCATTACCGGCGACGATGCCGAGGCGCTCGCGTTGCTGGTCGGCCATAGCCTGACGGTCGACGACGCGCTGACGTTGCGGGGTCTCGCCGAGCTCTACCACATCAACCAAAAGCCCCGCCGCGTGTAAAGGTGAGGGCGCCGGTGGGACAAACGCCCCCACCTTTCACCTGCTACAATGGGTCAAACTATTGCGATTACGGAGGTGTCTGCCATGTCGGACGATCTTCATCAAACTTCGTCAGGCAAGCGCCTGGACGTCATTAGCTGGGACGAGTTCTTTATGAGCGTGGCCATCGCCGCGCAGCGCCGCAGCAAGGACCCCAACACGCAGGTGGGTGCGTGCATCGCCAACACCAACCACCGCATCCTTTCGGTGGGCTACAACGGTACACCCTCGGCGCTCAACGACGACTTTTTTCCGTGGGGTACGAGCGACGACCCACTGCAGGACAAGCACAACTACGTGGTCCATGCCGAGGCCAATGCCGTGCTCAACTACCGTGGCTCGCTCAAGGACCTCGAGGGTTCCACGGTCTACGTCACGCTGTTCCCGTGCCACGACTGCGCCAAGATTTTGGCTCAGGTGGGCGTGGGCGAGGTCGTCTACCTGGACAACAAGTACGCCGACACCGATGACGGCCGTATCAGCCGCCGCATTCTCGACTCCTGTGGCATCAGCTACCGCCAGGTTATCGTCGATGTTCAGATTGGTACCGGGGGACAGGCTCGGCAGTAATATGCGTTGTCGATATCTGACGACGAACGCAGTTAAAAGAGTCCCGTCCCAAATTGACTACTCATGAAAGTCGCGTCTGCGCGCATGGACGGCTCGTGAGCGGGTACACGGCTGTAGTAACATAGCTTCTGTCCGCGGGCGCGCCCGCGTAATTGTGAGAAAGGAGCCCCTGTGGCTGTTAACGAAGAGCTGCTTAAGAAGGTTCTTGAAGAGATTCGCCCCAACCTGCAGGCCGATGGCGGCGATATGGAGTATGTGGGCGTTGACGACGAGGGCGTCGTCAAACTGGAGCTGCAGGGCGCTTGCGCCGGCTGCCCCATGAGCTCGCTGACCCTGTCCATGGGTATTGAGCGCATCCTGAAGGAGCATGTGCCCGGCGTTACCCGAGTTGAGCAGGTCAATGCCTCCGGCGAGGCCGAGGACCTGTACGACGAGTACGCGCCGTTCTAAGCTGCGAAAGCTGCGGACGGCATACTCCGCATAGACGTTACGCCCAAATATGCGGCTGCGAGCGCAAGGCCCGCGGCCGCATTTGTATGTAGGGAGTAGGAGGGTCGACATGCTCAACGACTTCTACCATATGCTTGATCCCGTCGCGATTTCGGCGGGGCCTATCACGATTTACTGGTATGGTCTGGCCTATGTGGTCGGCGCCCTGCTCACGGCGGTTGTCATGTACCGCACGCAGCGTCGCTGGGGTTTTAACATCACGATTGATGACCTGACGAGTGTCGTGGTCGGCGTGGTTTTTGGCCTCATTATCGGTGCGCGCCTGTTCTACGTCGTCTTTTACGGTGATGGCTACTACTGGGCGCACCCGCTCGAGATCTTTGCCACCAACGAGGGCGGCATGAGCTTCCACGGCGGTTTGGTGGGCGGCATTATCGGCGGCATCATCGTATGCCGCATGTATAAGCTCGACGCATGGACTTTGGCAGACCTTGCCGTCATAGGCGCGCCGCTGGCCTTGTGCCTGGGCCGTTGTGCCAACTTTGTCAACGGCGAGCTGTGGGGCAAGCCGACCGATCTGCCCTGGGGCGTGATCTTTGGCGGCACCGCGGGCGATATGCCGCGCCATCCCTCCCAGCTCTACGAGGCATTCCTCGAGGGTATTGTGCTCTTTTGCATTCTGCAGGTGCTCAGCCGCAAAAAGCCGCTACTGCCCCAAGGCACGTTTATGGGCGTCTTTGTGATGGGTTACGGCATCGTCCGCTTCCTCATTGAGTTTGTGCGCGTGCCCGATGCCCAGCTGGGCTATCTGCTGGGCGGCGTCATCACCATGGGTCAGCTGCTGAGCCTGCCGCTCGTAATCGCGGGCCTGGCGCTCATCATCTTTGCTCGTCGCCGCAACCAGCCCCAGCGCATCTACCTCGACGCTTAACCACCAAAAAGTGAACAGGCACCTTTGTGGTGGTTTGCTGGGCAACGATGACAGAACCGTAACGTTTCCCCAGATAAAACCTGCCAAAATAAACCTGTCCCTTTTTTGCAGGTTTCTAGAAAGGCTCTTTGGACTGTGAAGGATTCCGATCTCTCCACAACGGCTGCGCGCGACGCTGCCCGCATCGTCTGGTTTAAGCGCTACCCCGCCAAGCAGACGCTCATCGCATTTTTGCTCGCGCTGTTGGCGACCACGGCGTTTTCCATCGACCCCTCCCCGGTGTCGAGCAACGCAGTCTTGGCGATTGACCCCAAAGCCTCGGGCATGCTGTACGTGTGCTACGAGGTGCTCCTCTCGTTTGCCGGCCATACCGACGCGGTCATGCTGCTTGCACTTGCCTGCCTGCTCACCTTGCCGTTTCGCTACGTGTTCTTTGGCCGTGGCGACACCTGGCGTCCATCGATCATTCTGCCGTCGCTGTTCTTCGCCATCTGCATGGTGTTCGGCCGCAGCTACGACCTCACCGACTCGGCCGAGATTGTCCTTGGCGACAAAGCTCGCATCATCTGCGCCTGGATTGGCGGCGCGGGCTGGATGCTCTTGGCGGTCGTTGCCTTCTACCTTGCCTTTGAGTGTCTAGATTGGCTGAGCACTCGGCGCATTCCGTTTTCCGAGGTGCACTTTGGCCGCGTATGGCGTGTGACTCACGCCGTGCTCTCGGTCCATCCCTTTGCCGGGCCCTTCCTGGTGCTTATGATCGCCTGGGCGCCCACGCTCATCGCTTCGCTGCCTGGCCTTTTTATGGGAGATACGGGCGCGCAGATTCGCCAGTGGTTCAACTATCCCAACGGCACGAGCGACTACTTGCGTCTGCTCAATCCTAATGTGTTGCTCAACGGGCATCATCCCGTAGTGCACACGGCCATTATCGGCTCGTGCGTTCAGCTGGGGCTTTCGATGTTCAACAGCGCTAACGCGGGCCTCATCATCTATACCTGCGCTCAATTTGTCATTACGGCCGCCTGCATGGCCTATTCCATTTCATCGCTGCGCAAACTGGGCGTGAGCCTGCCGGTTCGCGGTGCGATCCTGCTGTTCTTTGCGTTTATGCCGATGTTCTCTAACTACGCGGCGCTGCTCACCAAAGACGTGCTCTTTGCCGATGCGTTCTTGGTGCTGCTGGTACAGACCATTAAGCTCGTGGCATGTGGCTTGCCCCGTCGTGATGCCAATGTCGAGCGAGCGGGCGAGAAAGCCCCCGTGCTCTTTGCGCGCCACGACTGGCTGCTGCTCGCTCTGGGCGCCATGGGTTCCACGTTTCTGCGCAACGGCGGCCTGGTGTTTCCCCTGGCGGCATGCGTAATCGCGGCGGCGTTTTGCGTATGGGACGTGCATGTGGCTCGTCGTGCAGCCAAGCAGACTGGTGCTGCGCCTTCGGGCGCCATCCCGCGCTTCCGCTGGGTTGGCGTTCTCGCGGTGCTCGCGCTCTGCCTTGCCTCTAATATGTACTTCACCAAGGTCTTTATGCCGGCGCACGACATCACGCCTGGTTCCAAGCGCGAAATCCTTTCGATTCCGTTCCAGCAGACGGCTCGTTTCGTCCAAAAGCACGACGGCCTCAACTCGGGCGTCAACCCTACGGTTAAGGAGGACGGCACCATCGTGGAGGCTCCTTGCGACGGCTTGGTGGCCGATGAGGAACGCGCCGTGATCGACCGGGTGCTCAAGTACGAGAATCTGGGCCGCCGTTACAACCCGGATAAGTCGGACGCCGTTAAAAATTGCTTTAACGAGTACGCCTCGCAGGAGGACATCGATGCCTATTTTGAGGTATGGGCTCAGATGTTTAAGAAGGATCCCGAGTGCTATATTTCGGCGCTTATCAATAACTACTATGGTTATTTTTATCCGAGCGCGCGCGATGCCTGGGTCTACAGCACGGCGCGTAGTGCAGAGATCATGGCGCGTCCCGACAACCTCAAGTACTTCGACTTCCATCCGGTTGACAGCAACGTGGTGCGCTGGTGTGACCATCTGATCAACCTATACCGTGTGGCGGTGCAGCGTGTTCCCTTTATCTCGCTCACCATGAGCTCGGCCACCTATGTGTGGATCATGATCGCCGTGGTGGTCTACCTGCTGCGTCGTCATTCATGGCGTGCGCTGGCGATCTGGGTGCCGCTGTTGGGCGTGCTCGCCGTGTGCCTGATTGGCCCGTGCAACGGCTCGACCTACATGCGCTACCTGTATCCGGTCATCGCCTGCATGCCCTTCGCCATCGGCGCCACCGTCACCCGCAGCGACTTCCTCTGGTCCTAACTTGGTGCATTGGGGTCAGGTTTCTTTGCACCAAAGGGGGGGGCATCATCACGACGCCTTCATTTTGGGGTTTATCTCGCAGGCCAGTAGGTATATCATAACGACGTTTGTTTATATTGCCCGAGCATCTGCGCTGGGCTTTAGGTCGAAACCGATAGGAGACACGTATGTCCGGACACTCTAAGTGGGCCACAACCAAGCATCGTAAGGGCGCGCAGGACGCCAAGCGTTCCGCCCTCTTCTCCAAGCTCAGCCGCAACATCACCGTTGCTGCCCGTCTCGGCGGTGACCCGCTGCCCGAGAACAACGCCAGCCTCGCCGCTGCCGTTGCCAAGGCCAAGGCTCAGTCCATGCCTAAGGACAAGATCAAGTCCGCTATCGACAAGGCTTTTGGTTCGGGTGCTGACGCTGCCGTCTACGAGAACATCGTGTACGAGGGCTACGGTCCCGCCGGTGTCGCCGTCTACGTCGACTGCCTGACCGACAACCGCAACCGTACCGCCGCTGATGTCCGTTCCGCCTTCTCCCACGCTGGTGGCAACCTGGGCACCTCCGGCTCCGTCGCCTTCCAGTTTGAGCGCAAGGGCCAGATTGTCGTCGCCAAGGAGATCCTGGACGAGAACGCCAAGAAGGAGACCATGATCGCCAACGGTGCTGCCGGTGACGAGGACGAGTTCATGATGGCCATCGCCGAGGCCGGTGGCGAGGACTACGAGGACGCCGGCGAGGAGTGGATCGTCTGGACCGCTGCCAACGACGTCATGGCTGTTTCCAAGGCGCTCGAGGAGCAGGGCGTCCAGGTCAAGGGCTCCGAGACCACCATGGTCCCGACCACCCCGACCGAGGTCTCCGGCGCCGACGCCAAGAAGGTTCAGCGCCTCATCGACCGTCTTGAGGAGCTCGACGACGTCCAGGATGTTTACAGCACCATGGACATGACCGACGAGGTCATCGCTGCCCTCGAGGAGGAGTAGCGCCCGCACGGGTTAAGCCGTGCATATCTGGGCATAATGAAGCGAGCATGCAAGCCTCGTGGAATAGATGAGCCGGATCCGCGTGCGTAGAGCACCGGACCCGGCTCTTTTATAATGATGCGAACCGTTTTGCATTTCGAGAGCCGAGATTTGAAGGGAGCGCCACGTGCGCGTACTCAAACGAGCCCTAGCGATTGTGTATCTTGCCGCCGCCATCGTGGCGCTGGGCACGCTTGTCTGCCAGTTTTGGGGGCCGTATACGTATCGCTTTATGCTGCTGATGCGCGACCCCATGCCGCGCATTGTCGTGACGGCATGCGGCGGAGTTGTGGCGATCGGCGTGCTGGTAAGCTTCTTCCGCCTGATGTTTGCTCGTCGCGAGCCGTCCTGTGTGCATCCGGCGGGGGAGCGCAATATCGAGGTCACGCTCGCGGCGCTTTCTTCGTGTGCCAGGGCTGCTGCCGAGCGCGACGACCGCGTGATGGTCGAGCATGTCGAGGCCCGCGTCCAAGGCTCCGATGATTCGCACGTCCGATTTAAGGTCGAGGCTATCGCGCTTGACGATAAGGACGTGGCATCTCTGGCTACCGCGATGCAGCAGCGCATCGAGGAAGCTTGCGACACCATGCTCGGCACGCCGGGTACGACCACGCGCGTCCGTTTTTTGCCGTCCAAGACTACCGTCCAGACCGTGGAGGTTTCCGGTGAGTGATACCAATCAAGATAAGACCGCTCGTACGCCGCGCCTGACGATTGACCAGAGCGCCACGCCGGCGAGCGAACCTGTTGATTCCAAAGCAGAGGCAGCCGAGTTACAAGACGCGGCAGCCGCGGATTTTGACGAGGCTATGGGTCTCATCAAGGGTACGGGCGCTGCCATCTGGGGCTATGCTGTGCGTCATCCCAACACCACGCTCGGTGCCGTCGCTGGCTTTATCCTCGCCGTGTTGGTGCTCACGCTCGGCCTGTGGGACACGCTCGTCATTGCATTCTTCGTGCTGATCGGCGCCGTGATCGGCCAAATTCGCGACGGCGAGAACGGGATCGTCAACTTCTTCGGCCGTCTGTTTAGCGGCCGCTAATATGTATTCGACTGTCGCATCTGCGGCAGGCATAAGGAGGAACCATGGCTTTTAATACGAAGGTCGATGTAGCCGATACCGAGCTCGAGGAGAATGAGGCGGCCGTCGCCGAAGCCGAGGATGTGACGCTCGAGGATGAGGCGCTCGTCGAGGCCGAGTTCGCCGATGACGCGGACGAGGATGATGAGGAAACAGACGAGTCCGAGGACTCGCTGACCTATTCCAACGGTGTGATCGAGAAGATCGTCGCCATGGCCACCCGCGAGGTTCCGCACGTTTTGGGCATGAAGGGTAACCTCATGCACTTTGTGCAGGAGCAGTTTGGTGCCGAGAATCTGACCAAGGGCGTGACGGTCGAGGTCACCGATGACAATCGCGTGGTCGTCAACATCTCCGTCATTATCGAGTACGGAGCCTATGCGCCCGCGATCTTCGACGATGTCAAGGCACGTGTCACTGAGCGCCTTGCCGCGATGACCGGCCTTGAGGTGGCGGGTGTCAACCTGCGCATCGAGGACGTCATCACCCCCGAGGAGTACGAGCACCGCACCAGCCAGCACGAATAACCTTCCAAAAAGGGACAGGTTTGTTTTGGCAGGCTTTATCTGCGAAAACGTTAAACGGCCGACCGCGCAAGCAAAAGCGTGGCCGGCCGTTATTTGTATGCTCCCCGATGTAGGCATACCGCTCGTCTAACTAGGGGTTGCAATCGTCGCGCTCCGCGTTACCCTAATGGGCGCATTGTTTCCAAATTGTTAACGAGGAGTTGCCGTAATGGCCGACGAGCACGAAACAGAAAGCAAGGCATGGGCAATCGAGGCCGCTGCGGCAGAGGCGGCGTCGCGTGCTGCCGAGGAGGTGCATCGTCCTCCCGTGGTGCCGATGGAGCGCGTGGTTGATCGCACCGATATCGAGCGCGGCGAGCGTGCCGGCCAAAAGCGCAGCCAGGAGCCGGGCTTCCCGCGCTTTTTTGCCGAGCTCAATCTGGGCCTGATTCTTACGGCCTTCGCCATCGTTGCGTTTAAAACCCCTAATCACTTTGCTTTTGGCGGCACCTCGGGCGTGTCGGTCATTCTGTCTACGCTGTTCCCGACCCTGCCCGTCGGCGTCTTTATGTGGATTATCAACGCGGTTCTCGTCGTCTTGGGCTTTATCTTTTTGGAGCGCAAGGCAATCCTGTGGAGCGTCTTCGCCTCGTTTGCGTTGTCCGCCTATGTTTCGCTGTTTGAGTTCTTTATTCCGACCGATGTCTCTCTGACGGGCGATATGTGGCTCGACCTGTGCTTTGCCGTCATCTTGCCGGCGCTGGGCAGTGCCATTGTCTTTGACATTGGCGCCTCGACGGGCGGCACCGACATCCTTGCCATGATTCTCAAACGCCGCACGACGCTTGAGATTGGCCGTGCCCTGTTGCTGGTCGATATCGGCATCGTGACCATCGCGGCTTTCCTGTATGGCCCGCGCGTCGGCCTGTACTGCGTGCTCGGTCTGTTTGCCAAGACGCTCGTGGTCGACAAGGCTATCGAGAGCATTCACCTTCGTAAGGTCTGCACGATCATTTGCTCCGAGCCCCTTAAGGTCGAGGAGTTTATCGTCAAGCATCTCAACCGCACGGCAACGATCAGCCGTGGCTACGGCGCCTTCTCGGGCAAGTGCGTCACGGTGATCATGAGCGTGCTGAGCCGTCGCGAGGCAGTGCAACTGCGCCGCTATGCCCGCGAGATTGACCCTGGCGCCTTCATCACCATCGTCGATAGCTCCGAAATCGTCGGCAAGGGCTTCCGCGGCACGAACTAGCCCGGTCGTACCCTTCGAATCATTGAATAAAGCCGGCTGCGTTGCAAATCGGTCATCTTGGGGTATTTGTCCTCACATTGGGCGATAATGATGCCAAAGACATCGTTTGCGATCCAGGTGATTCGCTCTAGATACGAAGGGATGATTTCGATGTTCTGCTCGCAGTGTGGCGCCCCTATGGGCGATAACGACAAGTTCTGCGGCGTGTGTGGTGCTCCTAATGCTGGTGCTGCAGCTTCCGCCCCTCAGGGTCAACCTCAGCCTCAGCAGTTTGTTCCGCAACCGCCCGTGGCGAATGCGCCAAAGGGCTGTGTGGCTCAGGCGTTCCAAGATATGACCAAGACTCCGGGTGTGCTTCAGCGTGTATGCCAAATCGCGTTTTTGCCGGCGCTGATTTGCGTTGTGTCGGTGCTCGTGTTGTTTATTCCCGTTATTGGCGGCATTGCGGCTGCCATCGGCTTTTTGGCAGCTTGCATTGCGAGCGTGTGCGGTTCCGGCTTTGGCATCGAGTGGGGTCGCGATCTGTCGCTTAAGATCGATGACGGCATGGATCGTCCGCTGATGCGTTCCACGTCGTTTGGTCTCGGAGTCTTTTCGAGCGTTATTTCGGTCGTGCTCGAGGTTATCGCTGCCATTCCCGTTATCGGTGTAGCGCTTTCGCTGGTGGAGGGCGTGGTAATTGGCGCTGCGGGCTCGTATTCTTATTACGGCTCTTATGCGCTCGAGGCTGCGCTGTTTGGCTCGCTTGGCCTGCTTGTTCTGGCGCTAATTGCCTCGGCGATTATGGGTGTCTTCTTTAAGATGTTCGCCGACATCGCCGTGATGCACTTTGCGGTGACCGGGCGTGTCGAGAGCGCGTTTTCGCTCGATAAGGTCTGGGCGGCGTTTAAGCACAACAAGACCAAGCTGTTCTGTGCTTCGTTCCTTCCCGAGTTTTTGACGGGCCTGGTCGCCAACGTTGTCACATGGATCTTGACGGTCGTCTTTGGCGCCATTGCCTCTGTCGGTATGTATAGCTACTACTATCGTCCTACGGGTATTGAGGCAATTGTTACCGGCGGTGGCGTCACGCTCGCGCTGTTCTTGGTGCTGGTCGCTTTCGTCACCGTATTTCTTACGGTCTTTGGCAAGATGCTCAAGCACCGTGCCGTTGGCTATTGGGCCGCACGCTATGCAAGCGAGTGGGCCGATGAGGATAAGGACGACGTCCTGACTTTTGTGTTGCCCTTCGAGAAGAAGTCCGCTGCTTCGGGTTACAGCGCTCCGGATGCTTCGCCGGCATCTGCACCCGCTCCCGCGATCGAGCCTGAGCCGGCGCCCGAGCCTGAACCGGCGCCCGAGTCTGAGACGGCATCTGAGCCTGAGCCTGCGCCTGCGCCTGAGTCGGCGTCCGAGCCAAGCTCCGACGAGGAACCTCAGGACGAGTAGCCATGCCGTCTGCCATTTGGGGACGGGGTAGAAATAGTAGAAATAGCGCTTGAAGAATGAGCGGGGGCGGACGTGTCGAAACGTCCGCCCCCGCTTTGACATCGCGATGTGGCTATGACTGCGAGATGCCAGCGAATCGATTACTCGTCGTGCTTCTCCTCACGGCGTGCAGCAGCGCGTGCGTCGTGGATGCCCTTGATCGCGGCATGGCGAGCCGTTCGGGCATCATGGATGGCGTCGCGAGCCTCGGCGGTCGTCGCCTTGGCAGAGCGCAACTTGGCGGCCAGATCGGGGTTGGTTTCGGCGACCGCGGTAATCGCGGGGCCGTCGAGCTCCTCTTGCGTGGGCTCGGCCAAAAAGTCGATGGCATATTGGGCGGCCACCATGGAGCCCTTTGCCAACACGCTCTCATCAATCTTGTAGAAGCAGGAATGCTGGGCGTACGTGGCGCCAATCTTGGGGTTGCGCGTACCTACAAAGGCGAGCACGCCCGGTACGCGACGCAGGTACTCCGAAAAATCCTCGCCCGAGAGCGTGCCGCGATAATGGCCTTGGCCGGTGGGGCCCAGGCACTTGATTACAGCCTGACGGCAGCGCTCGCTCGAGGCGGCGTCGTTTTCGACCTTGTAGTTGGCGATGGTGTAGTCGGTGAGCTCTGCCTCGGCGCCCAGAGCTGCCGCGGTATGCTCCACGATGCGGCGCATAAGCTCCGGCATTTCCTCGTGGGTCGAATCGCCGTAGGTGCGCACTGTGCCGGCGAGGTAGGCCGTGCCGGCGATAACGTTGCGCGCGGTGCCGCCGTGCAGCTCGCCGACGGTGATGACGGCCGGCTCGTAGGGGCTGATTTCGCGCGAAACGATGGTTTGCAGGGCGTTGACAATTTCGGCGGCAACCATGACGGCGTCGTGGCCGCGCTGGGGCATGGCGCCATGGCACGAGGTGCCGCGGACGTCGATGCGGAACCAGTCGGTATTGGCCATGCGCGGACCGGGCTCGCAGCTCACGGTGCCGGCGTCGACCTCACTCCAAATGTGCGCGGCGTAGGCGCCATCGACGCCGTCGAGCACACCCGTGCCGATCATGAGCTTGGCGCCCTGGCCGTTTTCCTCGCTGGGCTGGAATACGATGCGAACTTCGCCGTGGATGTCGTCGGTCATATGGCGCAGGATTTGCAGCGTTCCGAGCATCATGGCGATATGGCAGTCGTGGCCGCAGGCGTGCATGCAGCCCTCGTTGACGCTGGCGAACTCCTCGCCGGTCTGCTCGGTGACGGGCAGGGCGTCGATATCCGCGCGCAGCAGGATACGGCGGCGCGGCGTGCCGTCCTCGCGATAGGCGTCGGGCGCGGTGCCGCGAAGGGTCGCCACCAAGCCGGTCTTGAGCGGACGCTCGTAGGGGATATTCATGGCGTCGAGCTGGTTGGCGATGTCGGAGGTCGTGCGCTCCTCGGCAAGGCTCAGCTCCGGGTGCTTATGGAAGTGCCGGCGCTGCTTGATGATGTAGGGTTCAAACTCGGTAGCGATATCTTGGATGGCCGCGGTGACGTCGTCAGCCGCGCGAGCCTCGGTCGCCGCCATAATCTGCTGTGCCTTGGTCTTCGTCATGGTCGATTTGCTCCTTGCTGGGTTGATCGCAAAATCGTACAGGCTCTCTCCAGTATGCCACCTGCCGCTAGGGCTGGTAAAGTTGCCGTTTGCCGCTTGGGGTTTTGTTACAAGGGCGGGGGAGTACACTCGGGGGTGTTGAATTTCCTGCCAGAGATGGGGATGCCCATGCAACATATCGATCGGATTATCCGCTCCAAGAACGTCTTTACCGCGCAAGACGGCATCGATACCACCCGCGAGCTGGCGATTGCCATCGCAGGCGACCGTATCGTCGCAGTCGGTGCGCCCGATGACGTGATCGCCGCCGCTCCTGCCGCTACGTCGGTTATCGACTACGGCGAGCAGTTTGTCTGCCCCGGTTTCCATGACGCTCATCTGCACTTCTTCCATACCTCGGTCGGTTCCTCGCCGTACATGCTCATGGATATGGGCACGTCCGAGGCGGCGCTGGTGCAACATGCGCTCGAGTTTTCCCAGGACCTGCCCGACGACGCTTGGGTTGTGACGCAGGGCTGGCGCGACTACCGTTGGGACCCGCCCGAGCATCCTACCAAGGCGTCGCTCGATGTGGCATTCCCCGATCGTCCCTGTGTTATGTATTCGGGCGACGGGCACACGCTGTGGCTCAACACCCGCGCACTCGATGCACTCGGCGTCACGCGCGACAGCGAGCCACCAGCGGGCGGTAGCTACGACAAGGACGCAAACGGCGAGCTCACGGGTATTGCTCACGAGGCGGCTGCCATGCAGCTGCTACCGCGCTGCCTTGAGTGGCTGGGCGAGGATCGCATCGCAAGCGCTTACGCCGATCAAATGAGGCGGATGGCCGAGCAGGGCATCACCTCGATATGCGATATGTCGCTCATGCCCATGCCGGGCTGCGATTTTATCCGCGACGACGTCTATGACAAGCTGCAGGCAGCCGGCAAGTTGGGCATCCGAGCCCATCTGTTCCCCACGCTGCTGGATGACCAGTCGCGCCTGGAAGAGCTGCAGGCACGTTACGCGAACAACGCGCTGCTCTCGGCGCCAGGCTTTAAGCAGTTCTTCGACGGTGTGTCGAGCGAACACACGGCCTATCTCACCGAGCCCTATACCAACCCGCGCTTCCCGGGCGATCAGGGCCGTCTGACGGTTCCGGCTGAGCGCATGCGCAAACTGGTTCTGGCGGCCGCGGAGCGCGGTCACACCGTGCGCATCCACGTCATTGGTGACGGTGCGATTCATGCCGCGCTGGATATCTTCGAGGAGGCCGCCGACCTGTACGGCCTGCCCCAGCACGGCCATAACACGCTCGAGCACCTGGAGAACCTCTTGCCCGAGGACATCGATCGTCTACGCAAGCTTAACGTCGTTGCCTCGAGCCAGCCCTGTCACATTACACTCGACCCGGGCGGCCCCGAGCGCGATCTGGGCCTGGAACGCAGCCGCATCATGTGGCCGTTTGCGACCTATAAGCAGCGCGGCATCCGCCAAGCCTTCGGCACCGATAGCCCCATCACAGCTGTTACAAGCATGAACGTGCTCTACACGGCTATCACGCGCCAGGATCCCAAAAGCCACTGGCCCGAGGGCGGCTGGTTACCGAGCGAGCGCATCGATGCAGCAACAGCCCTGCGCAACTACACCCTGGGCAGCGCCTATGCAGCGGGCGACGAGCAAAACCTCGGCAGCTTGGAGCCCGGCAAGTATGCCGACCTGGTAGTCCTGGACCAAAACCCGCTCACCATCGACCCCCAAGAGCTCCAGGCTACCAAGGTTCAGACCACCTACCTGGCAGGTAACTTGATTTACGAGCGCTAAGTATTCATGCCGTACCGTTAAGCGCGGCTCGGGCAGCCTTTTTGGGATAGCGCTCGAGCCGCGTTTGCGTTTTGGTGGGGATCCGCCATGAGCGTCCCTGCTCTGTTGGATTTGGGTGCGGGGCGGAGGTGCTGCTGCCCCGCGCTCAATTTGGACACCAGCAATGCTATCTCTTGGTGTTTTGCATACTTCCCATTACAGATTGCATAAAAAGGCTGGGATGTCCTTCCTGATCCTGATGTACCCCCGCCCGTGCCGTGCAAAAAACGGAGTATTCAGCACCGCGAGCTCTGCCGGTGCCGCTGCGGATGAGTAACGTTGCGGAGATTGACGTCATTTTGGGCTCCGGTACGGCGCGAAGCATGCCTTTTTGTCCTGGCGGGGTTTGCCTGCCGACTCAAATCGCCGGTCGAAGGCGTCCTTGGGACCAATATGGTGTGTCCGGCGTGTATGCAGCCGTCCTGGCTTGCTGAATACTCCCAAAAATGCACGGTGCTCCCCAGGGGACCCGTGCGCGCAACGAAAACCATGCCCATGTCGCTATCCGCATCGCCATTTTGCTGCACTGACTTTTCTGAATGCCGGGCCCGAATTAGTTAACCTAGCTCCCGGGGCGGACCGGAGGGCATGAAGTTTGTCGCGAGTTCCGCACGAGCCGAAGGCCACTTAATGCGGCCTTCGTGCGAGCAGGACTGCCCGAGCAGGAAACCTTACGCCCCGCCCCTCCGGAGCCACACGGGAGGCATCGCTAAGTTATCCCCCGGCATTCAGAAAATCTAAGTGCCAAAAAATAAGATTTTTTGACTCCGTGTTGTATAACCCGCCATTCGTGGGTACCATTCAACGCGTACGCAAACAAAAAGGGTTAATTCGCGTGGCATAACCACGCGGCCCAAAAAGGAGGAGACAAGCATGTCGTCTTTGAAGCCGCTTGCAGATCGTGTTCTGGTCAAGCCCGACGAGGCCGAGCAGAAGACCGCTTCTGGTCTGTATATCGCCAGCAACGCTCAGGAGAAGCCGCAGCGCGGCACCATCGTTGCCGTGGGCGCCGGCAAGGTCAACGACAAGGGTGAGCGCATCCCCATGGACGTCAAGGTTGGCGACGTTGTCATCTACGGTAAGTTCGGTGGCAACGAGGTCAAGGTCGACGGCGAGAAGTATCTGCTGATGCGCGCCGACGACATCTACGCTGTCGTCGAGGCCTAGTCTCGTCAGAATCTCTGATTCGTCTTTGAACGCGCCCGCCGCATAGGACTCGGAAGCGGCGGCGCGAGTCACATTTCTTTTGGAGGATTACCTACCATGGCAAAGAACATTACGTTCAACACCGATGCCCGCGCTAAGCTTGCCAAGGGCGTCAACACTCTGGCCGACGCCGTTACCGTCACCATGGGCCCCAAGGGTCGCTACGTTGCGCTGCAGCGCACGTTCGGTGCCCCGACCATCACCAACGACGGCGTTTCCGTCGCCAAGGAGATCGAGCTCGAGGATAACATCGAGAACATGGGTGCTCAGCTGGTGAAGGAGGTCGCTACCAAGACCAACGACACCGTGGGTGACGGCACCACCACCGCAACCCTGCTCGCTCAGGCCATCGTCAACGACGGTCTGCGCAACGTCGCCGCTGGCGCTAACCCGCTGGCCATCCGTCGCGGCATCGACAAGGCCGTCAACGCCGCCGTCGCCGAGATGAAGAAGCAGGCCAAGCCGGTCGAGACCAAGGAGCAGATCGCTTCCGTCGGTACCATCTCTGCCGGTGACCCCGAGGTCGGCGAGAAGATCGCCGAGGCCATGGAGGTCGTGGGCAAGGACGGCGTCATCACCGTCGAGGATTCCCAGACGTTCGACATCACCATCGACACCGTCGAGGGCATGCAGTTCGACAAGGGCTATGTCTCCGCTTACTTCGTCACGGATAACGACCGCATGGAGGCCGTGATGAAGGATCCGTACATCCTCATCACCGACCAGAAGATCTCCAGCGTTCAGGACATCATGCCCGTTCTCGAGGCTGTCCAGCGCGCTGGCCGTGGCCTGCTCATCATCGCTGAGGACATCGACGGCGAGGCTCTGCCGACCCTGGTCCTCAACAAGATCCGTGGCGCCCTCAACGTCTGCGCCGTCAAGGCCCCGGGCTACGGCGATCGCCGCAAGCGCATCCTCGAGGACATCGCCGTCCTCACCGGTGGCCAGGCTGCCCTGGACGAGTTGGGCGTGAAGGTCGCTGACATCACCGCCGATATGCTCGGTACCGCTAAGTCCGTCACCATCTCTAAGGACAACACCGTCGTCGTCGGCGGCGCTGGCTCCAAGGAGGCCATCGACGCCCGTATCGCTCAGATTAAGGGCGAGATGGAGAACACCACCTCTGACTTCGACCGTGAGAAGCTCCAGGAGCGCCTGGCCAAGCTCTCCGGTGGCGTTGCCGTCATCAAGGTCGGCGCTGCTACCGAGTCCGAGCTCAAGGAGATCAAGCATCGCGTCGAGGACGCCCTGCAGGCCACCCGCGCTGCTGTCGAGGAGGGCATTGTCGCTGGCGGCGGCGTCGCCTTCATGGACGCTGCTCCTGCGCTCGATGCCGTCGAGATCGATGACCCCGAGGAGAAGATCGGCGTCGACATCGTCAAGAAGGCTCTGACCGCTCCGGTCGCCACCATCGCCAAGAACGCTGGCTTTGAGGGCGCTGTCGTGGTCGACAAGGTCGCCGAGCTGCCCGCCGGCCAGGGTCTCAACTCTGCCAACGGCGAGTGGGGCGACATGATCGAGATGGGCGTCCTCGACCCCGTCAAGGTCAGCCGCGTCACCCTGCAGAACGCTGCTTCTGTCGCCAGCCTGATCCTCATCACCGAGGCCACCGTCTCCGATGTGCCCAAGAACACTCAGCTTGAGGACGCAATCGCTGCTGCTACCGCTGGTCAGCAGGGCGGCGGTATGTACTAAGGCCGACAAGGTCTAGAACTCCCACCGGGAATCCGGGGGCGTGACGGGGGCTTCTCTCCGGAACGTCCTCGGACATGCAAAGAGGCTCCGCATCGCGCTTCGCGCTGCGGAGCCTCTTTGCGTCCTGAATGTTCCGGAGAGAAGCCCCCGTCCCGCCCCCGGATTCCCTGCGTTTACGGCCTTGAGATCGGCGGGCGGAGAGGGATGTGGTTGATAGGGATACGTGTCCCCTTCGCTGTTTCGCGCTTTGCGCGAAAGGCGCGCTACTTTGGGATGGGTGGGGAGCGTGGTTGTTGCGGCAGCTGATCCCCACCATAAATTACCCTCGGCATACTTGCGCGAACGATTGCTCGTGCTACACTTGCAATTGCTGTTTCAGGGCGGGGTGGAATTCCCCACTGGCGGTAAATCGGGCGGTGCCAAAGGGGTGCCGTGGTGCAGGCGAAGCGTCTGCGACCGAGCCGATGAGTCCGCGACCCGTGCGTGTGTTGGTTCGCATGCCGGCTGAACTGGTGAGATCCCAGTACCAACGGTTAGAGTCCGGATGAAAGAGGCAGGTGATCTTATGTCTGAACAGTCGCAGCATATCCATTTTGAGAACACGAATAGGTGGAGCACCAAACAGCTCGTTACCATGGCGCTGATGTGTGCCTTGGGCGCTCTGTTTATGTATGTGCAGCTGCCCATCCTTCCTTCGGCGCCGTTTTTGACGTATGACCCGTCGCTGGTGCCGGCGATGGTGTGTGGATTTGCGTACGGCCCTGGTGCCGGCACTGCCGTTGCCGCTATGGCGATCGTTATCCATGCGCTCACCACGGGTGACTGGGTCGGCGCGCTTATGAACCTGGTGGCTACGCTGGGCTATATTCTCCCCGCGGCTATCGTGTACCAGAAGATGCATACCTACAAGGGTGCCGTGATTGGCCTGGCGCTCGGCGTCATTGCCGCTACGGCGTTGTCTATGGTCGCGAACCTGACCATTGGCGTATGGTTCTGGTATGGCTCGGTCGATGTGATCGCACCGCTCATGATTCCTGCCGTGCTGCCGTTCAACCTTATCAAGACCGTGCTTAACTCGGTGTTGACGCTGGTGGTGTATAAAGCAGTCTCCAACCTCATCACGCCTAAAAAGGACCAGGTCAAAGGCTGCGCATGATTGAGTGTCGGGGCGTTTCCTTTAGCTATGACGGTGCCGTGTCGGCACTCGACGGCGTCGATCTAAACATCGAGGACGGGGAGTTTTTCTGCATCCTCGGTGGCAATGGGTCGGGCAAGTCGACGTTTGCCAAGCATCTGAATGCGCTGCTGCAGCCCGATGCGGGAACGGTGTGCGTCAACGGCATGGACGCGTCCGATCCCGAGCTGGTCTACGACATCCGCTCGACTGCTGGCATGGTGTTCCAGAATCCCGACGACCAGCTTGTGGCGACGCTTGTCGAGGACGACGTTGCGTTTGGTCCCGAGAACTTAGGGGTCGAATCGGCCCAGATCGCGCAGCGCGTGCGCGAGGCGCTGAAGGCCGTGGGTCTGGTGGGCTTTGAGCGCCACGAGACCCATGCACTCTCGGGTGGCCAAAAGCAGCGCGCGGCGCTTGCCGGCGTGCTCGCCATGGAGCCGCGCGTTCTCATTTTGGATGAGGCCTCCTCGATGCTCGATCCGCGCGGACGCAAGGGTCTTATGAAAGCGTGCCGCGCACTCCACGATCGCGGCATGACTATCGTGATGATTACGCACTTTATGGAAGAGGCTGCCGAGGCCGATCGCGTTGCTGTCTTCCAAGCGGGCCGCGTTGCCATGTTGGGCACGCCCGAGGAGATCTTGACGCAGGCGGACGAACTCGCGCAGCTCAACCTTGATATGCCGGAGTCGTGCCGTCTGGGCAGGTCACTTCGTGCGAAGGGCGTGCCCGTTTGCGCGCAGGTGCGTGAGGCGGATATGGTCGCTGAGATTGTGCAGGCTTATGCCGAGCGAAGTGGGGCAGGCATCGCGGGGCAGTCTTCCGTATCCCAGTCGGAAATCGCTGACGGCACTGTTCCGGTAGACAACGAGGGCAACGCGTCGGAGCCCGTCATCGAACTATCCCATGTTTCGTACAGTTATTCGCTCAGTCCGCGCGAGCGCCACCGCTGGCACAAGCGCTCGGCCACTGCGGACAAATCGAACAAACAGGCTCTCTGGGGAAACGACCCAAGCAGCCCGTGGGCGCTGCGCGATGTATCGCTGACGGTGCGTCGCGGCGAGTTCCTGGGCTTGGCAGGTCATACCGGTTCGGGTAAGTCGACGCTGGTCCAGCATCTCAACGGTTTGATTCGCCCCCAGGAGGGATCCGTTCGCGCGCTGGGGCTCGATCTGTCAAACAAGAAAGATGCCGCCGCGGTTAAGGCCAAGGTCGGCGTGGTGTTTCAATATCCTGAGCGTCAGCTGTTTGCCGAAACCGTGGCGCAGGACGTGGCGTTTGGTCCGCATAACCTTGGCTTGCCGCAAGATGAAGTCGACCGTCGTGTCGAGTCATCGCTCTCGCACGTGGGCCTCGACCTTTCCACGGTCGGCGACAAGAGTCCCTTTGAGCTTTCGGG
Organism: uncultured Collinsella sp.; assembly: GCA_900541055.1. Taxonomy (GTDB): domain Bacteria; phylum Actinomycetota; class Coriobacteriia; order Coriobacteriales; family Coriobacteriaceae; genus Collinsella. The sequence continues at coordinate 58,845 of UQHZ01000008.1, forward strand.
CGGTCAGCAACGGCGCGTGGCATTCGCCGGCGTGCTCGCCATGGAGCCCGAAGTCCTGGTGCTCGATGAACCCATGACGGGGCTCGATCCGGCTGCGCGCAGGGATTTCCTAGGGCTCATCGATCGACTTCACCGCGATGGCCTGACCGTTGTCATGGTTTCGCACAGCATGGATGACCTGGCCAATTGCTGCGACCGTATCGTCGTAATGAACGAAGGTGCGGTGTTTGCCGAGGGCACGCCCGCTCAGGTTTTTGCGCATGCGGATGAGCTTAAATCAATCGGCTTGGGTGTTCCCGCCGCCCAGCGTATGGCGCTGGCGCTTACGGAGGCGGGCGTGCCGCTGCGCCGCAGCGGGCTCTATACGGTTGAGTCGTTGGCCGACGAGTTGGTAGATTTGCTGATCGGTCGCTCGGACGGTCCTTCTAACGTCGCGGACATTGCTAAATCCAAGACGGTCGCGCGAGAGGAGGGCTGCTAATGGAGGCGTTTTCGTTTGGTAGCTACTATCCCGGCGATAGTGCAATCCACCGCCTGGACCCGCGAACTAAGTTGCTCTTGGGCTTTGTGTTTCTGATCACGACGCTCACCGTCAGCAGCTTCCGCGGACTGGTTCCGGTCGCAATCTTCGTTGTCCTGCTCTATACCGTGTCCCGGGTGCCGTTGCGCCGGGTCCTATCATCGATGGCGCCGCTGCTGGCAATCGTCGTCGTGGTCGCGGTGCTCAACTTGTTTACCGATCAGAGTGGGCGCATCCTGTGTCAGCTCGGCTTTCTGCAGATAAGCGAGGGCTCACTGCGTTCTGCCGCCTTTATGGCGTGCCGCCTGACGTTGATGATGGCCGGCATGAGCGCCATTACACTCACCACGCCGACGCTCGACCTCACCGCGGGCTTTGAGCGCCTGCTCGCGCCGTTTGCGCGTGTGGGACTTCCTGCGCACGAGCTCGGCATGATCATGGGTATCGCGCTACGCTTTATGCCGCAGTTTGCCACTGAGATGAAGCAGACGGCCGATGCACAGGCAAGCCGCGGCGCGCGCGTGACGGGCGGTCCGCTCGGCGGCGTGCGCATGCTCGGCAGTGTGGCGATTCCGCTGTTCACGGGCGTGTTCCGCCATGCCGAGATGCTGTCTGCTGCCATGGATGCACGCTGCTATCACGGCGAGCAGGGCCGCACGCGCCTGCATGCGCTTGCATTTGGCCGCGGCGACGCGTTGGCGGCGGTGGTGACGGCGTTGCTGCTCATCTGCGTCATCGTCATCAATCTTCAACTTGTTTAGGCGCGATTCGAGCGCAGGAAAGGGGCCCCTATGACCGACAACGATCGCACGGCGCAGCTTGAGCGCGCCTGTTCGTATCTCAGGCGCATTCCGGCGTGGTATCTGGCCACGACCGATGCAAGCGACGGGCATCAGCCTCGCGTGAGGCCGTTTTCGTTTGCCATGGTCGATGACGGTAAGTTGTGGTTTTGCACGTCGCGCGACAAGGATGTGTGGGCCGAGCTCAGCGCGAATCCCAAGTTTGAGCTCTCGGGCTGGAAGCCGGGGGAATGTTGGATCGTGTTGACCGGCGAGGCCGCACTTGAGGACGACGCAGTTGCGAGCGACAAGGTGCGTCAAGCGGGTTTTAAGCACATGGTGGGCATTGGCGAGGAACACGAGAGTGCCAACGACGGCCGCCTTGCTTTCTTTTCGGTCCGCAACATTGCCGCGCGCTTCTGTGATATCGACGGCAGCGAGGAGCGCCTGGAGCTCTAGCTCGCACAAACCGGGCTCCCAAACTAGCTAGTACAGGAGGAAACGTGGACGGATTGAATACAGTGCTGGAGTATCTGACGTCGGTGCCGGCGTGGTATCTGGCGACGAGTGTGGACGGGCAGCCGCATGTGCGTCCGTTCTCATTTGCACAGATTCAGGACGGCAAGCTGTGGTTTGTGACGGCGCGCACCAAAGATGTGTGGCAGGAGCTGCTGCAAAACCAGCGCTTTGAGGCCACGAGTTGGTGGCCGGGCCATGGCTGGTTGATTCTGCGCGGACGTGCGGGTCTGGATGACCGGGCTTCGAGCGAAATGCGCGAAGCCGGGTGGAAGCATCTAGAGCGCCTGGGCGAGCACTATGAGGGGCCTAACGACCCCGCGCTTGTCTTCTTTAGCGTCGAGGATCCCGAGGCTTTTATCTGCAATCACGACGAATGGGTGCCGGTCGAACTCTAGCCAGCTGGCTCATCCTAACAACTTGGTTTTCGCATGGGCGGGCCCCGTATTGCCCGGCGCCGTTAGGAGCGCCGGTCAATACGGGGCCCGCTCCATTTGTCAATTCCTTCAAGCGAATGTGTCGGGATTGTTTCAATGCATGAATATGCAAGCCATTTACGTGTTCATGCATCTTTTGGTGCTAAAGTTTCAACCCACTTCATAACGACCACTGCGAAATGCGCATCGGTGCATAAATCGCAGACAAGGAGTCTGATATGTCATTGAAGGTTGGAATCGTCGGCGCGGCTGGATATGCCGGAGCCGAGCTCATTCGCCTCGTGCTCGGCCATCCCGAGTTTGAACTTGTTGCCATTACGTCCAACGCCGATGCCGGCCAGCCGCTGTCCGCGGTGTATCCGAGCTTTGCTGGCGTGAGCGATCTGGTTTTCACCACGCATGACGCCCCCGAGCTTAAGAGCTGCGATGCGGTTTTTCTTGCCGTGCCGCACACGGCTGCCATGGCACAGGTGCCCGCGCTGCTTGCCGCAGGCGTTTCCTGCTTCGATTTGTCTGCCGACTACCGTCTGAGCGATCCGGCCGTGTTCGAGGCGTGGTATGCCGCCGCGCATACGAGCCCCGAGCTGCTCAAGACGCGTGCTTTCGGCCTCCCCGAGCTGTTCTGCCAGGACTTAGAGACCGCTGCTTCCAGCCATGCCGACGGCAAACCCGTGCTGGTCGCCTGCGCCGGTTGCTATCCCACCGCAACGAGCCTTGCTGCCGCTCCTGCCGTGCGTGCGGGCTGGGTGGCCGAGAACGGTCCCGTGATTGTCGATGCCATCAGCGGTGTAACGGGTGCCGGCAAGTCCTGCAACGCTCGTACGCATTTTTGCAGCGCCGACGAGAACTTGGAGGCCTATGGCGTAGGCAAGCATCGTCATACGCCCGAGATTGAGCAAATCCTTGGCCTGACCGATCGCATCGTCTTTACCCCGCATCTGGCACCGCTCAAGCGTGGCCTGCTCTCCACGGTGACGCTGCCGCTCACGCCGCAGGCCATCGACTCCCTGGCTCTTGAGGACGTTGTCGACTATTACAAGCAGTTCTATGCCGGTCGCACCTTTGTGCGCGTGCTCGACGCCGACCAGCAGCCCAAGACGGCTTCGGTCGTCGGCACCAACGCCGCCCAGATTGGCCTCGCGCTCAACAAGCGCGCAGGCGTGCTGGTGGCGACGGGCGCCATCGACAATTTGTGCAAGGGTGCTGCGGGCCAGGCGGTCCAGTGCGCCAACATCGTTTTTGGCTTTGACGAGCGACGAGGCTTGCTCACAGTGGCGTGCCCGGTGTAGCACATTCGATTGTTAGCGATTTGGTAGTCGGGTATCGAGTTGGGCGCCACTTTTAAGCTGGTCTAGTAGTTGCGACCGGTATGGCGTGCCAGCCGATGCCCGCTTTTTTGTTTGATATAAGGAGTCGTAGGGACGATGAACACCGACCTGATTGATATCAAGATTCGCGCCGTCGAGGGCGGCGTTACGGCTGCGGCTGGTTTTAAGGCTGCAGGCATCCACGCTGGGTTCCGCAAGAACCCCGAGCGTCTGGATTACGCGCTCGTCGTGCCTGATAAACCCTGTCCCGGCGCCGGCGTGTTTACGACCAACCGCTTTTGTGCGGCGCCCGTGCAGGTGAGCCGTGCCAACCTGGGCGGTGCGGACAAGGGCTATGGCATTATCGCCGGTGTTTCAATCAACTCTGGCAATGCCAACGCCGCCACGGGTGAGACCGGCCTTGCATGCGCGCGAGAGACATGCAGCATCGCATCGCAGGTCATCGGCTGCGAGCCCCAGCAGATTCTGGTTGCCTCCACGGGTGTGATTGGCCAGATTCTGCCGATCGACACGTTTGAGACCGCCATTCCTGCTGCCTACGAGGTACTTTCCGCCCACGGTGGCGCCGATGCCGCTCGCGCCATCATGACGACCGACACGCACTCCAAGGAGTACGCCGTGTCCTACGTCAGCGAGGCTGCGGGACACACAGGCAATGCCTATACGGTGGGCGGTATGTGCAAGGGCTCGGGCATGATCATGCCCAACATGGCCACCATGATCGCGGTCATCACTACCGATGCCCCCGTCGAGCCGGCGGCGCTCCACGCCCTGCTGCTCTCGACCGTCAAGCAGACCTTTAACAAGGTAACGGTCGATTCCGACACCTCGACCAACGACACCTGCATCATGCTTGCCTCCGGCGCCGCTGCCGCAGATGCCGAGCCTATCGTCGAGGGCTCCGATGCCTTCGACGAGTTGGCATTTGCCGTGCACGAGGTGTGCGAGAGCCTGGCGCGCAATATCGCCGCCGATGGTGAGGGCGCATCCAAGCTTGTTACGGTCAACGTTACCGGCGCCGTGAACGACGAGGAGGCCGATATCGCCGCCCGTGCCGTTGCCAACTCGCCGCTCGTTAAGACCTGCATCGCCGGCCACGACTGCAACTGGGGCCGTGTTGCTATGGCACTCGGTAAGTGCGGCGTGAAGTTTAATCAGGAAGACGTTTCCATTGACATGATGGGCATGCCTGTCTGTCACGACGGTCTGACTGTTCCCTTTGACGAGGACGAGGCTCTGCGACGTTTCGAGGCGCCCGAGATCGTGATCTCGGCCGACCTGGGCGCAGGCGACGCGGCAACGACTGTGTGGACCTGCGACCTCACGCATGAGTACATCTCCATCAACGGCGACTACCGTTCCTAGATTCCGGGCACGCTGCGCATCTTGCCGCGATTGCGGACAGCGGAGCACGGCGCGATAACGATACGAAAGACGAGGCAGATTATGAAATTCGCACGCGATTGTCGTTCGAGCGAATCCAACGAAGCAACCGCGCAGCTGCTGTTCGAAGCGCTGCCGTGGATTAAGAACCTGACCGGCAAGACGGTTGTTATCAAATATGGCGGAGCCGCCATGGTTGATGAGCAGCTGCGCCGCGACGTGATGAGCGACATCGTTTTGCTCAAGATCATCGGCATGCGCCCCGTTATCGTGCACGGCGGCGGCAAGGCTATCAACGAGGCGCTGAGCCATTACGATATTCCCGTCGAGTTTAAGAACGGCCAGCGCGTGACCACGCCGGCGACTATGGATATCGTGCGCGAGGTGCTGGGCGGCAAGGTTAACCAGGAGCTGGTTGCTGCCATCAACCACCACGGCAACCTGGCCGTGGGCGTGTCGGGCAGCGATGCCGGCACGCTCATCGCCGAGCCGCTCGACCCCGAGCTCGGTCGCGTGGGCAAAGTGACGCACGTCAACACCGACTATATCGAGCGCTTACTCGATAGCGAGTACATCCCCGTCATCGCTACCGTCGCGGCGGGGGAGGACGGCGGTTTCTTCAACATCAACGCCGATACCGCCGCCGGTGCCGTTGCCGCGGCGCTCCACGCGCATAAGGCAATCTTTTTGACCGATGTCGATGGTCTGTACAAGGACTTTAGCGACAAGGACTCGCTTATCTCCAACCTAACGCTCGACGAGGTTAACGAAATGCTCTACGGCGGCGAGGTCGATAAGGGCATGATTCCCAAGCTGCGTGCGGCCGTCGATGCGCTTACTGGCGGCGTATTTCGTGCCCACATCATCAATGGCACGACGCCGCATTCGCTGCTCCTGGAGCTGCTGACCGATGCCGGCGTCGGCACCGTGATCCATTCCACCGAGACGGCTTACGAGTTCGATACGCATCCGCATCCGCTTTCGACGTTTGCTGCGCGTCTGACCGAGAACCTTGACGAGGTCGAGAAGCTTCAGACGGTCTAGCTGACCCGCAGCCGCCCCATTCCTGCACCCATAGCCCCGCGCCGTCTGGCGCCCAACGAAAGGCATCCCATGTCACTTGCAGCTCAGCAATCGCTTGAATCCCATTACGTTATGCATACCTTTGGCCGCTCTCCGGTCGAGTTTGTCGAGGGTCACGGCATGAAGCTCACCGGCGACGATGGCCGTGAGTACCTCGACTTTCTTGCCGGCATCGGCGTGTGCAGCCTAGGTCATGGCGACCCGGCTGTGCTCTCGGCGCTCGAGGCACAGACCAAAAAGCTCATGCATGTCTCCAATTACTTCTACATCGAGCAGCGCGGACAGGTCGCGGCGCTGCTGTCCAAGCTTGCTAACGACGACGTAGATGGTGCGCGCGTGCTTGCCGATGCCATTGTCGCCGGCGATGAGACCACGGCAGCTGCACTTGGTGCCCCGGCTGCGGATGAGCAGGTTTGGGAGACCTTCTTTGCCAACTCTGGCGCCGAGGCCAACGAGGGCTCGATGAAGCTCGCGCGCCTGTACGCCAAGCGTGCCGGTAATGGCGGCAACACCATCGTGTGCATGCGCGGCGGCTTCCACGGCCGTACGCTCGAGACCATTGCCGCCACCATGCAGGATTGGCTGCAGGACAGCTTCCGCCCGCTGCCGGGTGGCTTTGTGGCCTGCACGCCCAACGATGTCGATGAACTGCGTGCAATCTTTAAGCAGCTGGGGAGCGAGATTTGTGCCGTGATGCTCGAGCCGATCCAGGGTGAGAGTGGCGTGCACCCCATGACCGAGGAGTTTATGGCTACGGCGCGCGACTTGGCGCACGAGGTGGGTGCCGTGCTTATCGCCGACGAGGTCCAGTGCGGTATCTTCCGCACGGGTAAGCCGTTTGCGTTCCAGACCTATGGCGTGGAGCCCGACATCATGAGCCTTGCCAAGGGCATTGCCGACGGCGTGCCCATGGGTGCCGTCGTGGCAAAGAAGGAGATTGCCGACGTGTTTAAGCCGGGCGACCACGGCTCGACTTTTGGCGGTAGCTGCTTGGCCATCGCGGCGTGTGCCGCGACGCTCTCCGCGCTTGTGCGTGGCGATTATGCCGAGCATGCTGCCAAGGTGGGTGTCTATATGGAGCAGGCGCTGGCTAAGCTTCCGCATGTGGTAGAGGTTCGTGGCCGTGGCCTGATGCTCGGCTGTGATTTGGATGATGCCGCGGGCGACGCGCATGATGTTGTTGCCCGCGCGCTGGCCGCCGGTGCCGTGATCAACGCTACAGGTGCGCATACGCTGCGTTTCCTGCCGCCGCTCGTCTGCGAGGAAGCCGACGTGGACAGTCTGATCGAGATCCTGTCGGATGTCTTGGGCTAACGCGGCGCAATAACTCAATTTGGACCGGGTTCCGGACTGTGGGCGTGTCCTATGCGGCATGATTCAGCGGTCTGGAGCCCGTTTTGCCTTAGATTTGCTAAGGCAGGGAGACCTGCTGGTCAAAAAACATCAAATATGAGTACTGTTACCGATTTGGTAGCAGCAATTTTGGACTAATAAGGCCAGATAGCAAGTCAAAATGGCGATGAAAGCACGATTTTGATCCAACTGTTAGTACTTATAATGGACATATGTTGCGTAACTTAAGCAAATACTATCTTTTTATATGTTGCAAACAAAGTAGCAGTACTCATTTTTGCCATTTTTTGACCACGGCCTTTGCGATAGATGTGCTGGCGGGTTCGAATCCCTCTGCGATGGGCATGAAAAAGGAAAGGCCTCCATCGCTGGAGGCCTATCAAATCAGTGGTGGGCGATGAGGGATATCCGCGTGCGGCTTCGCCGCCCGCACCCGCTTCGTCGCTTCGCTCCTCGCGTGCTGCGCTGGAAAACGCTTCGCGTTTCCTCAGCTCCGCACCCTTGCGGGTTCGAATCCCATGAAATGGGCCCAAACAAAAACGGTCCCCTTTCGAGGACCGTTTCCAATTCAAAGGTGGGCGATGAGGGATTCGAACCCCCAGCCTTGTGCGTGTAAAGCACCTGCGCTAACCGTTGCGCCAATCGCCCGTGCGGAGAGAGTATAGCAAAACAATCGCCCCATTCACCTCATATCCATTAAAGGTAACCGGCGCGTGTCACAGCGGAGCTGATTCAGTTGAGATTGCCTGAACATTCCGCCCCTCTTTACGCCCTCGGGTATACTCAAAAGCTACTGATTCGATTTGATGCCCAGCAACAGCAGAGGGGATAGTATATGTGCGGTTTTGTCGGTTTTGTCGGTGGGACGGATAACCAATCCGAGGTGCTCACCAAGATGATGGACCGCATCGTCCATCGCGGTCCCGACATGGGCGGTCAGTTTATCGACGGCCGCGTTGCCCTCGGCTTCCGCCGCCTGTCGATCCTCGACCTGACCGAGGCTGGCGCCCAACCCATGGCCAACGAGGACGGTAGCGTCGTCATTGTCTTCAACGGCGAGATCTACAACTTCCAAGAACTCCGTTCCGAGCTCGAGGCCAAGGGCTACAAGTTCCACTGCGGCGCCGACACCGAGAGCCTCCTGCACGGCTACGAGGAGTGGGGCGAGGCCGTACTCGATCGCTTGCGCGGTATGTACGCCTTCGTCATCTGGGACAAAAAGAAGAACAAGCTTTTTGGCGCCCGCGACATCTTTGGCATCAAGCCGCTTTACTACTATCCCATGGCCGATGCGGGCGACGGCGCTCCGGGCGTGCTCTTTGGTTCCGAGATCAAGAGCTTCTTGGACTACCCGCACTTCCACAAGGCGGTCAACAAAAAGGCCCTGCGTCCGTACATGACGCTGCAGTATTCGGCAACCGAGGAGACCTTCTTCGAGGGTGTCTACAAGCTGCCGCCGGCGCACTACTTTACCGTCGATATCCCGACCGGCAAGATGAACATCGAGCGCTACTGGGATTGCGATTACTCTGCCGTCGAGAAGCCGTTCGAAGAGTATGTCGATGAGCTGGACGAGGTCGTGCACGAGAGCGTCGAGGCCCATCGTATCGCCGACGTCAAGGTCGCGTCGTTCCTCTCCGGTGGCGTCGACTCCAGCTACATCGCCGCTTGCCTCATGCCCGACAAGACCTTCTCGGTGGGCTTTGACTACAAGAACTTTAACGAGACCAACTACGCCAAGGAGCTTTCCGATAAGCTCGGCGTCGAGAACGTCCGCAAGATGATTACCGCCGACGAGTTCTTCGGTGCGCTCGAGGACATCCAGTATCACATGGACGAGCCGCAGTCCAACCTGTCTTCCGTGCCGCTGTGGTTCTTGGCCGAGATGGCCCGCAAGGACGTCACCGTCGTGCTTTCGGGCGAAGGCGCCGACGAGCTCTTTGGCGGCTACGCCTACTACGAGGACACGGTCCCGGTGCGCAAGTACAAAAAGATGGTGCCGCTGCCCATCCGTCGCGCGCTCGGTAACCTGGCGCTGCATATGCCGTACTTCAAGGGACATAACTTCCTGGTCAAGGGTGCCGAGATCCCCGAGAAGTCGTTCCTGGGACAGGCTCTGGTATGGCCGGAGCGCGAGGTCGACGGCGTGCTCAAGCCCGAGTACAACACCGGCGATGGCGCCTTCGAGCTTGCCGCTCCCATCTATGCGCGCGTGAAGGGTCAGCCCGAGCTGGTCAAGAAGCAGTACTTGGACATGAACATGTGGCTCCCGGGCGACATTCTGCTCAAGGCCGACAAGATGTGCATGGCGCACTCGCTGGAGCTGCGCGTGCCCTTCCTGGACCGCAAAGTCATGGAGTTCGCCGAGCACATTCCCGACCGCTACCGCATCAACGAGAACGGCAACAAACAGGTACTCCGCCACGCTGCCAACAAGTCGCTGCCCGATGAGTGGGCCACCCGTCCCAAGGTGGGCTTCCCGGTGCCGATTGTCTACTGGCTGCGCGAGCAAAAGTGGTACGACTATGTCAAGGAGTACTTCACCGCGCCGTGGGCAAGTGAGTTCTTCAATACCGACGAGCTCATGCACCTGCTCGATCTGCACTTTGCGGGCAAGGGCGATTTCCAGCGCAAGATCTATACGCCGCTCGTGTTCCTAGTGTGGTACAAGCGCTTCTTTATCGACGAGGGCCAGCCTTCTGTTCAGGCTGCCTAGCCTCGGCTTACGAACGCCTGCGCGTAACGGCTCCTCCGGGAGCCGTTTTTGCGCGAGCACGTTTCAGTTACTATGAAAACCGTCCCTGCCAAATGGCTGAGAAAGGTGAAAGATGCACCATTCGGATTCCGCGACCGTGACCACGGTCGATACGCTTGCCAAGCTTCTCGATGTGTGCGGCGAGCTGCGCGCATCAGAGCAGGTTGACGAGCGTGCCGTGACCGGCTGCTCGTTTGATTCGCGCGCGGTCTCGGCAGGTGACGTGTTCTTCTGCAAAGGTGCTGCCTTTAAGCCCGCGTTTTTGAGCATGGCGCTCGATGCGGGCGCCGTCGCATTTGTGTGCGAGGAGTCGCTGGTCGAGTCTCTGGAGCCGCTGGCGCAGGAGAGCGGTGCTGCGATGCTGGTTGTTGATAGCGTTCGCACGGCCATGGCCCTGTTGCCGCCGGAGGTCTACGACCGTCCCGACCACGACGTCAAGATCGTGGGCATCACCGGCACCAAGGGAAAGACCACGGCCGCTTTTATGCTTCAGTCGATTATCAAAGCGGCGGGCGAGTCCTGCGGCATGATCGGCTCGGTGAGTACCGACGATGGTATCGAGTGCTACGAGAGCACCAACACCACGCCCGAGGCTCCCGAGGTTTGGCGCCATATCGCCAATTGCCGCACGTCCGGTCGCCAGTTCATGGTCATGGAGGTCTCGAGCCAGGCGCTCAAGTACCAACGCGTCGAGAATCTGCCGTTTGACGTGGCGTGCTTCCTCAACATCGGCCGCGACCACATCTCGCCGATCGAACACCCCACGTTTGAGGATTATTTTGAGAGCAAACTCAGGATCTTTGACCAGGCAAAGACTGCCGTGGTGAATCTGGGCACCGATGAGGTTGACCGTGTGCTAGAGGCAGCGTCGACGGCCGAGCGCTTGGTGACCGTTGGCGTCGAGCATCCCGAGGCAAGCCTGTGGGCGAGCGATGTCCGCATGCTCGGCTTTAACATCGAGTTTAACCTGCACGGCATGAGCGCCGACGAGCCCGAGGCGGGGGAGAAGGTCCTGCTGGGTATCGCGGGCGACTTTAACGTGGAAAACGCGCTGGTCGCTATCGCCGCTGCGCGCGAGATCGGCATCGGTATCGAGGCTATCAAGAAGGGCCTCTCCAAACTGCGTGTGCCGGGCCGTATGGAGGTCGTGGAGTCGAAGGACGGCCGCGTGATCTGCGTCGTCGACTACGCGCACAACCAGCTTTCGTTCCGCTCGCTTTTCTCGTCGGTGAAGCGCGCGTTTCCCGCCAGCCCGGTCATCGCAGTGTTTGGCGCTGCCGGCGGCAAGGCGCAGGAGCGCCGCGAGCAGCTTCCGCGCGAGGCCGCACCATATTCCGACCTGATGATCTTTGCCAACGAGGACCCGGCTCACGAGGACCCGATGAAGGTCTGTCGCGAGCTTGCCGAACATGTTCCCGACGATACGCCGAACAGGATCATCCTCGACCGCGAAGCCGCTGTGCATGCGGCGTTCAAGGCGGCGCGCGAGGAGTACGTCAACCCCGATGCTCCCACCATTGTCTTGCTGTTGGCAAAGGGTGACGAGGAGCTCATGCACGTGGGCGACGAGTTCGTACCCATCGAGAGCGACCTTTCGCTGGCCAATCGCCTGATCGATGTTACCCAGTTTGACTAATGAACCATGATGGCGGCGCCCTGAGTGCGCTGTTGCCATAAGCGTGCTCCCTCAATCAAAACATGCCGTCCAAGTCCAAACCCTTCTACGTAAACGGAGTAACCATGTCCCACAATACCCTGCCGACCGTTGCCGAGCTTTCGGGCGAGATGCGCGAGCGCTTGGCCAAGGTCAAGTACGTCTTTACCGACCTGGATGCCACGATGCTCGCACCCGGCTCGTGCGTGCTGCGCGACAACGACGGCAACCCCTCGACCAAACTCGTCGAGGCCGTCGTGGCGCTCGCCCGCGCTGGCATTCAGGTGGTTCCCACCTCGGGCCGCAACCGTACCATGATCCACGAGGACGCGCGCGTGCTCGGCCTCAACTCCTACATTGGTGAGATGGGCGGCCTGGTTATGTACGACCTCAAGGCCAACGATTGGGAGTATCTGACTGGCGACATGCCTTACGACCCCGCCTGCGGCCTTACTCCGCACCAGGTGATCGAGCAGACCGGCGTGTGCGAGAAGATCCTTGCCCGCTGGCCGCACAAGATCGAGTACCACAACGACATGTCGACCGGCTACAAATACCGTGAGGTCACCGTCGGCATGCGCGGCGATGTGCCCGACGACGAGGTCCAGGCCATCTTGGACGAGGCCGGCTGCGGTCTGATCTGGGCCTGCAACGGCCACCTGACGCATCTGTCCAAGCCGACGACGCTCGAGCTCGATCGCGTCGAGGACGGTCGCGCATTCAACATCAACCCCGCGGGCCTCAACAAAGGCGTCGCCATTTCGCGCTTCTGCGAGCATCTAGGGATCGAGCGCGAGGAGACGTTGGCGCTCGGCGACTCCGAGTCCGACTTCTACATGGCCGATCACGTGGGCACGTTCTGCCTGGTCGAGAATGGCCTGACGAGCGCCGGCGCGCCCGAGTTCCTGGCTGCTTGCGAGAACGCTTTCGTTACGCGCGGCAAAATTGTCGACGGTTGGGCGGCGACGGCAGAGCTGCTGGTCGCAGCGCGTTCGTAGCGCGGCGTCGCCGCACGTGGACATGTCTTTTCGAGAGAGACTGGTGAGGTAATGTCCGATATCGAGAATCCGGCAGGCGACACGCGCCCGATTGGCGTGTTCGATTCTGGTTTGGGCGGTCTGACGGTTGCGCGCGCCATCGCGACGGCGCTGCCGCACGAGTCCGTCTACTACTTCGGCGACACCAAGCGCTGCCCCTACGGCACCCGCACCGAGGATGAGGTGCGCTCGTTTGCGTTGCAGGCGGGTCGTTGGCTTTCGAAGCACGACGTCAAGATTATGGTCATCGCCTGCAACACGGCGACCGCTGCGGCCTTGCGTCTGGCCCAGCAGGTGCTCGACGTTCCCGTGATCGGCGTGATCGCGCCGGGTGCCCGTGCGGCAATCAACAGCACCCGCTCGCGTCGCGTGGGCGTGCTCGCCACCAACCTCACCATTCGCTCGGGCGCCTACACGCGCGCCATTCAGGACCTGGATGCCGGCGTCGATGTATACGGCTGTCCTGCCTCGAGCTTTGTCGAGGTTGTCGAACACGAGCTCGCCTCGGGTGCACATCTGCAGGAACAGTGGCTTGAGAACGAGGATATCTTCGATACGCCTGCCGTGCGTGCGCTGGTGGGTGCCACGGTAGAGCCGCTGCGCGACCACGGTATCGATACCGTGGTACTCGGCTGTACGCATTTTCCGCTGTTGGTGGGACCTATCCGGCATGCGCTGGGGCCTGGGGTGCGCGTCGTGAGTTCCGCCGAGGAGACCACGCGCGAGCTGACCGATATCCTCACGCGCCGCGAGCAGCTGGCGGGCGACGCCGCCGAGCCGCAGCATCGTTTTGCCACGACGGCCGATAACATTGCCGAGTTTGCGGTGGCGGGCAGCTTTATCTTTGGTCAGCCGCTCAAGAGCATCGAACATATCGATATCGATGAGCTGAAATAGATGTAAGGCAGCCGCCAAAGCCTTCGCCACATCTTTTGCCGAAAGGAAATTTCTATGGAGTACATGCAGGTCAACCGCGCCAACGGTCGCGCCGCCAACGAGTTGCGCCCCGTTAAGCTCACCCGTGGCGTCATGAAGCACGCCCACGGCTCGTGTTTGGCCGAGTTCGGTGACACGCGCGTGCTGTGCGCCGCCACTATCGAGGAGGGCGTGCCGGGCTGGCGAAAGGGAGCTAAGGCCGGCTGGGTGACCGCGGAATACGCCATGCTGCCGGCGTCGACCGGCAAGCGCTGCAAGCGCGAGCACGCCAACCGCAAGGGCCGCTCTATGGAGATCGAGCGCCTCATTGGCCGCAGCCTGCGTACCGTCGTCAACATGAAGGCGCTCGGCGAGTACACCGTCACCGTCGACTGCGATGTGATTCAGGCCGATGGCGGCACGCGTACAGCGAGCATCACCGGCGCCTGGGTGGCGCTGCGCGACGCCCTCGCCATGTGGGTCGAGGCGGGCAAGATCGAGCGCATCCCGCTTATCGGCCAGGTGGCTGCCATTTCCATGGGCGTTGTCGACGGCAATACGCTGCTTGACCTCGATTATTCCGAGGACAGCCATGCCGAGGTCGACATGAACCTCGTCGCCACCGACACCGGCGAGATGATCGAGCTCCAGGGCACCGGCGAGCAGGCGCCCTTTGACCGCAAACGCCTCAACGCCCTGCTCGACCTGGGCGACAAGGGTATCGCCGAGCTCATCGAGCTTCAGCGCCAAGCCATCGCCTAACCTGCCAAAAGGGACAGGTTTATTTTGGTAGGTTTTATCTGCTGAAATGCTGCGTTGAAAGGTCCGATCGCCTGAGAGGGGAGAGGTCAAGTGCCCAAACGCCCCTCACGCGGCTTGCTATAGAGACAAGGAGGCCAGTCATGGCACTTGAGAAGATTGACATCGACACCCTCGACCCGGCGGCGACCATCGTCGTGGCAACGGGCAACGCCCATAAGCTCACCGAGATCGAGGCCATTTTGGGCAAGGTCATGCCCGAGGTGCGCTTTGTGGCGCTCGGCCAGCTGGGTGATTTTGAGGATCCCGAGGAAAACGGCACGACGTTTTTGGAGAACGCCATCATCAAGGCCCAAGCCGCGGTTGAGGAGACGGGCCTTATGGCCATTGCCGACGATTCGGGCTTGGTCGTCGACGCGCTGGACGGTGAGCCCGGTGTGTATAGCGCGCGCTATGCGGGCGTGCACGGCGACGATGCCGCCAACAACGCCAAGCTTCTCGTTAACCTGGAAGGCGTGGCAGATGAGGACCGCACCGCGCGCTTTATGAGCGTCGTCGCGCTCATCGACACGGACGGTCTGGTTACCTATGGCGAGGGCGCCTGCGAGGGCGTTATCGCGCACGAGGGCCGCGGCGACCATGGTTTTGGCTATGACCCGCTGTTCCTGCCGGTCGACACGCCGGGCAAGACCATGGCCGAGCTGACGGCTGACGAGAAGAACGCCATCAGCCATCGTTTCCACGCGCTCGAGCATCTGTCCGCCAAGCTGACGGGCGAGGAGTAGGCCATG
Organism: uncultured Collinsella sp.; assembly: GCA_900541055.1. Taxonomy (GTDB): domain Bacteria; phylum Actinomycetota; class Coriobacteriia; order Coriobacteriales; family Coriobacteriaceae; genus Collinsella. The sequence goes on from UQHZ01000008.1 coordinate 74,155, forward strand.
CGTGCGGTGGTGCAGCGCGTGCTCAACGCCGGCGTGACGGTCGACGGCGAGTGCGTGGGCCGCATTGGACGCGGCTACCTGGTGCTGCTGGGTGTGGGCCATGGCGATACGCGTGCCGAGGCCGACAAGCTGTGGGGCAAGCTCCGCGGGCTGCGTATCAACGAGGACGAGAACGGCAAGACCAACTTGGCGCTTGCCGATGTCGACGGCGAGGTGCTCGTGGTGTCGCAGTTCACGCTGTTCGCTGACTGCCGCCACGGTCGCCGTCCGTCGTTTACGGATGCCGGCGCACCCGATGTTGCCAACGAGCTCTACGAGTACTTCCTGACGCTCGTTCGTCAAGATGTCGAACATGTGGCGCACGGTATCTTTGGCGCCGACATGAAGGTCGACCTGGTCAACGACGGCCCATTCACCATCGTTTTGGACACCGACAACCTTTAGGTTACGCGGTTTTACCAAACCGCGTAACAACTGGTCATGCGAGGTTGTCGTCTGGTACGTATTCGAGACGGGGCTTTTTAGCTACTTGCGTATGGCGGCAGCAGGGTGCTATAGTATTAGAGTTTTGTCTATCTTAGGGGTATTATCCCCTTTTTGAATTGCACCTTCTGGAGGCCCTGTTCATGGAAGAGATGGAAGTCAATCACGTCGACGACATCCACGAGAAGCTGACCGATATGGTGGGCGATCGCGTCAAGGTGAAGGCCAACATGGGCCGTACCCGCGTCGTCGAGCGCATGGGCACCATCAAGAGCGTCCACCCCGCCGTCTTTATCGTCGAGGTTGACGAGCGTCGCGGCCGCAAGTCGCGTCAGTCCTACCAGTACATCGATGTCCTCACCGGCCAGGTCGAGCTGTTCGACCCCGAGAGCGGCGAGCATATCTTTACCCCGCTCGGCAATCAGCTCGAGGAGCATTAACGGTGACCGATCGGTCCCTGACTCTTTCCGCGCCGGCAAAGATTAACCTCTACCTGGGGGTTCATACCGAGCGCGATGACCGCGGCTACCACAGGGTCGATTCCCTGATGGCGGCCGTCGGTCTTTCCGATACCGTGACGGTCACGCCGTCGCAGGCGCTGACCGTCCAGACGGTTCCAGCATCAGATTTTCCCATGCAAAAGAATACGGCGTATCGGGCTGCGGTTGCTATGGCCGAGCATTATGGTCGCGAGGCAAACATCTGCGTGACGATTGAGAAGCGCATTCCATTGTGCGCCGGCTTGGGCGGCCCCTCGACGGATGCGGCCGCGGTCATTGTCGCCTTGGCAGAGCTCTGGGGCATTGATCGCACCGACCCAGCGCTCGACGATATTGCGCGGGGCATTGGTGCTGACGTCCCGTTCTTTTTGCACGCGAGTCCTGCGTTCTACGTAGGTGGGGGAGACGTGCTGGCAACTGAGTACCCCGCGCTGCCCGCGACGCCCGTCGTGCTGGTCAAGCCGCGCGAGGCAAGCGTTTCGACAATTGAAGCCTATCGACGTTTTGACGAGGCCCCGGTGCCTGCGGACAAGCCCGGCGCGATAGCTTCTGCCTTGCGTGCTGGTGATGCCGAGACGGCATATGCACTCATCCATAATAATCTGGGTGTCATTTCCGCACAGATGGAGTCGCAGATTCAAACGGTCCTCGACTGGCTGCGTAAACAGGACGGAACCGTTGCTGTAGATGTGTGCGGATCGGGTGCCTGCTCGTTTGCCATTTGCGACACCGCTGCCACGGTCGAAAGGCTTGCCGATGCTGCCCAGCAAAATGGCTGGTGGGCCTGCGCGACTGAGCTTATTCCCAACACGGTTCAAATCGACGCGCCAAAGAAATAAAAATTTCTCTAGCACGCGGCGAAAATCTTTGTTACTATAGTCGAGCTAACGGGTTGTGGCTCAGTTTGGTAGAGCACTGCGTTCGGGACGCAGGGGTCGCTGGTTCAAATCCAGTCAACCCGACCAGAGCATGAGGAGGGACCGCTTCTTGCGGTCCCTTTTTTTAGCTAGTGTTGTGATACCGCGATACCCGCGGTATACTCATTCGAGCTTGTCTCGCTGTATTGTGGAGGTCTACATGTTTGGACTGAGGGCTCCTGAGCTCATCATTATTCTCGTCGTTGTCCTGATTATCTTCGGGCCCAAGAACCTGCCGAAGCTCGGCAAGTCCCTCGGCTCTACCGTCAAGAATATCCGTGAGGGTATGGAGGGCGACGATAAGGCCGAGACCAAGCAGGCCGAGGAGGTCGTGGTCGAGCAGTCCGAGGAGGACAAGGAGATCGCTGAGCTCGAGGCCAAGCTCGCTGCTGCCAAGAAGAAGCAGGCAGAGGACAGCGACGCGGACGCAGAGTAGTCCCATCCCTTTGGGGTGAGCACCTGACCGGCTTGCCCGCAGGCTAGCCGGTCTTTTTCGTTTTGTTGACAGTTGATTGTTTGATCAGAGTTGGGGAGATATCCGTATGGACGCAAGCCAGATCGTACTGACCGCTGAGGGCCGCCAGAAGCTCGTCGAGGAGCTCGCCTGGCGTGAGGGCGATTACGCCAAGGAGATCGTCGAGGACATCAAGGAAGCCCGCGCGTTCGGCGACCTTTCGGAGAACTCCGAGTACGATGCCGCCAAGGACAAGCAGGCCCAGAATGCTGCTCGTATCGCCGAGATCCAGGCCATTCTTGCCAACGCTCAGGTTGCTGCCACTACGGGCGATCTGACCGTCTCCATCGGTTCCACCGTTTCGCTGATTGATCCCAACGGCGAGGTCATGGAAGTCACGCTCGTTGGTACCACCGAGACCAACTCGCTCGAGCACAAGATTTCCAACGAGTCTCCGGTCGGTCACGCCATCATCGGTCACGGCGAGGGCGACTCCGTCGAGGTCGTTACGCCTTCCGGCAAGACTCGCGTCTACACCATCGCCAAGATCGCACGCTAGACCACGGTCCCGCGTAAAGGTATGTTTTCGCTCCCTGGGACCGAATCCTGGGGAGCGTTTTAGTTTGAGGAGCTAACTTATGGCAGAGAACCAGAACGCCGCCGATCAGGCATCGACGCTCAACGACGAGCGCGCCACCCGCCTGGCCAAGCGCGCCGCCCTGTTCGAGGCGGGCCAGAACCCCTATCCCGAGCACTCTGAGCTTGAGGACTACGTCGCCGATATCGAGACTAAGTACGCCGATCTTGCCGATGGTGAGGACACCGAGGATGTCGTGAAGATCGCCGGCCGTGTGGTCGCCAAGCGCGGTCAGGGCAAGATCATGTTCATCGTCGTGCGCGATGCGACTGCCGAGATTCAACTGTTCTGCCGCATCAACGACATGGACGAGGCTGCCTGGAATACGCTCAAGGCCCTCGACCTGGGCGACATCCTGGGCGTGACCGGCGTGGTCGTGCGCACCCAGCGCGGCCAGCTTTCCGTTGCTCCTAAGAGCGCGACCCTGCTTGCCAAGGCCGTTCGTCCGCTGCCCGAGAAGTTCCACGGTCTTTCCGACAAGGAGACCCGCTATCGCCAGCGTTATGTCGACCTGATCGCCAACGACGACGTTCGCGAGACCTTCCGTAAGCGTTCGCAGATTCTCTCCACCTTCCGTCGCTTTATGGAGTCCGACGGCTACATGGAGGTCGAGACCCCCATCCTGCAGACCATCCAGGGCGGCGCTACTGCCAAGCCGTTCATTACCCACTTCAACGCGCTCGATCAGGAGTGCTACCTGCGTATTGCCACCGAGCTGCACCTCAAGCGCTGCATTGTCGGTGGTTTTGAGCGCGTGTTCGAGATCGGCCGCATCTTCCGTAACGAGGGCATGGACCTTACCCACAACCCCGAGTTCACCACGATGGAGGCCTACCGTGCCTTCTCCGACCTCGAGGGCATGAAGGCACTCGCCCAGGGTGTCATCAAGGCTGCCAACAAGGCCATCGGCAACCCCGAGGTCATCGAGTACCAGGGCCAGACCATCGACCTTTCTGGTGAGTGGGCCAGCCGTCCCATGACCGACATCGTCTCCGACGTGCTCGGCAAGCAGGTCACCATTGACACTCCAGTCGAGGAGCTTGCTGCCGCCGCGCGCGAGAAGGGCCTGGAGATCAAGCCCGAGTGGACTGCTGGCAAGATCATCGCCGAGATTTACGATGAGCTGGGCGAGGACACCATCGTCAACCCGACCTTCGTGTGCGATTACCCCATTGAGGTCAGCCCGCTCGCCAAGCGTTTTGAGGACGACCCGCGTTTGACCCACCGCTTTGAGCTGGTCATCGCCGGCCACGAGTACGCCAACGCATTCTCCGAGCTCAACGACCCGGTCGACCAGGCTGAGCGCTTTGCTGCCCAGATGGCCGAGAAGGCCGGCGGCGACGATGAGGCCATGGAGTATGACGAGGACTACGTGCGCGCCCTCGAGTACGGTATGCCTCCCGCGGGCGGCATTGGCATTGGTATCGACCGCGTGGTCATGCTGCTTACCAACCAGGCTTCTATCCGCGACGTGCTGCTGTTCCCGCACATGAAGCCCGAGAAGGGTTTCCAGTCCGGTGCCGCTGCCGTCAAGGCTGCCGAGGCCAGCAACGCCGCGAGTCCGTTCGTTAAGTCGCTTAAGCCCACGCTCGATTACTCCAAGATCGCCGTTGAGCCGCTGTTCGAGGAGTTCGTCGACTTTGATACCTTCTCCAAGAGCGATTTCCGCGCTGTGAAGGTCAAGGCATGTGAGGCCGTCAAGAAGTCCAAGAAGCTGCTGAACTTTACGCTCGACGACGGCACCGGCACCGACCGCACCATCCTCTCCGGCATCCATGGATACTATGAGCCCGAGGACCTGGTCGGTAAGACCCTGCTCGCCATCACCAACCTGCCTCCGCGCAAGATGATGGGCATTCCCAGCTGCGGCATGCTCATCAGTGCCATCCACGAGGAGGAGGGCGAGGAGCGTCTCAACCTGATCCAGCTCGACGCTTCCATCCCCGCCGGCGCAAAGATGTACTAACTTGTTACGCGGTTCTACGAACCGCGTAACGGCTCGACGCTGCGCGGGCCGCATTTGGACAATCTGACGTTCAACTTCAAGGGCGCGACCAGAAGGTCAGCGCCCTTTCGTTTCACGTCACCTTGTCACAAATGCGACCCGCTCGCTGTCGCTGCCAAAACATCGGCGTTGTTATGAGTAGTCATTGGGGACGTTCTTAAACGACTAGCTTCCTTCTTTCCGTAACCTTTCCGCAACAATTTGCCCTTCGCGCTGCCCGACTTCGCTCGTAACGTCCCCTGCGCTACACTTAGTCGCACTGTGGCGCTGCTGCGCCGTGCCCGAACCAAGGGAGACCCTCATGAAGAACACTCAGCTGCTGCTGATCAACGATATGTGCGGCTACGGCAAGGTCGCGCTTTCCGCCATGCTGCCGGTGCTGTCGCACATGGGCTACCGTATCCATAACCTGCCGACGGCGCTCGTTTCCGACACGCTCAACTACCCCAAGTTCTACATCCACGACACCACGGAGTATGTCCGCCAGAGTCTCGCCATCTGGGAGGAGCTCGGCTTTGAGTTCGACGCCATCTCGACCGGCTTTATCGTGACCGAGGAAGAGACGCGCATTATTTCGGACTTCTGCCACCGTCGCGCGCAAAAGGGCACCAAGGTGTTCGTCGACCCCATCATGGGCGACAACGGCAAGCTCTATGCGGGCGTGCCCGAGTCCACGATTGGCCTTATGCGGCATCTGCTGGAGTGCGCAGACTACGCGGTGCCCAACTACACCGAGGCGTGCCTACTTGCCGATAGGCCTATCGTCGAGCAAATTACGCCCGATGAGGCCCGCACCCTTGTGGACGCCGTGCGCGAGCTGGGTGCCAAGTCTGTGGTCATTACGAGCGCCGTAGTTAATGGCGCGAATGCGGTTATCGGTTACGACCATGTAGCGGGGGAGTACTTTACGATTCCCTTTGAGCTCATTCCGGTCTATTTCCCGGGCACGGGCGACACGTTCTCGGCGGTGCTCGTCGGCCGCGTTATGGCCGGTTGGAGTCTGCAACGCGCGACGTCCGATGCCATGCGCGTGGTGGCTGAGCTTATCGAGTGCAATGCCGACCAAGAGGACAAGTCGGCCGGCCTTCCCATCGAGGCCTGCCTGGACGTGATTGACCATGAGTAACGCTGGCGAGGGCGGCGTCAAGCCTGCGGGCGGGGACAAGCCGCTCGGCGCGCCACGTGGCAAGCGTCCGCATATCCGCGTGAGCTGCGTGGACCAGCTGGGTGCATGTCGCTGCCACCATGGTCACAAGCCCGGCGACGTTTTTGACTTCGACCGAGACCGCGGCAAGATATGCGCCATGGCCTGCCATGTGGGCTTTCCCTATATCGATATCCTGCGCTATGGCGGAACCGTGCCTGGCAACGAGCCCGGTACGGCAAAGTTCTGCTGCCCCGAGGTCGATACGCTGAACGTCTGGCTCGCCGAGATCGTCGACGAATAGTTGAGCGCAATGTGACAAAGTGACAGTTCTTTTGTCACATTCGCGGGTGGTGTCCCTTCTTTTTTGCTTAGAATCTCAAATCTCTGCATTTCATCCGATTTTAGGTTCTAAAAATTCTGCGTTTCATCGATAATCAAGCGTATAAAACTTTGCATTTCATTTGATGACACCGAGGGGAGAGTCTATGCTGCGCAGGAAAATAGCGGCAGAGCTGGAGCGTTGGCTGAAGTCTGCCGAGCAAAAGGCCTTATTCATTACGGGTTCTCGCCAGATCGGCAAAAGCTATTCGATTCGCGCATTTGGCAAAGCCAACCATGCAACCTACATCGAGCTTAACCTCATGGAAAATCGTCAGGCAAAAGATGCTCTTCTCGAGGCGCGGGATGCCGATGATTTCATCAGCAGGGTGACGCTTCTTTCGGGAAAGTCGATTGCACCAGGCAAAACGCTCGTGTTTATCGATGAGGTCCAAGAGGCTCCCGACATCATGACGATGGCAAAGTTCCTTGTTGAGGACGGGAGGTGCCGCTGGGCGTTTTCGGGGTCAATGCTCGGGACCCAGTTCAAGGGCGTCAGGTCCTATCCCGTGGGGTATGTCCACGAGCTTAGGATGTTCCCGCTCGATTTTGAGGAGTTTTGCTGGGCAACCGGGGTGAGCGAGGGGGCTCGCCAAACGATACGTGACGCGTGTATCAGCGAGAGGCCCATTCCTGATTACATTCATGACGCGATGATGGCAAACTTCAGGACCTATACCGTTGTCGGCGGAATGCCGGAGGTCGTGCAGCGTTTCCTTGACACGCAGGGCGATCTTGCCTCTGTTCGTCAGCTACAGTCAGAGCTCAACGAACAGTACCGGCGGGATATCTCCAAGTATGCAAGCGGGCGAGCCCTTCAGGTGCAGAGCATCTACGATCAGCTCCCTATTATGCTCGAGGGCGAAAACAAGCGCTTCGTGCTCAATTCCATTGACCCCAAGGCTCACTACGAGAAGTATCAGCGAGATTTTGTATGGCTTGTCGATGCCGGCGTTGCTCTCAAAGCAGATATCGTAACCGAGCCAAAATCGCCCCTGCTCAAGACGGCACGGCCATCGCAGTTCAAGCTATATCAATCGGATACGGGCATGTTGATGGCGCGCTACCCCGTTGGAGTCGCCCAAGCGGCGTATCTTGATAGCAAGGAGCCCAATCTGGGCGGCATTTACGAAAACGTGGTGGCCCAGCAGCTGACTGCCCAAAATCGCCAGCTTTACTACTATCAGACAAAAAAGCGCGGTGAAGTGGACTTTGTGGTCGATGGACCGGATGGGACGGCTGTTCCGATCGAGGTTAAATCGGGCTCCTATTACCACGCGCACGCTGCGCTCGGCCATGTGCTTGATACGGCTGAATATGGCGTAAGGCTCGGGATTGTTTTCTCGAGAGGCAACGTTGAGCGCAACGGAGCGGTTCTCTATTTGCCGCTATATGCGACCTGGGCCCTTTCGGATGTTTTGGGCGACTCCTGTGCCGAGGGGATAAAGCTGGAGGTCAAGCCGGTCTAGGGCTAGTCCCTTTGTCACATTCATGAGCGTGGGTTTTCTCCCGTTTAGAGCGCACTTGAACTCTCAAAGTGGGAGAAAACCCACGCTCATTTTTCATGTGGAAGATTATCCGCGCTTGTTTCGCGCCGAAGGCGTGGCCCGCGACCTCGCTTGCCTACAGCTGCTCGAGCATGGCCGAGCAGCCGGCGAGCACGTCGCGGTACGTGGCATCGAAATTGCCGGTGTACCAGGGATCGGCCACGTCGCCGGGGCGCTCGGTCCAATCGAGCAAGCGCGTAATCTTGCCGTCGGGGTCGTCGCCAAAGATGCGACGCAGGCCACGCGCGTTCTCGTCGTCCATATAGACAATGTGGTCCCAGTCGCCATACTCCGCGCGACGCACCTGGCGTGCGCGGTGGGCAACGACGGGAATCCCGACTTCGCGCAGCTTGGCGACTGTGCCATGGTGTGGCGGGTTGCCAAGCTCCTCGGTCGAAGTCGCGGCGGAATCGATGACAAACTCCGCCTCGCGCCCAGCGCGGCGCACGAGCTCGGTAAACACCGACTCGGCCATCGTCGAGCGGCAGATGTTTCCATAGCAGATGAACAGTACACGTTGCATATGCGGTTTCCTTTCGATCGCCATCATCGAGCTCGAGTATCGCATCTACGCCTGCGCCCTTGCCCGCCTGCGCTCCCAGTGAGCCAATTTAATCGTCACCAGCGTAAGCACCCAGGCCACAAGCGAGAACGCGGCACCCACTGCGCCTACGTGCGCAATGCCAATGCTGCTTACCACGGCGCCGCCCACTGCGGTGCCAAACGAGATGCCGACGTTAAACGCCATGGGCTCAACCGAACTTGCGAGTACCATCGACTTGGGATGGCGGCTGCGTGCCACGTCCATGAAGTGCGTGATGCACGACACCGAGAACAAGTACATGAGCAGCGCCAAGCTAAAGACAAAGGCCAGCGCGAGCGGCATGGTGCCGCCCACAGCAAACAGCCCGAGTAACGCCGCAGCCTGCAGCACGAACGTCACAAGCAGCGCCTTCATGCCAAAGCGCGCATCGATCCATCCGCCCAGGATGTTCGAGATCAGGCAGAACACGCCGTAGGCCATGAGCGTGGTACTGGCTTCGACCGTGCCCATGCCCAGCACCTGCTCAAGATAAGGCGTCACGTAGCCATAGAAAACGTAGACCGACCCCACGCCAAACAAAAAGATGAGCATGCCGGTGATGATGCTCGGCTCGCGTAGCAGACCCGCCTGCTCGCGAAAAGTGGCGGGCTCGTCGGTTTGCCCAGCGCGCGGCATAAACGCCACGAGCGCTCCGCAGATCAGAACGGCAAAGGCCAGCGTGCCGTACATGGCCACGTGCCAATCGAGCGTGTCGGCCACAAACTTGCCGATCGAAGTGACAAAGACCATTGCCACGGAAAACGCACCATATACCACCGAGATGGCAAGCGAAGTTTGCTGCGGAGACAGAAGCTCGGGGATGTACGTCACGCCCACGGCGAGCAGTGCGCCCGAGACGGAGCCCAGGATGATGCGCGAGATGAACAGCACCTGGAAGTTGGGCGCCAACGCCATGACCAGGTTGCCGAGCACAAAGACGATGCTGTAGCACACGAGCAGCTGGTAGCGGCGAAAACGCCCCGTACTGAGCGCGAGCACCGGCGTCGAGATAGCGTAGATCAGTGCGAACACGCTAATAAGTTGGCCTGCGGTGGCAAGCGATACGCCGAGTTCCGTCGCTAGGTCGCTTTCGATGCCGATGACCACGAACTCGGAGCAGCCGAGCGAGAATCCCAACAGCACGAGCAGCGCCAGGCAAAGATTGGTGCGCGCGGGGGAGAGCGCGGCGGCGGTTGACTTACTTTTTGGCGTGGTTGCGGCGGTCAAGGTTGTCACTCCAATGTCGCGTGAATAAGCGGGATTCAATCCCTGCAACTCTAACAGAATGTGACAAAGGGACAGTCTCTTTGTCACATTCGCGGCGTGGCTGCCGCCTAAACCGTCACAACATTCGATGAAAATCTCGAAAACGAGGAAAAACGTCGAATGTTGTGACGGTTTTCGTGTCCGGCGCGGGTGAGCTTCGGTGCCGTCTGGGGGTATAAGACTAGCGAGTGTTTATTTGCGAGGCCTAAGGGGCGCCCCGTATGGATATCGATAACTTTGAATGGTGGTATAGCGAGGGCGAGGCTCCGGACGAGGAGTGGGACGAGCCCGCGTCGCGTGACGTGTCGAGCGACGAGGACGAGACCGGCAACGATGCCGCTGTCGAGCCTGATGCCGCCTCCGATGCCGCCGAGCCCCTGACCTTTGAGCAGGCTTGGGCCCAAGCCGAGGCCGATGAGGCTAAGGCCGATGCCACGGCCACACTCGGTGAGCCGGCGGACATGTCCATCTCGCCGGCAAAGATCCCGCAGCCGCGTCACACCATCGACCCCGACAGCACGGCATCCTTCAGCATTCTCGACGTGCCCGCGCAAGGCGCCCAGGCGCCTGCGCCCACACATCGCCCCGACCTGGCTCGTGAGGAAGACGCGGGCCGCCGTTCTCCGCTCGGCCCCATCCTCATCGCCTTCATGGCCGGCGTTATCGCCTGCTCGGCAATCGGTAGCGTTTGGAGCCATGTCGAGCAGCAGCGTCAAGACGCCGCCAAGGTCGAGATGTCTGTCGAGCAATCGCTCAGCCGCACGCGCTCGGTACATGTGTCGGTCGAGGTCAAGGACGGCGCGATGTGGGACACCGCGCGTGGCGACAGCCAAATGCTCATCCACATCGTGGGGCGTACGCTCAAAGGGCAGACGATTGACGAGTATCAATACGTCAATTCCGCTGGTGACGGCATCGAGCTCAAGCCCGGCGACTACGAGCTCACCGTCGACGAACCGCCCGTCGCCACCGACGGCACGCGCTTCCGCGCCTCAAAGCGCATGGTTCCCGTGAGCTTTAACTCGCAGGCGCCCGATACGGTCGATAGCACTCCGCAGGGCGGGTTTGACCTTTACGCTATTGCTCAATAACTGCGCCTGTCGCTCAACCCCGCCGCCAAGAGTGGGACAATAGCCCTCGACACTATTGTTTACTTTTGGAGGAAGCAGCATGTCTACCGTCACTACCATCAAGCGCGGCAGCCTCACCGCGGCCATCGATTCCATGGGCGCTCAGCTCACGAGCCTTGCCCTCAACGGCAACGAGTATCTGTGGCAGGGCGACCCCGCCTTTTGGGGCAAGCATGCGCCCATCCTGTTCCCCATTGTGGGCTCGCTGCGCAACAACACGGCGACGTCTGCGGCTGGCACCTGCGAGATGCCGCGCCACGGCCTCGCGCGCATCGTCGAGCACAAGCTGGTCGAGGTTTCGGAGGACGGCTCCTCGGTAACGTACGAGATCACCGACACGCCCGAGTCGCTCAAGGCCTTTCCGTTCCACTTTAAGCTCAACATGACCTATGCCCTGACTGGTGACGCCACACTTACCCAGACCTTTGCCGTCACCAATACCGGCGACGTGGACCTGCCGTTCTCGGTGGGCGGCCACCCCGCATTTAACGTACCTGCTCCCGGTGCCGAGGACGAGGCGTTCGAGGATTACGAGCTGGCATTTACCGAGGCTTGGACCAACGAGGCCCCCATCATCACGCCCGATGGCCTCATGACGTTCGAGGGTAGCTACAAGGCTCCCGATAACTCGGACGTGCTGCCCATCACGCACCGCAGCTTCGATAACGACGCCATCATGTTCACCGATACCCCGGGCTCCACGCTCACGCTGCGCGGCCGCAAGTCGGGCCACGGCGTCAAGATCGACTTTGAGGGCTTTAAGTACATCGGCGTGTGGTCTGCCGCCAACGACGCCCCGTTTGTGGCGCTCGAGCCCTGGACCGGTCATACCACCACGGACACCGAGGACGACGTCTTTGAGCACAAGGTCAACACCATCACCTTGGCTCCCGGCGAGACGGACAAGCGCAGCTTTAGCGTTACCTTGCTCTAGAGGTTCCGCCGCTCGGTCGATGCTGCGCGCCGTCCAGAGCAATAATTTGTCATTCAAAAGGCAAGGCATGACCAGAAGGTTTATGCCTTGCCTTTTTCATGCCTAGTCGTTGGGGACGTTCTTGTTTGACTAGTCGTTTAAGAACGTCCCCAACGACTATCAATCGTTTTCAGTTCGTAAACTTGTATATATGCATTTATATATGCATTTGCTGGAGGTAGTGCTGAGCGGTATCCTGTTAAGTCGTCAGCATACGATTCAGCAGGGAAGGCAGATTATGCATTCTCCCCATCAACGCGACGCGCATCCACAGCCGGTATGCAGCCGTCGCATCTTTTTGGGTAGCGCTCTCGCTGCGAGCGCTACTGTCGTCGCCGGCACACTTGCCGGTTGCCAGCGCCCCTCCACGCTGGAAGTAGTTCAGCCCACGACGGGTGGCGGTCGCGACGACCTGTCCGATTCCGTTATCGGCAAGGATAAGATCCGCATTGGCATGGAGGCGGCCTATGCCCCGTACAACTGGCAGGTTTCCGAAGCCAGCGAGTACACCATCCCCATCGACAACGTGCAGGGCGCCTATGCCGATGGCTACGACGTGCAGATCGCCAAGATCGTCTGCAAGGCCCTCGGTGGCGAGCCCGTTGCCGTCAAGCAGAGCTTTTCGGGCCTTATCGATTCGCTCAACAACGGCCAAATCGACCTCATCATCGCCGGCATGAGCGCCACGCCCGAGCGCGAAGAGTCGGTCGGCTTCTCCGACCCGTACTTCATTGGCTACTTTGGCCTATTCGTAAAAGAGGGCTCGCCCTACCAAAACGCCACCAAGCTTAGCGACTTTAGCGGTGCCACGGTGCTCGGCCAAAAGGACACCATGCTCGACACCGTCATCGACGAGATCCCGGGCGTTGTGCACAAAAACCCGGTCGACTCCGTCCCCACGGTGTTCTCGAACCTGCTGCAGGGCACCTGCGACGCCGTGACCTACAACACCGAGAACGAGAAGGGCTATATGGCTCAAAACCCGGGCATCGTTCCCATTCATTTTGCCGAAGGCGAGGGCTTTAAGCAGGAGGTCGCGGCAAACGTCGGCTGCCGCAAGGGCTCGGACAAACTGCTTAAGCTCATCGACAAGACACTCAAGGGCATTAGCCAAGAGGAGCGCGACCAAATGTGGGACGCGTGCCTCGACCGTCAGCCGGCATAGGGAGGCAGCATGAAAACCGTCAATCGCCTGGCCTCCTTTATTAAGGCCGACCACCGTTATGTATACCTGGGCACGAGCGTTATCGCGGCGCTCGGCCTGGCGTTTAGCCAGCGCAACCCCACGCCGCTGAGCTTCTTGGCCCCCACCGGTATCTTCCAGGATTGCCTTTGGGCGATTCTTTGGGCCTGGATTGTCGTGTCGGCGGCGGCGCTGGTCACCAAGCTTATGCACTGGAGCGACTATCGCGTAAAGTCGCCGTTCGCCTCCGAGCGTTTCCGCCGCGGCGCGCGCCTGGGTAGCTATGTTGTGGTCGCCATCGCAGCGATCTTTTTCGCGGACCGCTGCATCATGTCGTTTATCGACCTGGTGCAGGTGAGCATTGTCTCGGATTCCAACCCCAGCGACTTTTTGTCGAGCCTGGTCTACATGACCTACAAGAGCGGCGACTTCTTCATCCGCGGCATCGAGATCACCATCGCGCTTGCCACCTTCGGCACCGTCATCGCATTCTTCCTGGCGTTGCTCTTTGTGTTCCTGCGTATTCAGACCTTCGATCGCGTGGACAACGACCTGGTGCGCTTCTTTAAGAGCATTGGCCGCGGCTTTGCGACCATCTACTCCACCATCGTGCGCGGCACGCCCATGATGGTCCAGGGCCTGCTCATCTATTACGCGGGTTTCACCGTTTTGCGCGGCATGGGCTTCGAGACCGCCCAGGCCAACCAGATCTGGAGTACCTTCACCGCCGGCCTCGCCACCATCTCGCTCAATTCCACCGCCTACATGATGGAGGTCCTGCGCGGCGGCATCGAGTCCATCGACCCCGGCCAGGCCGAGGCGGCGCGTTCGCTGGGTCTGTCGCAGTGGCAGGCTATGCGCAAGGTCGTGTTCCCCCAGGGCATTAAAAACGCGATTCCGGCGCTCACCAACGAGCTCATCATCAACATCAAGGACTCGTCGGTGCTCTCGGTCATCGGCGTGTTCGACCTCATGTACGCCACCACCACCGTCGCCGGCGTGTACTACCGTCAGATGGAGGTCTACTGCGTGGCGCTCGTGGTTTACTTGATCCTGACGCTCGTGGCGAGCCGCCTGCTCGAGGCCTTTGGCAAAAAGCTCGGCGCCGAGGCCCCGGCAACGCTGCCCAGCTCCAACTAGGCTCAAGACGAGGAGAATCATCATGGCAGATATCGCCACTACCGGCACCGCGGCCGCCGCACAGACCAATGAGCCGCTTATCCGCGTCGAGGGCCTGCGCAAGAGCTTCGGCTCGCTCGAGGTGCTCAAGGGCATCGACCTGTCCGTTAACCCCGGCGAGGTCGTCACCATTATCGGCGCTTCGGGCTCGGGCAAGTCGACCTTCCTGCGCTGTCTCAACCTGCTCGAGACCCCGGACGCGGGCCACATCTGGTTCCACGGCCAGGACCTTACGGCCGAGCGCTGCAATATCAATAAACTCCGCGAGGACATCGGCATGGTGTTCCAGGGCTTTAACCTGTTCAACAACATGGATGTGCTCGACAACTGCACGCTTGCGCCCGTCACACTCAAAAAGATGAGCAAGGCCGAGGCCGAGAAGGTCGCGATGGAGCATCTGACGAGCGTGGGGCTCGAGAAGTTCGCGCACGCCGCCGTGGGCCGCCTGTCCGGTGGTCAAAAACAGCGCGTGGCCATCGCGCGCGCCCTGTGCATGAATCCGCAGATCATGCTGTTCGACGAGCCGACCTCCGCACTCGACCCCGAGATCGTGGGCGAGGTGCTCGAGGTCATGCGCAAGCTCGCTGCCGACGGCATGACCATGGTCGTCGTCACGCACGAGATGGCCTTTGCCCGCACGGTGTCCGACCGCGTAGTCTTTATGGACAAGGGCGTGGTGCTCGAGGACGCCGCACCGGCCGAGCTCTTCGGCAACCCCAAGCACCAGCGCACCCGCGAGTTCCTCTCGCGCTATCTCGAGGACAAATAACCAACCGCAAACGCTTACGTGGCAGGGCCGCTCCGGTGGGGCGGCCCTTGTCATCACAATCGAAAGGATGTCATGGCCGAGGTTTGGCGCTTCTTTGCGCATGAGGATGATTTTGCCGATATAGACGAGGCTGGCGCGTGCGAGCGCTTGGGTCGCGTGCTGTCGTTTCCGACCATCTCGAGTATGGATGCCGAGGCGGTGGACTGGCAGCCGTTCGACGACCTGCGCGCGTATATGCAGCAGGCTTGGCCGCACGTATTTACGGCGGGTAAGGTCGAGCTTATCGACCATTCGCTATTGGTGACGCTTGGCGGTTCCGACCCTGCCCTCAAGCCCATTATGCTCATGGGCCACATGGACGTGGTTCCCGTGGTACCCGGCACCGAGGCTGACTGGACGCATGCCCCCTTTAGCGGACATGTGGACGACACCTACATTTGGGGTCGCGGCGCCATCGATATGAAAGACCAGGTCGCAGGCATTCTCGAGGCGGTTGAGTATGCGCTCGCGCACGGCTGGGAGCACAAGCGTACCCTGCTGCTCGCCTTTGGCCAGGACGAGGAAACCACGCAGTACGGCGCGGGGGCGATCGGTCGTGTGCTCGAGGAGCGTGGCGTTGAACTTGAATATCTGATCGACGAGGGTGACTACCGTATTGTTTCGGCTGCCGAGTATGGCGCGGGCGAGGGCTGGCTTATGCATGCCGACCTCGCGGAGAAGGGTTACGCCGATATCATACTCAAGACGAAGAGTGAGGGCGGGCATTCGTCCAACCCCTACGGCGGCACATCGCTCGAGGTGCTCAGCCGTGCCATCACCGCAATCTGCGATATCGAGTGGCCGACGCGCGTGACCGACTTGCTTGCCGCTCAACTCGTCGAGTTGGGGCTCTACACGGCCGATGAAATTGCCGCCAACGGGGATGCCATTGTCCGCGATTGCCTCGCCAGCAAAAAGCTCTATCCGCTGGTGACGACCACCTGCGCGCCCACGCAGATCGAGGGTGGCAGCACCGGCGCCAACGTAATGCCGCAGGATATGTGGGCCAACATTAACTTCCGCATGCTCGAGGGTACGAGCGTGGTCGACGTTGTGGCGCGCTGCCGTGAGGCGGTTGCCGGGGCGGACCTTGCCGGTTGTGTCGAAGTGGAGCTGGGCCCCGGCAGCTCCGAGCCTTCGCCGTCTCCGCGTGTCGGTGGACCGGGGCTCGAGGCCGTTCGCGCCATCGCCGCCCGCTATTTCCGTGATCCAAAGGGGACGGAGGAAAACGGACCGAGTGCGACGGGCGGGGCTCCTGTCAGCATCGTCCCCTCGACCGTGATCGGTGCGACCGACGCTGCCAACTATCAGCGCATTTGCCCTGAGTGCATTCGTTTCTCGGCCTTTGTGGTCGACGATGACGAGTGCGACCGAGGCGTCCACGGCACCAACGAGCGCATTACCCGCCGAGTCTACCTTCAGGGTGTCCGCTTTTTCATCGCTCTGCTCCACACGCTCTAGAATCCAACAAAGGGACTGTCCCTTTGTCGGATTCCGTGCGGGTTATATGCAGGTTTGCCTGCGCACGCTATCATGTATGGGTTAGACCGCAACTATGTACCCCATACGCGAAGGGATGCGCATGTATCTGAGGATCGACATGTTCTAGCCGGGCTTACCCCCGCAGCGGCGCCCCGCGCCCCATCAATTCTGCCGATTTTCACCTTCACGCATATAAAGGAGTCCGTCATGCGCGACAAGCTCGAAAAGATCATCAAGGCCTACGAGGAGCTCGAGAAGAAGCTTTCCGACCCGGCCGTCGCCTCCGATATCAAGGAGTTCACGCGTCTCAACAAGGAATACGCGCACCAGTCCGACCTCATCGCCGCCTCGCGCGAGTACATCGGCGCGCTCGATGACATCGAGGCTGCCAAGGAAATGCTGCACGATACCACCGATGCCGATGAGAAGGAGATGCTCCAGATGGACATCTCCGAAAACGAGGCCAAGCTTCCCCAGCTCGAGGAAGACATCAAGTACATGCTCATCCCGAGCGACCCCAACGACGACAAGAACACCATCGTCGAGATCCGCTCCGCCGCCGGTGGCGACGAGGCGGCCATCTTCGCCGGCGACCTGTACAAGATGTATCAGCGCTTTTGCGAGTCGCGCGGCTGGAAGACTACCGTGCTCGACTCCAGCCCCAGCGAGGCCGGTGGCTTTAAGTCCATTGAGTTCAAGGTCGAGGGCGACCGCGTCTACTCCGTTATGAAGTACGAGTCCGGCGTGCACCGTGTCCAGCGCGTCCCCAAGACCGAGTCCCAGGGCCGCATTCAGACCTCCACGGCTACCGTCGCCGTGCTTCCCGAGGCCGAGGAGATCGACGTCCAGATCAACCAGTCCGACCTGCGCATCGACACCTACTGCGCCTCCGGCCCTGGCGGTCAGTGCGTTAACACCACCTACTCCGCCGTGCGCATTACCCATCTGCCCACCAACACCGTGGTGCAGTCGCAGGAGCAGCGCTCCCAGATCCAGAACCGCGAGGTCTGCATGCAGATGCTGCGTGCCCGTCTGTACGAGATGGAGCTCGAGAAGCAGCAGGCCGAGCTCGGTGCCGAGCGCCAGAGCCAGATCGGCCATGGCAACCGTTCCGAGAAGATCCGTACCTACAACCAGCCCCAGGACCGCGTGACCGATCACCGCATCGGCTTCAACTCCACCTACAACGGCGTCCTTCTGGGCGATCAGCTCGGCACCGTGATCGAGGCACTCGCCGCCGCCGAGCGAGCCGAGAAGCTGGCGCAGGCTGTGTAGGTTCCGCCGTTCTACCGAACGGCGGACCAGCCGACGCTGCGCGGGCCGCATTTGGACAATCTGACGTTCAACTTCAAGCTGTCTCTTATACACATCTGACGCTGCCGACGAAC